>WYDT01000050.1 GCA_013122435.1 Chloroflexi bacterium AL-N1
CGTGGTAGCGGCGGGTGGATTCGAACCACCGACCTTCGGGTTATGAGCCCGACGAGCTGCCACTGCTCCACGCCGCGCTAGCATGGTGGGCGCACCGACCTACTCTCCCAGTGCTATCTACACCAGTACCTTCGGCGCTCCTGCGTTTCACGACCCGGTTCGGGATGGGACGGGGTGGGTCCACAGGGCTCGAGGCACGCCACTGGCTCAAGGGCGTACAGATGTGTGTCAGAGGTTAGCTACTTATGCCTTCTTAAGGTCGTTCCTGGTCCACTTCTGGTCTGCTTCCGCTCGTCACCGACAGCCACTGCACGTGTTCCGCCAGGGAAGCCCTCGTCCATGCGCTGCTGTCACCTGCACCCCTCACAGGGCGTCCAGTGCAGCCCGCTTTCCCCGTCATCTCCGGGGGGACTTACCGATCTTCAAATCGCGAGGGTACTCATCTTGAGGCGCATTTCCCACTTAGATGCTTTCAGCGGTTCTTGCTTCCGCACATAGCTACGGAGCCTGCTGGTCGCCCAACAACTCCTCCACCAGCGGTGCGTCCACGCCGGTCCTCTCGTACTAGGCGCAGCCCCCCTCAATACCCTAAACGCCCATAGCGGATAGAGACCGAACTGTCTCACGACGTTCTGAACCCAGCTCGCGTGCCGCTTTAATGGGCGAACAGCCCAACCCTTGGGACCTGCTCCAGCCCCAGGATGCGACGAGCCGACATCGAGGTGCCAAACCCTGCCGTCGCTGTGAACGCTTGGGCAGGATCAGCCTGTTATCCCCGGGGTAGCTTTTATCCGTTAAGCTACGGCCGTTCCACTTCGGGCCGTAGGATCACTAAGGCCGACTTTCGTCCCTGCGCGGCTTGTGTGCCTTGCAGTCAAGCACCCTTGTGCCTTTGCACTCGCCCGCGGGTTGCCATCCCGCGTGAGGGTACCTTTGCACGCCTCCGTTACATTTTGGGAGGCGACCGCCCCAGTCAAACTCCCCACCAGCCACGGTCCCCAATTGCTCGGGTGAGTGGGCTATCGTACACAGAGTGGTATTTCACCGCTGCCTCCCCGACCCCCGCAAGGACCGGTTCACAGGCTCCCACCTATGCTACGCAGTGCACGATCGCACACAATGGCAAGCTAGAGTAAAGCTCCACGGGGTCTTTTTGTCCTGCTATGGGTTGACGGCGTCTTTACCGTCACCGCAGTTTCGCCGAGCCCCTGGTCGAGACACTGCCCAGATCGTGATGCCTTTCGTGCGGGTCGGAACTTACCCGACAAGGAATTTCGCTACCTTAGGACTGTTATAGTTACAGCCGCCGTTCACCGGGGCTTCGGTTCAGAGCTTGCACCCTTCCCCTTAACCTTCCGGCACTGGGCAGGCATCAGCCCCTATACGTCGGCTTACGCCTTCAGCAGGGACCTGTGGTTCTGTTATCCAGTCGCCTGGGCCTGGTTTGTGCCACTGCCCCCCGCTCACCTCGCCTGGAGGGTCACGGGTTGCAGTCTCCCTTCTTCCAAAGGTACGGGAGTAATTTGCCGAGTTCCTTAACCAGGGATCACTCGTCCACCTTAGCTTGCTCAGCCAGTCTACCTGTGTCGGTTTGCGGTACGGGCACCCGAGCCCTCCGTAGCCGGCCTTTCTCGCCAGTATGGGGTCACGTCACTTGGCGTCCCACCAAGGTGGGCACCTCGCCTTCACGCCTCAGGGCTTGTGCGGTGCATTTCCACACCTCACCCCCTACACGCTTGGACGGCGCTCGTCTCGCCGCTGTCGCTACCCTCCTGTTTCCGGCATTCGTCAAACGGTCTCTGGGTGGTACGGGAATGTCTACCCGTTGTCCATCGGTTGTGGCTCGCGCCTACCCCTTAGGCCCGACTAACCCGCCGCGGATCAGCCTTGCGGCGGAACCCTCAGACTTCCGGTGGTGGGGGTTCGCACCCCACTTCGCTGCTACTCGTTCCGGCATTCGCACTCGTGGTCGCTCCACCAGGGCTTTCGCTCTGACTTCGCGGCAACCACGACGCTCCCCTACCGTGTTAGAAACCTAACACCCTGAGCTTCGGTAGTAAGCTTGGCCCCGTTACATTGTCGGCGCATCGTCACTCGACCAGTGAGCTGTTACGCACTCTTTCAAGGGTGGCTGCTTCTAAGCCAACCTCCTGGTTGTCTGGGCGACGACACATCCTTTCCCACTCAGCTTACATTTGGGGACCTTAGCTGCAGGTCTGGGTTGTTTCCCTTTTGACGACGGATCTTTGCACTCGCCGTCTCACTCCGGAGGTCCCGGTCAACGCATTCGGAGTTTGCCGTCGCTTGGTAAGCGGTGAAGCCCCCGCACAACAACAGTGCTCTACCTCGTTGACCTCGTACTCCAGGCTGTACCTCAATACATTTCGGGGAGAACCAGCTATCTCCGCTTTCGATTGGCATTTCACCCCTATCCACATGTCATCCGAGCCTTTTGCAACAGACACCGGTTCGGGCCTCCACGTCCTGTTACGGACGCTTCACCCTGCACATGGATAGCTCAAGCGGTTTCGGGTCTACCCCCAGCAACATAACGCGCTGTTCACACTCGCTTTCGCTCTGGCTCCGTCTGTCACTGACTTAACCACGCTACTAAGGGTAACTCGCCGGATCATTCTCCAAAAGGCACGCCGTCAGGCGGTTCTTGCGAACCTCGCCCTCCGACTGCATGGAAGCAAACGGTTTCAGGGTCTATTTCACTCCCCTCGCCGGGGTACTTTTCACCGTTCCCTCACGGTACTGTTCACTATCGGTCGCAACGTGTAGTTCGCCTTGGGGAGTGGGCTCCCCGGTTTCACGCCGGATTGCACGTGTCCGGCGCTACTCAAGAACAGGTGCACGCGGGTGAGCGATTACCTTACCCGGCTGTCACGGTCTATGGCGGCGCGTTCCAGACGCCTTCAGGTTCACCGTCCTCATACGTGTGGGTGTCAGTAGCCACCCGCCACCTGTCTTACAACCCCGCCACCGCAACGCCTACTGGCTTGACACGGTAGCGGTTTGGGCTGCCCCCCGTTCGCTCGCCGCTACTAAGGGGATTTTGCTACTTCCTCCGGGTACTGAGATGTTTCAGTTCGCCGGGTTCCCTCCCACGAAAAGTGGGTCATCACCGCAGTGATGGGGTTGCCCCATTCGGACATCGCGGGATCACAGCCTGCTCACGGCTCCCCCACGCTTATCGCAGGTATGCCACGTCCTTCATCGGCACGTTGCGCCAAGGCATTCCCCGTTTGCTCATCATGTCTTCCCTGTTGGAACACGTATGGTGGTCCGTCGGCGGGTGGCTGCCCACCCACGACGGTCTCGGCCAAAAAAGACCAGAAAAAACACCAAAAAAAGAAGAAGAAACTAACTTGTCACACATCTGCACTTGGTAAGGTACAATGAGGGCCGCTCCCAAGAGCACCCCTCAGGGGACCTTCACCCCTGAACCGTGATGACACCCAGTGTACGCCCTTGAATTACTTTCGCCACTTGGGTTGGGTGGGGACGAGGTTAGACCTCGTAACTCCCTAGAAAGGAGGTGATCCAGCCGCACCTTCCGGTACGGCTACCTTGTTACGACTTCGTCCCAGTCGCCGGCCCCGCCTTCGGCTGCTGCCCCCCGAAGGTTAGCCCACAGACTTCAGGCGTTTCCGACTCCCATGACGTGACGGGCGGTGTGTACAAGGCCCGGGTACGCATTCACCGCACCATGGCTGATATGCGGTTACTAGCAACTCCACCTTCACGGGGGCGAGTTGCAGCCCCCGATCCGAACTGGGGTATCGTTTGGCGATTCGCGCCACCTTGCGGTGTGGCAACGCATTGTCGATACCATTGTAGCGTGTGTGTCGCCCCAGACGTAAGGGCCATGCGGACTTGACGTCATCCCCGCCTTCCTCCCGATAGGGCAGTCCGGCCAGACACGAATAACTGACCGTAGGGGTTGCGCTCGTTGCGGGACTTAACCCAACATCTCACGACACGAGCTGACGACAGCCATGCAGCACCTGTGTACCACCCTCGAAGGCGGACCCCTTTCAGGGCCATGCAGGTACATGTCAAGTCTGGGTAAGGTTCTGCGCGTTGCGTCGAATTAAACCACACGCTCCGCTGCTTGTGCGGGCCCCCGTCAATTCCTTTGAGTTTTAGCCTTGCGGCCGTAGTTCCCAGGCGGGACGCTTACCGCGTTAGCTGAGGCGCTCACAGACGTTGATAGCCCGCAAACGCCGAGCGTCCATCGTTTACGGCGTGGACTACCCGGGTATCTAATCCGGTTCGCTCCCCACGCTGTCGCACCTGAGTGTCAGGACCTGTCCAGTATGCTGGTTTCCCCCTGGGTGTTCCTGCCGATCTCTACGCATTTCACCACTACACCGGCAATTCCACATACCTCTACAGGCCTCAAGTTCGGCAGTTTGGGATGGCCTCCGCCAGTTAAGCTGGCGGCTTTCACACCCCACTTGCCGGACCACCTGCGTGCGCTTTACGCCCAGTAAGTCCGGACAACGCTTGCCCCCTCTGTATTACCGCGGCTGCTGGCACAGAGTTAGCCGGGGCTTATTCGCGTGGTACCGTCGTTATCGTCCCACGCAAAAGCAGTTTACAACCCGAAGGCCGTCGTCCTGCACGCGGCGTTGCTCCCTCAGGCTTGCGCCCATTGGGGAAAATTCCTTGCTGCTGCCTCCCGCAGGAGTCTGGGCCGTGTCTCAGTCCCAGTCTGGCTGGTCGTCCTCACAGACCAGCTACCCGTCACGGGCTTGGTAAGCCATTACCTTACCAACAACCTGATGGGCCGCACGCCCCGCTTCCAGCGCGAAAGCTTTGCTCCGGAGAGATTATGCGGGATTAGCGGATCTTTCGACCCGTTGTCCCCCACTGGAAGGTAGGTACGCACGTGATACTCAGCCGTGCGCCACTCGGACCCCGAAGGGTCTACGTTCGACTTGCATGCATTAGGCACGCCGCCAGCGTTCGTCCTGAGCCAGGATCAAACTCTTCATAATAGCGGTGGTGTTAGTCAACTACCGTAGTAGCTGAAGCACCCCACTGAATGGGACGAAAGAAAAAAATAGGTTCGCACAAATTGTGTGTCATCACGATTCAGTTGTGAAGGTACGCACAGCCTTTCACGACAGCGTCAAGAGAGGGCAGGTCACCGAGAACTAGGATGGTGAACCGACCGAGGTTACCCGGAAGGGGTAACAAACTATAGGAACGGACGGTGCCGGGAGAAGCTGAATTGTTTGGTCTACAGATGTTACTCTGTGAGACGC
>WYDT01000001.1 GCA_013122435.1 Chloroflexi bacterium AL-N1
TGGGGAAGCCACTCTGGCATACGTACGGGCGTGCTGGTCCCACGCCCGCGAAAGATCATTCGTCATGGGTACCTAGCTCCTAGCGAGTCAATGCTTCGACCTCGTCATGCACACAACCGCTCATCCTGGTGAGCGTGTCATCCAGCAAAGCACTGGTGGTTTGCCTTCCCGCGAGCCTGTCGCCAAGTGGGCCGGCAATCGTGTACCTAACATGTATTAGGAGGATCGTTTCTGCCTCATCGCATCGTGTGCAGCCGCGCCCACCGCCGCCTATTTCCAGAAAACCGTTGTGCTAGACGGACAATGTATCCGCCTATGCAGGATACCACGCAGCCGACGGATGGTCAACAACGAGTGTCGCAGGCATAGCGCATGTATGTCCCTTACAGATAGGTTCTTCCTGTGGTGTCATCTGTTAACTGAATGGCATTGCAGCAAAGCCTGATCTTCCAGACCATGAATTATTAACACTGGGGCCTGGACTTTTACAACCGGGGATGTATCCTCATTATACGGTTCACGTGGATAGTTCTGGCGATAGTAGTGCAGCATGGCTTCAAGATCAGAACGTTCCAGCGCTTCAGCATAACGTGAACGGGCGGCTTCATCAGGTATCCAACTGAGGAGCCGTTCAGGTGCAAGATGAAGATGGGCATCCTCCTGCTGAAACTCACGAGCATACTGGCTGTTCTGTTGTTGTTGCGGGTTGTGGGCCAGTTCGCGGGCCATGCCACGTGGATGTGGCAGGTTGAGAATAATAAGACGTTCCACCAGTTCGGGGAGATATATGGCTACCTGCCAGGAAATGGCACCACCCCAATCGTGTCCAACGACTACTGCGCGTTCGTAGCCGAGGTCGTGGATGACGGTCTGCACATCCTGAACCAACAATGGCATCACATAATTCTCACCGCCTTTGGGCTTGTCGCTCAGGTTATAGCCCCGCAGATCGATAGCTACGACATGGTAGTGTTCCGCCAGCGCTTCCATCTGGTGCCGCCATGTGTACCAGAAATCGGAAAAGCCATGCACCATCACGATTAGCGACTCTTCGCCCAGACTGACATAGTGGATCCTGACACCATTGTTGTCAGCGTACCCAGGCGTGATACGTTCCTCAAAAGTATCAGACATTGTGAAACTCCTTTCGCGCCTGACGCATTACGATGGCTTCAGGTGATAATACAAGTTGACCTGGGTCGTTTGGATTCGATTGTGCGTTTCGGAATATACGTCCAAGTGTACCAGCAAATACACGCAAAAGCACACGTGGATGCATAAGCGACTCGGGTACGTCGATCCTGTTGGGCACGTTAAAGTACGCGTTACTCACGATAAGATCCTCACGAGCCTGTTGCAGAACCAGATTCATGTAGCGCTGGGTCCACCATAAGCCAAACCATGGGCGGGTCCCCTGCAAGCGAATCCCTTCCCAGCACAGATCTTCACCAGTTGCGATGAGCCACGCCGCTGCGACAGTCTGTGCAATGCGGTGTTGGAATTGTTGCTCAAAATCGGCGCGTGGACGCAAGCGTTGTTGACGTAAGCTTTCATCAAGAGCCAACGCATCCAGCGCACTTGTGGTCATCCCCTGAACATAAATGGGTTGAAGGCACATACGGAATCACCTGTTGCAATAAAGCGTTGTCGCAAACGATCCAGTCGTTCAAAGTGGCGCAGGCGGTTGTGTGGTATATGATAACCTTTGATAAGAGTGATGGGTTCAGCGATGCGGATCGCCTCGTAGATGCTGGGCTCGGGTAGATTACGTACCCATTGGAGAAAGCCAGCTTCGTCAGATGGTGAGCACGGCAACCAGCTTTGGTCACCTGCGGACTGGCCGTGGGTTATCGGTTCGCCACGCCGGATACTCGCAGTCGTCAGTGGCGCTACACTACCGTGCAAGGGGACGTTGCGACTGCGCGGCGCAACAGGCGCCTACCACGCCGGGGCTGATGGGTTAGCGCTGCACCAAGCCTACGCTGGCAAGGTGTGGTCATGTGCAGGCCCCGCTGGACGTTGCGCCTGCGCGGTGCATGCGCCGCTGAGTGTTGACCATCGATCGGCTGCATGGTATCCTGCAGAGGCGGACACCTTGTCCGTCTCGCTCTGCGGTTTTCCGGAAAGAGGCGGCTACGGGCGCAGCTTCACACGATGCACATAGGCGGATCGTTTCCGCCTACTACATGTTAGACGACACAGGGTGAGCACCTCGCGAATTGGGCTCGTGCCCTTGGAGCTAGACGGCGAGCGGCTCGTTGCGTATCTCGAACGGAGGACACCATGGGACTCTTGACCTTCAGTATCAACGTCACACTGGACGGCTGCGTCGACCACCAGGAAGGAATCGCCGACGACGAGACACACGCCTTCTTCACCCGCCTCATGGACGAGAGCGGGGCGATGCTGTGGGGCCGCGTCACCTACGAGATGATGGAGAGCTACTGGCCAGCGGTTGCCCGCGGCGACGCGGAAGCACCGCCCGCGATGCGCGAGTGGGCGGTCAAGCTGGAGGCCAAGCCGAAGTACGTGGTGTCCTCGACGCGCAAGGACTTTCCGTGGACCAACAGCCACCACATCGCCGACGACCTGTGCACGGGCGTACAGAAGCTCAAGGACGCAACCCCGGACGGCGTGCTCCTCGGCAGCGGCAAGCTCGCGACCGAGCTGGACCGGCTGGATCTGATCGACGAGTACAAGCTTCTCGTCCACCCGAGGATCGTCGGCCATGGCCCGACCCTGTACCAGAGCGGGCTCCCTAGTACCCGACGGCTCGAGCTGGTCTCGGCGACACCCCTCCGCTGCGGCGCGGTCGTCATGCACTACCGGCGCGCACCTTGACTCGGAGATGGGCCATGTCGCCTAACAACGGCTTAAAGCTGACGCGCCAAAGGAAACGAGTGCACAGTTTAAACAACTGAACGGGCGGACAATAAAATTGTATGGGAGCTATCAAGACAGTGGAAATCAAAATGTGGTAAGGTGAGTCCATTGAATAGAAGCCAAACAAATCGTCTATTAGGATACCCTGATGACGCCCGCTTACTTATAATCAACGCTGATGATTTTGGGATGGGTCATGCAATTAACACAGCCATCATTGACGCATTCAGGAAAGATGTGGTTTTTCCACTACCTTGATGGTGCCTTGCCCTCGGGCTCTGCACGCTATGCGCTTCCTTTCAGATCATCCTACAGTACCGTTCGGTGTTCACCTTACCGTGATCTCTGATTGGGTCGATTATCGCTGGGGACCAATAACCTCTAAGGAAAAGGTGCCATCCCTAATTGATGAGGCTGGGTATTTCTACGACTTTGAACGCATGCATGAATTTCTGGCTCAAGTCAAATTAGATCAACTGGAATTGGAATTCAGGGTACCGATAGAAGCCGTCTTGTCGGCTGGGCTAAAGCCCACTCACTTAGATTGGCATTCTCTACGTATCAGTAGCCGGGTAGACATTTTTGATTTGATGTTTAAGCTGGCAAAAGAATATGGATTGGCACTTCGAGTGGCTGGACGCTCCCAGATTAAAAAAATATAGAATCAGGGTTTACCTGCCAACGACTATGACTTTTTGGATAGCTATTGATGTGGTCAATAAAGTTGCCAACTACACAGAATTATTGCGTGAGCTACCTATTGGTCTAAATGAGTAGACCGTCCATCCGGGATGTGCCAATTCTGAGTTACTGGCTATTGAGTCTAAAGGTGCACATGTTCGCCAAACAGATGTTGAGTTTTTGATGTCTCAGCACGCGACAGACATTATCGAAGAAGAAAATATTACACTTTTAGACTATCAAACATTGCAGCGAGCTTGGGTAACAGAGGGATTTGATTTGGAAATCTAGAGCCGCCCAACATAGCTTGCACCTGACCCATCGGCAGGTGAAGCCGCCGTTGGGTGTCCGACAGAACTCGATTCTTGAACACCGATCTTTTTGCGGTAGTCGCCATACACAAGATCGTCTAACAAAGCGCTGCAGCCAATTTCCCATAACGATTTAGTTAACTTCCGCTATCTGCAATTGGCTGAGCTTAGCATATCAGGAGAAAGAAGAATGAAGTTCATTTGCATAGTTGCTATATGTCTGACAGCCGTTGGTTGTGGCGGACACCGTGATCTTACGGAGTATAGTCTCGATGAGCATTCGTTCGATGCCGAAGCTATGGCGAAGATCGAACAGGAATCGGGCATCAACCTCCCTAATGGCGCAAAGGGACTTGCATTCCACCACATTCCTCCAATTGACCCCATCGTCTTTGCCAAGATCCAGCTACCTAGCGCCGCACAAGACTCGATCACGAAGCAGGTCGAGGCCCTCACATTTAGCGGCAAATCCTTCCCGGAGGACTTCGCAACCGACAGGTGCCAATCGTGGCCAACGGCACTAAAGGAAGTTGTGTTCTCAAAGCAAGCTTTCAACAATGGTGACTACATGGCACTGTATCTGGTGAAAGAGAACGATGACATCATCTTGTACATCAAGTATTTCACGATGTAGCTCCTGACAAGCCGACTGTAGGCGATGTCCTAAATAAAGGCCCCAGGTCGCCCAACACAGCATGCACCCGACAAGTGGGAGCCTGCGCGATTTACAAGCCTTTTTCTGGCTTCGGGTTTTTCCCTGCCCTCTAACCTGATCCTCGCCAGCCGCCGCTAACGCAAGCCGTTGGATGGCTTACCCATATTCAGCATGTTTGTGCCTGCCCATTTTCTCCACCACGCAGCGTCACAATGATACGCTCCCAATGACGGTTTCGTTGTTCCAGCAACGTGATGTTGGCTCCAGGAAGTCGCATAGCTAATGCTTCCAGAGCACATGGCGCAGCACCAGCCGCCACCAGAAACAAGAAAAAAATGGCGATTATCAAATTGCTGAACATACCCTCGTTGGTGCAGTTGGGTAAGTAATAGAGCCAGCCGATCCCCAGCCGACAGCCAGATTCGTGCCACGCCCCCGCCCTTCGGCGGCTTCGTCAGTAATCCGCTCCGTGTCCATCCCATTCCCACGCCCAAACCGCCGTAACTGAATGGTATTGTACTGGGGAAGAGTTGTTTGATGATCATGTGTCCGCGCGCAAGCAGTCCATGGACATGGTGTGGCGCACCCTTGTGATGAGCAGGAGCATCGGAAAAAGTGTCATGGTCAATCACAGTTATCTGAGTAAAATAGTTGGATAAAACCCGTGCAGCGAACATTCCAGCGATACTGCCACCAATAACGATGGCATGGCTTTCGATTGGCGTAGTATTGAACAATGGTTGATGACGAATCATTATGGCTTCCGCCATAATAGTTTAGTAAATACTCACTACTTTACAAATAAAACATTTTGCTGTCGCATTAGCTAGCATCTACACGTTCCGGATCAAAGTTAATACCCTTCACAAACACGAGGTAAAATCCCTCACCAAGAAATGTTTGTACTCCACATTGTCCAACTCTCCATGCTCTCGTGCAAAATCGTACAATTCACGGAAGCGCCGACATGCTACACGCTGAATGTCTGGATCATTGACTGTTGCGACACATTGCATAATAACCAACATCTCATCGTTCTCATCTATGAGTTGCTCAAAGGCTGCTCCCATACCAGTTAATGGAGCCTCGCTATTTTGTTGTAAGCCCTGCTGAAATGCCGTCAATGTCAAATCATAGACATGCTCTCTTGTGGGAATAAAGAGGTCTTTCTTGGTGCCAAATATCTTAAAGATGTATGGCTGTGAAATACCAACCTATGCTGCGATAGACTCTGTCGATGCGCCGTGCAGCCCCAGTGCTGCAAAACCGCTTTAAGGATGTAAGGATGGCCTCACGACGTTCTTCGGCAAACAGACGTGTATGTGGCTCAGCAGGTGTTTGTTTCATAAAGTTGATGTACACTCACTTCATATATCAAGGTCGTGAATTGTATCACTTGCTGCCCTATACACGTGCAACTATGCGTTCTTGTGCTTCTGCTACGTAATGTTTTTCCGAACGTGACTGCAACTCGGCAATAGCTTCCGGCGAAAGGGCAAGCGGCCCTAGATGACTGTGCTGGTCCTTACGTGTAAGACTTCGTCGTATCGCGCCATCCAATACGCGAATTAAAATCTTGCCCCGCATCAACGACGCCGGAGACGCAATCATGTTGATTACATCAAAATATGCCTGACTAACTACAATGTCCTCGCAAGCTTGTTGGAACACCAGTTTCATGTACTTGTGTATCCATTTCATTTCTGTGCGTGGAGATGCTCCCTGTAGTGTGACACTGGGCCAGCGCAGATCTTCTCCGGTACCAATCAACCAGGGGTCGGCAACTGTTTGTGCAATATGCTGTTGGAAGTGCTGTTCAAAGTTTGTTTCAGCGTACCCTTGTTGCTGACGTAGACAGGTATCGAGCACCTGTGCTTCAAGCGCACTGACCGTCATGCCCTGACCATATGCCGGATTAAACGCACACACCGAGTCACCCATAACAATGAATCCTCGCGGCCAGCGATCCAATTGCTCAAAGTGGCGTAACCAGTTTTCTGGTGTACGGTAGCCCCGAATGGGAGTGATTGGTTTGGCAACTCGAATGGCTTCGTAGAAACTGGGATCAGCTAAACTGGCGGCCCACTCCTGAAACCCTTGTTCATCAATCGGTGGGTGATTTCCGGCACTACCACCAACCGTCACATGCCAGCGATTATGTTCGATAGGAATGATCAGCCCACCACGCGCTATGTCTGGAGGACGAACGTTGACAATCAAACCCTGCCACTCTGCTGGAAAGTCGGTCGGTTTTTCATAAAAACGTGAGGCATACCCAATATCTGAGTTGATCCGTTCTTCAGGAGGAGCATCGTACCCCATCTGTATAAGCCACTCAGGTGCTTTTGAGAACCGTCCACTCGCATCAATCACCAGATCAGCCTCGAGGTCTTGCACTTCTTGGTTGGCACTGCGATAGCGTAACTGAACACCAGTGACACGTGTTCGATCTGGTGTTGACAACACAGATGTCACTTCACATCTGGTCATAAAACGAATACGTAGATGCTGACTCAAACGCTGACAGATATGCCATTCTAAAAAAGCCCGACTGAAGGCCATAAATTCACCCTCAACCGGTGCTGACAATAACTTTCCTACTGGTGACACAATCACAAGCGGCACGATGTTGTGAGCAGAAAAAGCTCCATTGGCACGTAAGTCGTCGGTGATACCGGGGAAAAAGTCATTGATAATGTCACGACCAACAGCCAGCAAGGCGTGTGCATGGTGCGATTGTGGCGTACCTTTGCGGTGAACCGGGCTGTCGGGATACACGTCCCGTTCGACAATCGTCACACGGTCGAAATGAGCAGTGAGTACTCGTGCCGCAAGTAGTCCGGCAATACCACCACCAATCACAACTGCGTGCTGCCTGGTATACGATCGATGGTGGGGGGAATGAAGTTCTGCCATGCAAATAATCCTCTCCTTGACATATACTATAGGACAAACATCAGATCAACTTTAAGAACCAGAATGGATGAAAGCCGATGTGGTTTGTAAATGGCAGGTAGCGGGCTTCTCCTACAAAGTATTATACACACAGATATCTGGTTTGCCTACACGTTTATACCAGCTAACTATAATTTTGTTAAGAGATAAAGCCAGGGGGATGGGTTAACGAATACGCAAGCCTTCTTCCTGCTGCTCACCATAACCAGTCAGCTCGACATAGCCATTCCCACTCACCGACTGGCCATTGCTGGTCCCTTCGATTTGTACGGCTCCCTCCCAGTACAACACCGAAAGAGGTAACTCCTGGTCTCTCAAATATGGCATTATGTGCAGATCAATGTTTTCTCCGGGAATTTGCAATCGCCAACCAGACGGATATTCAGTACCACTGTATGAACTACGCCAGGTATCGAGAACCTTTAGCGTTGCCTCACTGGTTTCAAGTAGATAATACGAACCATCGGCACCAATCAAAATACCATATGTATACTGTGTGTTCCCATCAGCAGTGCGAACCTGAGCATACATAATGTCAGTGTTATTATCGAGTTGGATCGAAAACCAATCCCATCCCGCTGATGTTTCTTCCAGTACCTCGGTGCCAAACTCGTGGTCCATCCAACTCAGACCACGTACTGCGTGACTCTCACCGTCAACTGTCACCGTTCCTTGCGTTTCCAGGCGCGTAAACGAGTAGTAGTATGAGGCGTTCCCATGCTCCCTACCCTTTTGACTGTATCCACGATCCCCTTGCAGCACCACCGGGCGATTCGTATCAAGCACAAGGTCAATGGCGACACCATCCTGTTCAGCATTGAGACGCATTGGCAGGCCGTCGTTCTCGCTGGTGATGCGCCAATCCTCTAACCACACTTCAAACGTTGGTTCACCCTGTGCACCAGCCAGCCCTGCCGCACCACGGCTAAGGCGCTCGAAGGCATAGAAGCGTTCATCGGCAACATCGGCCAGCGCAAAGTGAGCCATGTAGATGCTGGAGGTAGCCCAATCCGAGCTGCGTTCGGGCGTCTCAGGAGTCAGGCCATAGCGAAAAAAGGTGAGTTGAAAACCAAAGTGACGACCCGCGTCGGTCTGGAGATTCCCGGTGTAGTACCACCATTCGATGGCATACTCAGGGTGTGGCCCGTGATCACGTGGGAGCTCAAATGGACGTGGTTCCACGACTCGCGCAAAGTCAGCGCTACGATCACCAGGATCACCACCCACTGCCTCAACAGCCGAAAGGCGGGTCTGAGGTTCGACGTATTGAGCACCACCGACACATCCTGTAAGCAGCAACACAACCAACACAAGGAACCATTTTGTATAACGAATCATCGCTTTGATCTATTTTCTAGTGATATTTGCCATTCGCATTAAGTCTACTCCTCGCGCAAGGCCAACGCCGGCGAGATACGACTCATCCGCCACGCGGGATACAACCCGGCCAGCAGCGCCGCGACGATAGCGACGAGCAATGCTTGCAGGAAGAGTGCTCCATCCAATTGAAAGAACAACGTCCAGCCAAATGAGCGCTTGTTGATCACAAATACCAAAACTGTCGCCAGCATAATGCCTACGGGAATAGATAAGAGCCCGGCAGTGAGACCCATTAGACCCGTTTGCGAGACGACCACACCCCATAGTTGCCGTGGTGTCAGACCATTAGCACGCAACACACCGAGTTCGCGGGCTCGTTCCAGTTGGAGCGCCATCAACGCCGCCAATACCCCAACAAATGCCACAATCGTTGCGAGGAATTGCAACACCGTCGTGATAGCGAACGTGCGGTCGAACACAATCAAGGATTCGGTTCGCAGAGAGAGGTTGGAACGTATCTGGGCTACTTCATCATTACCTACCTGTGCTCGCAACTGTGCCACAAGATTATCAACATCTACGTTTGGCGCCGCATAAATGGCCAGTGATGAGATGCCTTGATCGTCCCAGTACGCCCGATAAGTTGCCAGATCCATCGTGATCGCGCCCTGCTGTGAACCGTAGTCATAGTAGACCCCTGCGATGGTAAAAGTCTGCTCGCCACGGTCAGTGTATAGCGCAATGGTATCACCTGGCGCGAGGTTGTTGCGGTATGCCAGCGGTTCCGATATGAGCACCCCCCCCTGCTCGAAAACATCCCAGAGTTGGGTTGGATCGCCTGCTAAAAAACGATATGATGCACGATCACGCTGAGGCGCAATATCGGTACCGATCAAGGTTACCATTCCCAACGGTGTCTCAGATGTTAATGCGCGATAACGACGGATGCCATCTACACCAGGTGTGGTGGCGAAGCGGTCAATCAGGTCAGGAGGCAATGCCGATGCCGTTGGTGGACCTGACGACAGGCTGGCAGAGGTAACAAACACATCGGCCTGGAGCGTGTGTCCCAGCCAATCGATCACCGTTTGTCGGAAGCTCCCCACCATCAAGCCAACACCGATTGTGACAGAGACAGCGATCATCAGTGCCGCTATCGCGACCGATGTGCGACTGAGCGCCGCAACAACATCACGGGCAGCCATGCGACCAAGCAACCCAAAACTACGGCCAAGCAATGGGCGCACGAGTTGCATAAGCCACAACGTCATCAGTGGTGTGAGTGCTGCAGCACCAATAGTCATGGCAAACAGCGCAGTGAAGCTCAATACGATGCTCTGGCTGGGAATGGCCAGTAGCCCTAAGCCAAGTGCTAACAGCCCAACGCCAACGCCTGCAGCAATTGGCACCGCCCGACGAATCCGGTCTTCATACGACGAGCGGCGCAAGACGGTACGAGCAGACGTTGACGTTGCTTCCCATGCGGGTACAGCGCTCGCAAGCAATGTGGCAACCATTCCTAGTATCGCGCCTTTGATCAATGGTGTAGTGCTGATGGCCACACTCTCCACGGAGACGGTAAAATACAGATCATTGATGGTCTGAGTCACCAGTGTGACGAGACCACGCCCCAGCAACACTCCTAGCACAAGGCCAGCCAGCGTCCCTAGAATGCCCACCAGCAGCGCTTCTCCAAGCACCAGAGTAAAGATCTGCCGTCGGGTTACACCGATACAACGAAGTGTTCCAATGAGTCCACGCCGCTGCACCACCGAAAAGGTCATGGTGTTATAGATAAGAAACATGCCGACGATCAACGCCAGCAGGCTCAACGCTGTGAGGTTCAGTTCAAACGCGGCGGTCATCTGCTCGATAGTCTCGGTACGCGTCTCCGGTCGGACAACTCGCACATCTTCGGGAAGCACTGTGGCAATCTGTTCAGCAATGGCATCGCCCGCCTCTCCTTCAGGCAGAATGAGATCAATGCGGTCAAGGCGGCCAGCTACACCAAGCCACTCCTGCGCAGTCGCAATATCGGCGATCAAGAGGCTATCGATAGCTTGCTGGCTCGTCGAGTCTTGTGGCTCAAGCAGACCGATAATCTGTGCAATCTGGTCATTCGAAGCAATTTGCATCCCAATCTCATCACCGACAGCGATGCCATACGCAGCGGCTGTACTGGCCGACATCAGTGCACTCCCCGGCTCGGTCATCAGCGCAGTTATATTGCCATCGGGCGAGAGATCGCCAGGCAACAGATAGGGCCGAAAAGGGGCTTCAGCGAAAGGATCGATACCGAGAATACGCAGCGTGAGGCCAGGGTTTTGCGGCGCAGTAGCATAGCCCTCTACCACAGGAGCCGCCGCACGCACACCAAGTTCCGTACGCAACTGTCGATAGACCGCCTCATCGACACCGTTGGAGCCACCAACGATCTGGTGTGTGGTGCGGCCCACCAACGTTTCCGTCGAAATCGCAAACGCACGACTCGCACTGTCATTCGCAAGGTCGATAGAGACCACAACTGCAACACCAAGCGCGACACCTAGAATGGCCAGACCAAACTGCCAGGGATGGCGCAACAAGTGGCGCATGGTTGTTTTGAACAGTGTAGTTGAGATCATTGGTAACCATCTGGCTAGTTTTACAATACCAAAACTTCTGAAACGACAACTCTCGCAGCACAATGCCACACGGTGGTTGCAAACCGCCACTACACTGGGCTACATGCCGCCTTCGACAGGCTTAGGCGGCGAGAGTTCATGCTGAGCGGGACCTGAGTTTGTCGAAGATCTACCCCTCAACCCCTACAACCGCCTCCTCAAGCAACTGTCCCCCAACAATGCGAAACACACGATCAGCCATACTGGCAACATCGATGCTATGCGTCACCATCAAAAGAGTCTTGCCTGCCTGTCGTGTTAGTGTGTCGAGCAACGTAAGCACCAGTTGACCTGTATCTGTATCCAGATTACCAGTTGGCTCATCGGCTAGCACCAGTTGCGGATCGTGAACCAGCGCACGTGCAATGGCAATACGTTGCTGTTCACCTCCAGACAGGCGATCAGGATAGGTTTTCCAGCGGTCACCCAGACCAATCTGGTCAAGCAAATTCTGGGCTTTAGCCCGATCCGCCGGGGCTGTACGGCCATTGAGTTCGAGTGGCAGCAGCAGGTTTTCGCCGACAGTAAGGGTCGGCACCAGATTAAAGAACTGGAAGATAAAGCCAATTTTTTCACGCCGAAAAAGGGTGCGTTCGTGCTCAGAAAGCTGGGTGAGCGCCAGACCATCAACCCACACCTCACCGTTGGTTGGCACATCAATGCCGCTGACAAGGTTAAGCAGAGTGCTTTTACCGGAACCACTTTTTCCCAGTAACACAATAAATTCGCCCCGTTCAAAAACGACATTCACATGTTCCAGAACAATTCGTTCCTGACCACCCTCACTATAGCTTTTGCTGGTATTCTCAAGAGTGACAAGCGGTTCATGCTGATGTCCATTACGGCTTGATGCGATTGTCATGAGTGTCCTAAACTAGTGTATTCTGGATAACGGCACGTGGTTTCTGTTACCAAGATTGTGCTTTCTGGCACAACTGTACTATTGATACGCCCTGTGGAAAAGTGTGGATGTCAGGGATGATCGTCGCAAGACAAACCATCCCTCATGTGGATAACTCAATTATCATCATCATCGCTATCATGCAGATCATTCTCATCCGCGTCTTCATACCCTTTCTCTAAAATCTCGCCGGTCTGCGGGTCAAGAATTACTTCTTGATCGTCGCTTGACTCAACCACATATACAACACGTTCTTGTTCACGTTGCCATCGCAACTCGATTTCTTCAGGTACAAAACTGCCTTTCTCCGCCTGGGCAGCGATCATTGCAACCTCATCAAAACTGAGTTCGACCAATCCCTGAACTATGGCAGCCACAACCCGCGCACGCTCGGTTTGCTGACGTTCTACACCCACACCTTGACTAGAGGGGATTGGCACATCGATCTCAATCACCTGTTGCTGTTCAATATCAACATAAACATCGGTACGATCGCTAAATGTCACTTCGTAGATATCGGTGCCATAATCATGCCACACTTCAACAGGAGTTGTTTGATCGACCTGTTCTGAGGCGAGCTGAACAGCTTCGTCAAATCTGACAGTTGCGAATGACAGTACCTCATTGGAATCACCAAGCGCTTGATTAGCAACCAACATAACTTCTGAACGATCATCTGCTGTAATGGGCGATTGATTACTGGGATGACCAAACAATCCAGGCTGTGCATAACTCGTAAATGTTAGTACAGTACCAGAAAGTATCACTACGAACAAAACGCCTACAATAAATGACCGAATATTTTGTATCCAACCACCGGATCGGACAGTCACTGACGTATCTCTCGTTTCCGGCAACTCAAGTGTTTCATACACCTTTGGCAACAATACCACAGTTGTATCTTGCAAAACTATTTGTGGACCACTATGCGGTAACCAGATACGTACTATGGTGCCAGAACCCAGAGCACTTTTTATCGCAATCTTCCCATTATGGGCCGTTGTAATCGCATGAACGATTGCCAGACCCAGACCACTACTACCACTCTTTCGCGTCCGAGCACTATCTACTCTGTAAAAACGATCACATAAATGAGGGATATGTTCCGATCTAATACCACAACCTTCATCAGATATGATAAACCAGCAGCCATCAGCTTCAGGTAAAAGCGAGAGGACAATAGACTTTCCAACGGGGGTGTGATGGAGCGCATTTTCGACAAGATTGTTGAGTGCCCGACGTAATGCATTTGCATCGGCGAGCAGCGACCCAGGGTCGCTTTGTGGCCATTCCATGCGAATATGCTGTCCCGTTGCAAGCAGGCGCGCCCGCTCGGTGATCTCTTCAAGCAATGGCAACGGCTCAACCTGCGTGAGTTGGAGCGCCGCTCCCTGTTGATCATGAACACTTTCCATCCGTGCTAACAAGAGCAAATCGTTGACCAAACGACCCATACTCTCGATTTCCGCATGTAAAATCGCGGTGGCCTGACGGCTACCTTCTGGATCACCACGTTGTTGTGCAACTTCCAGGACCTCAACACTGCCACTTAACACATTCAAGGGCGACCGTAATTCATGCGAGACATCGGCAACAAACCGACGCATCGTTATAGCGGTCTGTTGTTAGTGATCCATGGTTGTCTGAATATGATCCAACATGGTGTTAAATGTGATGGAGAGATGGTGAAATTCATTCACATTAGAAAGAGGCGCACGTTCACTCAGGTTCCCGTGGCTCACATGATTCGCTGTTGCTATGAGACCACGCAATGGGTGCATGGCCAACTGCGCGAGTAATGGCCCCATAAGTAGCGCCAGTACGATCATCCCTACCATTGTCAACAGGAGCCAGTAGACTAATTGATGCATATCGGCAATGATGGTCTGGGTAGCAAAGCTGCTTTCGATTGTGCCAATCACTTGATTATCAGCAGCATATACCGGAAGCAGATAGACAACGCGCTGACCTGTTGGGGTATCGACTGTATACGTCTGCGGTGTGGCTGTTGTCATAGCCACGGCACGTATATCATCATCAAGCCATGGTCCTGAGCCAAGGGCGGGATTTACACGCTGCCCAGCCTCGTCGAGCACGACGACCTCAAAATCAGAGCCACGTAACTGTTCCACTAAGACATCAGTTACGCGTGAAAGAGCCACCGTCTGTTCGACAGGTTGTTCCGCACCCTGTGGGTCTGCTACAGCGTGCACCAGATCACGTATCATAGTCGTATAATTGTTGATCAGGAAATAGCGATACTCGGTATACACCAGACCACCCATTAAGAGGAGCAATGGAATCATACACCCCAGATAGATGATTGTGAGCAACCAGGCAAAAGACAAACGCTTGTTCATGGTAATTCTCGTAGCACGTATCCTACACCACGCACTGTCTGAATAAGCACTGGCTCACCAATTTTCTGGCGCAATGAACGGACATACTGTTCGACAATATTTGCTGACCCGCCAAAATCGTAGCCCCAGACTGTCTCGAGAATCAGTTCTTTCGTAAGTACCTGGCGTGGATGACGCAGAAATAAGAGCAATACATTAAACTCTGTTGCCGTAAGCGCAATATGTTTTCCTGTGCGAATGGCTTCGTGTAGCTTCATGTCAAGGGTAAGATCAGCAAAACACAATGTATGATCACTCGGCAAATTGTGACGCAACCGCGCTCGCATACGCGCAGCAAGTTCATCAAAATGGAATGGCTTCACCAGATAGTCGTCTGCACCAGCGTCTAACCCATGGACACGGTCATCTATTTCATCACGGGCTGTGAGCATAATGATCGGAGTATCACCCATCTTCCGTAATCGACGACAGAGCGCCAGGCCATCCATCCCTGGTAACATCCAATCAAGCAAGATCAGATCGGGGTTACAATCGTGGGTGGCCTGGAGACCTTCCAGACCTGTTGTTGCAACGACTAGTTTAAACCCAGCATAACGCATGCCCAAACTCAGCATTTGTACGGTTGCCGGATCATCCTCAACCAGTAGAATACATGGTTGTTTCCCGACATCTCGCTGTGATCCCATAGAGCGATCTACCATAGTGTCCTCTTTTTTGATACTTTTATATTACAGATACGTAAAAAAGCACACTGCCGATGTCAACAGTGTACCCTAAGACATATATCTACAACTATCGATTAGTCCCAGTTATCATGCTCAACTTCATACACTTCACCTGAAACGGCCCAGATGTAGACATAGATATCCCCAGCCAGATCGACTTCATACATCAACTGCCCATCCTCACGCTCTAGCTCCACCTCCATCATACGTGCACCACCACCCGCTTCTTTAGCGGTCAGTGCAGCAGTTAAGAAGCTCACACGATCTGGGGTCTGTGCAGCCAGGCGCTCGGTGGCTCGTGCGTCAGAAGAGGGGCTGTCCTGACCAATCCGTAAGATGTCCCCAGTGCGCCTGGCAACATACACCTCGGTGCCATCGGCAAACCCAATCTCGTACGCTTGCTGGCCATTCACCGTGTCAAACTCAACCTCAAGCGGAATCGCGCCGTTCATGCGTTTCTGAGCAATCTCGGCCCCCCGATCCATGCCAATCCAGGGATTCTGGGCATTCGCACTTGTGACCCCACCAAAAACCAAAAGTGTACTCAAAACAGTTGTTACAGCTACTTTTTGCAATTTCATTTGTTAAACTCCTCATTATCAAAATTTACATATTTTGCTGTCATGTGTTATTGAAGATGCGTATCTTCTGATATCAAGAATAACCTGGTTTCCTGTAGTACTACTGTAAAGACCCTGAATTTTTCCTGAACCCTTTAAGGAATGTATGAACTTTTTCCTATTCGTGATATAATTAGCGAAATAGGGAGATGCTATGCGAAAAGTAACGATCAACGATATTGCTAAAGCTGCCGGGGTCTCAAAGACGGCGGTTTCTTTCGCATTCAACGATCCAAGTCAACTCGCCCAAGCGACCGCAAGCCATATACGAGAAGTTGCCGAGCAGATGGGATATACACCTGATCCTGTTGCACGCAGTATGACGACTAAACGCACCAATGCGCTTGGTTTACTCTTGCCACAGGATATTGCTAAGGTGATGGAAAACCCATTTTATACCGAGTTCATGCGCGGTGTTGGCAAAGTATGTGGACAGGTGGGGCGTACTTTGATGCTCGTCCCCCCACTGTGGGGATCAACGCTTGAAGCAATCCCGCATGCCGCCGTTGATGGCTTTATTGTGCTTGGTTTAGAGATTGATCGTGGTGAAGTGCAGTTGATGCGCCAACGGAGAATTCCCTTCGTTATCGTCGATAGCGAAGCCCTGGATGATATGCCCAGTGTCAACGTCGATGATTACAGTGGCGCCCACGCCATTATGACCCATGTGCTGTCAAAGGGGCATCGACATGTGGCAGTCATCGGTATCGAGTCAGGGAAGACCGGATTCGACCAGTACACCGGTACTTTGGCAGCCCGTCTGGCAGGGTATCGCGAGGCATTAGCAGCCCATCATTTATCGTTTGACCATCGTAATGTTCAATTTGTTGAAGCACCCAGTAGCTGGGAAGGAGGACAAATGGCATTCGAGCGTATATGGAGTCGAGAATGCCGTCCTACCGCTATTGTTGCCATGAGCGACATTTTAGCCATTGGTGCCCTGGAAACAGCTAAAGCACAACAGGTATCTCTTCCTGAGGAACTATCAATCGCTGGTTTTGACGATCTTCCCGAAGCACGACACATTCGGCCAGCGTTAACCACCGTGCGGCAACCAACTGAGGAAAAAGGTCGTATTGCTGCTGAGCTGTTGATGGCATCTCTGGAAAATCATCAGGCAGTAGCGCACTATGTGCTACCCACTGAGGTCATTATTCGCAAGTCTGTTGTCCGACCATATCAGGATCGAATCGAGCAACCGAAACAAACTTTACACAATCAAAAAGTCAAGATAACACGATAGCCTGTGCTTATATGTCTATCACGTTTAGCTGGAGGATGATATGTTACTATTTCTCGGAGTCTTGTTTGCTATAGGTGCCGCAGGCTTCTTCATTGCTGTTGGGGTATTCAGTGTTGTTGGCGCGGCAGATACCACACAGAAACAATTAAAACCAGGCTTCCTGCCTGACAATCCCGGTGGCTTAGAACGTGTGTTAACGTTTGTAAGTATTTGGGTATCTATTATTCTGGTCACTGTTTTATCGGTGTGGGCCGGTATCGAGTTCTTATTTATGGCTATTCGAGCCCTGTCATAACACTCACCAGGTAACCTGTAGACCTGGACATGCAGAACTCCCTCTAACATATCGACCTACGTCTGTTCCTACAATTTATGTGAAGCCAATGCAAATTACCATCGTAGAGGGTGATTTACTGGATCAAAAGGTCGATGCAATAGTTAATGCATGGAACCAGAATAGTATCCCCTGGTGGCTCCTATCACCACACGGAGTCTCAGGGGCAATAAAGAAGCGGGCTGGCAACAAACCTTTTCGCGAGTTGGCCAGACACGGCAGAATGCAGCGTGGGCAGGTCATCTTGACTGGGGCGGGTGAACTTCCCTATCAAGGGATTATCCATGTAGCAGGTATCAGCATGCTAGGGCAAACCAGTAAACAATCCATCCAAGATTCGGTTAGAAATGCGGTTCAGGTTGCTAAAGAACATGGTTTCCAATCAATCGCATTTCCCATCATTGGTAGTGGTTCTGGTACCTTTAGCGAGGAACAGGCTTTGGCATACATGCACTACGCACTTGAGACCACTAAATATGAAGGTCAGGTGATTATAGTGAGATCTATTCACAAAGGCTAAGGCCAACCTGAACCATGAGCAAAACTGGTTCGATTTCCTTGTAAACTCCGACCAAATCCAGTGAACCAACAAAAACGGAGCTACACAATCGTAGCTCCGTTTCTATGTATTTCGCAACCAGACTAAATGACTACCTTGTTCTATGCCTGAACCTGTGATCTACCTGACGACATTTGAGGAGTCCATCGATCTAAAACTGCCCACACCACGGCTACACATAAGAGCCAGAGCAAATAGGTGCGCGCTTGTAAGAAGAAATCAATTACATAGCGAGACTCGGGCAGCACCTGGATCAACTGGGCTACTGCCTGAGATGGCCATATGACCAATTGATCTATAGTAGACTGCAAACCAATTTGTGTAGCTAACAGACCAAAGATCTGAACTCCCATAGCAATGGATAGGATCACTGCCATAATGGTCACTGTATAGACCAGCACTACATGCCACCCCTTGGGGCGCGGTTGCAACATCACGGTGGGATTTGCCAACAGTGCAGGATTAGCAGCGATGTTGAGCAAACGCGCCGTTAAATCTGCCGGTGTTTCCCAGCGCATTTCAGCTTGTAAAACAACATCAAGTGAATGCTGGCGTCGACGATAGTCAGCACAAGATGTACATTGTAATAGATGTGTTTGTATTTCTACACGTTCATCATTTGGCTCAAGTGTTATATATTCACGAATCTCTTTGCAATCCATCATTGTGCTACCTCACTCCCATTATCGACGTAACACGTGTAAACGGGTTGATTGTTGGTTGTGATGATTCACGCTGCTTGGTAGAAACATGCTCTATTGCCGGAGGTTGTGCATGAGCCTGTAGCAACACAGCTAATCGTTCCTTACCACGCCTGATATGGCTTTTGACGGTATTCAATGGTACGCCAAGCACATCTGCTATATCATTATACCGCATGTCATCAAAATAGTAGAGGGTCAGAACGAGTCGATAGTGTTCTTCAAGTTGGTTGAGTGCATGTTGCACTTCTTGACGCAACTCTTTTGAATTCAACGCCGAGGCCGGATCTGCCCAACGGTCATCATCAGCAATACTGGTCACCGGATCAATCTCTTCCTCATCAGCAACAGGCGGTATCACAGGGACTTGACGTCCACGCCGACGCAATTCATCACGTCCTAGATTGACCACCAATCGGTAGAGCCATGTGGTAAAGCGGCTCTCACCATTGTACTGTGGTAAGGCACGAAATAGACGGATGAAAGCCTCTTGGGTTAAGTCAGCAGCGTCCTCTGGGTTCTTCAGAACACTCATCGCAATACTATAAACATAATGTTGCTGACTCATAATCAGCTGTGACAACGCTTCATTGTCGCCTGCCTGTGCACGTTGAATCATTTCTGTAGATGGCTCAGCCACCGGCCTTATTCCTCCTACCAGCACCTAGCATATGTAGTGAGCTGGTTACCAGTTGTACTGTTGTATCTGACGAGCAAGGTTGTATAATAGTTGCATGTCACTGAGACAGTTTTATGTTACAAATTATAACACTACACTATATAGCTCAAGAGTACACCTGTCTCAGGATAGTAACCTACGTATCACTGCTATTCTACCAAATAGGTTACCTTATGCAAAAGATATGGAAAATTCCGCTTCCTACAGCTATTCGATGGAGTAACCTATGCGAATATTAGTCGTGGATGATAACAATGATATTCGTGAACTTGTTCGGCAGGTTCTGTTGGTAGAAGGGCATGAGGTTGTGATCGCAAAAGATGGGCTTGAGGCACTCCAACAAGAAGCCCGCACCCAACCTGATCTGGTTATCTGTGATGTCAACTTGCCTATTATGGATGGATGGGAGGTTTGTCGAAAAATAAAAGTGCGGCGAGCAGTTCCGATATTATTGCTTACTGTACGTGCGGAAATTATCGATATCGAGTACAGTCGTGATGTTGGTGCAGACGATCATTTACCAAAACCTTTTGAGATCACTGAATTTTTAAAGCGTGTTAGTGCCCTCCTCAACACCAAGGTAACCAAATACTGAACCATAATGGTTTTTTGGCGCACCACACCCAAGCGACAATTTGTACTACATTGATGAATTAATATCTGTCAACAACCGTCTGCTGCTGGAAACGCAGAAGCTAGGCATACCTCATCAAAATCCAATAAGGGGTATGACGAATGTCTAACCGGACAATAGGCACCAAACCTATGAACGAATACAACGATTTGATTATTGTTCTGACCGGAATCGAAGGTTAGAAGAAAAATGCTCTATGCTTATGAAGAGATGATACGAAGGAAAAAATGAAGTGTCTGCTTGAAATCAAGTGCGCCATTTACGACAGGTGATCGTTGTGCCTTCGCCCTCTTTTGACTTAATTTCAAAATCGTCCATCAGCCGTTTGGCACCTGGAAGACCCATCCCCATTCCACGTGAAGTACTGTAGCCATCACGCATGACCAGATCAAGATCCGGTATACCAGGGCCTTTGTCTTCACACACAATTTCTATGCCCCGACGACCATTGCGCTCAATATCGCGGATGTTTACTGATCCAGAACCGGCATACAGAAAGATATTACGCGCCAATTCACTAACCGCAGTCGCAATACGCGCCTGGTCAATCGCACCGAAGCCAAGAGCTTTTGCCGTATCACGGGCAAGAGTTCGGGCGATGACGATATCAAGGTCGCTGCGGATAACGGCTACCTTACCCTGCTGCGTCATCACCACTCTCCTCAAACTGTCGTCGTAGCATTTCCAAGCCTTTTTCCAGATTCAAGGCTGTCAATACACGCGGAAGTTCTAATCCAAGTTCTACCAGGGTAATAGCAACAGCTGGCTGCAGACCAGTAATGACAACTCGCGTACCCATTAACCCTGCCATTGCGGCAATATCACTAATGAGCCGCCCAATAAAGCTATCAACGACATCTACAGCGGTGAGATCAATAATTAATCCGCGCGCTTTTGTTTCATAGATTCGTTGCAACAAGTCATCCTTGAACTGCACCGCAGATGCATCATGGAGAGCTACTTGGATCGAGGCAATCAACACGTTTTCTATCTTGAGGATGGGTATACGGAGGCTTTCCAAATCAAACCTCCTTAAGCGCTATTACATGTGAAACTGGAACAACCAGATTGTGAGAGTGGCACGCCTAAACTCCTTATATTCCAATAATAGCTCCAATTATAAACGTATCTTATAATGTCGTCTATATGTATGACCATTTTGTCAAGTCTGAAACAAACACTGATCATTACGCTGCTATTGAATTGACGACGCTCATAGTATAGCATCATTTTTGCTCATGGCTGTCAAAAAGATCGTGAATTTGACTATCGATGTTGTGTCAGATCGATTACAACCTAACGCACTTACTCAGTCGCAATAGTTTCTAACTCGTGTTGATATCGAAATCAATAAAGGAAAGCGTATCAAGTTTATGGGCATAACAAGAGATTTTACAGCCACAACATTTATTGTGCAGCAACACTGTACCCTTTTACTTCTACATCGCAAACTTTGCATATGGGTACCTCCTGGGGGCCACATTGACCCACACGAACTGCCACATGAAGCAGCCATACGTGAGGTACGTGAAGAAACGGGTTTTGAAGTTAAATTATTGACAGAGTCGGGTTGGCTGGGGCATGTGCAAGTACTTCCGCACCCTCACTGCATTTTGCTCGAAAATATCAGCACCGATCATCAACATATTGATCTTATTTACTTTGCATGTGTCATCGGAGGTCAGTTGTTGTATGAAAAACGTGAGGCACACGAAGCACGATGGTATACCTGGGAAGATCTGGCAAACTCGGAAATTGCTGAAGACATACGCGTACTTGGGCGTCGTGCGATTGAAAGTTATCGGTAGCAACACATGTCTTGTTCAGAACCACTCTTATCGTACACCACGAAAACAAAAAACCGCACCCCATGGGCGCAGTAAATTTGCTTGATCAGGCACCTTGGAACACCCAGAGGAACTCACCGACCGTTGCTGCCGTTAGGCCCTGGCGGGGTTAAGCAAGTATCTGCCGTCCCTCGGTGCCGCTTCTTATTATATCGGTACAGATACAAGATGTCAAAGCGGTGCAAAATGTCTCCACAGATTTCACCACTGAATGATGCGGGTGGTGAACGTCCATATCAAAAAAAGTGCGTTACAACTCCAGAAACACAACCCGGTCCACACAATGCTTGTGGTAACACGAGCACGTAACGGTGTCGCCCATGCAAATTGGCGTGCAAGTTTTTGTGCGTACCACAGATGATAGATCCGGTATAAAGTGTAGATGAAGCCGATAACAATGACGATGTTGGAGAAAAAGAGCTGCGCGCTGATCATCTCTGTAGGAACTTGAATGAGGAGCAAAATGGTATAGGGTGCTAAAAGAACGCGTACATGTGCATCACGCCACCACACTACCAGCACACCCACTGGTAAAACAAAGGTAATGATGAGCGCGGTAAACATCCATACGGTCAAGACGGTGCGAGCTATTCCCGAGAAATTACTTGGTCCCATTGCTCCTTCTAATGCAATCCATGGCAACATATCACTCGTTACGAGCCAACCAATGAGCGCGATGAGTATTGTTGCAATGAACACAAATAAGATATTGGTAGTCAAATGGGTTGGTAGCATAAACTGGTTCGTACCAGGACGCGATTGTGTAGTCACCTTTTTTTCCTAACCTATAATCATCTATTGATTGAGATCAACATTATATCTGGGCCTGTTATAATATGTGTCATTCCGCACATATATCAATCTATGGTACCATTGAGGTACAGCGATTGAATTTCTCAGGATTTTGCGATGCAAGCAACGGCGCTTCTTTTTACCGATGTCGACCAAATGATCGTAGAAACGGTCACACTACCACTACCAGGGCCACATGAAGTTCTCATTGAAACATTGTATACCTGCATCAGTCCCGGGACTGAATTACGTTGCCTAGCTGGCAAACAACCTGATCCGGTACCCTGGCCCTTCATTCCAGGATACGCACTGGTTGGAAAAGTAACTGACTGTGGCATAGATACGCTGGTACAACCAGGTACACTGGTATTCTGTGCAGGTACACGAAACGCCGATTGTAACCGCATGTGGGGTGGCCACATCAGCCATGCTATTCAGGTGGAAGATGCCGTAGTCCCTATACCTGAAGAGGTGAGTCCACTTGATGCCTCAATAGCACAGCTTGCTGCGATTGCATTCCATGGCTTACGGTTGAGTAAACCACTTCCACATGAAACTGTGGTGACCATTGGATTAGGCCCCATCGGTCAACTCGCTGCCAGATTATACGCCCTCACAGGTGCACGTGTAGTTGGAGCCGACAGGTCTGCTAAGCGAGTGGCATTAGCACAAGCAGCAGGTATCGAAGCAGTGGTGATCGAGGAAGACCTGCAAAACACACTCGCTCCCGTTTTACCAGATGGTGCTGATATTGTGGTGGATGCAACCGGTGTTCCTGCTGTCGTGGAACAGGCAGTCCATCTGGCAAAAGACCTCCCCTGGGACAACACGGTGATTTCTGGCGCACGTTACATCGTACAGGGCAGCTACACCAATACATTTGCCATACCATACCAACATGCCTTTGGCAAAGAATTGACGTTTATCATTCCACGCAATGCACAGAAGCGCGATCTGGAAGCGGTGCTGGATCTACTGCAACGCCATAAATTTCATGTCGGTGATTTAATTGGTGAAGCGCAACCTCCAGAAACTGCACCACAAATCTATGCTGCCTTGCAGGAGTCCAAAGGTGCATTGATCACCGCTGCATTTCGGTGGCGCGAGTGACAGGCAATAGTAGGGCTCATAATACGCTTGTATGAGGTAAAATGACCACTGAAGGAGCACGTATGACGCAATTAGAACTCGATATTTTCTATACGCCCATGCCAGACCGTATCGTGCGTTTGCGTGAGTTAGCGTACAACCTCTGGTGGAGTTGGCACCCTGAAGCACAAGAGCTGTATCGTCAGATTGACCCGGATTTATGGGAACTGGTATACCACAACCCTGTCGTATTCCTCCGCGAAGTTCGTGAGCAACGCCTCGACCAGGCCGCAGGAAACCCAACCTACCTCCAGCAATTTGATGCAGTGTTAGCACAATTTGATGCATATATGCAACTTATGCCAACCCTCTCGCCAGACTCTCGTGTGATCGCCTACTTTAGTGCAGAGTTTGGTCTCCACGAGTCACTCCCTATCTATTCTGGTGGCCTGGGCATACTTGCTGGCGATCATGTGAAGACGGCCAGCGATATGCAGGTTCCACTGGTAGCAATGGGCTTTTTGTATCCTCAGGGATATTTTCGCCAGCAACTTGACCACAACGGGATGCAGATCGCAGCCTATCAAAAAATACCCCTGGTCAATTTGCCGGTACTGCCAGCCAGAACACCAGCAGGGAAAGAGGTGGTGATCAATGTTGAGTTAGCGGGGCGCCTCATCTATGCCAAAATCTATCGAATTCAGGTCGGACGAACACCGCTCTTCCTCATGGATACCGATATTCATCCGAATAACAAGCGTGATCGTGAGCTATCAGCACGCTTGTATGTGGGCAATCAGGAACTACGGCTAGCCCAGGAAATGATGCTGGGCATCGGGGGAGTGCGCGCACTCCGCAACCTTGGTATCAACCCCGCTGTATGGCATATGAATGAAGGCCATGCGGCCTTTCTCGGGCTAGAGTTATTGCGCGAACTGGCAGCACAAAAGGTTCCTCTCGAGCAAGCCATGCAACAAATACGTGCATCCACCGTATTTACAACCCACACCCCCGCACATGCTGCAGCAGATGCCTTTGCCCCTGAACTCATGAAACAATTCTTCTGGCGCTACTGGCCGCAACTCAACATGGGACCCGATGAATTTATGAATCTGGCATGTAAAGAATTGAACCTTGAGCCAACGTTTTCTATGACGGCTCTGGCCCTCAATCTTTCAAATCGTTGTAACGGCGTCAGCAAATTGCATGGCCATGTGGCACGCGGTCTATGGCAGTGGATGTACCCTGGCAAACGTCGTGATGAGGTACCGATTAGCTTTATCACAAATGGTGTGCACTCTATATCGTGGTTAGCACCGGAGTTGCGACAGATCTATAATGCATATCTGGTCCCAGAATGGGATAAGCAGATCAACACTCCTGAGATCTGGCAAGGTGTGTATGACATCCCAAACGATGTGCTCTGGAGCGTACGGCGTCGCTTGCGCCAGCACTTGATCGCGTTTGTGCGTAATCGCGAACGTCAGCGCTGGCAACGTCTGGGACACACACCCGACTACTGGCCCGTACTGCATGAGGACGCGTTGACCGTTGGCTTTGCCCGACGTTTTGCCTCATACAAACGAGCGACGTTAATTCTGCGCGATCTGGACCGACTCAAGGCATTACTCACTGATCCCGGTCGTCCCGTTCAAATCATTTTTGCCGGAAAAGCGCAACCAGCCGACGACATCGGCAAACACCTCATCCAGAAGATTTATCAGTTATCGCAACAACCAGAGATTGCTGGGCGTATTGTATTCCTTGAAGAATACGATATCGCTATCGGACGCGAGATGGTACGTGGTGTCGATATCTGGTTGAACACACCACGACGTCCCTTTGAGGCCAGTGGCACAAGTGGACAAAAAGCCAGCCTCAACGGCATCCCCAATCTGAGCGTGTTAGATGGCTGGTGGGCCGAAGCATACAATGGGCAGAATGGCTGGGCGATTGGCGGTGAGCAACAGTTTGATGACCAGGAAGAGCAGGATTGGCACGATGCACAGTTGCTGTACAACATCCTCGAACAAGAAGTCGTGCCATTATTCTATGATCAGCGTGATGCCGCAGGCGTACCAGGGCAATGGATTGACATATGCAAAGAAGCCATTGTGACTATTGCCCCACAGTTTAGTTCACAACGCATGTTGACAGACTACCTGGAACAGTCTTATGATCCCATCATTACAGGAAATGCATAATCCCCCTGACGCACAACCGCTAGAAAGCAAGACAATGGCGAATTCTACTAATGGGGGTATACCCATCAAAGATGATCCTCTCTGGTACAAAGATGCACTTATCTATCAGCTTCATGTCCGTGCATTTGCTGATAGCGACGGCGATGGCGTCGGCGATTTTCAAGGGCTGACCGAGAAACTCGATTATTTGCAAGACCTCGGCGTCACCACGATCTGGTTATTACCCTTCTATCCTTCTCCGCTGCGCGATGATGGCTATGATATTGCTGACTACACCAGCGTGCATCAGATGTATGGCTCTCTCTACGATTTTCAGGTCTTTCTTGAACAGGCTCACTGCCATGGTTTGCGTGTCATTACCGAACTCGTGGTCAATCACACGTCGGATCAGCATCCATGGTTCCAACGTGCGCGCCGTGCCGGTCCTGAGAGCCCCTGGCGCGATTTCTATGTGTGGAGCGATACTCCTGAACTGTATAAAGAAACCCGGATTATCTTTAAGGATTTTGAGTTTTCCAACTGGTCGTGGGACCCCGTCGCCAAGGCATACTACTGGCATCGTTTCTACTCACACCAACCCGATCTCAACTTCGACAACCTCGAGGTACAACAGGAACTGCTCAAGGTGGTAGATTTCTGGCTGGAGATGGGTGTCGATGGTTTGCGTCTGGATGCGGTGCCCTACCTGTATGAGCGTGAGGGAACCAACTGTGAGAATTTGCCAGAAACACATGACTTCCTCAAAAAACTACGCGCCCACGTGGATACCTATTTCAGTGATCGGATGTTGCTGGCCGAAGCCAATCAGTGGCCGGAGGATGCCGTTGCTTATTTTGGCAATGGCGATGAATGCCATATGGCGTTTCACTTTCCACTTATGCCACGGATGTTTATCGCGCTTCGCACCGAGGATCGCTTCCCGATTACCGAAACACTCTATCAGACCCCCAAAATTCCTGATAGTTGCCAATGGGCCCTGTTTTTACGTAACCACGATGAATTGACACTGGAAATGGTGACCGCCGAAGAACGTGCTTATATGTATCGCACTTTTGCGCGCAACCCCCGCGCACGCATCAACCTGGGTATTCGTCGTCGCCTCGCCCCATTGCTACAGAACGACCGCAAACAGGTTGAGTTGCTCAATAGTCTCCTCTTTTCATTGCCAGGAACACCTGTGGTCTACTATGGTGACGAAATTGGCATGGGCGACAACATTTATCTGGGCGACCGCGATGGTGTGCGTACCCCAATGCAGTGGAGCCATGAACTGAATGCAGGCTTCTCGCGGGCCAATCCTCAGCGCATCTTTTTGCCAGTAACTATTGACCCCGAATATCACTACGAAGTCATTAATGTCGAAGCACAGGAAGACAACCCCTATTCATTACTACGCTGGATGAAACATCTCATAGCAACCCGTAAGCGTTATCAGGCATTCAGCCGCGGTAATGTACAATTTCTCCAACCCGAAAATCGACATGTGCTGGTTTTTATCCGTCAGTATGAAGATGAGCACATCCTCGTCGTGGCGAATCTATCGCGTTTTATTCAGTGTGTAGAGCTGAATTTGCGTGAATATGAAGGAATGATACCGATTGAGGTCTTTAGTCAGTCTGCTTTCCCACCGATTGGCGCATTGCCCTATTTTCTCACACTGGGACCCCACGCATTTTACTGGTTTGCACTGGACCCGGCTGGTGTCTCCTCTTCAACAAAACGAGCCTTTGCTTCACCAGAAACAGCCACAGTGACGGTATCAGACGACTGGACATCGCTGCTGATCAAAAAACAAGAGCGGACGATACTTGAAGGCATTTTGCCCACATATCTCAACCGATGCCGCTGGTTTGACGGGAAAACACGGGTCATTTTATCGACGACCATCTCCGAAGTTATCTCCATTCCATACGATCAACCAACCGGGTATCTGACCCTGATCCACGTCGAGTATGTAGAGAGTGATGTCGAAACATACATTCTGCCCCTTACGTATGCGACCGGCACTGAGGCTGATCGGGTCGTCAAAGAAGTTCCTCAGGCCCTGGTAACTACAGTTGCATTACCACAGCATAATGAAACGGGGGTGCTCTACGATGCGATGTACAATCACGAGTTTACCATAACATTGCTCGAAGCCGTGGCCCAACATCGATCATTTCGGGGGCACTTTGGCGAAGTGATGGCCTTCCCAATGCGCTCGTTCTCCCTGCGCTCAAGCACAAGAGAACACCACACCAGTACCGCAGTACACAACGGCGATCGGGACTCAACGGCAGCACCACAAGAGCCATATACCGATAGAACTGATGAGCCTGTGACAGCATGGGATGGTAGCCACACCATCGTGGATTATAACGACCAGTACACCTTAAAGCTCTTCCGACGTATTGAAGCAGGCACGAATCCCGACCTAGAGATTGGTCGCTTTTTAACCGAGAAAGTCTCACTTGCACGTGCCCCACAAGTCTTTGGTGCATTTGAATATCATCAACGGGGAAGTGATCCGGCGACCATTGCGGTTTTGCACAAAGCTGTGCCAAATCAAGGGACAGTCTGGCAACATACCCAAATCGTTCTCACACACTACTATGACTGCGTCCAGCAAACCCGTGCAGATAATCCGCTATTGCCGCTGCCCCAGAAGCAGGTCTTTGATCTTGCTAACGATCCAGTCGATGAACTTGCCACCACACTGATCGGCTCGTACCTCGAAACAGCACAGTTGCTTGGCCAGCGTACCGCAGAACTCCATCTGGCATTCACACAAGAAACAGAGGATGCTCACTTTATGCCAGAGCCATTTACCGATTTCTTCCAGCGCCCGTTCTACTATGCAATGCTTGGGCTGATTGACCGGAATTTTCGGCTACTTCGACAACAGCAACATCATTTAGAGGCTTCGGTACGCGAGGATATCGAGTCTGTGTTGCATCTGGAACACGAGATGCGTCAGTACTTCAAACCATTTCGCGATCGCAAGGTGACAGCCATGCGGATGCGCTGTCACGGTAATTATCACCTGGGCAATGTTTTGTGGACTGACCACGATTTTGTCATCGTCGACTTTGAAGGAGAGCCAACTCGCTCGCTTGAGGAACGCCGCACCAAAACATCACCTTTGCGCGACGTGGCCAGCATGCTGCGTTCATTCCAATATGCCGCCTACGCCGCACTGCTGACACAAGAGGCCGATAGTACCGTCGATCAAAACATGCGAGAGACCTGGGCGCGCTTCTGGTATACGTGGGTTTCGGCAGTATTTCTACGCACCTACCTTGATACGGCCAGCCAGTCTCCCTTACTTTTGCAAACACCCGACGAATGCCAGATGTTACTCGATGCCTATCTGCTGGAAAAAGCACTGTATGAATTGGGTTATGAATTAAGTCATCGCCCTGAATGGGTACGTATTCCACTTCAAGGAATCGTGCAGCTTTTAGAAACCCACATCGGCAACTAAGGGTTACGCATCCGCCGCAACGGCAACCGACTTAACCGACAGATGAAGTGGGGATGGTGGCCATGCGAATCCGTGGCGATCATCAAGCAATTGCGCCTCACCAACGGTGCCAGCCTCCACCAGCTTTTGGGCCAATGCCAGGGCTAACAGCCCATCCTCACCACTCACAGGTGGCGCACCGTGTGTTCGTACCGCTTTCACATAGGCTTCAAGCTCCTCACGGAGTGGTTCACGCTTGTTGATTTTGTAGCGAATCATGCGGCCTTCCGAAACGCCCATGACCGCGAGTTGATGCCAATCATCGCCATGGGGTGCTGAGTCGTTTTCGTAGAGTATCAAATCCTGCGTGAGATAGTTGGCCACAAACATCCCCCGCTCACCAATAACTGAGAGTTCACGCACTTTCGTTGGTGTGAGCCAATTGATGTCGAGCACTCCGATGATGTCGTTTTCGTAGCGCAACACTGCTGAAAGCAGATCCTCGTGGGCCGTGTGAAGCCGCTGACCAATTTCAGCATGCATGCGGGTGGCGTGCGAGTCGGTCAGGTAGTGCATAATGTCTAAATCGTGGGTAGCCAGATCGATAACAACACCAACATCCTTGATACGGGCAGGAAAGGGACCGATACGCCGCGATGAAATCTGATAGACTTTCCCCAGTGAACCCATATCCAGTTGGCCCTTTAACGCAACAATAGCAGGGTTGAACCGCTCAATATGACCAACCATCAGCAGAACCTGTTGCTCCTGTGACAACGCCACCAGTGCAGCACCTTCTTCAACCGTGGCCGCAATCGGCTTTTCGACCAATACAGGAATACCAGCGAGCAATGCGTCGCGAGCGACCTCATAGTGTAGTTCTGTCGGCACAACGACCGAGACCATATCGAGTTGTTCACGCTCAAACATATCTCGATAATCGGTGTAGGTACGGATACGATGACGTTGGGCCAGTTTGTTGAGCGCCGACTGACTCGGATCGGCTACTGCGACCAACTCAACATCTTCCATTTCCGCATAAACACGGGCATGATTGGCACCCATGCTTCCAGCCCCAATAACGGCAGCACGTAGAATCTTCGTCATCAGAAGCTCCTTGGTAAAGATTTTTTGTTACTTATTTTTTGAGGTGACGATGACAATCGTGGTTGATTCGTGGAAGAAACGTTGCTGTATACCGTCACTCTTGTTTATATAGTTTGCAGGCAACTGCGATCAATAGGCGCCAGATCCACCAAGAATCGCGGGAATAGTCTGGATCAGGATCTGCATATCAAGCCAGATAGTATGATTCCGAATATAGTACATATCAAGTCGTACACGATCTTCATAGGAAAGATCACTACGGCCACTCACCTGCCACAAACCAGTCAATCCTGGTTTCACTGTCGCCAGGTTGTGTTGCCACTTCCCAAATTTCTCCAATTCTTTGGACGTAATCATGCGTGGGCCAATCAGGCTCATCTCGCCGCGTAAAACGTTGAGCAGTTGTGGCAACTCATCAATGCTGTACCGCCGAATAAAGGCACCCACACGAGTTACACGAGGATCTTCTTTGAGTTTGCCGTGTTCTTCCAGTTCCTGCTTTTGCTCGGGTGTCAACAATTTATCGCCCTCGATGTGCATCGTACGCAACTTAAAGGCATCAAAAGTGCATTTACCCTGGCCCACAACCCGCCGGCGATAAATGACCGGACCAGGGGAGTCACGCGTGATCAGGATGGCAAGTATGACAAACAACGGTAGCAGAACTATCAATGCTGTTGCAGCAATCACTGCATCAAGGATACTCTTACAAAAGAGATGTACACCCGTGATACGTGTTTTATTTAACACAATGAGTGGTACATGGCCCTCATCACGAACACTCACACCTGTGGTAAGCATCTCAAACAAGCCTGATGCGAGACGCACTTCGGTATTGGGTATGGTCTCGATACCGCTATAAATACTCAAGAGTTGTTTGCGTGGGATGCCGGTACTCGCAATAACCACCGTGTCGATCTCTTGCATGGTAACCAGTGAGGTGAAGGTATTGAAGCCACCCAACACGGCCATACCGGGGAGTGGTTCAGTGCCAACTGGCAGGTATTCATCAACAAAACCAATAATATGAGCACCTGATGATGGTGCTTGCTGCAACTGTTCGGCAACGGCAACCCCCTCGGGATTGGCGCCAACAATCAGGGTTCGATCCACAAAATGACCTGTGCGACGTTGGGCATAAATGATACGACGCAACACAAAACGACTGGTAATACCTAACACAACCATCAAACCCCAGGCAAGCAGGAGCCAACCACGGGCAACGACAAAGTCTGGTTGTACAAAGCTAATGAAGATAACCAATAGTAAACCAGTGGTAACTGCGTTGAACACTCGGGCATACTCTGTCGTACCGCCAAGCAGATGTGCACGATTATACAGACCATAGATATGGAAGATTGCGAGATACGCCGGGATGAGCGCACCGACCACGAAGGCGTAGAATTCTGGTTTGATGGTCCCTTCATCAAAAAATGAAAAACCCAACCAGAAACGAACTGCATAGGCAATAGTAAAGCTAAGGATCACAACACAGGCGTCCGTGAACAAAAGCCGAGCAATTAAGATACGCTGCTCTTGTTGACGTATAACACGCCGTGGTTTTGTAGTGGTAAAAAGGCCTTCAAAGACGCTCATAGGTCGCATATCTCCAGCTACTAGATAGACACAATACGTAGTGGGTTGACATTAAAGTGTCGCAACCATTGCGACAGGGTGAGTGTTCCGTGATCAGGCAGCCACAAGTGTGGCAACTGGTTTATTAATGCGTTGTTGTGACTGCACCACTTCCTCGGCAGCCCGATACGCATAAGTAATAACCGCTTCGCCATTGGTCAATTGCGGGTAAATCTGGCTGTTGTTCACCAGATACAATCCGGCGGTATCAGCAGCGATTGGTGGGATAGCATCCGTTTGACCAAGTGGGTGGAGCGGCTCCACATAACGCTCACGACCAATACGTATGGCTGCAATATCATTATCCTGCAGATCGGGAAACATTTTTCGCAGATAGCCCATAAATTTCTGCCGCAATGTCTCATCATCCATTTGGGCAAACACACTGCCAGGAGTAACATATTTGGGCAAATACACCAGGTGATAGTCATCCGTATATTGGCGATCAATGAGGTTGGTTGTCTCAATCACACCCGTGAAAGGAATGCTTGCATCCGTGATATTCAGAGTGTAATACGGGATAAGCGAACGCCGCATCACAAGCAACATGCAGACAATGCCCAAATACTCTTCCAATGCACTCCAGCGTTCAGCAGTCGCGGCGGCCTCAGAGGGAAGCAAACGACATGCAATGGGTGTTTGCAGCGTCAGAATAACACCATCACTTGCTACCCTGCCATCTGCGAGTTGCAAACCAGTCACACGATTGTCTTCGACACATACCTTTTGGATGGAGGTCCCCAGATGAATCTCACCGCCAAGACGTGTAATCTCTCGCGCCAGTGCCTGGATCAGCATAATGTAGCCACCAGTGAGAAAGCACATCTGCTCTTTAGCTGTTGACTTATCGCGCGTGTCGGTCATACGCACCAAGCGTGACCAGATATAAGTTGCAGGAACATTGTCAAAACTGGTATCAAATTTAGCACGTAACAACGGCTTCCAGATATGCTCAACCGTTCCTTTACCGCCCAGGCGTGTCAGCCAGTCGATTACAGGGATCTGCTCAAGTTCACGCCAATTTTTGACTCGTCGTGCTGCCAAAATAGTTGTTGCTAGACGGGCGCGATCAATCATCGAGAGTGGGGGAAAACGCATAAAATCGAGTGGGCTCGACATGGGGAACATATCGCCATTGTGATAAAAGCCCATTTTGGTGGTGACCGCATGGAGCTCATCGGTCAAACCTAATTCGTCGATCAGGCCGATTAGTGTGCGATCACTATTGAGAATCGCGTGGTAGTAACGATCTACCTCGACATCCGATAACTCAGGAAAACGGATACGCCCCATCAAGCCGCCAAGTTCAGTCGCACGTTCCCAGATACGCACGCCAACACCGCGTTTGAGGAGATCATAACCTAGCACCAGCCCCATAATGCCACCGCCTACAATGTCAATCGTTGTCATAACCAGGTACTCCTCGGGAAGAAAGAGGGAAACGGGACTTACTGTTATTATTAGGAGGCTGCTCTCGTACAGGTTGCCTCTTTTCCATACAAGAGACAGCTCTCCAATGCCCGCAAAGATACTTTACCAAAATGGGTTGACATGCATATGAAAGGATGTGTGGATATGATGAACGTTTCGTTATACCAGATATGCACGAAATTTCTCAATATGCTATCTTAATGCGGGTTAGAGCGCAACAGTGCAGAGTTATAACACGTTTAGGTATCTGAACATTTAGACTCAGCGGGGGTTGACCGATTTACGAGTCTTAGTGTGAGTAGTTTACTGACCTATACATACTACTAACTACATAGTAGACAGGTATATTTAAAGGGTTTCGCTATTGGCAGAAATCAATATTTGGTAATTGAATCGCATCGTGATATGCATTTCCATAAGCAGAATCATCTGCTTATGGAAATGTCTATGCTTAAGTGCATCCAACCCACTACAAAACACATGTAGAAACTAAGGTAATGCTATTTCTGACTGGTAGGGCTCCAACAGGAGTGGTTGTTCCAGCAAGAAAGCAGAGAGTATGTCCGCATACTGTGGTGATCTATTGACTGCATGACCCACATCATCAACGACAAACAGTGTTGAATACGTGAATATTTCGCGGTACTCCTGATGTACCTCTGGTCGTATGCGATCACACTCCCCACGCAGGATGAGCACAGATGTTTTGCTATTTACTAATACTGGTCGAGGATCGGCTGTTTGACTCATACTGGCTACGGTCATCATATTGGCATAATAACCAAACCCCTGTGGAATTACTGATACAGTGGGTAACTCTCTCACCCCATCCTGCGTATCACAATCCGCTACATCCGAAGCAATAACGTGACCAACTATCTGTTGGAAGAACGCACTCATCTCTCGGTCGGAAACAAGATTTTGCGCTGCCGTTGGATTAATCTGCTGGAGTGCATATGCTACCACCCAACGGAGTGTAGCAAATTCGGCTACGATTGAGGAAGCATTGCCACTGCTGCCAGTTTCAATTTCACCTTCGGCAAAGGCTGGTGTCCAGATCGCTCCTGGTGAACTGAAAACGACTTTCTCAACTCGCTCAGGATGTGCTGCCAGATAGTGTGCGGCAAGCGTCCCACCCCAGGAGCCTCCAACCAGAATCATGCTTTCAGCATCGATTTCCTGACGGATTGCTTCCAGATCAGCTACATGCCGATCGACTGTGTACTGAGTGATATCATCCAAACGTTCAGATAATCCTGAACCCACCTGATCATACAGATATACATTAAATCCCGCTGAAGCGAGGCGTTGATCTTCAGGTTGTAATGTGAAATTACTGGATGCACCAGGGCCACCATGCAGTAGTATCACGGGTGTCGGGTGTGCTGTTCCTTCGGCTGGTATATGAATATAGGCTAGACGCGATCCGGTTGGCAAATCCCAATAGACTGTCTCGAATGTTGACTCTTTGGGAACATATGTAATAGCCATTGGCTGAAAGACATGAACACTGGTGATAACACCAACGACAAACAATGTTCCACCTGTAACAATCACTGGCAACCCTCGCTGTAACAGAGGACGAATAAAGAGTCCGTGACAGGCACTCCATGAGAGCCAGCCGGTTAGTAACACTGATACCAGTACACCAGACAACAAGAGCAGCGGTATCATGTCTGTGATGAATGCGAGTGCAAAGAACCCGCTCACAGATCCAAGCCATCCCAAAGGCACTGACAACAGCAAAAGGACACTATAGCCCAAACGTTTTAGCCACATATGTTTGACTTCCGTCTATAATCTCTCATTCGTATAGGGATGCTAGTACCGTAGCAATATTCCTTACCCTCATTGCTCTAAACATGATGCTTTGGCGTTTCTCCTTGCTCAGTATTAACTACCCTAACTTAGTCGTCAATCTCGATTCTCCAGATCGACCAATATCACAACGACGCGATGGTGAGAATGGGAGCCACATGTTGCCTTTGCAAGACGGTATCCCGCTTCAATAGGGTTGCTCTTAGCACAATCCTGTCTCCTGTATCTCATGTGTTTGTTTACGTAGTGCGATTCAGGCGCGCGGTTTCACCTTCATAGCTGCTGGGGGCAGGTGTCGGAACGGCAGCGTCCGTGAGCAATGTTGGTGTAGCGCCGTGTACAATGTCTGGCACACGCAGAATCTCGATGCCGCCAAACATCCCAAACAGCTCAATGCGTACCCGCACACGCGCTTGCGCGAAGTTCTCGCTTGTCCAGCGTGTGCCACTGTGTTCTTCCGTGCCGGTAGCCAGGGTTTCAATGTGAACTGCACTGTAAACGAGGGTGCCTGCGATCTCAATACCTACGTGGTCCGGCATCTGCAGCATGACATCACCACCGAAAGTTAGGACGCGCAGGGTATGGTCACCGTGCGCTAGCGGCGCTTGGAGAAAATTGACTTTGGTGTGACCATACACAGTAATAATCTGTTCATGCTCAAAGCGGTGTGCTCGGCTGATGTGTTTGCTGCTATTCAGGAATGTCCAGGTTGTCATGGTTCCTCCATAGTACTAACGATCCGTTTGATTGCGTTCCTCTACGTCAACAAGTGTGACGACCACGCGCGTCCATACGCCATCCTCGCCGTCGATGTGCTGCTCGACGCGAACAAGTTCTTGTAGGTGTTCCCACAAAGTGGCGCGCGCGTTGTCCGACAAACGTACCGTAGTTCGTGAAAGTGAAATTTCCCGTTGTTCTCCATCTTCCTTCGCCATACTCGCTGAAGTGATATCAACCTGGGTTGCCTCAAGCATCGCATTCAAGAATTGGGCAACTTCAAGAGGGGTAGCCTTGTCGCCGGGTGGTTCAGCCGTAGTGGGCTGATACATCCGCTCGACTTTGCCACCTGCAAGGCGTCGATACTCGGCTATCTCAATCAGTCCCGCCTTTTCGAGTTGTGCAAGGTGATAGTAGAGGCGGTCAGGGCGTAATTCGAGCCCTGTAGCAAGCTCTTTTGCCGATTGTGGATGTGCTTGCCACAGCGCTTCCAGTACATGAATGCGTATTGGGTCTGCTAGCGCACGATGTATTGATCGCAAACCAAGTGTACGCTCCGACATAGTATTAAAAATTCCATCACTGATTGAACAAATTTTCAATAAACCCTGATTGTATTATACTTCAATCAGTGAATAGATGTCAAATATATCTATAGAACGACCAATTCACAGACTAATCGATGGCTTGTACATAGATATGAAATAAGTCACCAAAGTATGCTATAGTGTTGCGATGACAAGTACAAACCCATTTCAACATGTGCGGTTTTTCCAGGGTTTAGATGGCGCTGCTCTTACAGTCGTACAACAAAAAAGCTATGTACGACGCGTTTCTGATGAGTCGTTTTTCTTTCAACAGGATGAACCCGCCACCACCTTTTATGTGCTCACGGCTGGTCAGGCACACTTGAGTCAGGTCACGATTGATGGACAACAGGTTATTCTGGGCTTTCTTGGGCCTGATCAGGAAGTAGGCATCGTTGCTGCAATCCAACACGCTGAGTATCCACTCTCGCTACAAGCCGTAACCGATTGCGTGGCATTGGCATGGGATGCGCCAACATTACAATCGCTGATGGAAAACTATCCTATATTGGCACTACGAGCCTTGCGGATGGTCACAGGTCGTTTTGTGCAACTCCAACAACAGTATCGAGAACTGGCAACTGAACGCGTTGAGCGCCGCATTGCACGTGTGTTGCTACGCTTGAGCGCACAGGCAGGCCAACCACATCCCACTGGAGTACGGATCGAATTTCCTCTGTCGCGGCAGGATGTGGCAGAGATGACTGGCACAACCCTTTACACGGTGAGTCGCACTCTGAGCCAGTGGGAAAAACTCGGCATAGTCACAACAGGGAGAGAGTTAATCATCATTCGCTCACCACAAGAACTGCTGGCCATCGCCGATAATATACTCCCTGATAAGCTAACAGACCCCTAATATCCTTGCGTTTTCTCACTCTGCTTCCAAATAGATACCGCTATTTGCGCTAGCGCAAAGAAGGTTGGTATTGGTACGAGTATGATGATCAACAGAATACACAAAGATCAATAAAGGATTTGAGATATGTTCTGTTATCAATGTCAGGAAACAACCAAAAACAGCGGCTGCCTCATTCGTGGTATCTGTGGCAAAGATCCTCGTACCGCAGCACTACAGGACTATCTGTTATATGCGCTGAAAGGTTTGTCATTCTATGGGGTACGTGCACGAACAGCCGGTTTTGCAGATGAAGCAACCGATCTGTTTGTGGCTCAATCGTTATTTGCTACGCTCACAAATGTAAATTTTGATAACCAGCGTATTTATCAACTCACACGCGAGGCATTTGCACGACGTGATCAACTCCGTGACAACCACGAAATTTTTGTTGAAGTACCACTTCCCGCAATGGCAACATGTTCATCCCTCGGCAATATGGATGATTATGTACGACGTGGTGCATTGGTTGCCTTCCATGCGGTGCCACATGCCAGCGAGGATGTGCAATCGCTGCGCGAATTAATCATTTATGGTCTTAAGGGGTTGGCAGCATACTGTGATCATAGCTACGTGCTCGATCATAGTGATCCGGCTTTACTAGCATTTCTGCAGGAAGGTTTAGCGGCAACCATCGACGATGCGATGAGCGTTGAGGAATTGATTAGTACAGCCATGCGCTGTGGTCAGTATGGCGTGCAGGCAATGGAGCTGCTGGATCGCGCTAACACCACTCGCTTTGGTCACCCTGAGCCAACGTGGGTCAATCTCGGTGTTGATTCGACAGCACCCGGTATTCTCGTAAGTGGTCACGATTTGCTCGATCTGTATGAGTTGTTGGAGCAGACCGCTGGAACAGGTATTACCGTGTACACGCATGGTGAGATGTTACCAGCCCATGCCTATCCAGCCTTCAAGCAGTTTCCCCATCTGGTAGGCAACTATGGCAGCGCCTGGTGGGAACAACAACGGCATTTTGAGCAGTTCAATGGCCCTATTTTGATGACCACAAACTGTTTGCAGAAACCACGTGCAAGCTACGCGGACCGACTTTTTACAACCGGGATGGTTGGATGGGATGGAATGCCGCAAATTCCAGATCGTGAGCCTGGTAAATCAAAAGACTTTAGCAGCCTGATCACCTGTGCACGCAATTGTGTAGCACCAACCGAGTTGGAAACAGGTCAGATCCAGATCGGGTTTGCCCATCAGGCCGTGTTGAGTGTCGCCGATCAGGTGGTGGAAGCCATACAGAATGGTGCAATCAAGCGCTTTGTGGTGATGGCCGGATGCGATGGCCGACATAAGGAACGTAACTACTATACCGATGTGGCCCAGACGCTGCCCAATGATACCATTATTTTGACCGCTGGTTGCGCGAAATTCCGCTACAATAAGCTCGATCTTGGCACTATCGGCGGATTTCCCCGGGTGATGGATGCAGGGCAGTGCAACGACTCGTATTCGCTGGTGGTCATTGCACAGCAGTTGGCCAAAGCGGTCGGTGCAACAGATATTAATGATCTACCGATTTCATATGACATTGCCTGGTATGAACAGAAGGCGGTGTTAGTACTACTATCGCTGCTTTCGCTTGGCGTAAAGGGTATTCGCTTAGGCCCGACGTTGCCAGCCTTTCTATCACCCAACGTCTGCAATTTCCTGGTGCAGACCTTTGATCTCAAACCGATCGACGACGCCAAGACCGATGTTGAGGCCATGCTCGTGGGTGGTTAAACATTTGCTTCGCCCAAGATGTGCCCTGCTACCACACGGAAGCAGGGCTTACTATACTCTACCTTGGATCAAAAGATTTGGCCAATAAAAATGGACTGTTATGACCGTGGGAGCCGCACAGTGACCACTGTACCCTGCCCAACACGGCTACGGAGCGCAACTTGTCCATAATGTCGCAGAATCACTGCACGCACCAATGCCAACCCTAATCCTGTTCCAGGCACACTGCGTGCCGCCTGACCACGGGATAGTTCTTCCCACACCGTAGGCACCTCTGTCTCTGGGATGCCAGGACCGATATCAGCCACTTCGATCACAATGTCTGTTCCCTCTTCAAATGCACGAATCTCAATCGTATCAGTCAGTTGACTAAATTTCAGTGCATTATCTAATAAGTTGTGGAAGGCGAGAAAGAGAAGATCACGATCACTAATAATTGGTGCTAACGGCCAGGGGGCCTGCGGCAGAGTCAATGTGACATGGCGATCAGCTGTCTCTAATCGATCAGCACTGCTAGACATCACATTCTGCAAGAGTGTACCCACATCAACACTCGTGCGTTCGACCGGACGTGTTTCCAGATCGGTAAGTTTACGCAGGTCGGTAACCAGACGGCTGAGTCGTACAAGCTGTGTGGTCGTGCTCGTAATGGCCTTCTGCCACGACTCTTCTGATGGTGCCTCTGCAATGTTTGCCACACCAGCCCGAATAGCTGTCAGTGGATTTTTGAGTTCGTGGTCAAGCCGTTGTAATAGGTGTCGTCGGTCGACAGAGGCTTGCTGGTGGGCGGACTCCACCCCTTGAGCGCGTAGGTGTGTCATTCTTTGAGAGATAACCACACCAAATACCACTATAGCCGATCCACTGATTCCGGCAACCAACACAAGAATACTGGCACTCACACGAAACGCGATGACTGGATTGGGGATGACCTCAAGTACGAAAAATACCAGAAGTAGGAGACTCAAAACCACTGGAATGAAGATGACGCCCCACCGCCAGGTCACGAGGCGGCCTCAACAGTGCCAACAAAACGATAACCCTGACCAGGCACCGTCTCGATATAGTCAGGATGGGCCGGATCATCTCCGATCACACGACGCAGTTCCGCAATGCGTGAGTCTACGGCCCGAATGCCGACCGGATCGTCCCAACCCCATACCACGTCGAGCAGGCGCTCACGAGACAGCACTTCATCAGGGTGCAATAAGAAATACGCTAATAATGTGACTGCCTTTGGTGTGAGCACCAACTCCTGGTCAGCAGACCATACCCGGTGACTCTGCCGCTCCAGACGTAGTATGCCACTCACTAGCTGATGTACAATCGCCATGGGCGGGCGACCTGGACAGGCTCGCCGTAACACAGCGCGAACACGGGCGATCAGTTCATGTGGGGCAAAGGGTTTTTTCAGGTAGTCGTCCGCACCCTCTTCAAGCGCCATAGTGCGCTCACCAGCCTCCCCAACCTGAGTCAATAGAATCACCGGAGTCCAATGCCCTTGCTGACGTAATTGACGCAGGACCGCTCAACCATCCAGCCTGGGCATCAGCACATCAAGAATAACCAGAGCAAACGATTGTGCACCGAGCGCTTGCATCGCAACGGCACCATCTACCGCAATGGTAACGGTAAAGCATGTTCGCTCTAATAGCGGAGTCAAATTGTCAGTAATTGCCGTCTCATCATCGACGAGCAAGATTGCGGACTGATCAATCATCATTCAAACTCCCGATCACCCATTCCAAGTATAACTGGGTACCATTCTATAGTTTTGGGCGGATTTTGCTGGCTCGGCAGGCGCTATTCATACGTTTACACGATGTATTCAATCGGATATTACCATAGTACATCAAATGTGACAGCCTTACTCTCGCCAATGAAGGCGGTGCATCAATTCAGCAATACACCGCCTTCCAATTCACCTAACCTATGGAGTCACTTCAACAACCTGACCTGGCTCAATCAAAACATCTTCAGCTATCACCACTAGATCAGACGAAAGAGACGATTGCATGAGCAACATATACTGGCCAGGCGGCACTGCCCGAGGCTCGTCAACAAAATGGTCAATATAGGTAGCAAAAGCCTGGCCGACATCCCGTCCGGTGACCTGATCGCGGACAACAAAACGAAAGTAATCACCCTGAAACCGTAATTGCAAGGTACCCAGACGTAGAACGCTCTCCTGACCAGCCGCAATCTCGACACGGAACATGCCACCTTCACTAAGCGGATTTGGCTCGAACACCATTGTATACATACCAGCTTCTAAAAGATAGGTACCAGTATCGTCATTAAGCACATCCTGTCCATCAGCGTCTGTTAGTATCCATCGCCAAAGGCTCCCTCTGGGTGGCGCCTCTACACGCAATTGCCCTGTACCTGAACGAATCTGTACTATCTCTACTTGCTCGGCAACAATTGTCTGTAATGCTGTAGTAAGTTCTTCCGGGTTTGGGGCATCTACATAGAGACCACCAGTGGCGTTCGCTATTGCCTGGAGTTGGTTTCGGGTCTCAGCATCTTCCCCAATGTCAAAGCCCACGACATGAATTGTCAGATTGGCCAACTCAGCGGCAGCTTGAATGCGCTCTACCGGATCATCGACACAATTCTCTTTGCCATCACTCACGAGAACGATTACGTTCTGATCGGCATCTTCCGTAAAATCCTGGGCAGCCTGTTCCACTGCATAGGCCATAGGGGTGTACTCACCAGTTGCTGCCAAAGTATTAATCTGCTACTGTACCGACGAGCGTTACCTCGTCCAATCGGGTACGAAAGGTCGTTGACGATTCGGTCTCACCAGGATTAGCAACAAGTGTAGCTTGTTCAATACGGGCAACATTGCCGATGTTCTCAGCAGGAACAGATGCTTCAGATTCTGGTGTTGTCGTAACAGATTCTAATTCATGGGTAGATGCATCAGGTGTCGGTGCCACATCTGGTGTAGGCATGTCAGTTGCAGATACGGGTGGCTCTGCTACAGTATCGGGAGCCATTGACTCTGTCGGTGTTGTATCGGAGGCGAGTGGCTCTTCGATATCAATGTCAAGAACATCACAGGCAACAAGTGGGCTGACAATGACTATTGTGATGATAAACAAACGATATGTCCGAATAGAGTGCGTAAACATTGAAAGCCCTTTCTTCTTCTGGCACTATCTGTATTGCCGCTCCCTGCGGCATATAGGGAGTGTAGCATTGCTTGATGGCAACATTATGGCAGGGGTGTGTCGATATAGACATATCGTATGTAAGAATGGGAATATCTGTGACTTCTCTATTTTTGACCCAACATAATCTGCCTATGGTTCAGAAGAGGAATACCAATGCAAACATGTTTTCTGTAGCACAATGTATTAAACAACTCTCTCCTTCAGAGATGTCTAAACATACTCCACGCTAATACTGGTTCATCACATACAATGACACATGTTTTGTATCCGATGCTACGGTCTCTTACTCCCACAAAGAAAAGTAAACGGACTACTACAGATTAGAACTGTCTCGATCAACGCTAACTGACTCCGAGTGAGTCGCAACAACCGTTGTCCCAAACCTGTGAGGAAAACGGAGCCTGACCTACGGTGCCTTTGGAAATGTCAGGTCAACATATAGCCCATGCCATTCCTGTTGTTCCGCTATGGTGATGTCACTCCAGGGAATGAACAAAGGGCTGTGTCCAAAACTAAATAGAAAAGATGTTGAGAGGTACAGTCCCTCGTTACTGGAACCAACAGTCAGACAACCACGGTAGTGAGAAAAGCCCATATGAGCACTTTGCATATGCCACTTTTTACCTGTGAATGGCGGCTGAAACACATAATACTTTGCCAGAAGCGTCCAACCACTGCGGCTGGCCGTTACAAAGATTACTGAAACAAAAAGACCGACAAAGAAGATGGGGAAACCAAAACCTATGACAACTACAGGAACAATATTCTCAAATGGCATATGAACCCCAGATAAAACACCACCAACATTATGCAATACACAGACAGCGTCGCCCCCACGAGAACCTCGTGAGGGAAACGCCGTGACTCTCATTATACGGATTGTATTACGGCCCGCTGACAAGGGTAGGCCAGGTTTGCGGCCCTATCTTACCATCGACCGTTAGATTGTGTTTCAGCTGGAAGTCCCGCGTGGCAGTATCGGTCTTCGGTCCAAACTTACCATCTACCTCTAGATTATACCCATACTTATTGAGTTGTCGCTGGGCAGCCTGAACAGCCACGCCTTGGTCACCTTCTTTGACATTGATGATCAGTGCCTGCCACGTTTGCGAGCCGACTACCCCATCAACCTTCAAACCCTGCTGGCTCTGGAAATCCCGTACGGTACGATCCGTTTCCGGTCCAAAGTTACCATCTACTCCTAATGAGTGACCGTGGACCTGCAACAACAACTGAATAGTAAAAACGTTCGTGCCACTGTCACCACGGCGGTAGTTTGGCCAGGTAGGAGAGGGACCAGGGCCAGGATCACTGCCGATACGGCTGATGGTGATATTCGCATAATAGAAATTCAGTATCCACTGCCAATTTTTGCCCTGATTAGCCCAATAATGTGACCCGTTCTGACTCATAAAGTTACCATCGGTAAAACCATGTTTCTCTCCACACTGCCCACTCGTGCGGCTATTGTTGTAGGTTCCGGCACAGTATTGCGTTTGGAAGATGGCTTTATTGCGGGTAAAACGATACCCCCATGTGTCATCAACTGCGAGATTGGTGCTAAGATACGAGACATTTGGATTATAGACCTGATCGGCGGTGGTATCTTTCGTGTCATACCCTTTGCCAGGGTACTTGGCATACATGGTGCGATACCAGGCGTATGTTTTGGAAGCCATAGCACCCGAACGCAGTGACTCACGTGGCCAACTAGCAATCCATTCATTGGGCAGCACATGTTTCACATACTGTTTGAATTCAACGGTATCAACACGTCCGAGTTTGACGCGATACACGTGAATATGCGTCGGGGGCGTGGTATTACTCCCTGCAACTAGTGGGGCCATCTCATCAAGTTCGTCTGCTATTGTCTGAGGCTCGGCACTTTCGGTACGGTGCACCGGCACATCAATGACTTCGGGTGTGGTTTCAGCACCATCTGCAACCGACAATGGTGCATCCAGAATGAGCGTGTCGTTCGGATAGACCACCGCATTACGGATCATCCACGAACGATACCCCTGTGCTTCCACGGTCACAGTTACATCAATTTTTTCCGGAACAGTAAGGTTTTCAAAAGTCACGGTGCCTGCCGCATCGGTCTGCCCACGCAACTTCAATGGCATCACGAGAACATCAGCGCCAGCAAGCGGATCGCCGCCCGTGGTTGTGGCAGTAAGGGTGATACCAGTGGTAGTTGTTTCAGATGGCGTGGCCGTTGCAACAGGTGCTTGTCCTATCACTGTAGAAATGAGAGCAATCAGGATCAGCACGGTGCTAATCCGAAAAATATTAGTATGCATAGATCTACTCCCTAGGATATAATATGTTAGCGAAGACAGGTATAAACATGTACTGAATGGGGTGGTAGCACCAGATAATATGTTGGCATTATCTGGTACCCCGTCGTAATTACCTACATCAGATTAGCGTGGCCAGGCGCAATGGATGTGGGTACTGTGACCGCTATCACCAGGACCATAGACCTGGGTCGCACCAAGGTCACGGCACTTTTGCATAAAGGCACGATAGTATTGATTCCCAGAGCCTACATGGACACCATTGATATAATTCACATCAATAGCAACACCATCATAGTGGCGTGAAGTCGAACTGTGGGAACCACCGGCAATTTCGGAAACAGAATAGGTATAGCTTTGGGCGAGTGAAAGCATTCCATTTAACGTACGGGGATCCAAGAACACACTGCCACCTGGGGCATTCCCATAGCTGCTCCGTGCGGCGGGCTTACCTGCTGCAGTATCGATAATATTCTGCCTTGCAGTGGCGTTGTCTTTCACACCAGACACATGGACCGTGGCAAGCGTAATACGACTATTGTTAAGAATGCTTCGTGCAAGTGTTTCGCGTTCACCGCCACCACCACCGCTACCAGAAACTAATGCATGCCAAGTATTTGGTCCAATATAGCCATCAACTTTCAACCCCTTTTTACTCTGAAAATCGCGGGTTGCATTGGTGGTGGCAGGACCAAATTTCCCATCAACTGCCAGACCATAACCATACTTATTGAGTTGGGTCTGAGCACCCCGCACAGCATCACCAGTACTGCCATTATGTACCTGGACAATCAGCTTTGGCCAGGTTCCTGATCCAACAACACCATCGGCTGTCAAACCCTTTTGGCGCTGAAAATCGCGTACACGACTATCGGTTTCTGGACCGAAGGAACCATCAACACCCAATGAATGCCCATGGGCACGTAGAAGGTATTGGATGGTGGTGACATTCGTTCCGCTATCCCCTCTCTCATAGTTTGGCCACGAAGCGGCCTGTGTGGATGACGGGAGTAAGGTTCCAAGACAGAGCAAAATAGTAATCATAAAGAGTAACAGGCGACGCATAACTTCCCTCCAGAAGATACATTAATGATTAGAAAAGAAAAATAACCGTAATACCGACGCTATCGTACAACTCAACCAGCATAGTAATCCTGTGGATAAAGCGTTACACAACACCCTCCAGACAGAATTGCATCCACCATGATCATGGTGGTGGTAAGACAACTCCTTTCTCGCTGTTGTTGATCAACACACAACCTTTGTATGTTGCACCAACAATGACACCCGACACATCCAGACAAACCAGTGTCTCAAGGCATAGATTCCGACGACATGTGTCTGAAATGTTTGCTTGTGCTTATGAGAGAGTCTATCTGTTGAACGCGCGATTGTATATCGTTCGATCAAACGAATAGGGTAACTATTTTTCGTTTGGGGTTGTGACTACAAGGCCATCGTTTGGGTAGTTGTGGTTTTCAATGGAGGACACACAAATGGCTTGATGATGCAATATGTTTAGTGCACATCTTCTAGCCGGTTTAAACTAGTTGATGTTCTAAAGCAAACCGAATAGCGGCCCCTCGTGAGGTAACCCGTAGCTTTCGATAGATGGCACGCAGGTGAGCATTAACAGTCAAAGGACTGATCACTAACTGTTGGGCAACTTGTACATTGGTTAGGCCCTGCACCACAAGGTGTAAGACTTCGACTTCACGTGGTGTGAGATGCATATCTGTTGGTGCGGGTAATACCACTGTAGCAAGCAGATCATTGACATCAACCATAGCATTATCAATGGAAAACGCTCGTGCCACAGCTGTGGCAGTATTTCGTTGTGCCTCCTGAAGGTAGGTGCGAATTGCGTTCTCAAGACCATCATAAAAAGCACGATCCGCATGTGGCGGTGGAGCACCAAGCCGCTGCCGAATATGATCTGCCATACCTTTAAGACGTGTCGCATATTCCAATTGATCATGCGCGATAGCAACACCTGCACAGCCCTCAAACGCAAGTGCTGTAGCCTCCTGATCACCTACCTGCTGACACATAATCAACCCCTCTTCAAAGAAATGTAAGGCATTGTGGGTTTGTTCTTCGCCTAATGCCACACGTCCGAGATATACCAGCGTGCGCGCAATACCAGGGATACTATTTCGACTCTCCAGGATGGTTAAGCTTTGTTCCAGCATTGTAGCCGCCTGCTGATACTCTCCACGATACAGCGCAACCCGACCATAAAAACCTAGTGCAGTTCCAATACCAATGTCGTACTGTAATTCACGGTAGAGGTTTAAACCTGTTTCAATTGCAGCCATCGCATCATCATACCGATCCATATTGGCGTGAGCAAGCCCTAAATACAAAAACGTGCTTGCAAGACCGACCTGATCATTAATGTCACGCATTAGAGTCATTCCCTCTTCGAGCAGCACCAACGCACGTGGATAATCTGCCTGCCAGTAGGCCACCCTCCCTAAACTCGCAAGCGCCCGAGCAATGTTTGATTGATCTGTGACTTCAGAACGCAGCGCCAGACACTGGGTAAAAAACTGATCGGCATGGGCATAATCATCTTGCATCAATGCGAGGATACCGACCATACGCAACGCTTCAACACGGAGATCTACCGAAGCATTTGGGGCACGATTTATGCCATTTTGGAGCCATGTGCGCCCTTCACAGACAGAACCACGGAGGCGCCAAAAGGTACTCATAGCCACACTCATACGCAAAAGCTCTTCTTGTTGCTGCGTATCAGCGGTCCATTGTAGTGCAGCACGTATATTGTCAAGCTCAGATGCACAGCGATTCAACCACAGATCCTGATCTTCTTTGGGGAAATGCCTATCAGCGGTTTCGACAAAGGTAAGATAATAGTTCGCATGCTGTTGTTGCACCGCACTTATTTCATCATACTGTGTAAGCTGATCCAGTGCATACGCTCGAATGGTTTCGAGCATAGTGAAGCGTGGCACATTATCAATCAGGTTTACGCGCTGCACAAGGTTGTGATCAACCAATATACCCATATGTGTCATCATCGCAATAAGCGCTGACGAAGCGAAATCATGCGGGTCAAGTCCCTCGTATACCGCTGTGATGGCATCAAAGGTAAACCCACCAACAAAGACGGCCAAACGACGAAACAGTTTTTGTGTATCAGCAGACAATAGGGTATAACTCCACTCCAGAGTGGTTTGTAGCGTCTGTTGATGTGGAACACCATCACGAACCCCACTGGTCAAAAGCTTAAGGCGTTGGTCAAGCTGTGCTAAAAGGAGTGGTAGTGGCAACAGTGTACTTCGTGTTGCTGCCAGTTCAATCGCCAAGGGAAGGCCATCCAGACGTTGGCAAATCGCTACAACAGTTGATGCATTACTTTCTGTCAATGCAAATTGCTGATCGATAGCTGTGGCTCGATGGACAAATAGGGCAACTGCACCATAGGTATGCCAATGTGACCAATCAGTATCCTCTTGCGAGTCGGGAATGGCCAGTGGCTGGACAACATACACATGTTCACTGGAGAGATGCACCCGTACTCGACTCGTGATGAGCAGTTTCAGGTATGGTGCGTGCATCAATAGTTTGGCAAGCTGAGGTGTTGCGGACAGAAGATGCTCAAGGTTGTCCAGAATCAGCAGCATCTGACTTGATTGAAGAGCAGCCAAGAGCGCTGCTTCCAGATCAGCTGGTTGTGTTTCCTGAATACCAAAATGCTTGGCAATGGCAGGAAGGATCTGACCTGGATCGGATAGTGGCGCGCACGAAACAAACATCACACTATCATCGAAATATGACCGCAACTGTGTAGCGAGTGCAAGGACCAACCGCGTTTTACCAACTCCTGGTGCACCAGTCAATGTTACCAATGCAATATCATCATTCAGGATCAATGTGCGAATATGAGCAAGATCTTCTTCACGCCCAAAGAGGAGAGGAGGAGAGGTTGGTATGGTGGTAAAAGGGTGTGTATCTATTGAAGTGGTTGACATATCTTGCGGTGCCAACGTCGGCGGCAGAGAATCGGGATGATGCCGTGCAAACGCCACCACTGTTGCCTGATCTTTGGTGGGAATTTGCAATGCTGTGGCAAGACGTTGGGCTAAGTGTTGTGAAGGGGACAGAGTACCAGACTCAATTTTGCGAATAGTACGATCAGCACAGGCTGCCAGTGTAGCCAACTCCTGTTGGGTGTAGTCCAGCATTTTGCGCCGTTGTTGAACCCACTGACCAAAGGCATTAGTACTTGGCATGGCAAGCTACTCCTCATACGACTCCACTGTAACAGTCAATCATGAATTTCAGGGGCCGCTTTTGGTGCCGCTTTTGGTCCGTTTACTCTACCATGTCTCAAGAAACATGACAAATTTTAGTTTGATCGAACTATAGGCAAATTCTGTCTTTATAGCTATACTCTTCTTCACAATACTTTTTTATACAAATCTTTGATATATGAGAGAGAGATCTATGCATCTATCCTATGGATTAGCCTTCTGCATTGTGGTGATAGGTTATGTCTTTGCACTATCGTCCTTTGCAAAACTGAAAGATCTTTCAACATATATCAAGTCGGTGAGCAACTTCCGGTTGTTACCACCAGCGCTCGTACTCATCAGCGCCATCTTTTTCCTGCTCTGTGAAATGCTAACAGCGATCCTTCTGGTGTTCTGGCCCATGGCAGCTTTTGCACTGGCAGCAACCATGCTCACGCTGTTCTCCATTGCGCTGGCATCCGTCTTAATCCGTCGTATAGATACCACATGCAATTGTTTTGGTGCCAGCAACAACACGATTTCCGGCGCCGATCTGGTGCGGAATGCGGGATTATTCATCTGTGCCTGTGCTGGCCTGTACCTCACCATTGGGACATACAGTCTCGGACAAATCTCGCTTTTGGAGTGGATCATCATTGGGGTCTTTGGCAGTGTGGTGGTCATGCTCTGGACACAACTTGGTGAGATCTGGCGTTTACTCGCGATTACGCTACAACCAAACTAATCTTTGAGAGGAACTTAATCCTATGATACCGATGCTTGTAATTAGCTCAATACTGCTGTGGGTTGTGGTCCTGATAAATGTATTGCTTACTGTAGCACTTATCCGTCGTCTTAATCAGATGTCAAGTATGGCTTTTCCTGATGACGAAGGATTGGCAAAAGGTACTCCGGCCCCCGATTTTACCGCTGAGACATTAGCCGGTGAGATCGTCACGCTGGCGCATTATGCACATAAAGCCGTCTCGTTTATTTTTATTTCGCCAACCTGTGGCCCCTGTGTCGATAAACTCCCAGCGATGAATGACCTTGCCACCAAAGCCAAACAAGCTGGTGTCGAACTGGTGCTTGTCAGCACCGATGGAGAGAAAGCTGACATAACAACCCTTGTTCAAAAACATGAGGTCACCGTGCCATTGCTCTATGCCCCACTCGAGCAGAATGCGTTTGCCCGTGACTACAAAGCTGAATCAACACCCTTTTATTGCCAACTAAATCCAGATGGCTCTGTCGAGTCATCGGGCTTCTTTGGTCCTGGCTGGGAGCAGCAAGTCACCCGTGCACCTTCCCTGACATGACGATTCCCTCGATCTTCGTGATCGGTATTCGATACGTGTTGCTCTACCAATAGAAAGGAGATTTCGTTAGACCATAGACACATCTGAGAGTCGTACTCGCTAGTATTTGTTCTTCTCTGTATCAATTGATTATTATGTAGTAGGAGAAACCGCCTATGAAAAATCTCTTCACCAAAGTCACCGACCTGTCTAACCGTACCAACACATTCACCAAACTTGCTGATCATCTATTAAGCCGTGTGGCACCGCAGCAGGAGGCAGCTGGTAGTAACTGCGTTGCCATCGGCTGCTGTAGTGATGGACGAGGAAAATTCCGTTGCTATGTCGGAACAGGATCATATATTCGTTGTGGCAACCCTACATGCTGGTAGATTGCCTGTTTATCACTACCAATATCTCTGTATGAGCACATCTACCCACCTGTGCCTAAGCTCTATCAATAATGATATACAGGAGAAAACGCGTATGAAGCTCTTCACCAAAATCACCGACCTGTCCAATCACATGGGACCACTTACCCACTTGGCCGATACGCTCTTGAGCCGTGTGGCACCGCAGAAGCCAGCTGAGGCAGGGTGTGGACCATGGCAGTATTATGGATGTTGTACATCTCAAGCAAAATATCGCCGTACATGTTTAAATGGACCCGTTGCAACTACTCAATACAAGTGCGAAGGCATGTGTTACTACTAATTTCGCAGACCGCAAAACATCGTTTGTTTATCCCTATTACTAATGATTATATGTACAGGAGAAAACTCGTATGAAACTCTTCACCAAAGTCGCCGACCTGTCTAACCACATGGGACCACTTACCCACTTGGCCGATACGCTCTTGAGCCGTGTGGCACCGCAGAAGCCAGCTGAAGCAGGAGTGCCTTGTGGTTCATGGGAAAATGTTGGCTGCTGTGCTTATCGTAGTATCAGGTATCGGCGCTATTGTTTCCGTGGCAGCGAAGCCCGTCCCGAATATAAATGTGTCTCGACGTTGTCCAGTTGCGGTTAATAGTCATTAGCACATGTAAGCACTGAGTCAGGGTGGATGGCATGCATCGAGCCATCCACCCATTCTTCTAAAAGTATATTTATTATTTACTAAACCAGGAGAACCCTTGTATGAAACCCTTTACCAATAGACTCTTCACCAAAGTCGCCAACCTGTCCAATCACACTGGCGCCGTCACTAAACTCGCTGATGGCCTTCTGAGTCGTGTAGCTCCCCAACAAACCGCGATAGCAATGCCATGCGGTCCATGGGAAAGGGTTGGCTGTTGTGGAATAGGCTATATTGCTAAGAACCGACGCTATTGTTTTGGAGGTGGCGAAGCACGCCCTTGGTATAGCTGTTTTGGTCAATGTTATCCTTAATCAAACATTAGATAGCTTGAAGAACCAAATCATACAACACATTCTCAACTGGATGATCTGAGATGGCGAGTATGCAAACCTTGCCATCTTACTACTTATGCTAAAAGGGTTTTTATGCGTATTCTGTGGTGGTGTGTAGCCTCTGTCGGGGCCAGTCTCTTCCTGATCAAGCGTTTTGTGTGCGTGGTGCATGTTCAAGGGATAAGTATGGAGCCGACCTTCGTCCATGGTGACCGCGTCGTTGTCCTCTCTCATTGGCCACAACGCTGGCTCCAACGAGGTCAAATAGTCGTCTTTGCCCGCGAGCCGGAAGTCACCGGGCTACCAGATGGGATCACAGTCGCCGATCTCCAATTCGGTCAGGAACTGGTCATCAAGCGCTTAATCGGCCTGCCCGACGATACTGTCGTACAGCCTTGTACCTCACCCGATGGAACCAGATCAACCACCTTTCAATCGTACGATGCGACGACCAATCTGGCCACATGGCACATTCCGGCCCACCATGGGTTTGTCAAAGGGGATGGCACAAGCAGTTTTGATTCGGTGCAGTGGGGTCCGATCCCGCTGGACTCTATTCAAGGCGTCGTAATCGCCAAATTACCCTATCGCCGCACACCGATGACGACCGATCTCATGAGCGATACTGAGATCGATGAGCTCAGGTAAACGGAGGTGTCTGTGCTTGAGAAATTGCGCTCCGCCCCACCGTTTCTCCGTTCCATCTGGCAGATGTCCCACCGTGTCTGGGAGGCATATCCACTCGCATGTCTTGGCATTCTCGCAATGACTGCTTTGCAAGGACTTTTGCCACTTGCCAACGCCTGGGTGATCAAATTGCTCCTTGACGCCATCACACAACGCTTTGCCCAAGACGCTACCCGCATTGATGGCTTTTTGATCGGGCTGCTCGCAGTTCAGGCGATCCTGCTCCTTGTAACAACCACCTTACCCTTCATCAGTACCTATCTGACCGCCGAACTCAACCGCCGCCTGACGGTGGCCATTCAATCAACCGTCTACGGCAAAATCAATGGCTTTACGAGCATCAGACCATTTGAAAACCCACAGGTGTATGACACTATTCGCATGGCGCAGCAGGGTGCCGAACACAGCTCACAACAAATGCTCGATATTCTCATCCGGCTGCTCCAGAATACCATCACCCTAGTGAGCTTTATCGGTGTACTGTTGGTTTTCAATATCTGGCTGGCGGGTCTGGTACTCCTGGCGGCGCTCCCACAACTCTATGCGCAGATCAGGCTTGGACAACAACGTTTTGGTCTCGCCCTAACCCTGAGCCCGGATGAACGCCGCAAGTTTTATTACACCTATGTGCTGGCCAGTGCCGAATCGGCCAAAGAGATTCGACTGTTTGGCCTGGGAACCTATTTTCTGGAGAAACTCCTGGCCCTCTATCACCGCACCCAGCACGCCGAGCGCCGTCAGGAACAACGCGCCTTACGCTGGGAACTCGGGTTAGGACTGCTCTCCAGTGGGACAGCAGGGGTAGCGTTTGTGCTGATTGTGCTGGCAGCGCTGGCCGGACGCCTGACCGTCGGCGATATTATGCTCTATGTCAATGCGGTGAGTGCCGTGCAAACCGCGCTGGCGGGTATCGTCGCATCAATCGCCATGCTTAACGAAAGTGTCCTGTTTCATTCCTCGTTGGAGAAGCTCCTCACGCTTCCACCTGATCTGCCCATTCCTGCGGTCACGCAATCGGTGCCGTCGCTCACCACCGGCATTGAACTGCGGAAGGTGTCGTTTCGCTATCACGACCAACAACCCTGGATTCTGCGTGATGTCAATCTAACGATTGCGGCAGGAAGTTGTTTAGCATTGGTCGGACTCAACGGGGCCGGAAAATCAACACTGGTCAAACTCTTGACGCGCCTCTATGATCCGATAGAAGGTCAGATTTTCTGGGACGGCATCGATATCCGTGAATTTGATCCGGTGGCATTACGGCAACACATTGGTGCCATCTTCCAGGATTTTATGCGCTACGACCTGACCGTGCAGGAAAACATTGGACTAGGTAACCTGACCAAAATAGATGATAACGCCTGGATTGAGCAGGCCGCCCGCCAGTCCCAGATCCACGACGAGATTCTGCGCTTGCCCCAAGGCTATGCGACGGAATTAAGTTTGATGTTTAGCGAAGAAAGCCACGGTATCGATCTATCCGGTGGGCAATGGCAGCGAGTGGCAACCGCACGCATGCTCGCACGGGATGCCAGCATGTTGATTTTGGATGAACCGACGGCGGCACTCGATGCCGAAGCCGAATATGCCACCTACCAGCAGTTTGCTCAGCTGATGGCGGGTCGCACCAGTCTCTTGATCTCCCATCGTTTCAGCACAGTGGGGATGGCTGATGTCATTGCGGTGTTGGAGGATGGACGCATTACGGAGTATGGTTCGCACAAAACCTTAGTACGGGCCAATGGCACCTATGCACGCCTATACCAGATGCAAGCGGAGAGCTATCAAACAGAGACATCTGTTTCGTGAGATATAGTGCTCAGTTAAATTTATAACCTCACACAAAGCGCCCCCACCACCTTCTGGTAGCGGGGGCGCCAATCTATCCTACCAAATTGCCAAAATTCCGTTTTAACGACCGTGGGTCAACGTAACAGGTCCCATCGCGCGTATTTCGTTCAGTGGTCGATCCCACTCGTTGATCGCCTGCAGGTAATCTTCATCACCATAGTAGCGGTAGGCCATCTCGTAGTGGGCCACGTCCTTGGGCTCAATCGGCGCAATCTGCTGACGCTGCCATCGATCAGGATTGATCACATATGGCACATGATAATCTAACGCCAGTTTCAAGCTACGACCGTTCCGACTGTAATCGTACAAATCCTCACCATTGTGACGGGCAATTTCCGCAATCTGGGTGAAGGCATTCAACGAGTAGAGTGAATACATGAGCGACTTGGTGCGCCCCAATTCCTTCACCATCTGCCCCTCAGAACCGACGTGTTCCGGCAGAATCTCTTTGAACCGATCATATACATAATCCAGATCGCCACGATCATCCGCGTAAGCAGCACCTGAGGCCACAAACACCAGCCGCCAGGCCTCAAAGTTGTTCTCACCTGTCCACGACTTACCACTGTCGACAAAGTCGTTCACCCAGGATCGGAAGGCACGCTGCTCGTCGCTCGACCACGATGAGGAACCACTGATGAGGTCGGCACCATAGAACAACCCTGGCATCGTAATCGACAACTCAATACGCGATTGGCCATTGGTAAAGCGTGGATTCATGCGCGAGTCCTCATCCACCGCCCACACCCGAATGAGATAGGCGGCACGTTCTGCATAGCGTTCCTCACCTGATAAGGCGTAGGCCAGACCCAGGTCACGCACTGCCTGACCAATGGCAATCGCGGCTTCATAATCGTCACGGTCGGCCTGTGGGTTGATCTGACCGTCCCGACAATCCGGTTCTTTCCCATCGACACGCTTCCAACCACAGTAAGGTAGTTCGGTAAAGTAGCTGTGTTCACCATCCGGGCCGCCGTTGCGTGTCACGCTGTACGGACCAGCATCAAGCGCGTCGCGGGCATCCTCCATCAGACGGTCGTAGTAACCCTGCCATGGCCCGTCTCCTGAACGAACTTTGTCCTGGATGGACTCAATTTGTTGCTTGCTCACATACACATTCGCACCATCGATTCGTCCGCTACGTCCTGTGTCTGTTGGTGCTGGTGCAGCCGTCGGCTCAGGCTCGTTGGTTGGTTCTGGTGTCGCCGTTGGGTCGCCACCACCATCACCCGCACGTTCGATCTTGATCAAGTTCAGGTCAAAACTATGGCCAGCGGCCTGCTCCACCTTCAAGGTGTGACGACCTTCCGGAAGCTGGATCGGCTCGCTCTCCGATGTAGTGAAGGAACTCGTACTACCGGTATTACGCAGGTTGACACTTCCAACCTCGTCACTGTCAATACGGAACTGCAGCTTCACATCATCACGCTCGGTAGCGCCACGGACACGGAAGACATACTCACCACTCGACTCAATCCGCACGTTGTAAGCGAGCCACTCCTCACCTTCCCACCAGCCGACACAGCGCTCATCTTTGTTGCCATCATCGTCGGCATCACAGCCACGCATGTCAACATCGTCATTACGATAGTTGGAGTCACCTTTGTTACCAGATGATTGGTCGTAATAGCCCTGGTCCTGCCCACCAGCGCGATAGTCTTCAACCTCGACAGTGCCTGGCAATGTGATCGTATCCCCATCGTCTGGTGGCGGTGTCTGAGTTGGTTGTGGCTCTGGTGTTGCCGTTGGGTTACTACCACCATCACCCGCACGCTCCACTTTGATCGCATCAATATCGAAACTATGACCATCAGCCTGCTGCATCTTCAGGGTGTGACGACCTTCCGGAAGCCGAACCGGATCACTCTTGGACACAGCGAACGTACTTGCATCACCGGAGTTACGCAGGTTGACACTCCCAACGGCCTCGTCACCGATACGGAACTGAAGCTTTACATCATCGCGGCCTGTCGCACCACGTACACTAAAAACATACTGGCCACTCGACTCAATGTTGACCCGGTAGGCCAGCCACTCCTCACCTTCCCACCAGCCGACACAGCGCTCATCTTTGTTGCCATCTCCATCAGCGTCACAACCACGCATGTCGACGTCATCATCACGATCGTTCGAGTCGCCATTATTACCAGAAGACTTATCATTGTACCCCGTGCCCTGCCCACCAGCGCGATAATCCTCGGCCTGGATATACCCAGGAATCTGGAGGGCATCCTCTTCGTCATTGAGTACCGATGCGGCATTAAGGGTGGATTCACTATTGGCAATACGGAAGGCGATGGAATACGCTTCTCCCTGGCCTTGTTCATCAACTGCTCTGGCCATAAGCTTGTATTCACCATCAGGTAGTTCTGCCGTATCCCACCCCTTCGGAGTGCCATTGCTATCTCCGAAAAAGAAATACGGTGCATGGTGTTCCGTATGTATTACCTCTTCCGGGCCACTCACCGTAAATTCGACCTTGGCAATATGCTCACCATTGGTGATCGCCTCGATGCCAACCGTTCCCTGGATGGTCTGTCCGTCCGTGATACCATTAAACGTACTCACGGTAGGAAGGTCCGTCGCCGCACGTGATGTAGTCGTATAGTACAGTATCACTTGTCCAAGCATGGCACTTACCAGAATAAAGGTAAGTAATCGAACGATTCGGTGTATGTTTTGCATGATTTAACTCCTAAAAGTTTTTCCTGCTAATTGGCGTATGTGGCCAGGCACATGTAAAAGCAGGTTGTGGGCCAAGGTTCCTGTTAGAACCCTGATAAAGAGCTTACCCACGGGTGACGTATTCCCTATATTTTTATGATCTATTCACCATTGTTATGCGCTAAATCACCAACTAACTCCATGCTCTCACCCTGCGGTGGCACAGTGTCAGTAAGATTAGCCTGAGGGTGCATAGTCACAATACCGTACGAGAATATGTCGTAGAGATAGAGCCAATCCAGAGGAATTTTGAGACGTACTATGCCATCATCAACCGTTACGGTAACGGTAGTGGTGCTTACCCAATCAATACCATCCCACTCCATAAACGTCGCTACCTCATCGCCGCTACGATATAGCACGGTATAATCGGCCCCCGCTTCACGCCACGGAACACTTATGTCTCCATAGGTATCGTCTGTATCAAAAAAGACCGCATAGGTTGTTTCATTTGGTTGGGCTTGAATCTGCCCAGCAACTTCAACGGTGACAACGATATCATTCCCGTCTTTGATGACACTTGCAGCAATGATATCAATATGTGGGTTGGCCACATTCCCAGCTTCGCCCTGTATATGGCCATGGGTCAGTGGTACCGATGTTCCCGTGGGAACGGGTGTTGCGAACAGAGACTCGTCGTCAGTTCCAACCGACTGAGGAGATACCACCGTTGATTCTGCTTCAGGAGCAGCTCTTTCTTGCGTAATACTCGAACTTGATGCATTCCCCTGGCTAAAAAGTGCGGTCAGCATACAAAAGATGATAAAGAGGCCGACACCCATCGCAGGGTATTGCCACTTGATAGTACGACGTGGTTGTTGTGGTGCCATTTGAGCTTGCAATGGTACATGGCAGAGCGGACAACGGGCGGCTGGTCGAATATATTGATCACAGCGTGGGCATGTAATCATCTGAGCACGTTCCTCCGTCCGCAGACGTTCTACTATAGGTGCAAGCACATTATGCAATTCAGCGGCACTGGTTGGTCTTGCATCTGGTGACTTATCCAGACAACGAATGATCAACTCAATGACGTCGGTTGGCAATTCGGGATGTGTACTCCTAAGATCAGGAAGCGCTTCTGATGTATGTCGCATAACTATCTCAGCTGGATTTGAACCTGTGAATGGCACGCTTCCAGTGAGTAATTCATAAGCTAAAACGCCACATGCATAGAGATCACTCTGCACTGTTGGTGACTGATTTGCACTAAGTTCTGGTGCCAGATAGGTTGCCTCAGCCACTGTCATTGCGTGAGCGTTGATAGGTTGGTCTGCCTCACGGAGATTAATGAGTTTCAACCGACCTGTTTTGCTCACCCAGAAAGCCTGAGGACAGAAGCGTCCCCAGGCAATAGTGGCTTGATGTAGTTCTTGAAGAATATCCGTGATTTGCAAGATGACATCAAGTGCAATAACGAGCGAAAGCTGTGTTTGATACAGGCAATCAGACAGTGGGTTTGCAGCCGGTCCGTCGAAGACCATAAACCAATGCTGTTGATCACCACCCTGGTCGCGAAGTGTTGCAATCTGTGGGTGGCGAAAGCGTGCGAATAAGGCAGCCTCGGCCTGGAGCAAGGCCAATTCTTGTGGATCATCAACCACAACCCGTAGCGTGACTTCCTGAGATGCTGTGAAGCCGCGAAAATAGCCTGCTCCTAGCGCTGAAAGGGCCGGACCTACTCGATAGACCTGATTACTTTGGATACTCGTCACGTTTTCCATAGACACTCTCCGACTATGCAGCACGTGCAACCGGTAAACGTTCGGTTACATGTGCAGCAAACTGCCGCAATTCACGAGTCATCGCTGCATTTGGCGCTAGCTCAGCGATCAACGAGCCATTGTTGATGAAGGGCTGGAGTGTACGAAAATCGGCACTCACCTCGCCGAGCATGTCATAGCCACTAAAGAGATTGCGGATATCATCACTGCGAATGTCAGCACGGCGTGTCGCACGATTGACACAGTAGGCTATTTGCTCACGTCGCAACCCCATTTCTTCGAGGACATTCATGGCTGCGCGTGTTGCACGTACACTGGGCAAATCTGGCGTACAAACAAGAACCACCAGATCGGACAATTCGAGCGCTGTAAGCGTCACATCATCAAGGTGCGATGGTGTATCTAAAACAACATAATGGTAGTTGCGACGTAGCGAGTGAATGGTTCGGCGTGCGAGCATCAATACAATCTGTTTTACCTTTTCCTTTTTCAGCAAAAGTTCCAGGTATTCGGTTCGTCCGGCGTTTATATGCACCGTCTGTTGTTCACGAATCTGTGCCAGCGCATCATCGATAAACGATGCACGATCATCTTCCAGGACATCACGTTCCAGGACATCACGCATAAACTCGACGCGTTCTGCATCAAGTGGCGCAGACAAAAGGCGCAGGCGGTCATTAATGAGTGGAGCAATGTTTTCCAGATCAGTACGACTAATCCCATCCAGTACTGGGATGAGATCCAGCACCGATTGGCTTGCCGTATGACCAACATAGGTCTCCAGACTCCCAAACTGCCAGTTAAAATCGGACAGAATGGCCCGCGATCGATCCTCTTGTGAGGACAACAGGAAGGCCAGGTTGGCTGCCAGGGTGGTCTTGCCAACACCACCTTTGAAGCTAAAGAACGATATCACCCGGCCAATACCACCGCCAACACCACTTACACGATCCTGAATAATATTGTACGCCTGCAGCACACTATCGATGATAGTTTGATAACGCAGTGTGGTATACGGTGGTTCAACATGTATGACATCACATACACCACTATCCAACGCCTGATGTAAATACTGATGATCCTGATAATGTGATTGACACGCCAGAATCACCGAAGCAATACGCGGATGGATATGAATAGCCTGCCGACACACATCAAGTACATCTTCTCCTGGTAAATCATCAGTGATAAGCAGTACATCAGGAGCGTGGTTCTTAAGCATTTCGATACATTCACGACTGCCTATGGCTGTTCCAATCGGCATTGTGTCACCACCTTGCTCCAGGAAGGCCCAAACTCGTTCTGTTAATGTTGCGTCATTACTGGCGAGCAGTACGCGCACTTTTTTATGGAGTTGCCAGTCAAAGTTGGTCATCATGTCAGGCTCCCTCGTATTATGGATTTTGGCTGCCGATAAACTCAACCGGATCGATGTTAGGCATTTCTTCCTCATCAAGACGACGGATAATCAGCCGTAACTCTTTCCCGAAATTCGTGGCATGGGAGACTTCCAGAGCCTGTTCTGGTGTTAATTCCACCGTGACAATCGAGGACGGAGCCAGCTCCACCTCACCATCGGCACCAGCAGGCAGGTAGGTCTGTCCACCGACACCACCAACTCCACCTTGTTCTGGTAACAGGGTATCAACCGCTAGAACTTTGATGTTCTGAAGGAGGAACTCGGTCTTGAGCACACCCTCTCGGTCGACATATGACAACACGATATCAACATAATTTCCCTGTCGTACGCTGTTGCCAACACTGGTGATGCCATTGACAGGAATACTGACCGCCCGACTCCCAGGTTCTAATCCAGCGTTGCGTGAGACCATGTTTTGCTGGACATATTCGCCTGGCGCAATGTTAATCAACGCGGTTGTATTACCATCAATCAGATCGTTGATATCTAAGATGTAGCTCGGTGCAAGATATTTCACTGGCAACTCAACTGTCGTAAGCAGATCCTCTGTAATTTGTTGTCGTGCAGCAATGGGTTCGGTAGCAACAACAACCGTCTCTTTGATGCCGACTTCTGCTTCTAAACGACCAACATACATTGTGACCGCAATACCGCCTGCAATAGCCAGAACGATAGCTGTAACCGTCAATATGATGCCTTTGCGTCGCACCTTCGCGGGATCAGTGACTGGTCGTGGTGGTGTAGTGGCACCTTGTTGTGGTGCAAGTGTAGTCATGCAATACCTCCTCTTACACGAACACCGCGTATGGTAAGATCAGCGGTTTGGTCAATATGATGAATAACACGGAGCATATGAGTCAGATGTGTTGCTTCAGGGAATATATGCAGCTCAACACACCCACGAGGAAAACAACGTGATACACTGATACCACTTGGTTGAGGGTCAATCTGTGGTAGGGACAGCTTGGTGCGAACCGCATTCATACGGTTGAACAGTTTGGGATGGTGCACACAAACGGTTGGTGTCAGCGTTTCATCAAGAACACCGTTCTCTTTAAACAGTGTCTGGATGATCTGCCCCCGCGCGGAACAGATAAGCTTTTTGGCAGGAATATCGTATTCCCACAGTTGCTCTCGACCCCAGCGAGACACCCCTTTCGGACGCCACGAATGGCGCATGGTCTTAATCGGTCCATGTATTCCTGTCACATAATAGGAATGTATCTCTTTTTGGAGACACTCAATAAAAGTGACTAACTGGGGCAGCGATAAACCTTCGCGTGCTGCATATGCCGCGGCTTGTACGAGAAACGAAAAACGTAGTCCGACAGCGGCGAGTTCGCATATCGCAATCCGGGGTGCCGTCGTGGTGAGATGTTTTGTTCCTGCGAGAACCACCTTCGCAGCCATGCGTGCCGAACATACCGTGTTGTCCAGCGATTCTGGAAGATGGAGCGATACAATACTCATACCATTAGATAGCGTTTGTTCATAGAGATGCGCTATATCGCTTATCGTGCTTGATTGATAGGCAATAGAATGCGGTATATGAGCAGCACAGGTATGATGTAATGTTTGATTCGCGTCAAGCGTATAGGTCTGTTGCCTGGTGCCAACCACACGTGGGACAACTAATACACCAGCTTCTTTAAGAAACTCTGGATCAAGCTCGCAACTTGCATCGACCACAATCACAACGCGCTGTTGTGCGTTTGGTGTAACCAAGATTTGCGGTGCAAGCTCATAGTACGTGGTAAGGGTTGGCTCTGCTTGCTTCTGTACTTCTGGTTCCATACAAACAGTCATAGCACTACTCCTTTGTTTTACAAAGTAATCAGGCTCAACGCGCCGGTGACAATGCCGCCAAAGGCGAGAAATGGGCCAAATGCGATAACACTACGGAGCTTGACACGGCGAAGCGTGACACCAACGATGACAAACAACAATGCACTTACGAAGGCAATTAACAGTGCCAGAAATATCGATGGCCAGCCCAATACCAGGCCAATAAATAGTCCGAGTTTCATATCACCACCACCAGCCTTCCCCAGCCCATGGGTCAGAATTGGGATCAGAAAGAGCGTACCGGCAATAAGACCTCCCAGCAGGAGCGACCAGCGTTCAGGACGAGCTAACGCAACCGCAAGGGCAATGCCCAAAGCAGGAAACATTATATGGTTGGGGATACGGCGTTCACGGATATCGGTAATCGATACATAGACCAACACAACAGCCGCAAAGGCAATCAGAGCCAGTTCAAGGTAGTCCATAATACGTGTCTCCTTGATGAAACAAGAGCCAGAAATATCAATTGACGTTTAGGAATGATGATAGTGATGAATGCTATGCTGAGAGCGCCATATCGTGCACGGCATTTACATTTTCATTGAGAGGGACAAACTGATAACCTTCACCCCACACGGTGTTAATCATCTCGCCACAAGACTCGTCGTATGCTGTGAGTTTTTGTCGTAAGCGACCAATGTGGATATCGACTGTACGGGTATCGTTCTGCGCGGCATATCCCCATACACGCTCAAGGAGTTCACCGCGTGAAAAGACACGTCCGGTCGTGCTCACAAGCAAGCGCAATAGCTCAAATTCCTTGGGCGTCACATCGACAACCTGACCGCGCACAAGGATCTGGCGTCGTCGCGGATCGACCAACAATGGCCCTTCTTTGATCACCGCATGACATTTGCCAATGCTGCGACGCAGAATAGCCTGAATACGATAGATCAACTCCAGTGGATTAAAGGGTTTGGCAATGTAATCATCAGCCCCTGCTTCAAACCCTTTGAGTCGGTCGCTTTCTTCGATCTGGTCTGATACAAAGAGAATGGGAACATCAACCAGATGCGCCAGTTCTCCTTCAAGACCACCAGCACGAATAGTTGCACACATAGCATAACCACAGCCATCATCGAGCATAACATCGAGGAGAATGACTTCGGGTTTGTATTGTCCTAACAGTTCAATGGCTTCAACACATCCATTGGCGATAATAACGGCAAAGTCATTACGACGCAGGCACGTTTCGGCAAACTCACATGAGATCGCATTGTCATCTACGACCATCACAAGTGGTTGAACAAGTGGTGCGTATTCCATCGTTATCCTCCTTTATACATCTATCCTGTAGTGGTGAAAATACATGTCATATCTAACATTCGATGTATGTTGTGTATCAACAATGAAACGGTTGCTTGGGTGTATTAAAACAGAATACGTATAGGGACAGCAAGAAGACAACTGACACAAAAAGAACTACACAAGTGTTACAATAGTGCTACAATAGTTACTATAACTAGGACAAACTTAACCACAAGTGCTGTTACAAGTGAGAAACAGGTTGTAATGCATGGAACCACCTTTGGGCAGTGGTTGCGCCACCAACGCGACCAGCGCGGCTTGACCCGAGAAGCGCTTGCTCAACAAATTGGCTATTCTGCTGCCTTGTTACGCAAACTCGAAACTGGCGAACGCCGTCCTTCGCACCAGGTTGCTGAACGGCTTGCTCAGATCTTTGAGGTTGCCATCGACCAGCACTCCACATTCATCCAACACGCGCGCAATGGCACGGCTCCACTGTTAACACCCACACCTACCGCTACACCTGCAGTGCGTGCCCTGGGCCCCATCACACCAGTGGTCTCACCAAGTAACCTTCCAGCCCCACGCACAACGCTGATTGGTCGGAACACCGATGTTCAGCAAGTCTGTCAACTCCTCACTCAATCGGAGGTTCGGCTGGTAACCCTCACTGGGCATGGCGGAGTCGGCAAGACCCGCCTGGCACTTCAAGTCGCAGCTCAGATCCAAAATATCTTTCTCCACGGCGTCTGGTTTATTGATCTGACTACCGTGACCGATCCGACGATGGTGATCAGTACGATTGCACAAACGCTGGGTATCCGCGAACATGGATCAACCAATGTATTGGAACAGGTGCAGATCTATCTCCAAACACGTAATGTTCTGCTCTTTCTGGATAATTTTGAGCAAGTTCTGGATGCAGCATCACAGGTTGCACAACTACTCGATGGCGTCGCTCAACTTAAAATCCTGATCACCAGTCGGGTGCGTTTACAACTTGATGGCGAGCATGTGGTAACAGTCGAACCGCTGGTACTCCCCCCTCTTGACCCCTTACCACCTCTTGTTGAATTGGCCAAGAATTCATCTGTTGCTCTGTTTGTGGCACGTGCCCAGGCATCGCAGAAGGATTTTGCGCTCACAGAGACGAATGCAACTGCCATTGCCACTGTTTGCATGCATCTCGCAGGCTTACCACTTGCTTTAGAGTTAGCCGCAGCTCGGTTACGTGTACTCTCTCCCACAGCCCTTCTCCAACGGCTCATAGAGCATCATGAAGCGTTGACTGAGGGTGTGCGTGACGGTCCATCACGCCAGCAAAGTATGCAGGCAACGATTGGTTGGAGCTATGGTTTGCTCAAACCTGCTGAACAGATTCTTTTCATCCGGTTAGCAGTCTTCGTAGGGGGATGTACGTTAACAGCCATTGAAACCATATGTAGTGGGCAGGATACTGACAAGCATAGCCCCACTGACACCTCTAAAATCGCATCCCTGTGGATACCAGTACTTGATGGTCTGGCAGCTTTGCTTGACAGTAATCTGATCACACGGTCGATAGAAGCTGATGACGAACCCCGTTTTGGGATGTTAGTGCCCATCTACTCCTATGCGCGTAATAAACTCCTTGCGACACCTGAAATAGCGATATTGCAGGAACGTCACGCTGGTTATTATCTGGCCTTCGCCGAACAAGCTGCCGCTGAACTTACAGGGCCTCAACAACAACAATGGCTCGATTGGCTGGAACATGAACATGATAATCTCCGAGCAGCGCTCCAATGGTTTATAGAACAAGAGGATGCCGAAAGTGCGTTACGCCTGGGAACAGCACTCTGGCGCTTCTGGGAAGTGCGAGGGCACTGGAGTGAAGGAGTGCACTGGTTAGAGCAGGCGCTTAGCCGCGAACAACAGATACCCATAGAGCTACGTGCCAGCACACTCCATGTCCTTGGGAGATTGTTAGCCTACTTAAGTGAATTCCAACGTGCTTACACATACCTTGAAACAAGTCTCCAATTGTGGCGTGACCTTGGCGATCAGGGTAACATAGCATTACTCCTTAACAGTTTAGGACTTGCTGTAAATAAACAGGGGCAGCTTGATCAAGCTACCGTCTACTTCGAAGAAAGTTACAAGCTCTATCAATTGGCAGGAGATACACTTGGAGCAGCACGGGCACAGTCCAATCTCGGGGTGATTGCCGCAGAAATTGGTGATTGTACCCGCGCCCGTAGTCTGTATCAGGACAGCCTGGCCAACTATCGTAAACTTGGTGATACCGCCGGTGTAAGCGTCATGCTTGGCAATCTGGGCATTGTCATGTGGCTTGAGGGTGATTACGAAGAGGCGCGACGGTTAACGTTAGAATCGCTCAAACTCGCACGACAACTGAATTATATGCCCGTGTTAGTCAATAATCTGGTCTATCTGGTCAAAATATGTCTTTCACAACATGATCTGACAAATGCACAGGTCTACCTCCTCGAAAGTCTGCCACTCACCCGCGATCCCGCTCGCAGACGATTGCTAGCAGATACCATCGAGGGGGCAGCAGGTCTGGCCGGAAAATGTGGTCAATATGAGCAAGCTGCACGGCTGTGGGGAGCAACATCCACCTTGCGGGAAACGATCAGCAGCTTCTGGCCCCCGTCTGAACGACCATTTTATGAACAACTTATAGCAGAGGCTGCCAGTCAGATTGACCCAAGCACGTGGGAGGCTTCCTGGTTAGCCGGGCAACAATTGTCATGGGAGCAAGCATTTGTGGAAGCATTTGAGATTGCAACCATGGCATTACCTACGGATACTGCAACAACGCAGCCAGATGTTGATGGAGCAAGTGCCTAATGCAAGGAACCACCTTTGGCCAATGGTTACGCCACCAGCGTGACCAGCGTGGGCTCACCCGCGAAGTTCTTGCCCAACAGATTGGCTACTCGGCAGCGCTGTTGCGGAAGCTCGAAACCGGGGAGCGCCGCCCCTCGCACCAGGTTGCCGAGCGGCTGGCCCAGGCGTTGACCATTGACACGGCCATGTGGGCTTCTTTTGTGCAGGCAGCCCGCTATGGGATGGCGCCCCTCACTTTAGCAACTGACCAGACGGCCAGCATACCCGTTCAGGATCTTGACCCCGCCGAGCCGCCTGTAGGGTATTTGCGAGCACCGCGCACACCTCTTATTGGTCGTAACCAGGAAGTAGCTGAAATCTGTCACTGCTTACAGCAGGAAAGGGTCCGGCTCCTCAACCTGACCGGACCCGGTGGGGTGGGGAAGACGCGGCTGGCCCTTCAGGTGGCGACCCAACTCCAGCCATTTTTCTTACACGGGGTCTGGTTCGTTGATCTGGCTGCTGTCCACGACCCCGCGCTGGTCGTCCCCACTCTGGCCCAGACCGTGGGAGTTCGGGGACCGGGGCTGGGTAGTCGTCACGACGAACTGGCCGACTATTTGTCCTGGCGGCGCCTCCTGCTTGTGTTGGACAACCTCGAACACCTGCTCGATGCCACGCCCCAGCTAGCCACCCTGCTCGATGCCGCTCCGCAGTTGCAAATCGTCACCACCAGTCGTACCCGCCTCCAGCTTGATGGTGAACATGTGTATGCCGTCCCGCCGTTGCAAACATCCACTGCGACAGAACTACCACCTCTTGACACCCTGGCCACGGTCCCCGCCATTGCGCTCTTTGTGGCACGCGCACGGGCTGTTCATACGGACTTTGCCCTGACCGAGAGCAACGCGTCGACTATTGTCGCCATCTGTAACCAGGTGGCTGGATTACCCTTAGGGCTGGAACTGGCCGCTGCACGCTTACGGTTGCTGTCACCTGCCGCCCTCCTGCAACGCTTGATTGCACACCACGATGTGCTGAGTGCGGGCGTGCGTGATGGTCCGTCGCGTCAGCAGAGTATGCACGCGACCATCGGATGGAGTTACAGCCTGCTCAGTCCGGTGGAACAGATGCTCTTTGTGCGGATGGGGGTCTTTCAGGGCGGATGCACATTGGAGGCCATTGAACAGGTGTGTGGCGAAGCGGAGCAACTGGCAATGTTACCCGTGGACGGTGCCGACCTGGCCCCGTTATGGATACCTGCGCTGGATGGCTTAACGGCGTTGCTGGATAGCAGTCTGGTTACGCGCACGGTGGATGGCGATAGCGAACCCCGCTTTGGGATGCTGGTGCCCATCCAGAGTTATGCACAGGAACGCTTGCAGAGCCACCCCGAGGCCGCTGTGCTGGCGGCGCGGCATGCTACCTACTATCTGGCGCTGGCGGAGCAGGCTGCCACGGAATTAACCGGAGCCAGCCAGCAGGTCTGGCTGGAGCGGCTGGACGTGGAATATGACAACCTACGAGCTGCGTTACACTGGGCGATAGTCCAGCCCCATCCAGAACAGGCGCTGCGGCTGGGGAATGCGCTCTGGTCGTTCTGGTACATCCGAAGCTATCTCCAGGAGGGCTGTCACTGGCTGGAGCAGATTGTGGCTTTGGAAGGTGCACAAGCACCACTTGAGTATGCCACTGCCTTACGCAGCTATGGGGTATTGCTTGGGGTACAAGCTGCTTATGCAGATGCCCAGCCATATTTCGAGCAGAGTGTGGCGCTGGCCCGCCAACTGAATGATCACAAATTGCTGGCAGCAGCACTCAACGGGCTAGGTAACGTCATATCAAATCAAGGAGACTACACTAGTGCTATAAGCTATTTCGAGGAGTGCCTCACGTTAACGCAGATATCTCACAACCGTCTGGGTATGGCCAACACGCTGGGCAGTCTAGGATTTGTTTCGCTATCACAAGGTGACTTTGTGCAGGCACTGGAACGCTATGAGGCCAGTAAGCTGATCCATCAGGAACTGGGGAATCAACACGGTGTGATAAAGGCACTGCTCAACCTAGGCATTATTGCCTGGTTGCAGGATGATTATCTCAAAGCACAGCAATTACTTGCTGAAGCACTCCAGTCAGCACGTGACTTGAAAGATACTAGTGTAATAACTACTTGCCTTATCTATCTTGGTAAAGTAGCTCTTAGCCAGCAAGATACCGCCACTGCTCAACAGTATCTTTGGGAGAGTCTGCCTTCCTTGCAAAACTCAGAGGACCTCTATATGGTGACGAGCTTTTTGGAAGGTATTAGTGGGATCTTTGCAAAGCATGGTCAACCACTGCTTGCTGCGCGACTCTGGGGAGCTGAGGCGGCCCTTCGTACCGCACTCCAGAGTGTCAGACCACCCTCCGAAACCCCATTTTACGAACAACTGGTAGCGGAAGCACGCAGTCAGGTAGCCCCGACCGCATGGGAAGCAGCCTGGGCTGCCGGACAGCAACTCTCATGGGAAGAAGCGCTCGATGAAGCGATGGAGCTTGAACGCCTCTTCCCTGAACAAGAAGGTGAGAGTGAGTCGTGATATATCATTCCCACAGAGAGACGTACAGATTTAACTCAGCTTCTGCCACTAAACAACACTCCTTAGGTTTCGGATAGCTTTGTCTAGGGATCAGGTCAGTTCCTAACCGAAGGCCCTATGCTTATAGACAGAAAAACTCTGTAATCACTGACCATACTAGGAAACAAATTTTTCATCAGGGTTTACGGTTGTAGTTAATTCTACCAAGCGATCCCACTCATCGAAACATGCCCGAATATATTTGTTTTGTTTGTTGCGTGCTATAATATTCGTCTCGTCCTCCGTCTGGTTGATATTCGCCTCAAAACCTTTTGCATTGAGGTATGCAATAAAGCCTCGTCGATGATTGATAGGAAATGTATCAATCAATTCATTGAATACATTGACCATACGTGTTGGTTTTGCTTTCATCTTTGCTTGTACCATTGGTGCAGTTAGCAAAAGAAAAATGGAGCCCCCATCATATGGACTAACAAAATATCCATCTGCATTGCATATGTTTGCTGTTACCATAGCAAGTTGATGACCAGTTACTGATTGTAATGATAACTGTGGCTGTGTGAATTCAGCAACCTGTTCTTTCTCACCAAAAGTACGGATTGTTGCTGCTGCTTGCAACACCGATGCTGGAAGATCAAGATGTGGGTTGGCCCATGCCCACAACCAGGATTGATCTGCATCGGCATCGGACCCAATAAGCTGCACCGGAAACGTGTCAGAATCATTAATAGTTAGTATCCCCTCATCGAGATCCACCCGCCACTCAGCTTCCTCAATCAGATCCTGTAACACCCATTGTTTTTCCAGCGCAATTGCTGCATATTGTTCGAAAAGAGTTTGAAAGGTTGTCATTACTGTATCCTCCTAGGTATACCTTAAAATGTATAGCCCATATTGTTTTCCGAATCCTATGTGTGCGAAGGGTTTACTCAACTCATCTCTACAGAATATATCGAGTACCCCCAACAGATTATGTCAAAATGACCATATTCTATGGATCATAGCAATGGTTGCATACCTGATGGTGTATTCGAATTCGTTCCTGGAACCCAGTTATAGGACGTCTGATGACTACGTTGTTGCGGGTTAATACCTTTCGGTTGTTTCAAATAGATCACCTCCTTGTTACCAGGGGTATTCTTGATAAGGACATGTATTTCAAAATTCGGATCAGTTTGTGACTTTACGCTGATCTGAATTGAGTCAGGATACTCCTGTCCCGGTGTACTATAATGAGGCTTAACCTTGTAATCCACGGCATTACCTGCTTTCACATGTTTGGCCACTTGATCCTCGACCTCACTCTTCATAGCAAGATTAGGGCTTTGAAATCCTGTGACAAAGTTCTGCGGGTTTTTATTTGAACCACCAAGCTGTGCTCCGAAGAGATGTAAACGTGCTACAGAGTCACTACCTTTGACTCCTTGTGCATCATCCCAACCAGTGGGAAGAACAGTCGAGTCAGGGTTGGTGGTATGTTTACCCGCCATCCCAGGGGTAATAGTCCCTGAAACCTCACCTGACTTCCCATCGGACTTGAGATTATTGTATTTTACTTGACCCTGATATACTGTTCCATTGATTGTATGAGGTTGAGGACTCTGCATAGCAGTTTTATCGTTTTTAGGTTTATACTGGCTTTCCTGATGTTTCATATGTTTCGCATATTCCTGGTCGTCTGGATCAATGTAAACGCGTTTACCCTGGGTTTCATAGTAGATGTTCCCATTCGCATCAGACTTCCATTTACGCTTAACATCCTGATCGTCAAGATTTGTCTTTGGTTTCTTAGCACTGCCAGTGGTACCTGGAGCACACCGTTTGGGAGCCGCCAACCCACGCACTTTGCCTCTGTAGATGATACAGGCATCACTATCCGGTGTTTCGGCTGCCGCATCAACCACATCATCACCCTGTCGTGCAACATCCGTCCCGGTATCAGCCGCCTCATCCCCAGACTTAAAGAGCTTTCGTATAGTTGGGGTAAGCTGATCCATCAACTCTCCTACAAAGTCTCCCATCCCTGGTACGAACGCAAAGAGCGCTTCAATGGCTAGCGACAGCGCACTGATAACAATGCCAGCAATGTCACCATCAATAGACGATTCGATTAGTTCTTTGGCATCACACAGAGCACCCAGCGCATCACCCACACCAGGAATGAACTGTAAAACCATACTGCCACATGCGCTGTCCAGGATTTTGAGTAATGCATCTAACGAGGGGTTTTTGAAGAACTCAATAATGCCTTCAATGATGCCAATCAAGGCTTGGAATTCACCAGTGAGGAAAGCTTTCGCACCTTCCCATACATCTTCCAGCGCACCGAGGAATGGTTCAATAACATGTTCTGCTATAGGTTCAATAACGTATTCTGTGAAACAATTCTTAACCATCTTAAAGATGTTCCAACTCCACTCACACTTCTCTTCTTCCCGCTCAACTACTGACTCACAGTCCCAACCAGACGACTCACCACCAGGCTCCACAACCGTTGTATTGGTACAGGTTGTTATAGTCGTCTCGTCACCATTTCCTTCGCGTTTCTCGCAGGTCTGGGTGAGTTGATTGCCATCTGTACTATCATTACATTCCCAGCCCTCCTCTGCTGGTAAGGGGTCCGGTGCCACTTGTTGGGTTTCACAATTCCATGAAGTGTCATCGGCAAGACTCTGAGCATTGACCACTGTGCTGTTGTGACATTCTTCGACGGAACCAGGATCGTCAGGTGAGACACGCCAACAATCTTGATCAAACTGCTGATCCCCGTCCGCAGTGGTGCTCGTCGTTTCGGTACATTCATAGCCCTCTAGTGGCTCCGGTACGATCTGGGTGGTTTCACAGGAGTATTCGGGCGGTGGTGCTTCACCCTCCCAAAGATCCTGGCCGGTCGCAGTCGCTGTACAGTTTTCGACCGCTTTGGGGTTGTCCGGCGCCACCCGCGAACAGTTGGTGGTCTGCTGTAGATAGCCATTATCACCAATCGTCGACTCACCCTGTTGACATTCATACCCCTCTTCAGCCGGTAATGATGGGGGCGGATCGATGGCCTGTTGGGACACATCGATCCCACGTGCCTCTGCTTCATCGAGTTGGTCACAAGTGACGCCTTCAATGCCGATAACCCGCAATGCACATCCAAACTGACGGGCAAAGCTTTCACCAATGACGTTTCCATTCTGAGTCAGGGCAAAGGCACTGACACCGAGGGCCACCAGCACGATGGCCAGCAACCCAATCCATTCGACAGTGCTGGCGCCGCCCTGGTGCCGAACCACCTGGCTCAGCCAGGTTTTCCATCTATGTTGTTGTGATTTCATAGCATCATCCTTTACTGTCTGTCTTGCTATGCAGGAGCAACCTGTCAACATGGGGGATGGCAACACCATCGGGCAGCGACGCACACACGCGTCGGTACAGGATTGCTCGTATCCGTCAGGCAATCAAAGCAACCGGAATGACGATCAGGGCTAACAACACCACGGCAGCTACCCCCGGCAAGAGGCAGGTGCTAATGGCGCGCCAGATCGAAAAGCGATGGGCTTCGGCGATACCAAGAACACTCAGGAGCACACTCCAGCCGCTGAGGACCAGAATGACCAAACCGACCAGCGTGGCAACAATCGTTTGCCATGGCGCAATGGTCTCGCTAGTGCTAGTGGACGTAAAAAGCGCCGGGCCCAGCAAGAGTGCCAACAAGCCCCACAGCGGCAAACTGGCAATGACCGGCAATCCGGCCCAGGCGAGCGCTGTACGAAGGTCGCCGGTCCTTCCCTGGCCACCCAGCCAACGACCAACCCAACGAAACAGCCAAGCCCCGAGGTAGAGCGACACCAGGCCAGTTACTGGTCCGATGACCAGGCAAAGCAACAACATGGTTAGGAAAGCCATCAGATCACCAGCATCACGACTGGACACTCGATCAATCATGTTGACAAAACCATGGAGCGCGGCCAGCAACAACACGATGCGGGTTGGGCCCTGGTCGATGAGTTGTCGCAACGTGTCACGTGGCTGCGTCCAGATCGTGACGGCGGGATGATTTTGTGGAATATGAGCTAACATGAGAACCTCCTGAATACAAATACATCAGCGAAAAAAGACGCAACAATCCCCTAAGCACATCGGCTCTGTTGAAAAAACAAGCCTGTGCCACGTATCCGATACCTGGGTATCAGGTGTTAGAACAGCCTAGACTTCGATCTGGAGAATCTTGCGGATAATAAAGAACACCCCCACTTGTATAAGCAGAAATATCGCCAAAAGCACCCAACCGATAACCGTCTCGAAGATGGCTTCACCGATCAGGGTGCCGCGGAGCATCAGCAGGATACCAATGGGCATAATCATGCAGATCATCGCGGAGAAACGCGCATCCGCTGTGAGCGACCTGATCTCGCTGGCAATCCGCTGGCGCTCGGTCAGCATGACCGACATGGCCGCCAGGACTCGCGCCAGGTTGCCACCAGCCTGATGCTGCACCACCACCGCACCAATCACCACATCGAGATCACGGCTGGGTACCCGCTGACGCAAACGACTGAATGACTGTAGCAAGGTCTCACCAACCATCAACTCATGGTGTGTATTGCGAAACTCACCACGTGCTGGCTCTGGCAGACGATCTATGACCTGAGCAATCGCTTGTTGGATGGACATTCCCGACCGTAACGAGTTCGCCAGGAGTTGGGTCACCTCGGTTAGTTGTTCATCAAATGCCTGAACATAGGCGCCCTGACGCAGGAAGAAGAACATTTTGGGAACCAGATAATACACACCAAGACCGAGCAATGCGGTTGGCAACAGTGGAATGTCAAACATAAAGTAACCGCCTGCCACAATACCCGCCGTCAATCCCACACGAATAGTTTGATAGTCCGATGGTCGCCAGGGCACATGGGCACGACGGAGCGCTTCCCGCGTCTTGATGACTTCTGGGTCGCGATCATAGCGGTCGGCCCAGCGCACCAGAAAGCTACGGCGGCGTAGCGGATCACTCAGAATAGCCGGATCGGCGGCGACATCCTCGGCACGTGTCATCAGATGCTCACGAGCACTGGTGGCCTGTGTCAGACTAGTAATACCCACAAAGGCAGCCAAAATAGCGAGTGCAATCAGGGTTGAACCAAGCAATATCATAAATGCCTCCTTAATGCATGAGTTACAAAGATATTCTGGGCACGGGCACGACGGCGATGGCGTCGGATAAGCATCCACGCCGCAATACCAAGCATACTCAGCACGCTTATCATAGTCGTATTGACGAACATTCCTTTCCGAAAAGGCACCCCAATGCGGCTACTCTGCACAATCGCACGATCATCTGGACCAGCAATAGCCAGCGTCAAGCGTCCTGTACCTGCGCGATTCTGGTTTGGCAAATGAACCGCTATCGTACGGCGAACCTCTTCATTGGGGTTAAGGGTAATTTCGGCAGGCACGATATCAGCGCCATCAGAGCCCTCAATCTGAAACGTAAGTTGCTCTTCCTGAGACGATTCGTTATCGATTGACAGGGGAACGTGGAGCACACCCTTCTGGTTGTACGTCAATGTCTGATTAAAGGCGGGATCGATGGTAATGCGGGGAAGCTCTTCAGGCACCGCAAAATGTGCCTCCGCATAATCGACATAACTAATCTGCCCCATGGGACCACGCCCCTGAACTTCCGCTGCGACAATTACCCAGTAGTTGCCACTGAACGATGGAGTATAGGTAAATTGATAACGACCCTCGTCTACGGCTTCAATCTTCAGCGGCTCAGTATCACCATCGGGGCGTTCGACAAACGCTATCGGAAAATCAACACTTGCAATCTCAAAGTCGGCACGTCCTGGTAGCTCCAACACACCCTCAAAGGGTATATGGATGGTTTTCATCGTCGCAACGGGTGGAATGTTCAAGGTCATGGTTGGCAGAGAAGTGACGCGCACCGTGTAGTCTTTGCGTACATGAATGGACGTCTCAGTTTGGTGGGGTGCTTCCAATTGTACGGTGTAATCACCCGCTTCGAAGAGCGGTGGATAGAGACCACTGTAACGACCATCGTTCGCCTTCGCATCGTAATCGCCACCCTCGTCGGCAATGGTCACTGGCACATCGGCTTCTGGTGTAATGATCTGAGCACTTGGCGTCAATCCGGTAACGCGCTCTTCGGTCTGCTGTTTTTGAATATCAGTGACCAGGAATAGTGGTCGCCCCTGTGGATGGTAGCGAATACTACTGTCATCATCGTTAAAGGCCGGTGCGGGCACCGACAACTGGAGACTCAGTTGAGAGCGACTCAACACCACGACTTCGGTAGCCGCATCATCTGGTCGCGTAACGTTGATCTCCCAGTCGCCGACCAGATCGACCTGAGCTTCGGGCAGCACCGTATAGAGTTCATATTCTGGTTCATCGCTGCGCTGAATCGTATTTTCATAATATGGTTGTAATAAATCATTGTCACCCGGTGCCAGAAGGGTACGAATACTCGCCTCCTTGTCGTTGCGCACCAGCACCACACTCACCTGACTTGGCAGATGGTCTTTGAGCACCTGTGCCAGTGGCTCGAGTGTGTTGGGCTGTATGGTTACACGGTCGATGAAGCGATCATCTCCAGCCAGCGTATAAATATCGAGATAACTATCGAGCAGATCACTGGCCTGTTCCGCATAGATAACAGCAGCACCCAGCGGTTCGGCAATGGATTGTCGCAGATAGTCTGGATCGGATTCGGCACCCAGTGCAATAGAAAAGATTTTACGGTACCGACGTTCCTGAAATTGCCCAACGGCCTGACCAACCCGCTCAACCTGTCCTGTGCCAGTGGGCAAACCATCGCTGAGCATCACCACAAACTGTCGTTCATTCGCGACACCATCACCACTGGTCGTCGTTTCGAGCATCTCGTAAGCCTGAGTAAGCGCCGTTCCCATATGGGTTTCTTCGCCCATGGGCTCCTTACGCAGGTCATCGATTTGCCCTTTGAGTTCCTCGATATCAGAACGATTCTTGATGCCTTCCAGTCTTTTGGTAAGCCAGCGGGTCTCGCTGGCCCCGGACATCACCACCACCCCGATCTTGTCACCTGGATCGGCCAGATCGACAAAGAGTTTGGCGGCGGCGAGTCGCAGAAAACGTGGATCATTCTCTTCCATACTGCCTGAATGATCGATTACCAGCACAATATCACTATTGGTATCCGTAGCAGGTTCCTGTGCGCGTGCACTACGTGCCCTGGCCACAGGGAAGAGCAGTGAAATAATAATGATAACAAGCATTACAACCGCAATACATTTTTTGAGTTTCATGAGGTCACCTCGATGTTGATCCCAAATGCACGGAGTCGTTCCAGGACACGTGGTTGGTAGCCCGTCGCTACATGCTCACCAATTACTCGGCCCTCAGCATCAAAACCACGCTGATCGAAACGAAAGATATCGTGCACCTGCACCTGATCACGCTCGTCAAGACCAACTACCTCAGAGATAGCTTTGATTTTGCGGCTCCCATCGGCTAGGCGACTCTGCTGCACGACCAGATCGAGCGTGCAAAGCTGGCGACGAATGGCAGGCAACGAAAGCGCCTCCGCTTCACGTGCCCACATCACCATCGTTTCCAAACGACTGAATGCTTCCTGGGGAGAGTTCGCATGGACCGTGGTTAATGATCCTTCATGACCCGTGTTCATGGCCTGGAGCATATCGAGCGTCTCGGCACCACGCACCTCACCGACAATGATGCGATCCGGCCGCATCCGCAGGGCGTTCCGCACCAGATCGCGGATGGTGACTTCACCCTCACCAAAACGATCCGAGGGGCGTGTCTCTAATCCGACGACGTGATCACCTGGGGTGCCAATCCGCAGTTCCGCAGCATCCTCAATCGTTACCAGGCGCTCGTGTCGCAGATCGATCTGGTCCGCAATAGCCCCCAGCAACGTGGTTTTACCGCTGCCAGTACCACCAGAAATAAGCACATTGAGTTTGGCACGGATGCACGCACGCAGAAATTCGGCCATTGGTGCCGTTATACTCCCTAGTTCCGTCAGTCGTTCCAGCGTAAACGGGGTATGACTAAACCGTCGAATCGTCAGCACCGGCCCCTGCAAAGCAATCGGGCTCAAAATGGCATTGACACGACCACCACCAGGGAAACGCTCGTCATTTGGCAAGCGTGCATCCACCATCGGTGTGCTTTCATCCAGGCGTCGGTTGAGTGGAGCGATAATCGTGTTGATGACATTCAGCAGATGTTGGCTGTCGCGGAAGCGAATATGATCCGCAGGGTGCAAGCGACCGCCTTCTTCAATCCATGTTTCGTATGGCCCGTTAATCATAATCTCCGTGATTTTGGGATTATCAAGCACACCTTGTCCAAGTGCCTCCCGTAGATAGTTTGATTTGAACAGATCATCCAGGGCACCACGACTCGGCTCAATTTTGGGCAGACAGATCGGTGTGGCACCTGTCGCCGTAAATGAGCCATACAGTTCACCCGTTTCATTCACACCGTGATGGTAAACAAAGATGTCACGGAGCACGACTTCGCCGTGCTGAATCCCCTGAACTTCCGAGATGCTGGTGATTTTGCGGCCTCCATCCAGTAAGCGGCTTTGCTGAATGACAATGTCCAGTGCGCCGACCAGTTGCTCTCGAATGGCGGAAAGCGGTAATTCACCCGCACCCTCGGCCCACATCACCATCGTTTCCAGACGACTAAATGCATCACGTGGGGAGTTGGCATGTACCGTGGTCATCGAGCCTTCGTGACCTGTATTCATGGCCTGGAGCATATCGAGTGTCTCGGCACCACGTACCTCACCAACAATGATGCGATTGGGTCGCATCCGCAACGAGTTACGCACCAGATCACGGATGCTAATGGCTCCCTGCCCTTCGACATTGGCCGGGCGGGCTTCAAGCCGCGCAACATGCGGATGGCTTCGATAAAAGCGAAGTTCAGCAGCATCTTCAATCGTCACAATACGCTCGTGACATGGAATAAATGATGACAGAACATTCAGCAGGGTGGTTTTACCCGAACCAGTACCACCACTGACCAGAATGTTCCGTTTGCCAATCACACATGCTTTAAGAAACTCGGCCATTGCTGTGGTGATCGCTTCTTTCTCCACCAGATCATCGATAGTAAAGGGATCGCGGCGGAAACGACGGATGGTGAGCAGGGGACCATCGACGGCGAGTGGACGAATGACTGCATTGACTCGACTGCCGTCAGTGAGACGTGCGTCGACCATAGGAACACTCTCGTCGATGCGACGACCAAGGGGTGAAACGATCCGGTCGATAATGTGTAGAATATGATCACGGTTCTCAAACCAGATGTCCGAGACGGCTGTCAGCAAACCGTTGCGCTCAATAAAGACACGGGCATAGCCTTCAGGATCTTCATCGTTGCGCTGAACCCAGTTGATCATAATCTCCGTGATGTTGGGGTCGCGCATCAGAGCCTCGATAGGTCCCAATCCAACGGTTTCGTCCAAAATGATGTTGATCAACTCGGCGCGATCTCGTCCAGCGATCACGCGTCCTTCCTGGAGGATCATGCTGTTCACCAGGCCATCAATCCGTGAGCGTAGTGCAATTGATGGAAGCAGCAACAATTCTTCCAGGCTTTCTTCCTGCAACAATCTATCGCGGTAGTGGCGGGCAAGCACCGTGATGGGATTGCTCTGTAGTAAGGTGTCCTGCCCGGTGAGTAAACGCGCCCGATCAACTGTGCTGAGTTTTTCTAATACAGCCATGCCTGTGCTCCTTTTAGCGTGTGCCGTTTGGCGAAGGTTCGACCGATGGTTCGTCTCGAACGGTCGGATGTGCCGACGCATCGATGTTGATCTGGCCAGGGGCACCGTTTTCAAAAGAGGCAATCTGCCATGTGTGAAAACGCACCATCAAACCACCGATCTCAAAACGTGATTCGGTGATACCAATCATGATGACTGTGGCGATCAGCATGCCGATGGCAACACCACTGAGATACTCGACCATTACGACACCACGTTCGTTGTCGAATAATCTAATGAGATGCTTTAGCTGTCTCTGTCGGGTTATCTGTTTCATCATTCCACCTTTATTGTTAAGACAGTCGTTTAGTTCACAGGTGCGCTAACATCATCTCGGGGCACTACCATCGGCCCTTCCGTCCCCAGACCACCCTCAAAACCATTTGCGTACATGAACATCACATCCTGCACCGTCGTGCGTAGTTGCTCGCCTGGCAATCCATAGAAGGCGGTCCATACCGTTGCGATGATTGCCAGCACAATTGCACTCACGCCAATCCATTCCACCATCACCGATCCCTGTTCATCTGAAACCAGATGTTGTATTTGCGTCCACATATCCGTATCCTCTATGTAGCACTGGCGTGATTATTCACCAGGTTGAATAGCAATAAAACCAAGCTGTTGTGCTTCGTTCAGGGTGACCAGGCGCTGTAATTGCGTGGCCATATCGGTCAGATATACCTTGCGATGTCCGTGATCGATCACCAATGACTGTTGCTGAGTGCTATCAATCAGCGTCAACTGACCATTGTTCGACTCAACTAACACCTCATCTGCCGGACGAATAAGCATCTGTTGGTCCTGTTGCGAGTCGAAAAACACATACTCGTTGGTCTGTGGATCGAACACCACTGGTTGTCGTGTCGACCAGAGCGCATCGGCCTTGTAGGCTATCGCATCTGCGAATTCAGGTGGTGGCGGACCAAAGACTACGATGTCACGACCAAAGTGCAAGGCGTAGGCATCGGTGGTTCTGGTGAGGGTGGCACGCAACTCATTGCTGTAATCGAGTGCTGTATAGACACTACCGATCATCATCAGTATGACGGTGCCAAGTCCCAACCACTCCATCGTCTGTACACCACGCTCGTTTTTGCAGATTTGATATAACCACATAAACATATCTTCGTCCTTTTTTCATCATATCCCTAACCCTAGCCTCCAGTCTCCAGCCTCTAGCCTCTTCTCTTAACCCTACCTCGCTCTATCCAGCGTCACCTGCCATTCAAATGTGAAATCATAGGTACACTCATCACATGTCGCCATATCCTCGGTGGTTGTAGCTGGCGACGTCACTGAAGCCGCAGGATCATCTGAGCCATTGCATGGACGAGATTGGCTGCTCCAATCTGCAAGATAAGCAACCGCCAGCGCACGGTTGGGTGTCTTCAAATCGTGGCGGTAGATCGGCCAGTACGCGGTGTGAACAGGTCGTAAGGTCTCGACATACACCTTAATCCAGGGAATCGAGACACCCTCAACCAGAATGCCGCCATCTTCGGCCCAGGAGCGATAGGTTGTGAGCTGGCTGCCATTCTCCTGAGCAAACTGGTTGGCATAGCCCATACCGATGCCATTTGGCGCTCCAAAGGTTGGTTGTGACAGGTAACGACGCAGTACATCCTGCGGGCTGTATTCCTGCTGTGAACAACTCCCGCGAAAGACACCCTGCACAGTCGGCTGATAGTGCAGCGAGCGAGCATATTCCTGTGTGGCAGCCAGAGCCGCTGCTTCGGCGCCAGTCTTGGCAAAGCGCCGCGCATATTGGACACTGGCAATGTCCCAGACAAAGGGAATAAGAAAAAGAATGACAAAACAAATCCAGATAAGCTGAAAGCCGATACCACCCTGTTCATCGTGCAGAAGTGCTTTGAGAGTATCAATTTGTTGCATACCACACCTCACTTATTCCAGGATGCGTGGAACGGCTGTTCACAGCGCATAGTTGCTTTTGCGGTTACTTTAGGATAATCGCTCAATGCCCCTAAGAACGGGAAAATGACATGTGGTGTTTCCAGTGAGACCTGCACCGTCACCGATTCGCCGAGGTAATCCGCACAGGGTTGCGAAATGTCCCAGGCTCTGCGTCCATCGAAGTCGGGGCTTCCCCATGTCACAGCCTGATCGATATTGCCATCAGTCACTGCGGCACGAGCCCCCTCACGGGCGGCCTCAGCAGCAACGATACCCGTGTATCCAATCAACATTGCCTGCCAGGCGACGAGTAAAATCAGGGTGACCAGCGGGATAAATCCCAACAGTTCAATCGACTCCACCCCACGCTCATCTCGCACAATAGCTGCTACACATTGTTTTGTTTGATCAATCCACATCATGGCCGATCTCCTTCGGGACAATGAATGTCCGTACTATCCCAGCGTTCACAGAGACAACGGCCCGTCTCTTCATCGATCAATCCTCGACAACGCTCAATCTGTGGTTCTTCGTCCGGTAATGGAAGAGATTGATTCCCTGGTGGTGGCTCACAACGGGCTGTGGCCTGCTGAACCACCCGTGGATAAAAGTTCAGCGCATCAACAAAGGGAAACAGGACATGTGGTGTTTCAAGCTCGACCTGGATGGTGACCCGCTGCTGACCATTCAGGCAGGGATAGCCTGCCAATGCCATCCAACCACGCCGTCCATCAAAGCCGGGGCTGGCATAGCGCACGGCCTGTTCCACATTCTCGCGGGTAGTGGCAGCACGAACACCTTCACGGGCGGCACCTGTAGCGATAGTGCCGGTATACCCGACCAGTAGAATCTGCCAGACAAAGACGAGTATGAGCATAACGATGGGGAAGTACCCCAGCAGTTCAATGGCGGTTGTGCCTCGTTCGTCGCACCAGATAGATCGTCTGTTACTTAGGCGTTTGCGTTGTCGCTTGAAATTGTCCATCTTCTACAAACCCTTTGATACTATCGATGGTATAGCCAAGGGCGAGGCGCAGTACGTCTCGCCCTTGCAAATCGGGTTGTATCGTATGTATTAGTTACCGCCAGGAGCGCCACCACCCCACTGCATTTGCGGTGAACTTATGGCCTCATTAAGCTTGGTTGCAAAAGTACCCCCGAATGGTCCCCCATCAACTGCGGTAGCAACCGTGGCCACTGCAATCAATACAATAGCGAGCAAACCAACCCATTCCACCATTTCTGCACCCTGTTCATCCGTCATAGCGTTCGTGAAACGTGTGTACATAGTCTTGAGTGTTGTATTCATAAGTCATATCCTCCTGATTTGGCTCTATGAGCCTGATACATATTCAGATTACTGTTACTTGCTTGTCCGGCGGTGGCGCCTCCGCCGTTCGCTTGTATGGCATAACTGTAACAGACCGAGAGGTCTTCCGACAAGGGGTTTTTGTAATACTTTTCTATAGCTTTCTTGTTGCATTGATGTTACAAATAGAAATAAAACAGCTTACACAAATACAAACAAAATGTAAACAAAAAAGGCTGTACAAGTGTTACAGTTCTATCTTCATTTCACACACAAGAGTCAGTAGACTATAACTATATAAAGAAGATATGTTGAGAGCTAGCGGAGATACCTGAATAACGTATTGAGCCAACTCAACGAAACTGGACACGTCGCCTTTGGAGCGTAATGAACAACAAGGAGTCATGCATATGAGTATCATTATTGGGGTTATAACAGCAGGCATTTTGACTATGCTTTTGTTGGGGCTGCAACGGCTCCGCACACCAGGGTATGAGACACAACTGTCACCTTTTGGTGAAGCACAGGAACAGTCAACGGAGCGAACAGCTTATGAGCGCCGGGTGCGTCCGTTGGCGGTATGGTTAGCAGGAAATGTAGATGTTCTGCGTGGTATGAGTGACCCGGTTAAAATCGCGCAGAAGCTGAACTATGCCGGTAATCCATCGGGGATTACTGCCAACGAATTCTATGGAGTTCAGCTTTATACTTGCTTCGCTGGCTTGATTGTGGGTTTAGCATATCTGTATATTGGGCTACCATTAGGGCAGGTTGTGATCATCCTCTTGCCAATTGGTGGGTTTTTCTATCCTGTGTTGTGGCTCCGTGGGAAGATCCGTCGTCGACAGCACGCCATCTCCATAGCCTTGCCGGATCTATTAGATATGCTGGCAGTCTGTGTGCGGGCAGGCATGGGGTTCGATATCGCGTTGAAGTTGTTGCATGATCGGAATGAGGGGCCACTTCAGGAGGAAATTGCACGGCTTATACGAGAAATCCAAATCGGAGAGCCGCGTCAGCAAGCCTTCTATCGTGTCTCACAACGCAACTCCTCCGAACCTTTGCGCTCATTCATTGATGCACTGCTACAGGCTGAAGAGCTGGGCACACCGATTGCTGATGTGTTGGAACGCCAGGCTGAGGATATCCGTATCAAACGGCGTCACGATGCACGGTCAAAAGGGGCGCAGGCGGCCTCCAAAATTGCGCTGGTGATCATCTTTGTGGTGGTGCCATCAGTTGCATGTCTGATGATCGGCGGGCTGGTGTTGATGATGCAGCGCAATGGCGGCGCTATTTTGGGAGGATAGAAGACCCAAAAGACCTGGAAGGTTTTGAAAACCTTTCAGGTCTCGGCAACCAAACCATCAATTCGTCATACCGACGATGATGACACCAACGCAAACCACCATCAACCCAACCCAGCGCATGGGTGGAATGTCTTCACGGAAAATCCCCCACGCCGACAACGTCCCCAATACGATTCCCAGACTAATGAATGGATATGAATAACTGAGCGGTACACGGTTCAACACCAGTAGCCAGAAGAACGTCCCTGACGCGTAAACCAGCAAACCACCAATCACAAACGGCGAAGTGGCCATACGCCAGGCGATCATGGGGACACCCATCGCACTGATGTCCAGCGTACCCATCTGTGACATGCCCTGTTTGAGCAGCAATTGGCCAGCTACACCGAGTATGGTGGCGAACAGGATGAAAGAAATAGTCATGATCATAGGGTTGACTCCTCGAAAGTGGGCTACTGTGGCTTTAAGTTTTGCCAGGGATGGTGAGACTCGTTGAAGATGCATCTAATGGCTCCTCGTATAGTAAAAACCGCGATGGCCTGTCTATGAAAGATATTTCATGACGCCCTCACAGGCACGCTCGCTTGCACCGGGCCAGAGCGGTGCGGGCGTTGCACGAAGCCTGTCGAGTGTGTCCGGTTGCAGGGCCGCACGTACGCCATCTCGTATTGATGTGTAACTGTTGCCGACGAGCAGATGAACACTCGCATCGACCAGATAGCGCCATTCCGTCTCGTTACGCAGAATAAGCGCCGGTGTGCCAAGGGCTGCCGCCTCTTCCTGAAGACCACCAGAGTCGGTGAGGAGTGCACACGCATGCCCCACCAGTTTGAGCGTATCCAGATACCCAAGTGGCTCACACGAACGTATCTGTGGCGATAGCATCAGATCCAAACGTTGGATGGTCGCAGCCGTGCGTGGGTGCATGGCGAACACAATCGTTTTTTCCTCGGCCAGTTCATTGAGCGCCTGTACAATGCCAGGGAGACGATCTGGCTCAGTGTTCTCGGCACGATGAAGCGTCAATGCCAGATAACTGCCTGCTTCAAGTTCCATCTTTTGCAAAATAGGCGATTTGTCTGCGAAGTGCAGATTGCGTTGGACTGCATCGATAGCACTGGAGCCCGTCAAAGTAATACGACTTTCGGGTATGCCCTCAGCACATAGATTGTCCTGTGCCAGTGCATCAGGCACCAGCAACACCTCAGAGAGATGATCGACCATCACACGGTTGAGTTCTTCCGGCATGCGGCGGTTGAACGAGCGACAACCAGCTTCCAGATGCGCCACGGGAATACCAAGTTTGGCAGCGGCAAGACCACCGGAAAGGGTGGTGTTGGTATCACCCTGCACCAATACCAGGTCAGGTCGTTCTTCCAGCAGAATGGATTCGAGCCGCGAAAGCATTCGCGCTGTCTGTTCGCCGTGGCTGGCAGAGCCAACCGCCAGTGAGTGTTGTACTGCAGGAAGGTTGAGTTCGTGGAAAAAGACCGCATCCATTTCATACGAATAGTGTTGCCCAGAATGCACCAGCACATGCACAAAATGCTGGCTCAGTAACGGAATAAGTGGCGATAGTTTAATAATCTCGGGTCGGGTCCCCAGAACGGTCAAAACTTTTTTCATCATGTGCCTCGTGAATGTGCTACAGTGCGCGATGACATGCCCAGCCGACGCTTAAGAATGCTGGCTTGAAAGCGCAGATGTGAACGAGTAATCTGCCAGACACGCGCCTTGGATTGACCATAACGACGCACACGCAGCACCGCAGGATATTCGGTAGCGTGATAATCGGCAAGCAGGGCGCCCACCATGAGTTCAGTGACCATCAGGAAGCCATCTGCAGCGGTGGGAATGGTGTCGATAACTTCACGACGATAGGCGCGATACATCGCAGTGTAGGTGTGCAAACGTGGATTGATCAGTACCCGGTACAGTGCCGACGCCCCTTTGCTAAAGAGCAAGCGACATGCCGGAACACCATCAACACCGCCCTGGGGATGGTATGGCGATGCAGTTACAATATCGACGCCAGGTTGGAGCAGATCGAGCAGTTCAGGAATGGTGGTAAAAGGATAGGTTCCATCACTGTCGGTCGTGACGATGACTTCGCCAGTTGCATAGGTGAAGCCAGTTCGTAATGCCTGCCCCAACCCACGATTGCGATCATGCTGCACAATTTTGACGTTGTTCCACAGACTAAAGACCGACGAGAGATGGGTAAACGTCTCATCATTACTGCCATCATCTACAAAAATAAGCTCAAATGGACCACGTTGATCCAGTTCTGGTCGAATGCTGCAGAGTTGGTCGTGAAGTTGGGCAATGTTCTCGGACTCGTTGTAACAAGGTATCACCAGCGATAGCTTCATAGTCTACCTTCCTCCAGAAATACAGTGACAGGTGTCCTTTTCAAGTGTCGATAACGTATACTTCTGCATTGTTTTACACGTTCCATATGTGTCCTCACCGCATAACCAGAGGAATGTATATTCGTTCATCACCCAGCGGCGGCGTTGGAGTCGGAGTAGCCTCCGGCATAGCTGTACTGGTCGGCGTGGCCGCTGGCTGTACAGTTGCGGTTGGCGTACTTGTGACAACTGGTGTCAGTGTCGGCGTAGGCGTATTCGTGGGCGTCAGTGTTGCCGTTGGTGTATTGGTTGCGGTTGGCGTATTCGTCGCGGTTGGTGTCGGTGTTGCAGGTGGCGCAAAGTTGAGCGTAATCGCTTCAAATACAGGTGATGTTGCTTCATTACCCATCAACTCAACCCGATAACGCGCATACTGGCCTATAACCGACAATGATGGTGTCCCACCTGAGTCGACCGGAATCCACAGCGCTGAATCCAGACCAACAAGCGTGTCTGCAGCCTTGATTGAGACAGAAACCGAGGTATCAGTCGGTGTGCTTGTAATGCTTGCGATTGGTCCCCATACCGCCCCTACTTCGTCAGAATCGACCGGGCAACCGATGTAGCCTCCTGTGGTTGATGGATAGGGCAACAAGCGCACCCAATCTGCCGACAGTGGGGCTGCTGCGCTTTGAGAATTGTTCGAAAGCGTCGTGAAAAGCGTGTTGGCAGGGAATTCACTGACTGTGTGTGATACAACTAACGTATCAGTTATGTAATAGGATAGTTCATCATCGTCACCACCACCCGGTGACCGCCACTCAATGGTGTAGGTAAGCGGTTCTGTCGGGATAGGCCCAAGGTCGATATTTTGTTCACCACTGTTGTTGTTGGTACGTGCAAACAGGTTTGTGGTGGTGTTACCTGTGCTCAGGATTGCATACTGATTAGAGCCAAAATCGTCGCTGGCCCAACCAAAATGCTGGAACGTCCCGGCAGTAAAACTGATCACACCAGTCAGAGTCAGAATATCGGTGTTGGTCAGCGCAGATGCAGATTGAATGTTCAAACCTGTGGTGACGTTGTTCGGCAGCGTCACTACACTATCAGCCACTACTGGCTCGGGATCACCACTACCAGTGCCACTGTACAGCCCTGAATCCCACAAGTCGGTATCAAGACTGGTTCCAACAAAGTCGTCCTCAAACGTAGCGGCGAGTTGCACCTCACCACCAGCATTATCGGTAATACGTACATCGGTTAGTTCAGGCGCGCCGCCCACCGCACAGGGGCCAGTAAAATCGGTATAGGTTGTAAACGTATTCTGGCTACTCACAGCAAAGGCGGTTGTGATATACAATGACCCGGTCGGGCGTTGTACCCATATAATCGCAAGCACTGCGAGTCCAGCCACGATAGCAAACATAACTGGTGATACGGCTGTTCTTCGCATGATTTTCTCCTTAAACGTTCCCTGGCACCGCAAATGTGTGCCGAATATAAATTTTTTCTTTTGCTTCCAATCTCGTTAGTTCTCTTGATTCTGAATCAGTGGCAGATAGATCTGCCATGTTGGATTTGGCCGTCCTACAACAGGCGTTATTGCTATAGGTTGTGTCGGTGTTGGTGTTACCACTGGTGTGCGAGTCGTGGTGGGTGTTGCCGTCGGCGTATGAGTTGGCGTGGCCGTGGGAGTTGCGGTCGGTATTGCCGTTGGCGTATGAGTTGCCGTCGGTGTGCTCGTGGGCGTCGCCGTTGGTGCAACACCAGGATATGACGCTACCATCTGTCTTGTGCCAGGCTTAACGGTGACAAACGCATACTCATGGCCTTTGATGGTTTTGTGAATCAGGGTTTGCGGGCTACCATCAACAGTGACGTTAATCAGATCGCCTGATGCCACGCTTTCTGGCACCATCAAGGTCAGCGTATCGGTTGTTGCAGTCCCGGACGAGAGTGTAAAACTCAGTTCACCGCTAGACGAGTCCCAGTTGATATCATCAAACGTCGTATCGTGTCGCATTTCCGTAAAAGTCAGCCACCGATCAGCATTCCAGAGCGGCACATTCTGGATGTTTGCATAAGCAAGGGTACCTTCAGCCCAATCCTGCGGATCGCCCAGATTGTAATAGTCAACGTGAAACTGAGTCATGATGGCCGCATAATCACCTGCGAGACTCGCATCGATCAGCTCTTTGGAGACCGAGATAGCTTCGGTTGCGTCTAATCCCTCATAACCAGATCCAGAAATCACATCCAGTAATTGCTCATCGACCAGTTGGGTAAGCTGTTGATAAAGCGGCAAAATCTCACCGTCAGATGTCACAAATTTCATCGGCTGACCACTGCCTGTGATGTAGCCATGTGGCCAGGTATCATCAGTTTTTTGCAGCCATGGCCCCCAATGGTAGAAATTGGTGTCCAACGCCATATCATGTTCAACGGCATATTGTGCAGCATCAGTCCAACCTTTCCAGGCTACCTGATGATTGCGAACGGTACGTGATTTAGGACTACTAAACTGCGTGTCAAACCAGTCGTCATATACGGCATACCCTTCTGCTAAACTCTCGATGTTGTACGGTGGATACAGGTCCGGTCGGTAGGCATAAGGATGGATGCCAAACTCATGGCCATTGGCACGCCACGTCTGGAGAGTTGTATTATCGGGATCGGCAGCAATCGAGATATAGAGTGTCATAGCACCACCGTACGCCTCAAGGCTGGCAAGCTCCGATTGGTAGAGGCTGATGGGGTTAGCGTGGGCATCACCGGTCAGAATCAACATGGTCATGGCATTGTCGGGAAAGTACCAGAGACGCGGGAGTGGCATGTCGCTCAACTCCTCGATCACATGTCCCAGCAGACGCATATGCTCATCAGCTTGGGGAATCGGTATCCTATCACGATCCACCCAGGAGGTGTAGGTATCTGTGGTTATTTTGGTATGAAACAGGTCGATGGTGCGTATTACCCCATCACCATCACTGTCGATATCTGCACGGCCTGGGTCACCCTGGCGCGCATAAACAACGCTTGTGGCAAGATCATAGGCCCAGCACACGACAGCGCCATGTGAGACCGTAGCCGGATTGAGACTGACTGCTGTACCAACGACACTACCATTTGCACTATCGTGCAGCGATGCAATTTCAACTGTATCAGTTATCAACGTATGTTGGTCGGCAACACCATAGAACTGTAAACGCTCATCTGGTAGACCTGCACCCATCGCCGTACTGGTGTCAATATCAATGTAGCGATAGCCTGTATTGATCATCCCGGTCTGTGCATTCCAACCGCAAAGAGCATCCAAATGCACACTCGGGCGCATTGCAATCAGGTTTCCACCGCTCTGAACATACTGCGTAAGCAGCGTAGCCTTGGTCGATGTAAGTGGCATCTCAGCAACCAACACCGTTTGATAAGCTGTAAGCATTGGCCCTGTTACTGTATCGATATCAGCACTATCAAACGACATAAATCCCTCGGCTAATAGTATTTCACCAAGATAGTTACCAAATGGCTTTGCTGCATCGTTGTCAGTTAGTACGAGCAAGGGCGGATAGATTGTAGTGGCACTGACGATACGTCCGCCGACGAAAGCACTTACGATTATCAATATACACATGACAAAGGTGAGACCTGTCAACGGCCGGCGCAGCAGGATTGTGGACGGCATGATGCTGGCTCCAGGTTGGGAGATCGGGACCGTGTATCGGTGTAGCTTTGATTATGCTACGATGCGATGACAGTTTGATGAAACATGAACATGCCAAGACGTGACAATCCCGTTATTCACTATGGTGATGCGTAAAAATAGAGTGAGAATCGATCAGAATATATCAGGAGTCTTTGATCCGTGCAGCACACCATAAGGGCGTGTGTGGCATTCCAAAATGGTCAAAAATTCACATTGCGTTTATTTTTCTATACTTGATTTTAACTATAATTAATAATATAATATGTTCACTTTATTGGTAAATGTATGGTATGAGAAATTGAGTTCGTTTTTAAACCTTTAAGGTTTGTTTTCTCGTATAAGATTCCTTTGTTGAGCACAACACCAATTCCGTAGGATCGCTGTATTTCTTTTTAGGAGGAAGATCTATGTTCTCGTCTCGTCGGTTCGTGGTCACGGTCGGTTCGTTCATGCTCACCTTGTTGGTTATCCTGAGTGTTACTTCCCCCGCAGCAGCTATCGCAAATTGGCCCCTTGTACGCCAGGGCAACACAGGTCCAAATGTCGCTACTGTCCAGTTTCTCCTCCGTCACCATGGGCATAGCCTCACAGCAGACAGTCAGTTTGGTGCCCACACACACACACAGGTCGTAGCATTTCAGCAGGCCCGTGGTCTCACTGCGGATGGCATTGTTGGCAGTGATACATGGACACGTCTTGTTGTCACACTCAATAATGATGCAGTGCGCGCACTACAAACGCAGTTGAACAAGTACGGCTATGGATTAGGTGTCGATGGTGCATTTGGCCCCGGTACACAAGCGGCTGTCACAGACTTTAAGCAGAAGAATTTTCTTGGTAGCGGCTCAACAGTCGGTTCAACCACATGGCAAGCACTCACCGGTGGCGGAGCGGGCGGTGGCTATAGCCTACCGATCCCACGCAGTACATTGCCACGCAGCGAATATGACGACCCGCATCACGACTATCCAGCCATCGATCTTCCCACCTACACTGGCACATCTGCATACGCAATCAGGGGTGGTACCGTCAGTTATGTTGGTGGTGGTTGTGGATATGGTATTCTCATTAGTGCAAATGATGGCGCGAGCTACAAATACTGTCACTTGAATAGTCGTGCCGTTTCATCAGGAACACAGGTAAGTACAGGCCAATATATCGGCACAACTGGCAACACCGGTCATTCAACGGGACCACATCTCCATTTAGAGGTGAAGAGCGGTGGTGTCCTGCGTTGCCCACAGAGAATGTTGCTTGCAATCTATGATGGTACCTCAGTCCCGTCGCCTTCAAGCCTCCCAACCTCAGGCTGTACTTATTAAAATGAATCTCGAAAGAGGAAGACCTATGCTACACGAGGGAGCCCGCAGGCTCCCTCAGTGTTTTCTTACTCCATGTTGTATCCCAACCTATCAGTGATAAGTTAATGTTATTGCCTGTACCATCGGACTAATACTATTGTCTGTTGTGGTGAGCGTCAATCGATACTGGAAGTAACGTCCGTCTGGTATGGCTAAAACGCCTCCATTTGTTGTGACACTATTCCATGCACTCCACGTTGTAGCATCGTCAGAGCTACGTACTTCAACCACGACATTTGTATCGGACGGAATATCCGCCAACCAACCAAAGCTCTCCCATGTAACCGTCGCCTCGGCATCGATCTCACAACTGGTGTAGATGCCACTCGCCACATATGCTGGCATGAGATCAACGTACTCCATTGTCAACGGTGGAGTTGTTCCCTGACCGTTGTGTGAAGCGTAGATATACAGATTGGGGAATGCCGGAACGCTTAAATCGGCGACCAGCGTGCCATCGAGAAAATAGCGCACTTGGTCGGTCGCTCCCTGACTACTCCACTCAATACGGTAGGTATGCACACCACTGTCGAGTGTACCGATCTGCACCCGTTGTTCACTACCATTATTGTTGATCCGTGCAAACAGCGTATCATTCGTATTGAACGTGCTAAAGATCGCATAGCGGTTGTTGATAAAATTGTCACTGCCAAAGCCAAAGTGCTGCCACGGTGCCGCACCAAATGAAAGTTGTCCTTCGATAGTCACAGCATTAAAACTACTCTGCGAACGCACCCATGCCCCATCTGAGCCACCAATATCGAGCGTGCCGTTCGGAGATGGGCTGTATGTTCCGGCATTCCAGGTGCCCCAGAGCCAATTTGCACCGTTGAGCTCCGCTCCATCAAACGCGTCTGCAAACACACCCGCGAGACGGATATCGCCATCACCTATCAATGTGCTAACTGTGCTGTTGTTTGCCACACAACTCGCACCAAAGTCATTCAGAGTTGAATAAGTGATAGTGTTGCCAGTTGATATAGGTGTAGCTGTTGGTGTAGCCGTTGATACAATTGTTGGTGTGAGCGTGGCTACCGGTGTATTGGTAGGCGCAACAGTTGGGGTGTTTGTCGCAGCAGTTGTTGATGTAACCACTAGTGTGTTCGTAGGCGTATTGGTCGGTACACTCGTAGCCGTCGGGGTGTTCGCTGGAGCATTCGTCGGCGTATTCGTAGGCACGCTCGTAGCTGTGGGTGTGTTTGCTGGAATATCTGTCGGTGTATTGGTGGGCGTGTCGGTCGGTACATTCGTAGCCGTCGGGGTATTCGCCGACAGAATAGTAACTTCCCCACCATGTTGGGCCGTAACGGAAAGCAACGCCGGGCTAACCTGCACATCTGTAGTCGACATCGCCACACGGTATTGGAGGTAACGACCATCTGGGCTGCTAACCGCTGCGCCACTGGTTGCTACCGGACTCCAGCCACTCCAGTTTGTTTCATCTATTGAAGATCGTGTTTCCACAGACAAAGTGGTTCCTAACGGATTATCACTTACCCAGGAAAGCGTATCCCATTCCACATTGGTACCAGCATCAACAGCACAACTCACATATTCGCCGACAGTAACAAATGGTTGTTGTACAGCCACATCATCAACCATCAATGGTGTGCTGGGCGTATTGTTGGACAGATAGAGATAGAGGTCCGGGAATGAAGACACTGTTCGTTCAGCAACAAGATCATCGTCAAGGAAAAAACGCACCAGATCATTTGAACCCTGGCTGGTCCACTCAATACGATACGTATGCGGCCCAGCAGGAATAGCCCCAATAGGTACGCGTTGTTCACTGGCATTATTGTTGACACGTGCAAACAACGTATCATTCGTATTGAACGTGCTAAAGATCGCATAGCGGTTGTTGATAAAGTTGTTACTGCCAAAGCCAAAATGTTGCCATGGTGCGGAACCAAAGTCTATCTCGCCCTCAATGACAGCCGTGTCAAACTGCTCTTGTGAGCGTACCCACGCACCGCCTGAGGCATCTATCGACAACGTTCCCCCGGTGACGTCAGGGGTATAGGTGCCACTGCCCCAGACACCCCAATTCCAACTATCACCACTCAGTGTGCTTCCCTCGAACTGATCATCCACAACACCTGCCAACTGTACTGCACCGTCACCTATTGAAGCAATCACTGTGTCATCCAGCGCACTACATACATCGAAGTCGTTCGTCGTTGTGTGCGTAAAACTGGAGGTATCTGGAGTCGGCGTCGCTGTATTCGTGTTCGTCGGGGTGTTCTCTGGTGTATTCGTGGCTGTCGGCGTGTTGACCGGCGTGTTTGTCGGTGTGTTTGCCTCGGGCGTATTGGTCATCGTCGGCGTATTGACAGGTGTATTTGTCGGTGTGTTTGCCTCGGGCGTATTGGTCATCGTCGGCGTATTGACAGGTGTGTTGGTTGCGGTTGGTGTGTTCTCAGGCGTATTGGTCGCTGTCAGGGTGTTCTCAGGCGTATTGGTCGCCGTCGGCGTGTTCGTCGCTGTGGACGTGTTCGTGGGCGTCGGTGTTGGCCCTGGTGTATCGTATTGCACAACAAAGGTATGATCATCCGCAGATACACTTACCAGTGCATGTTGCTTACCAGAGACAGTAAACACCGTATGTGTTTCGACAGCAGCATCGACCTGCACAGAGTCCAGATCAAGGCCATCAAACTCTAATGGAAGGAGCACACTAAGCGTATGGCTCGTATTTGGCGCTTCCATATCAAAAGTCAGTTGGCCACTCACTGCATCCCAACTAACATTCTGGAAATCAGTCGCAGAACGGGTTTCGATAAATGCCAGCCATTCATCCGCGTTCCAGATGGGCACGCTGTGGCTATTCGCATAATCAAGTGTACCTTCAGCCCACAACTGAGCATCTCCACTATAGTAATCCACGTGAAATTGGGTCATAATCGCAGCATAGTCACCAGCCAGACTCTGGTCGATCAGTTGTTGTGAGACCGCAATACCCTGAGCAGCCGAAAGATTTTCGTACCCTGAACCAGCACCAGCAATCAAGTGCTCATCAACCAGTTGGGTAAGCTGTTGATAGACCGGAATGACAGTACCATCATCCTTCACAAATTTCATGGGCTGGCCGCTACCTGTAATATAACCGTACGGCCATGTTCCATCACCTCGCTCAATCCACGGCCCCCAGTGGTAGAAGTTGGTATCCAGCGCGATATCATAATCATCTGCATATTCAGCCGCCTCTGTCCACCCCCTCCAGGCCACCTGGTGATTGCGTACCGTGCGTGATACATCGCTGCTGAATTGCGTATTGAACCAATTGTGATATACCTGGTAGCCCTCTTCCAGATCATCAATATCATAGGGCGGATAGGAGTCCTCTCGATAGGCATAGGGGTGAATGCCAAACTCGTGGCCGTCGCTGCGCCAATTCTGTACGGTTGTATCATTTGGATCAGCAGCGATGGCTATATAGAAGGTCATTGTGCCATTACGTGCCTCAATACTATTGATCAGGTTTTGATAAGAGAAGGTTGGATTCCCATGGGCATCGCCGGTCAAAATAAGCATGGTTTTCGCCGTCTCAGGGAAGTACCAAAGCTGTGGGAGCGGAGTCGTATCATTGAGCAGATGATGAACCAGACGAGCAAAGAGCCGTTGTTGGACATCGGCCTGTGGGATCGGAATTTTGTCACGATCCACCCAGGGATCACCACCACCATTACTCTGGAAGAGGTCAATCGTACGCAGGATACTGTCGCCATCCGTATCAACATCAGCGTTGGCCGGGTTGCCCTGACGCATATAGACAACGTTTTGGGCCAGATCGTAGGTGAAGGCAGCCGTTCTCCCATTGCCATATGTTGCCCCCACAACTGCTGGATAACTGGTGGATGTTGTGGCATCAGTATAGAGAGTGGCAAGAGTTGTGGCACCGTTGAAATTGTAACGATCAGCTTCACCGTGGATTTGCAGGGTATCATCTGGTAAACCCTGTCCAACCGATGTACTGTCGTCAATAGCCAGATACCCGTTGTTAATTGTTCCCCCGGCACTGGTGAGACCAAAGAGGCTTGCAAGCTGGGTATCCGGTCGCAGGGCCAGCAAGCGTCCTCCATTATTCACATAATTTGTAAAAAAGTTCATCTGGTTCGCGTTCAGAGATGTTTCAGCCAGAATAACCAGATCATGCTGTGTGAGATCATTCAGTGTAAGCGTACTCAGCTCAGCTACATCGTAGGCATTTAATCCCTCAGCACGCAATATTTCACCAACATAGCGTCCAAACGGATTAGATGTCGAGTCATTTACGACCAGCAGTATTGGTGCAGGTGTTACCGCAGCCTGAAGCATCCTTCCTCCGTGAATCGTCATCGTACCCAGGACTACCGCCAGCGTAAATAGGCGGAGTCCCTGAAACATGGCATGCAACAAGCCCCTCATAACCGCTCCTTGCCTTATGGGATTCTTTATGCTTTTGTTGAATGAATAGATGGTTGCAAGACTACTCTTTAACGGCTTCAAGAGCAGACAAGAGGTGGGTGTACCATCCTAAAGCTTACTATAGTGCCTCAGGATGACGGAGTCATAAAAATGTACATCCCTCGTAGATGAAAGGTTTGTCAGAGCAAACTATGCTGGAGCGTAATTAACGCCGTTGCTCGGAATCGCCCTATCGTTGGGTACGTCGACGGTGCCAGAAAGCACGCCCCAAAATCACGACGCCCAGAAAACCAAGCACGGGTAATGAGGCAAATGCGACCGTGGCTACACCGGGGCCTTCCCATGCTAATGGTTGGTCGGGTAGTACGGCATTTACAACTTCGGGCGGCAGAGTCGGCGTTGGTTCCGGTGCTGGTGTGGCGGTTGGTGCCACTGCTGTCGGTTGGGCTGTAGGCTCGACTTGAGTAAGCGTCTCAACAGAAGAGGCGTTGAGTTGTCTGGTGCTATACCACACCTGGTAAGATGCACCTTGATCGCTACGAAAGGTGTCTGAATCGTTGCGGGTAAACCACGCCACATGCAGTTGACTCCCGTTGACAATCGCATTCGGCCATTCCGGCATTCGTCGCATCAACCGACATTCTTCGAGGAGGTTGAGTGCTTCGTCTGTGTTGATACGTTGTTCTTTGAGGATTTCACATTGACTGATTTTTGCGGCGTCCCAACCAGGATAGTCGCTCTCGTCCATAATGACATCCGGTGCCGACCAACTGCGTCCATTCCAGATCATATGCATCAGACGGGGCTTACTTTCGGAGTCGGTTTCGGTCGCAGGGAAGCCGGAGAAGACAAAGTGTACCTTCCCATCACCATCGGTAGTCATCGTGTAGCCATCCCATGGCGTGGTGTTGATGTAGCGTGCCCGTGCACCGGGTAGCAGTCTGGCTTCGCTCCAGTTTGCCCCACCATCATCACTTGTGTGGTAATACATCTGTGATGTGGCCGTCCCACGGTAGACAATAATCGGCGCAGTGTTTTGATATAAACCTACTGTCATCTGTTGTGGCGCATCGGGAATAGGGCCAGCACCCTCTTCTGAAGGCTGGAAATCGGGTAGTGTAAACACCGATGGCTCATCCCAGGTGGCCCCACCATCACGTGAACGCCGGTAATAACCACTGGTTGGCAGACCTTCGCCAACAATTGAGTCGTAGCCCTCTTCCCACACCACATGAATTTCGTCATCTCCACTGAGTTTTACCTGTGGCTTGGTGCTGCCATCGAGCGTCTCTGAGACATTGAACGGCAACGACCATGTTTCGCCATTGTTTGTCGAGTAGCGATAGAATACATCGGCACAATCGGGACAATCCTCGTATGGTTCGTCTTCCTCGTTGGGAACAGACTCATTCCAGAAAATATGGAGCGTGCCTTTACTGTCAACCGCAATTTCATCATAGTAGGAGCCACTATTATCGATCCGCTGCGCTTCTTCCCAGGCCTTGGCAGACCATGCTTCATCCCAGGGGGCGCTGGTATATTTGATATTGGTGAGGCTTCGCAACAACACATGAAAGCGACCATCCTGCCCCAACGCCATACTGTTCCGAACAGTAAAGCCACCTGTTCCTGGAACATAGATGTCGTTGATATCCGACCAGGTGCCATCACTGACGCTACGATACATTAGCAAGTCGAGGGCATCCTGTACATTGGGACCATTGGCAATACCGCTGGACCAGATGATATGAATACTATCATCGGGGCCAGCAGCAAGATCGGGAAACCATGATGAGGGCGTCCGTTCAACACTTGAAACTTCAAAGGGTGGCTCCCAATTGCTGTCTTGAGCAGTAATAGGAATCGTGGGAAGCAGTAACACTAACACAATAGCAATAAAGATAATTCGTGTCATGTCCCTCTCCAGCATCTACAGATACTGACTGTACTGACAACTGTGCGAATACATAAAACGTATACTTTTGCAGAATATACATACAATAATTGAAAAACATCTATTCCGCAAGCATGTTTAAGGAATATTGTGTTCAACCAATATCGGATCAGCTTGAGGTGGGCGATCAAGAATCTGTCGAATACTAATCAACGTACCCAGAAAGATCCAGCTATACACGGTATATTTGTATCCGGCAATGCCCTGATTGTAGGCAAATGGAAGCACCCAATCACCCAGCATCATGGAAGCCATGGCACCGATCCACCCACCAGTAACAATAATTGCCAGTGTACGCAAAAATCCCGGCTGAGCGCGCTGCGAAAGCCGCCATCCTTCCCATATGCCAACCACCGACAACCACAACCAGGCAAACATGCCGGTAAAACCAAATTGAGCGAGGATGTCGAGATAGTTGTTATGGGTTGAGCGGGCATCTTCGGCATAATAGGTGACATAGTACAGCGCATATCCCGCCGGGCCGGTGCCAAAAAGCCAGTGTGCACGAACAACACGCCAGTTTTGTTCCCACAGAATAAGGCGTTCGAGGCTACCATCATCAATGTTGGCCTGCGCGACATCGTTAAAATAGCCACTGGTTTGCATGAAGATCAGTACAACGATTGGTATAAGGGCAAAAAACATCTTGCGTGAATGCATAAGCAGCATGGCCAGGAGGGCGACAAGACCAGGCACCCAACCCGAAAGCCATTCGACGTTGACAACAATGGCCAGATACACCGACAAGCCCATAATACCCAGAAGGGCAAGGCGCCAAGGCCAACTCATGTTCGGTTGGATCACTGCTAACCCAAAGCACGCTGCAATCGTCCACATGCCCCATAACCCGCCGGTTGTCACAAGCGGTAATGGCAAATCAAATAACCAGAAAACGGTAATGATACTGCCAAAAAAGATAAATACCCCCACCACAAACTTTAACTGCCCGGTCGTGGTTACAAAGTTCCCATACAGCAACGCGGCACCCAACGAAACCAGTATGGTGAGCAATGAGCCAATTTGCACCACGATAAAGGTTGGATGGTAAATCAGGATCGGATCACGCCAGACAAATCCCCATACCAGCGAGATACAACCGATCATGCCAAACACAAATATGGGCAGATTCAAAGGCGATGGAACCACGGAAAACTGTTTACGCATAACCGCCGATACAACCCAGAAGCCGCACAGCGACAATGCAAGCAACAGTGCGACAGGCAATCGCGTCTCGGTGCCTGTCGACAATTCAAAGGGAATCGCAAATGCAGCCACGGGGATGGCCAGCACTACCAGTTCAAAACGATACATCAACGCCAGCAGACCAAATACAGCAACCGGCCCAAGCACAAACAGCGCTGCAATCGAGTTTCTTTCCAAACCGACTGCCAGACCAGCAGCAGCACTCAAGGCAAACAGCAGCACTAAGACGCCACTCATAAGAACGGCAGGGTGGATATGCCAGTGTCTGGTTGGGTTAAAAAGACGCGCGGTCAACGACGCTCTGCTGTTTTGATCAATCAAACGCTGCATATGTTATCTACGTCGGAATAAGACATATGATCCAATACTATGTTCTTCCATATACTTTTGTTCAAGTATAACCGTATCGTAAATACCTGTATACCCACCAAAGCTGCCGACCACGACATACACCGGTGCGTCCTGCAGGCCATCGTAGACGAGCGGTGGGCCACCCAGCCATTGATGCCGCACGGCAGTGTCGAGCAACTCGATAGGCGGATAATGGTAGCGATGGTCGGTCAACACACCAAGTTCTGGCTCCCATGTTTCGACAACGGTATCCTGAGGAACATGGTCATCGAGATAGGCAGCAAACCGATGCGCGGTATCATCTGGATGAACGATAGCATTGGTTGAAAGTGCAAACGGAACGAGCATAAACAGCGCAGCGTAGCCAGTACCCAGAACCGCCAGAGCACGCTGGACCGTGGTGCCATTTCGTAGCCAGGTAAGCAAATCAATCAGTGCACGTGCAATCAGTAATGCGCCCAGCGCAACCGCAGGGAAGGCATAACGGGGCCACCCCAGCGATGCACCAACAAACCATGTCAGCCACAGGCCAATGATGATGACCAATAGGGCTTCGGATAATCCCTGTGCGTCACGACGGCGTGCACGCCATGCGGCGTAAAGCAGCGCTGGGATGAGCAAACCGCCATAGAGATCAGGTTGTAGCAGATATTTGCCTGCTCGTAACGTTGCGCCCATGTCAAAGACAAAAATCGCACCGCCAGCAGCCTGTCGAGTCTGTTGCATATTTTCCAAGAAGCTACCAGGACCCAGAAATTGAAATTGGGCCAGCACCCAGAGGCCAAAACATCCACACGCTATCAGCACTGGCACGATGCGAAGTTGCCATGTTCCAACACGATAATATAGCCAATCTAACACCCCAACAGCCACCAGCGCCACCGGAATGATGAGCACAAACTGATTTTTGGTAACAAGTGCGAGGCCAAAACCAAGCCCAGCCAGAACACTCAGCAGCCACGAGCGTCGTGTCACAAGATTCTTCCCAGCATGAAGGGCGGCAACCCAGGCAAGCAAACCAAGTGACAAAAAGGCTAAGCCGGGTGTCTCACCCAATACCTGACGGCTGTACTCAATAAAACCTTCGTAGTTGAAGGTGCGCGACGCGAACAACAGCGTGAGCACCAGCAGGCCAGCCACATGGCCATGGAGCTTCTGTCCAAGGGCATACAACGACGCCAGTGCGACCAACGCATACAAGACGATCACCAGGCGGCCCTGTGTAATGCCAACATCGAAGAGGTTGAACATAAGTGCAATCGGCAGCATCACGGTCGGTCCAACACCAACTGTTGGGCCATAGTAGCGAAAACCTTCACTGCTGATATCTGCATAGACACCGTGCTGAACAAGCGTTTTGGGAACGTGGAGATGCGACCCTTCATCGAACCATGTCCGTGGTGCATACGGCAAATTGAGGAACAGCACCAGACAGGTTGCAAGGAGAAGTACCAGTGGCCAGAGACGCACAAGGATGTGCAAGAATGAGCGCGTATGAGGACTAATTGCCGCAGGGGCTTTTCTTGTAAGCATAGCCAACCCTTCCACAAACCGACATCGGCGGCGAACAATTTGGCTTTATCAATAAGCCCTTAAACTTTGAGCAACAGTGTAATGGTGCTATGTCCATCGTGTGTATAATCTGCCTGGACGCAAATGGATGAAGTGTTATCGTAATCGTAAATCTTGACCATATGCACTATAGCAAGTTGCTATGACACACGGCTGACAGCAACCTAATGGTGGATGACGAAGTTGTTATCCTCTCCAGACACAGCACTTTAGCATATTTGTACGATATTAGGGACACCAGGAGATATTATTTGCGGTTTTGAAGAAATGCAGACTTTCCACAGATCAAAAATCTCTGTCACCACCATTTGCTCTTGATACGGTGTCTGTTGTGCTTGCGAGAATAGCCATTGTATGTTAGCATTGACAAAATCACCCGTAGTGTAATGAATAAGATTGTTCCTGTATTCACATATGTTTATATGTTCAGACTGGATCATCATTTTATTCACATGGACGATGTGTATGTCCCCTCTCAATACGGAATTCCTATGTGTAACACAACCTTCAACATAGAGAATTATGGTGGTTTATACCGTTCATACAGTGTTGCGTTTATATTTAACCGATGTGCTATCAGCAAAGCAGATTATGCTGTGTACTGATAGCATATAGTATTTTGAGGAAAGTGTTCTATGGGCGCACTTTTGGAAGTCAAAAATCTTGTCACTCAATTCCATACTCAGGAAGGTGTTGTACACGCAGTAAACGATGTCTCCTATACATTGCAAGAGGGTGAAACTCTCGGTGTTGTGGGAGAGAGTGGCAGTGGCAAGAGCGTACACGTTCTTTCGATGCTTGGCCTTATCCCTATGCCACCAGGCAAAATTGCTAACGGTGAGGTGCTGTTTGATGGGCGCGATCTCGTCACCCTCTCCGATAGAGAAATACGGCAGGTGCGTGGTGGCGAAATCGGGATGATCTTTCAAGACCCGATGACCTCCCTCAATCCGGTGCTAACCATAGGTACGCAGATTACCGAGGCGCTCAAAATTCATCTGCATATGAGCGAAACGGAAGCTACCAACCGAGCCGTTGAACTGCTTGATATGGTTGGTATCCCCGATGCACGCCGACGACTACGCGATTATCCACACCAATTTTCTGGTGGTATGCGCCAACGAGTGATGATCGCCATCGGCATTTCCTGCAATCCCAAGTTGCTCATTGCTGACGAACCCACTACCGCACTTGATGTCACTATTCAGGCACAGATTATTGAGTTGGTCAAAGATCTTAAGAAGCAGATTGGTATGGCAATCATCTGGATCACCCACGATCTCGGTGTGGTTGCCGGGATTGCCGACACCATTCAGGTGATGTATGGTGGCCGTATTCTTGAGCGTGGCCCGGTCGAAGAGGTGTTTAAAGATACGCGCAATGCGTACACTCTGGGATTGTTAAATTCGCTCCCACGACTCGATACCAAAGGTGGTGCCCGAGGACGGCTCCAACAGATTGTTGGCTCACCACCTGATATGATTATCGAACCCAAGGGCGATCCTTTCGCCCCACGAAATCCCTACGCAACACCACGTTGTTTTGAAGAGACACCACCGTTACGCCATGTCGATGGCGGACATCCTGATCATCTCGTAGCCGCCTGGTACGATTTGCGTGAAGCAGTCAAACAACAATCCGTTGAGGAGGCAGTGTAAGCATGTCTAGTGTAGCAACCGATCTACAACCCAATACGACCATTCCTGGCGCTCCGGCGCCGTTGCTTCATGTGCAGAATCTGGTTAAGCATTTTCCGATAACCTCGGGTATTATTTTCCAGCGGCAGGTGGGTGCTGTCAAAGCCGTTGATGATGTCACCTTTGATGTGTTCCCTGGTGAGACACTTGGACTTGTCGGCGAATCGGGTAGCGGGAAGAGCACCACTGGGCGTACTATTTTACAGCTTCACCGTGCGACAGGTGGAGAAGTGGTGTACGATGGTCAAGACCTTACGAAGCTTAAAGGTGATCAACTACGCCAGATGCGCCGCAACTTGCAGATGATCTTCCAGGACCCGTATGCCAGCCTGAATCCACGTATGACCGTTGGCGATATTATTGGTGAGCCAATCAGGGTCCATAACCTGCGTCAGGGAAAAAATGCTGTTCGTGAACGGGTGCAAGAGTTGCTTGGTCTCGTCGGTCTGAATCCTAATCTGACGAACCGTTATCCCCACGAGTTTAGCGGCGGCCAGCGCCAGCGCATCGGCATTGCCCGTGCACTGGCAGTCGAGCCCAAATTCGTGGTGTGTGATGAGCCAATCTCGGCGCTTGACGTTTCCATTCAGGCCCAAGTGATGAATCTCCTGCAAGACTTGCAGGAAGAACTCAATCTTACCTATCTGTTTATTGCCCATGACCTGAGTATGATTCGCTATCTCTGCAAGCGCGTGGCTGTGATGTACAAAGGTAAAATCGTTGAGCTTGCCGACACCGATGAACTCTACGAGAATCCCGCTCATCCCTACACACAGGTGCTGCTCTCAGCCGTGCCTGTCCCTGACCCTGAAGTTGAGAAGACCCGCAAACGGCTGATTATGGATCCAGATTTCGACTACAGCGAAAAAGACTCCTCGCTGACCGAAATTAGCCCAGGGCATTTTGTGGCATCCAGTCGGGCCGCCTAGCACAACGCTCATCTCAGACATACAAGACCCACACCGATGACTCTGGTGTGGGTTTGGTGTGTGTTCTATTAATATTTGCTATCAATCAGAACCAATTGAAATAGAAGATGCCAAGCAACAATAAAATGGCCACAACCAGCCAGAGTGTAAGTGGTATCCTTTTGAGTTGCTCAAACATAGGTTACTCCTGATAGCTACCTTAATAACTACTACACATCACAGGAGGAAGGTGTTACTGTTTTCTCTGCATCGCGTGGTGTTCCTGGTTTAGTCAAGAGAAATGTCATTGCACCGAGAATAGGAACAAATACGATCATAGCAATCCATAAAGGATAAACGATACCACTAAGTACCCTATGACGCATTTGGTTAAGTGCTATAATTGCTAAACCAATCCACATAATCAATAGAAAAACATTTAACAATTGTGCAAAAAGCAGCCCATAGTTCATACTATTCTCCTCAGCAACAATGGCTAGAATACACTTTCTATAGATTCATCATGGCATATGTATTATAACATATGCCATGATGAGAATTCTCATCCTAATAAACTGAATAATCAATAGTACAAGACACTGGTGATGAGTTTATTATAAGCCCACCTTCTATAATAAGATGTACATTGGCAGTTCCACCACCTACAATAATAACCCGATTGCCTCGGTTATCGATTCTCTCATATGTATCAACAAGCTCTGTTCCCAGATTTGCACCCGACAGACCAACTCGGGTAGTTGCAGACTCGATCCAGCGAACTGAAGTACCTGGATTGAACCTAACGATAATATCTGCCCACGTGTTGAACGTTGAAGTACCAGCATTAGATGTACAATGACGTTCAACTCTTACATAATCTGAATTGAGCGAAACCTCATTTAACGTAGGTGAGTGACGTTCAACAACATTGTTCTGCTTTCCAATATTTTGAAGCAGTTTTTCTAGTTCTTCTGGACTATTAATGACAATAGGTTGAATCCCTTCCGGTACTTCCGATGCTGGGACAAGATTATATTTTTCATACAACCGCTCATACTCTAACTGGTCATCACTTTGGGCCGAAACACCTGCTGTTGTGGTAATAAACAGAGCTGCTGAAATAAGCAGAGTAAGCACTTTACTAATAGTGTTCACTTGCCTTTCTCCTTTCAAATAGGATGATAGTGATTTTAGAGAAGCCAACACACTTCACTATCCATAGATATGTTGACAAATAAGTTGAAAGTATGTTACTAATAAGTATAGAGAATTTCCATCGTAACAATTACTAATTTCGTTGTTGTCAATTTTGCCTACGTGTATTTGTTAATGATTATCGATCACGTAAGTAAAAGTGGGCAATCGTTGCTGCACAAAGTAGAATTCTGAAGAAGGTACAGATGAAGAGAATGAATACTAAAACCATGTCTATAACTAGAATTTTGATCATAGACTCCCACCCCATAACAGGATATAGTCTTGCAATTGCGCTTGATCTAAAAACAAACTTTGAGACTCAAACTTGTTTTGACTATGATAATGCATCACAAATTATATCCACATTTTTACCGCATATTGTTATACTCAACTTGCATTCTCAGGACACATATCGAGCTATTGTTCTCTGCCACACTATGACAACATCAGAGCATCCCCCAATGATTATTATATTGCTTCCACCTTCTCTTTTGACAGATGCTCTTGTTGCACAAGCCATTGAGGCGGGTGTTGATGGGGTATTAAGTCACGAGGAACTTGAATTTACAGATTTAATTCAAGCAATAAAGAAAGTAAATGAAGGACAGAGTCTATTTACTACACAACAGATGCGGAATGCTTTGATAGCAAAACAAAGCATAAATACAATAATTGCAGATTTGACACCCCGCGAGCAAGAAATTGCTGAACTTCTCATCGAAGGTACATCAACTACAGAATTTGCAGATACACTCGCTATTAGCCATCGAACTGTGTACGCACATACAGGAAATATTATGGCAAAACTTGGTGTTAGGAGCCGCAGTGAAGCAATTGCAAGGTTGTACCAAATGCGAATGTAGCGTAGCATTGAGTAAGAATATGACTCACAAGACCCACACCAATGACTCTGGTGTGGGTTTGTTGTTACAGTAACGCTTTACAGATCGAAACTACTGTACATCATAGGACGAATGGGATACTACTTTCTCTGCATCGCGTGGTGTTCCTGGTTTAATCATCAGAAATGCCAGCCCTCCTAGAACCGGTGCAAAAATAATGAAGCCCACCCACAGTGCCTGCGCCACATCACTCAACTTGCGATAGCGCATCTGGTAGAACGCGACCAGTACCAGCACAATCCATCCTACCAAAATCGCAATATTCGCTGTTTGGCCTAAGAAAACAATGAATTGATCCGTGCGACTTATAGTATCTTCTCCTATCCAAGATAAATGGGTGTAAACAATATCAATTCCAGAGTACACCAGATATTAACGAATTACAATCCCTCTCAATGTCTTCTGATAGTCAGATAATGAATTCGTAACAGTCGGTGTTTTGCTTTCCTGGCGTGCCTACCAGCCAGCACGTGTTCTGTATTGACACGGTGTTGTTTGAAAAACCTCTGCAAATGTCATGCAACTCCCATCGAACCTGTAATCAATCCGCTTAACCCGTTCAAACTGAAACAGCGTTTGATTCAGCGGGCGGATGATTTCACCATGCATAGCTGATGCGCTTGCGTTAGGGATGAGATAGGCGAGATTGACAAGATCAACCGTTGCAGTGCCATCCTCGCCCCATGTAATGCTGTTCAGTGCATTCGCGGTGATCAGGGAAAACACTGATGTAAAATCGGCTTCTCGTTCCATTTCCGTTGGTCCAGCAAGTAATGCATCTATGGATAGATGCAATTGTTCTTGTGTAGAGGCGTCCTTTGGAACCTCGCGGGAAAATGGATAGAGTGCTCTTGGAAGACTATCATGCGTGCAGGCAAAATAAACGTTGACCGTCATCATTTCAGGATCAGGCTCTTCGGTCGGGAGCAGCAGACATACTTCTGCAATATCTACTGTTTCAAATGCCTGATCACTAACGGTAGGATCTACTACAGACACACTACCATCGCTGTTGACAATAGTAGGAATCTCTATCTGTTCATTCGTTATCTCACCACAAGCGGTCATGAATAACAGTATAACAAGGAGTAACACTCGTTTCTTGAAGCTATGCCGTCGGATAGACATCGGAGACTCCGCGATGATTATCTTGCTCTACATACTATGACGAATCAACCAATAGAGTTGTCACCAACTCATTGCAAATCACCACTTGACTCCAACGCCACGTCATAGTTTATGCTCTCGATGATATTCTTTCGATGTGTTATGTGAAAGGAACATGGTATGAAAGCAAACTGGATACCAACCAATGAATACTACCATCGTGTGCTCAATGCGCCAGATACAACGACCCGTGAACAGTTGTTTGTCGAGTTGTTTGTGCAGCCGTGGCAAACCATGATGAACATGGTAGCACCACAACTCGGCGCAGACGGCAGCGATGTGCTGGCAGGTGCACGAGCCTGGGTATGGCTACTACCCGATCAGACAGACACCCTAGTAGATTTGTTAGGGCGATTAGAAGCTGCAGATGCCTGGCGTGTTGGCGGTGCAGCAATCACCGAGGCTATCTCACACTTTGCGCCCTACCATGATCGTATCGCATTTGACCAGATTACAGGCTGGCTGGTACTGGCCGATCCCGCCAGAGCCCACTCATCGGAAGACGGCTACACCGGTGCAACCGATTGGACGCAACCGCGCTTTATTGGGCAATTCTGGGACCCGAATGAAGACAACCTGCGACGCCTGTCCGGATTGATGGCCCATGAAATGCACCACCTGATCCGGCTACACGCATTCCCATGGGATATGCAAAACACATCGGTGGCCGACTACATCGTCACAGAGGGAATGGCGGAGTCCTTTGCGACAGCGCTCTTCGGCGCAGACAACGTCATTTCTGCTGTCAGCGATTTGCGCGAGGACGCGTTTGAAACGGCCCGCCGCTTGATCGGTGCAGGTCTCGACAGAACTGGCTTCAATGTCATCCGTGGCTATATCTTCGGCGACGATCTCGCAGAACGCTGGCAGTTTGAACCAGTCGGTGGTATGCCCAAGTATGGGGGATATGCCGTTGGGTATCATGTGGTGCAGGCGTTCCTCCAGCGCACAGGCCGCTCAATCGAGGAGACGACCTTCATTCCAGCCAGCCAGATTGTCGAGGAGTCGGGGTTCTTTGCATAGCACAGTGTTTGGGTAACACTTGATGGGGATTATCATCAACCGACGATGATAATCTCCAGACGCAGCCCATAGGCCCCACCCAGACAAATAACATCACCGTCATTGAGTGTTGTCAGATAACCATTTCGTACCACCTGTTGATTGACTTCTGTTACGACGTCATCGCGGGTAGTCGAAAGCAACCAATCACCATCTGACCCAAACCGAATCGTACAGTGTACGCGCTGATTCGAGACATAGCGATAGGGTGACTGATCGCCGCGTTCGAGTTCCTGCACATGTGCTGCAGGATTGTGGAGTTGTAGTGCTGCCAAAAGCCATGTACGTGTGAGAGCCTGCCCCTGAGGACGCACATTGATCTCGCTGCCATCAGGCAAACGCAACAGGCAGCGCGGTGCACGTGCTATCGTCTCACGCTCATGGGGTGCAATAAGCCAGCGGTAGCCTTCGATCCGTGGTGTGTCGACCGGTACTAACCAGACATGGTAACCTGTTCGCACACCTTGGGCACTGAGCGTGATCTCGGGCTCCAAGGGCATGCGCTGCTCACTCCCCAGACGCAGTTCATACCGTAGGCGGTGCTGCTGTTGATCGACTCTGGGAACACCGCAGGCATCAACTAACACCGCGATAAGGTCGACTGGTGGGCTATCGGTGAGTGCGGCCACGCCACTATACTCCTGTCCAGCATGGCGCCAATGCAAGGTGACGGTCAGTTCAGCTGGTTGCTGGCTCATGCGCGTGGTGCTCCGTTATTGATCCCATGGGTACTTCGGGCCACCTGTACCAACAGCTGCTCATCCTCGTGGACCAGTACAGCCCGGCCTGGTGGTTGCTCCGTTCCACGTTCTCCCATCGGCAATGACAAACCCAGCAGGCGCGTTGCGGCCTCATAGCGCTGTGGCCAGAGAATGAGGCCATTGCGCCCTTCATCCAATACTTTCAACACGCCCTCATCCATAAAGATTGGATTGGTCGCAAGCAGCAGATGTATCCCGCGTTCACCACCCACCAGCGCCAGATGACTTAACACACTAAAGAGATTTGGCTCACCACTATACTGCTGGGTAAACTGACTCTTCATCGTGCTGCGTCCAATATGGAAATCATCCACCACAATGACCCACCGCGTCGCAGCCGCAGATTCCGTTCCCTGTTGGAGTAACAACTGCGTGACGGTCTGGATCTCGGGTTCATGAGCCGCAAACCCGGCACAATGCGGCAGGTCCTTGAATGCCCGTAATCCACCCTTATGACTATCGATCAGCACCAGCCGCACCTCATCAGGACTGTACGCCTGCGTAAGGCTATGGATACAGGTTTGTAACGTGGTTGTTTTGCCACTCCGCCGTCCCCCAACGACCAGCGCATGCGGCGTATCACGGTTCAGCTGCAGGGTCGCCACACCCAGATAGACACTCTCTTTCCCCAGGTGCAGCTGCAAGCCCATCTGTCGAGAGGGGAGAGGCTTTGGTGTATCCCCGAGGTCCGCCAGGGTCAGTTGATCTGGCAACAGTTCAATTGCCGGGACCGTTACCGACGCTGACTGGGCTATCCAATGGGCGTGGATCCGTGCCACCACTTCCTTGAGATCGGCATGGATTTCACTATCAAGAATCGTGGCTTGCGCTCCCACAGCAGCGGTTTCATCGGTCGGGTGTTCCAGCAGCGGCAGAGCCATCTGGGCATCGAGGACACCCAGTTCCGGCAACGTGCAGAGGCCACGACCCGGTGTGGTCGCGGCGATCTGGCTCTGTACCCGGGCACCTAATACCTCACTGTAATTACTCATCTCTGGTAACCACAGGGCCATACGCGTTTCCACTAACGTCAAGAGTTTATGGGTCAGATCACGGGGACTATCTGCCGTGATGATCAGATGAATACCATACGCACGACCCGTACGCGCCAATCGGACCAGTTCATCAACCAGCGTATCCTCACCATACCGATTGGTGAACTCCTCTCGCACCAGCGCGAACTTATCGATCACCACGACTAGGGCTGGCAGGCGCTCACCCTGTTCATGCTGGTAGGTCGCCAGATCACTCACACCCGCATCACGAAACCGATCCTGCCGTTCCCGAATCGCCATCTGCAATACACTAAGCAAGCGCCGGACCCGCTCACGGTCACGCACCTGAATCACACTGCCCACATGGGGCAAACGATCTAACAAACTCAGCCCTTGTCCCCCGGCATCAATCGCATAACACCAGACTTCCTGCGGCGAATAGGTAAGGGCTAATGACAGCACGAGCGTTCGCAAGAGGTTGGTTTTGCCACTCCCAGGCGACCCGATGATGGCCAGATGGCCGTCGTTCAGATTAATCCTCAGTGGTATTTGGCGGCTTTGCTGTGGAATATCCAGTCGCCCCAGCACCACCTCCAATCGCTGATGATCACCCACCGGGCCCTGCCAGGCGTCGGTCAATAGATCTTCAAGCACCACATCACGGTGCAGATCAAGGACTTCAGCCAGGGTGAGATGCGTCGACAACGGCGGCTGCCAGATCGGTTGGGGCTGCCAGCCATACGCTCGCGCTGCCTCAGCCAGACACTTTCCACCCGCCTGTTGCAGGGCTGTTACCAACACCTCCAGGTCCGTTTTTTTGGTTCCGGTAGCATCTGCATGGTTGGCACGGGTCGGATCGACTGTCCGAGTCTCACCATTGACATGCAGGGTCACCCGGGGCACCTGCGCTGGGTGCTGCGCACCACGAGGCCGATACGCCCCCGTCACCTGAGCCACCTGGAATAACGCAAACTCGCTACCGGAACGAAAATAGGCCCGCCCAGGGACGGTTGTCGGGAGAAACGCGGCATCGGGCTTGAGCAACATCTCTCGGCTATCTTCACTACTCCCCAATCGCAGGGCAATAAAGAATTTGAGCTGGGTGCGAATCTCATCAGAGACCGCTTGTGCTGGCTGCTGTGTCGCAACAAGCAGATGGACGCCCAGAGAACGTCCTTGCTTAACCACCCGTACGAGTTCGGCCACAAATTCACGGTAGGTCTTCACCATTTCATCAAACTCATCAATGACGATCATCAGGTTGGGGAGGGGTGGTAAGTGATGTACGCGGGCCAGTGCGCGGTAATCGTGAATGTTTTCGACCTTGGTATACGCTTGTGCCATGGTACGCAGGATCGTTTTGCGCCGCCGGATTTCACTCTTGATCGCGGTCATGGCCCGTTCGGCCAAACGACCTTCCAGATCGGTCACCAGACCAACGGTGTGGGGGAGCGGGGTAAACATCTCCAGCGAGGCCCCCCCCTTAAAGTCGATCAGTAACAGTTGCATCTGGAGCGGGGTATGTGTAATCACCAGTGCTGCAATCATCGTCTGGAGCAGCACACTTTTCCCTGCACCGGTGGTACCAGCAATAATCCCATGCGAGCCATGTCTGTGCTCATACAGATCGATATAGAGTGGTTCACTGCCTGCCTTAAGGCCCAGTGGGACATCGGGACGCCAGGCACCTTCGAGTGGTTCCTGCCAGAAACGTGGTGGCATCAAATCACGTTCGTCCGCAATATCAAGGACATCAAAGAGCCGCACATTCTGCGGCACATCCTGATTGCCCCCTGTTTCATCGAGTTGGATACCAGCCAATTGACGTGCTAGCACATCGCTGTCCTGCACATCCACCTGATCACAGACCACATGCTCCGGCGACCACGCCGCACCTGCGCGCATCCAGCGGACACGACCATCACGCTGGATCTCCACCATCCCACCACAATCGGTCGGAATGTGTTCCCAGCGATCTTCTAGACAGATGAGCGCCATCTGGACCTGTGCGCCACGCTGCATGATCTCACGCATGACCGGCTGATCACGGACACGTGCGCTGCCATCGACAATGACGAGCACACCGGGAAACTGGGGCTTTGTGCCCGTAGCTTGGTTTTTCTGCTGGTCCAGGGCATCACGCCGCTGGCTTAATTCATCCAGCAAGGCACTCATCAGGTGTGCCACTGCCGTAGCGTCACTGGCACACATCCGCAGGTGATGCGCCGGATCATTAGTGAGGGCGATGGTGTGAGGGAGCCAGCGCAGCCAATCCCACATGTCCGGTGCGTCCGCAGGAGCGGGGAATACCGCCAGCCGCAGATCCTGCGGTGTGTGCAACACCACGGCCTGCCAAATCAAGGCACGCACCAGTGCTTGCCGTACCGGGCGAGGCCCGGCAATACCAAGCGATCCCATCTCAGCGAAGGGCAATGTGATAGGCACCTGCTGGAGCATGGCGTAGCGCTGGTGGATGTCGGGCAACCGTCGATCAATGGGGGCATCGCGTGCCTCGGGAACGACCACGGTGGTGCTACACGTGACCTGACCAAGCCCCAGACGCAATGCTAAGAAGTCCGTATCACCAAGTCGTCGCTCCCACAACCGCGCCTGTGGTGCATGCCCAAAACGGCCCGCATAGTATAGTAACTCTGTGGGATGGGGATCGAGGTAGAGGCGACAGGCCCGTTCGTGGTCATACTGCTGCCGGATCTGGTCGTGTCGCTGCTGCAGTTGCTCCTCAAAGAAAGCCTGCCGATCCTCGAATTCTTCTTTGTTCTGTCGTTTGCGGGTGCGATAGGTCATGACGGAGGTGATAACGCCTACCACCGACATGGCACCCATGGGGATCGCAAACATCCAGCTGTTAGGACGGTTGCTAATGAGCGCCATGGCACCAATCATCACCATCACGCCGAAAAGCGGTGCCAGTATGATCAACCAGTTCATCATATCGTGGCGATTAGGTCTGGGTGGCTCAGGCAAACGAATCTCCTCAACCGACCAGCTCGGACGAATCCGTGGCGGTCGATTGAAGGTTTGTACTCGTTGCTGCGGTGATGCACCATTCCGTGATGGTGCTTCCCTAGTTGTTGGATTCATTGTCATGGGCGAGTTCCTCAATGCGTGGATAGCGATCGTGGCACCACCGTCGGTTGTGATGCTTCAGGCGGTGCCTCACCCGGTAGTAGCGTATCAGGCGGCGCTGGTTCACTTGATGGTGCCTCTTCAGGTGGTGGTGGCATAGCGGTCGGCGGTACATCTAGCGGTGGTGGTTCATCCGCTGATGCTTCCTCAGGCGGTTGGGACACAGCGGTCGGCGGCAGTGGTTCACTTGGTGGCGGTTCTCCAGGCGGTAACGTAATTGGCCCATCTGTTGGTGTGATGACAGCAGTCGGCGGCGGTGGTACTGGGGTGGCGCTGGGCAGCGGTACCGCTGTTGCCACAGGTGGCGGCAGTGGCGTTGGTGGAACCGGCGTAGCAGTTGGCAGCGGTGTGGGGGTCGGCGTAAATGTCGGTTGGAGCGTGGCCGTTGGTGGGAGCGTGACCGTCGGTGCTTGTGAGATACTCAGAAATTCGCGCCGGAGTGGTGGTGGCTCCAGCGGTCCGGCACCACGCCACGAACCCGCGAGGAGCACCGTTCCCACTGCTAAAGTTGCGGTCGTTCCGGCCACATACAGATAGGGGCGTTTTCGCCGTGGAGGTGGGCCATTCCGTACAATCAGAACCGTAATATTGTCATGACCAGAACGACGGTTAGCTAACTTCATGAGTTGACGTGCCGCAACGACCGCAGGCCCACTGCGTGCCATCCGTGCAATTTCGCTGGCATTGACCAGATCATGGAGACCATCAGTACATAACACAATCAGTTCACCCATTTTGAGGGGAAATTTGACCACATGGATGTCGAGATGCAGATCACCCATCGCCTGCGTTAGCTCATTGCCATGCTCAACATCATCGACGGTGAGTTGCGTAGCTGGGCTAGTGGCACGCACCACATACGCACGACTGTCGCCGACGTTCGCAATGATGACCATATTATTTACAAATAATGCTGCAACCAGGGTGGTCGCCATGTTGTTGCGTAACTCGGTGATGCGACGCGCCAGATGACGGCTAGACTCATGAATAGCGCGGGTCAATCGCTGTTCTGGTGTGGAGTCTGGTAGATAGCTTGGGTTGTAGAAACGCTGCATGACCTGCTGGGTAGCCTCACGACTGGCAATGTCGCCGTCCTGATTCCCGCCGACACCATCGGAAACGATGTACAGCAATCCAAACGGACGTGCAAGGGTCGCATCAACTGCCGTCGCATCTTCCCAACACCCCCAAAAATCTTCGTTCGCCGTTCGTTTGCGCCCCACATCAGAGATACCACCAACGTCAAAGCGCGGAAGCGAATTCGTTTGCTGTGCTGACATAGCGGCTCCTTCTCATTCTGATGTACCGGGCGGTACAATCTCAATCGGCGTATTCCATGCCTGATAGCTGACCGTGACAACCGCCTGATTGTCCTGACGTATTTCTCGGAGTTCCTGCGGTATGCCATCACCATTCAGCGAGACCTGCACTTCAGCTTCACGATGCGGATCGTACCAATGCACAACGGTCCTATCATCGTCCGTTTCAATCGTCGGGTTGGCTGTCGCAGCCGCACGTGGTAACAGATGCTGCAGTTGGGTCTCAACCGCAATGGCAGATGCAAGCTGCGCCCATGCGGCATCATCACGACGTTCCCACATCTCATCACCAATCGTAATACGACTGAGTGTCTGTGTTCCGTAGGGGCTCTGGTCAGTTGTCGTCATCTGTATACATGGTGATACCGATGTATCACCACGATCAAAGGTTGCACTTATGGTCGCACTGGTGCCATCACCATAATCAAACACAGCCTCAATCTGACCAGAACGCAGATCCGCTCGGGCCTGAGCGACCTGATCCAACACACCAGCAGGTTCGGTATCCGTCGGAACCGTTGTTGCTACAATTGTGGCTGTGGGCTGAGCATACACCGGGACTGTCGTCGTGACAAGGGTGGCTGTCGGCTGAACAGTGGCCGATTCGATAACAGTGGTACCCTGTGATGATGACGAAGACGTAGACCACTGCCAGGGAGCGATGTTACCCATACCAAGCAAGACCGCCGCAGCCACGGCGAGCCCGCCAATCGATAGCGCCACCTGACTATAGACGTTGCGCTGACGACGCGTATCACGCTGATTGATATGCTGCAACAGGGTTTCCCGTCCTGATTCATTTGATGGGGCTATCTGCCGGACAATCTCACCAAGACGCTCGACGGCTGCGGTGCACGAGGGAAAGCGTTGCGTCGGGTCTTGATGCAGCGCACGGTTGAAGAATGGAGCGGTATCATACAGATGCGCCGGGAGGATGAGACGCATATCACCAAACTCAGGACCATCATCAGACGGTTTAAGCGCCTTGCGACGGCGCTCACTGGCAAACAACGGATTCCCCATCAGTAACTCAAAGGCAATCGCTGCCAGGGCAAATTGATCACTATGGGTCGTTGGTTGTTGCGCGAGTTGCTCAGGAGCACAATAACGTGGTGAGAGCATCGCTGCATCTTCAGCCGGAGCAAAGAAGCGTGTCCGCGCACTACTAAAATCGAGCAGCACCACCATGCCACGTTCATTAAGAATAACATTGCGTGGATTGACATCACAATGGATAACCGGATGGTCCGGGTGATGTTGGTGGAGATAATCCAACGCGGTGGCAAGCTGTGTGACAATATGCAGAACAGCTATTGGCGGTAGTGGTTTACCAACCAGTTTATCGAGTGCAGTACCCTCAACAAAGTGCGTTACGAGAAAGTTCTCGCCACCATGTGAGCCACTTTCGACATAGCGTACCAGATGCGGATGCTGTGTTTTCCGCAGGAGACGCTGCTCATTCAGAAAATAGTCGCGTATCACATTATCTGCTGACCGATGAAGCCGTTTGAGCGCAACAAACAGACCATCGCTGGTACGCTGAGCAAGGTAGACTTTGCCACTGAGGCCGCTGCCCAGCTCCCCAAGCACCAGATACTCACCATAGGTAAAGGGTTTGAGTTTGCGATAGATCGTCATAATGCATTACACCTATGATCGCTGACCGCCGCGTTTGACCGTCGCGGCGTGCGATAAGCTACCACTTCGCAACCGACGGCTGTCTTCCCGGCCCCGGCGTTGCCACAAAGCTAGACCCAGCGTAATCAATCCACTGACCACGAGTGCGGCCAGCCCAGCCCGGAGAAAGTAGTCCTGCAATACCTCACCGAGTGGCCGGAGCGTCATGGCATTCACAATAGCCTGGAACAAGAGTTGTTGGCTACTCGCCTCGACACCATCGACTACTGCGAGAATTTGCCAGCGATGGGTCTGCTCATCCGCAGGCACATCAGAAGCAAACTGCACCCGATAGGCACTGGAAGACGGTACCTGCACATTCTCACGGTAACTTGCGCTGGCCTCGTCCACAGTGGGGCGTACCAGAGTCATACCATCAGTGGCCTGAGAAAGCTCAATAAGCCGCGCTGCACCATCACCATCCTCAGGGTCAAACCCAAAGCGATAGGTGTGAATAGTGATCGATTGATCGCGTGCGAGTGACAGTACTGACTCGTAGGACTCACGGCTTAAATCATCACGTCCATCGCTCAACACCACCAGCGATCCGGTCGTACCCTGCTCGTTGGCCTGCTCTGCGACCGCATCAACAGCCTCACTGACCGCCGCATAAAGGCGTGTGGCACGTGGCTGAAGGGTGAGTTGCGTATTGAGATAGTTAATCACCGCATTATGGTCGTGGGTGAAATCAGCAAATTCGGTAATCTGGCTGACCTGGGTGCCATCACCAGTCGGGAGAAAGAGACTCACCAGTTGCGGATCATCCGGGTTGATTCCTGTCCCCGACTCCAACAGGCCAATCGCCGCCTGACGCGCCGCCTCGACCTCAGCAGCACCGAGCAACTGGCTGGCATCGAGCACAATCCCCAGCACTGGACCACGCGAGCCGGTTTGCTCCTCAGCAATCACCACACGATCAGGCGCAACAGGTTGTCCGTTTTGCAAAATCGTAAAATGCTCTGGGCGCAGATCGCTGACGGGCTGGCCCTGTTCGTTCAGAACCTCGATCAAGGCACTGGGAGAGGAAAACGCGTTGCTGCTCTCGATCACCTCAATACGTGGTCCGTCCCGTGCCAGCAGCGTGGCTGGTGTCGTCAGCAGACCCAGCAGCAGCACCAGACGAATTATCCGTGATATATGTCCAAAGGAACGTATCATGTCGCTTGTCCTATCATCTACATCCTTCATTGTGAGCGATCGTTTGACGCATACAGCACCCCATCAACGGAAGGTCTGCTCAAAGCGGAGCTTCACGGCATACTCCCCATCTTCCGGGTGATCTGGATCACCAAGCGTCACCACATCACCACTGCGGAGCGGGAAGGGCTGGCCACCCATAGACCCCAGATCGTGCTTCTGGGTCGTACCCGTCGCATCCACACGCTGGACAAACAGCCCGTTGGCGCTCTGCTGATCCGCCACGGTAGTCTGCCCCTGATCATTGGTATCGAAGCGGGCATGCTGCCGCGACGTGACACTGTCGGTAATCACCATATCGCATTCTTTGCGGCCCAGCGTGTCACCGGGACGGATGGCAAACTGGTTCCCCAGGTGGGCACCATTCAGCACCTCGAGCCGTCCATAGGGACAACTGGCGCTGTCCATCTGTGCGGTGGGGGCCGGGGTCGTCTGTCGACGCAATCGTCGCGTCGAGTCCTTCATGACCTGGGTAATCTGACGGGCGGCGGTACTCACCACCGGGACGTTGACGACCGATGCAGTCATGGTCAGGCTGCCCAGCGTGCACAGCACCCCAATCACCGCACCAACAATCCCCATACTGGTCAACACGCTCAGATATTGACTGAGTGCCTGTGCGGTCGGTCGTGGAAACTGGCTCTGATCGAGTGGCCAGGACATGCCCACCAGCCCCACCGCCTCGCGTGGTCGGAAAGACACATACGCCGACGGGCCAATGAGTACCAACGGCAGACAGGCCAGCAGCAAGAGCAGAAACACCATCATTTTACGCTCAAGCCGCCGCACGGACACCAGCATCATGACCAGCGTCACACCACCGATAATCAGCGCCGGGAGCGCGGCAGCGGTGTACCACCAGCTATTCTGCAACCCTCCCAGGTCACGTAAATGTTGCCAAAAGAGATAGTCTTCCATACCTTTCCTTATTCCATACCATCCATATGCAAGCAGCGCTCGTGACCCCAAAGAGCACCACTAGACAAGTTGGTTCGGGGCATTGTTTCGCTCACGTTGTTTGCGTTCTTCTGCCCGCCGCCAGCGTTCACGTTCTGCTTGCGCTTCACGTGCCTGCACACTCCTACTTTGGATCAGACTGGCCAGAGCACGCCAATCATTCGATAAACCGACACTTGTACTGAGCTTGTCATGCATCCCCTGATCAAAAATGTCTCGATAGGAACCAGCCGCTTCTACCAGGACCTGATGCGCCATCTCAGTGCGTTGTCTCCGCAGGTCACCAAGTTCATCAGCGATGTGCAGCAGAGTGCTGACAGCTTCGGCGGCGATGTCCCAGTTCCAACGTACATTATGCCAATAAGTGTTACTCATCTAGGATAATCCTCTCTGTATCATCAAAGCCTCTGATAAAATATCCCTGTTCCCGCTATGGGCAAATGATATAATCCTAGCATAGGTGCTTGCCGTCGCACTTCGTACAAACCACGTATCTTTTATCACGATTTTGTCACCTCTGCTTTAGCGCCCAGAGTGAACACCCATAATCAAGGCGTACAATCAGCGATGCCACCTAAACTCTGGCGGCTTACCATAAGAACAACTGCTCGTGCTATACCTCGCATCACAAGGTGGGAAAGCAGGCGGCGGGAGGAAAAACAAACCTGTTATGTCAACAAGACCTCAGCAAGCACGACGAGTTAGGCATAACACTGACCCACGCCATTGCACGAAGGACTACCAGGTGGACCTGCTCACCTTGAGTGCCTTGAGTATCAGTTGTAGTTCTTTCTGTCCCATAGTGAAAGACATTGTTGGTTGGTCCATCAGCTCTTTATCTCATTTTATAGAGTAATTCGCCCCGAAGACAATCCATCGTGCACAACACCCCGATCACCGCACCGCCAATGCCCACCCAGGTCACGTAAATGTTGCCAAAAGAGATAGTCTTCCATATCTTTCCTCTTAGAGATAGAACGCTATACAGACCACAGGCATCCGCATCAGCAAAGTCGAAGGCTAGAACTCACTCCGGTTGTGCTCGCGCTCCTTTTTCTTCTGCTGTTCCTCTCGCCAACGCTCACGCTCACGTTCGCGACGATTCTGCTCTTCACGTGCTTGTTCGCTCAGGCTATTAATACGATTGGCTAATCTGTAGCAATCAAAAGAGATACCACGACTGACCAGATCCTTAGTATCGAAACCTTCAGAGAATGTATCTCGATAAGGTCCGTCAGCTTCTTCAAGTACCAGAGTTGCCTTCTCACCACGCCTCTGACGAAGCTCACCCAGCTCGTTTGCAATACGAATCAAGGTATTCGCAGCCTCCTCCGCAGCACCCCAGTTCCAGTGTACATCGTTCCAGTTAGGCATCTACATTTTTTCCTCTGTGTTGTACAAAACATCTGGTCTGTCATAAAATCTGTTTCACCACGCTATTTGATACAGTTATGCGTATGTGTGAAAAAAGCATAGGTATCTATAACTTTTAAGACTCTGATAGATTGTTATCGTCACCACGATCTTCCTGACTGGGACCAAAGTCATTTTCGCTAGAGAACATACCTTGAATGTCAGTTAAGGTACGAACGGCGTCTTCGCTGATATCGTTGGTATCTGCAGACTCATCCGCAACTTGAATACCTGCATTTTCAAGCGCATGCCCCACTGAAAATAGAGACAGGGTGTCACTGAAACTATCTGTCACCTGCCCTAGTTCTTGTACAGCTTCTATGCGCTCATACGAGTTAACATAATTCTGGCGCGCTGTTTCTTGTTGAAGGAATCGGGCGACATCCTCTGGACTATCACCAGCTTCCATCATGTGTAACCCCTGTGCAGTAATATCGTCGCTGGTGCGCACAGCAGGTGGACCGTCTGGTATAAATCCGTTTGAGTTGATATAGTTTCGCCAGTCTGTTTCCTGTTGGAGAAATCGAACGATATCCTCTGGATTGTCACCGACACGCATCATAAGCAATCCCTGCGACACGATTTCGTCGTTGGTACGGGCAGTCGGGAGACCCTCTGCTCTCAGTGCATCCAAAGTTGGATTATGCTCATTTAATCTACTCGATCGATTTTGATTTAATCTATCAACACCATCACTGTGACTATCTATCGACAGATCAAGCCAATTCAACACCGAATCTTCCCGATGTCTATCGCGCGCTTCTTCACTGATATAGGGGTCTTGCGCCATTTCGTGGTGATGACTGATGAGGGCTACAGATTCAAGGATATTAATACCCTTCAACCATGGAAGAGCCATTACGACCGACAGTGCTTGCTGAGTAAGTATGTCACCCTGGCTTGGATTCACCGTTCGTACAAAATTTTCGCGTTGATCGACCATATTCATGCGCGGATCTATTCCAACGGCGTCTCCTGTAGCGACCGATGTAGCATCAGCAAGCGGATTCCCATATGCACCAAATATGTACAAAATATCAAGCTCCAGTTCAAGTTGTGTCAGATTTGGATCAGCACGTACCTCTTGTAACACCTTTTGTAAGTCATTGGGATTAGAACTATAGATAGCTTGTTCGACATCAGAAAGAATTTGATTAACTCTTGGTGAAAAGTCATCCCTGCTTTCCCAATCCTGACGTATCGCATCAAGGCGGTCTTGCTCGACGTCTAGAACACTCGATATATCCTGTCGATACTCGGTCTCCCACGCCGATAGTTCTGCCTGGTAAGAATCCGTCAACTCTTGAAGTTGTCGCTGCTCTGTCGTAAGTGCCTCAGCAGCATGATCGACCTGCTGATTCAAGCCTGCGAGGAACGGACTCATTTGTCTGAGTTGGGCGAGTTCTTGCTTAATGTGTGCTAATTCTTCCCCATGCGATGCCGGTTGTAAGGCTTCTTCCAACTCCCATTGTCGTTCCTCCAGTTCAGCGATCTGTCTCAATACCTCTGGCGTACCAAGCAATGTTATTTGAGCAGCATTGACCCGTGCCTGTGTCTCAGCAATGACACTAGGGGGTTGATCGGTAAGCTCCGCCAGGGCTATCTCTTGTAATCCTAGATCACGATCAAGTTCAGCCTGTCGCTGGCGTATCTGGAACACCATCAACCGTAAGCTATGGGCATCGACAATCGTGAGCTGACTGGCGATCTCACCAAGTGCCTGGTCCGGCAATGCAAGGATATTGCCATGGGCCCTGTAAGCATCCAACGCAGACTGCCCACCTTGCTCCATCGCATCGGCCAGTGCCAGCATTTCATCAAGCACCTCATCTGTGTACGGTGCCAGCAGTTGCTGCTGATATTGCAGATGCTCCATCTTCGCCAGAATCAGGAATGCCTGTACTTCCTCATCAGTCCACCCCTGATCACGATAGTGTTGAGTCAACGCATTAATATCCGCCTGACTGGACGGTTCATACGCCTGAATAGCCTCCAGTACTCGCGCTGAGATTTCTCCCCCATCTGCATCTAAGAAGTCAATCGCTACATTGTGTAACCAGCGATCATGGTCTGAATCGGTCTTATCTGCGGAACTGTTAATCCGATTGACTAGATCAAATTCACCGACATTGATCGCATATTCGATACAGGTCGCGGCGACGTGTTCGAGGAGTGGTGCTAATTCTCTAGCGAGTTGTCGTTCTCGTTCACATAGCTCAAAACCCGTTGTTGCGTAGTCTAACAAGATCAGAGGATTGGCCGCTGATGTGTCAGGATGTGGCATTGTCGGGCTGCTCCTTCTCTAACATAACATTTGCTAGTATGTAGGTCTTTGTTACTAATGATGTTCGATCTCGGTCATGGTGATGTGGTTCACTTCGCACGGTCTATAGTTTCCGCCACACCACTCATAAAGCGGTGTGGCAATGGATGGACCATCCTTTACTGGTTGCCACCAGCACTCATAATGTTCTGGTTGATCATCTGGACTTTGCTACGTAGCTCTTCTAAGGTCTGTGCCACAGTGTCCAGGCGTGCTTTCACGCTTGGCCAATCACCACGAAATTGCCCGGCCAGACTACCGTCCCAAACATTGGGATCTGAGAGGATTTGTCCCTGAGCATTCAGCGCATTGATCTGAGCAATGAGATCGCTGTTGATCAGGGTTTGCATTTTACTAATGGCATCACGAGCCGCACCACTGGACAGGACACGATCTGACATAATCATTCTCTCCTTGTTTATTCAACATAACTACATAGCCACGATTCACGTATACCAGCAAACAAAAGTCTGCTTCTACCTACATCGGCAATCCTGCGAACACGTATACCATGACGTGAGTCGGGCTACACCAAACAAATATTCAGACCATGAGTATACCTGTGCTAAACAGCTTTGCCTATAGTTCGATCAAACGAATATTTGTGATAATTCTGAAGACATGGTAGAATAATAGGCCTAAAATCGGCCCTAAAATCGGCCCTAAAACCGTCCTCAATGACTACTCACCATCCCAACACCCATAACAGTGTGAGAGGAGTATTGTGCTATGTTACGCACAAATGCTTTTGGCCAATGGGTTCAACGGCGGCGTAAACTGCTGGACTACACTCAACAGGAGCTCGCGACCCTGGTTAGTTGTGCTGAACGCACCATTCGCAAAATTGAGTCGGGGGATCTCCGCCCCTCGCTTTCCACCGTCCGACGTCTGGCCAAAGCCCTTCAAATTGCCACTAACGATCATGCTGCGGTGGTCGCATTTGCACACAATCATTCTGATGGGATGCCTCCAACTCTGGCACAGTATGATGATGAACCCATGTCAACCAGTCCACCACGTCCGACGGCTACTGTTCCGATCCCACCAACCCCGCTCCTTGGGCGGGAGATAGATATCGACAGCGTCCGTACCTTAATAGTCCAGGACGACAGTACCGTAGTGACTTTAACCGGCGCGCCGGGAGTTGGCAAAACACGGTTAGCCCTTGCGCTGGCAGCCGAGTTGGCGGACCAATTTGCCGATGGGGTGGTGGTGGTGCCGTGTGCAACGGTAGCACATCCTGATCAGGTGCTTGCTACGATTGCCCAATATTTTGGGATTCAGGAATCGCAACCAGATACACTTGAAGCAGCTTTACTATTAGCCCTCAAACCCAAACATGTGCTCCTGGTACCGGATAATTTTGAGCATCTGCTGGACGCCACCCCGCAACTTGCCAAACTATTGATGTACGCTCCTCAGCTAAAACTACTGATCACTAGTCGGGTACGGCTCCATCTAACCAACGAACAGCTCTATATTGTTCCACCACTGGCTATTCCCGATCCCCAGAAGGACACTAGCTGGCTCCATTGGACTGGGTATAGTGCCATCGCTCTGTTTATTAACCGAGCCACTGCGCTTGATCAACAGTTTGTGTGGACCGAAAGTAACGCACTAACCGTGGTCACAATCTGTCAACATCTGGATGGACTTCCCCTCGCAATCGAGTTAGCCGCAGCAAGAAGCACCCTGTTACCACTGCCCCTGCTTCTGGATCAACTTGACCAGCGTCTGGCGCTCTTGACGACTGGCGTCCGCGATGGCGTTCTACATCAGCAGACATTGCAAACGACACTGGAGTGGAGTTATGCACTATTATCACCCGACACGCAACAATTATTTCGCTGTTTGGGAGCTTTTGTCGGCGGGTTTACCTTCGAGGGAGTGGCAGCGGTCTATGAGTCTGAAGGCATCACTACCAATAAAGATTCAATACTCTCGGTTATTATGAACCATATAGGTGTACTCCTCGATCATAGTCTGGTTCAACGGATACATACAGCGAATGATATTCCACGCTTCACGCTCCTCGAAACCATACGAGTGTATGCACGGGATCAACTCACACAGCATGGTGAAATCAGCATGGTACAACAACGGCATGCGAACTATTATCTCTTCCTCGCCGAGAAACTGGCACCGGACCTCACCGGACCCACTCAAGTCACCTGCCTGACCCGATTGGACAATGAGCACGACAATCTGCGTGCCGCCCTCCGATGGAGTTGTGCCGAAGATGGCTCAAAAGAGCTGGGGATGCGGTTGGCTCTGGCACTCTGTCTCTTCTGGGATTTACGAGGGTATCTTCAGGAAGGAGATATCTGGTTCACAAAACTTGCCTACATCCAGGATGCTCCTCACCTCTTACGGGCACGTACCATGGCGTATGCAAGTTATTTTGCACGGGAAGTAGGGGCTAATGATCGGGCCGTTCCGCTGGCGCAAGCGGGCATTCAACTTGGACATGAAATCAATGATGCCTTGAGCTTAACCTGTAGCTACCGCATCCTGGGATTTATCGCTGCAATGCATTTTGATGAAGTGCATACCCGCATCTATATGGGAGAAAGTATGCACCATGGCCAGACCATCCCTTATTCCTATGAACTTGCCCGCACCCTCACGATCCAAGCCGCATTTGACCAAGCACAGGGGAAGTACGCCCAGGCAATTGGGCATTTTGAAACTACCCTGGCGATCTACCGCAACAGTGGTGATCCCGATGGAATAGCCACTACTCTGATGATGCTTGGTCATGCCCACTTTGTCCAAGGGCACTATCACCAAGCACATACATTCTATGAAGAAAGTTTAATCCGTACGCGTGATTTACAGTCACGGAAGCTCACTGCAGCACTATGGCTCCGTCTTGGTACCTTAGCACACACCCAGAGCAACTATACTGAAGCAATGTCGTATTATAAACGCTGCCACCAACTGGCGTTAGATATTGGGAAACCTATAGAAGTAGCGACAGCGTTAGTGAAGATGGGACAGGTTTTACACTATTATGGACAAACTGTTCAGGCAGCCAATGCTTTTGTAGATAGTGTGGTAATCTATGAAAAACTCAACTATATGTGGGGAATCATGTATAGTGTGATCGGAATGACAGGAGTGTTGGTAGCATGGCAACAATTTATTCCTGCGGTGCGGTTATGTGGATCTATTGATACATTGATCAATGTGTATAAACTCATGATCGAACCACCTGATCGGATGATCTATGAGCAGAGCGTGTCCACGTTACAGGCTAAGCTGGCGGATGATACCTTTGAGGACGCCTGGTGTGATGGTCAACAGCGTGCTTTTCAGGATGTGGTTGGCGAAGCTGTGAAGTTACTCACTACGCTGGTCGAAAAACAACCACCAGACCCCGTGCTAAAACCAGCAATAGAACTCACCCCTCGTGAAGTCGAAGTCCTGCACTTAGTGGCTCAGGGTCTGACCAATACACAGGTGGCAGAAGAATTAGTCATCAGTCCATTGACCGTCAGTGCACACCTGCGTGCGATCTACCGAAAACTACAAGTCACATCTCGTGGCGCAGCTATTCGGGTTGCGCTGGAACAACAACTGGCGTGAAGAGGGAATGGTATCTGATCAGAGCTCTTCGGTATTCCGAAGAGTCTTATAACCTGAAGAGCTAATGCGTCAGCGAGACCAACGACGGCTTGACCCGTAATAGCACACCTTCGGACCAGAGCGATGAGCCAGACCATATCACGAACAACACTAAGACCAACGCCACAAGACGCCCTACGTTACGTTGCTGAATGGTGGCAAGCAACGCACCAACGGCAAGGCAGACAAGGGGCGTTATAAAATAAATATAGCGCGTCATATAGCCCAGACTCATATAGACCAGAATAAAGGTCACACACACGACGATCCAGCCAATGACCAGAGTACCCTGAAGGGGATGTCGTTCACGGGCGGTGAGAAGCTTCCCAATGCCAAACGGTGCCAGCGCCAGCACTGGAGCCAGAAATGCAATCATAAAGCCACGACTGATCAAGCTCATACGTAGCTCACGGTCGGCCCAGCCTTTCGCCAATGACGCATTGAGGTCAAAGCCTGCTCCGTCACGTGGTTGCGCCAAGATTGGCCCGGCAGCAGCCGTGAAGTAGATCGGCACGACCACCAGCAACGCCAGCACCAAACCCAACACCAGCGCACGCCGCCCGTCGGGGGGCATAGCACGCCACCCAAACACCACACAAAACCCGATGATAGCAATGAGCAACACCAGCGCACCCACGTGTGTCATCAGTGTGACGGCGCTGACTACCACAAAGCTCGCCAAAGTCGTGCGATCCGGTTTACGGACGAGGCGCAAGAGCAACCACAATAACAGCAGCCAGAGCGTCTGCGCCAGAGCATTCGTCGCAAAACCCCACCAGAGCATGGTTGTGTTGATGGGCAGCGCAATGTACAACGCCATCGCCAGTAGCGCCGCACGCGCCGGGAGTCGCAATTCACGGGCGATGGGCAAGAGCAGCAGACAACCAATCGCATCGATCAGACCAACACCCATTTGTACCACCAGACGCGATGAAGGGAGGACAAGTGTGAAGGGCATCAGCAGAATATATCCCGCTGGTGGATTAAAGGTCTGCTGATTACGCAATTCGCCAGGTGTCGAGTAGAGGTAAAGCTGACCCTGCTCAACAATATCCAGCCAGCGCATATGCACATCAACATCGCGGGAGTTAAACAATGGATGGCTCGATCCGGACAGGCGCAGTGTCAGTGCCACGATAAACAATGCCAGCGCAACCCCAGCCTGAGGCGACGACATCCAGGGCGACAGCATTTTGTGCAATCGCGGGGCCAGCCACCACGTAGTAAACAATAAGAGTATGGTGACAAGCAGCCAGTGAGTGATCGCCTGACTGATCCAGAGCGGTTGCTGCATATTCGCCCACACGACACCACCACAGAGCAGCGCCATAGCCCCCACCGACCAGCCTCGCGGAATAACCAGCATACGAATGAGCACAGCAAGTAAACTGAGCAGTATCATCTGACTGACCAGATGCCACAATGAAGGCGGAGCCGTTTGACCCAGGGCATGAAGAGCGATCCAATCAATCGCAAAGCCAATCTGTCGCGAGTCACCAGTAGGAGCGTAAATATCACTTTCAAACCCGATACGCAGTACCGGGCTGTTGGTGCTCTCCGGCAAAAGCACTTGGTAGACTCGTAGCTCCGGGGTGGTCTGAATCTCGGCAATCGGCGTCCCATCGACATCGACGCGCACCAGTGGCGAGGCTTGCTCATCAGGTCGCCAGCCATGGGCCCGTAGTTCCAGCACCCGATAGCGGTTGCTCAGGTTGGGCAGCACCAACTCTGCGCGGTCAGTGGTCCAGCGATAGTCCTCGCTGGAACTACGCTCAATATCGTGGACACCGCTGAGGTAGGTGTGATCGCCCCAGATGCCCACATCGACACGCAAATCCGACGCCGCCATCAGACTCATCCAGAGCAAGGGGATGGTCACCACGATCAACAACACCAGCAGCGGTGTCATGTGCCATGGCTGAAACGCTGGCCAGCGAGCGAGCCAGTCAGCCAGACGCGGCATCGTTGGTCTACCAGATTGTGTGTTCGGATACGCCATACCCACCCTGTGAGCCGGGCCCACAATGCAATCTGTATGGTCTACGTAAGACTGTTGATTGCGCTATCATACCATGCCCTGGCATCTTTGGCGTGATTGGTCGGTTTACAATACATCGATCACGTTATGCGCTGCCATACGCGACAAATACTCCACCAAACGTGGTTCCAACGATGGGAGGATCAACCGACACACAGCATAGAATGTGGCTTTAGCAGGTTGAATGGCGTATAGAATGTCTTTTACACAAACACTTTAAGAGGATGATGCTAGTGCTTTGAAAAATGGTAACCCAGGTAGTCTTGTTCAATCGTAGGAGCGCCGAGCGTGTGGAGGCCAGCCAGCATCTGTGCGCGATGGTCGGTGCTATGGTGGGCAACCTGAAGCAAAGCCTGCCATACCTGCACAGGAGGACGTTGTTCCCAGAAATCGGGTTTCACTTCGCGGGTGAGTTCGCTCGGGGTAAGGTTGTGAGAGAAGGTCTCGACATATGCTTCTACCGCATCCCATTGCGTACGAATCGCGTCACGATCTGGGTAGTCTGCGGAGTCGAGGAAAACGACAACCCCTTCCTGAAGGAAGCGAAACCACCAGGACTCTACGGCCATCGTGTGAAAACATTGGTTCTTGAGTGTATCGTCGGGATAATCAAGTTTTTGGCCAAACTGGTCGTCAGTAATGTGCGTGATACATGCCCACACTTGTCGGTTGGCCCAGAAATTGTAGCGGTAGAGTTCTTGAAAATAACTGAGGTCCATAAGTACATTCCCTTCATTAAAAAGAACATGTGTTTTGGTATATTAATTGTATACCTGAGAGGTGTGGAAGTCAACCCTTGTTATGGTATGGTATACCAACAGGATAGTTCTTGAATTGCCCAAAGCGAGGCTCTTATGCGACAAGGTTCAAATACATCACGTCGACCCAGACGTCGTGCAGCTACCCGCTGGCCATCACCCTATCGTCGATTTGGCCTCATTGCCGCCATCGCATCACTTGTACTGGTGTTTGTGATGGTCTCAATGCTTAATGTACATTGGTACATTGCGTGGATTATGGGCTGGAGTGTGGTGACGCTGCTCTTCTATGGCTGGGATAAACAGCAGTCGAGACAGAACGGTCAACGTGTACCAGAGTTCATTTTACACAGTCTTGCGCTGGTAGGTGGGTTTCCGGGCGGTTGGTTGGGTCGGGCGCTCTTTCGACACAAGACTCGACACACCTCTTTTCTGGTCGTGCTGATCGTGAGCACGCTGTTCCATGCTGGTCTGGTGTGGTGGATGTGGAGGTAAACAAGAGAGGACTGTAGCGAGTCCTCTCAATGGCAACCATGTGTTTTCGACTAGCGGATAACTAATGGGAGATAGACCACCAGGCCCCCACCCCCACTGCCACTGCTGCAGGTATCATCGGGGGCCTCAGTCGTGAGCCATGGATCGAAGATAACATTGTTGGATACACGCTGACCCACCCCACCAGGATTGGCTGCGTTAGTCGGACCTGACTCCGCACCCCACCAGTTACATGTTGCACGGACCGTTCCTGAACTGGTATTGCGTAAGCCAAAATCGGCATTTGCCACAATGTTGTTATTGGTGATGACTGGAGATCCAGCGGATACTTCAATACCATCACCACCATTGCGTGCAACAGTGCTCTTGCGAATGCTCACCGAAGTTGAGGCAATCGCAATGACCGGATCAAAGTAGCCACCATACTCAACAGTTACATACTCCAGACTACTGTTACGACTGCTGGGATTAAAAATAATCTGTTTCCACTGACTGGGAGCTGGGGTTTCCTGAGCACTGGTAAACAGAATCGGATCATCAGCAGTGCCAACAGCCGTGAGCGTCCCATTGACAATCAATTGTGTTGCTGCTCCAAATACTCGTACTGTCGTACCCGGCACAACGGTCAGGGTGGTATCTGGATTGACCGTAACATTGCTGGTCATCAGATAGTTGCTGATCCCTTCACCCCAGGCATAGTCGTTGGTAATGGTGGACCCATTGATAACCACACCATTGAAGCCATTACCACTCGCACTCAGATCACTGAACACAGGGAAACTCGCGCCATTCAGGTCTATCGCATGGGAGGTATTATTGGTAAAGCTGGTCGTGCTGATGGTTGGTGAGGCATCGTTGATCTGAAGACCAACCTGATCATTATTACGCACTACACTGTTGCTGATGGTCAGATCATCGGTACGGACATCTATCGCTGGAGCAAAGTACCCGGCATATTCAACCGTCACATAATCAAGCAGATTATCGCTACTCACTGCATTGAACACGATCTGGTTCCACTGGCCTGGGGCCGGGGTTTCCTGAGCACTGGTGAACAAAATCGGATCATCAGCCGTTCCCGGTACACGCAATGATCCATTAACGATCAACTGGGTTTCTGCTCCGAATAAACGCACAGTGGTGCCAGGAACAATACTCAGAGTAGTACCGTTGGCCACGACCACATCGTTGGTCACCAGATAGTTACCGATGCCTTCCCCCCATACATAATCGGCATTAATTGTGGTACCATTGATAGTCGCACCATTGAAACCATTACCACTGGCGCTCAAGTCACTGAGTGTTGGCAAACTCGCACCATTCAGGTCTATCGCACGAGAAGCGTTATTGGTAAAGCTGGTCGTGCTGATGGTTGGTGAGGCATCATTGATCTGAAGGCCAATTTGATCATTATTACGCACTACACTGTTGCTGATGGTCAGATCATCGGTGCGGACATCAATGGCCGGATCGAAATATCCGCCATACTCAACCGTCACATAATCAAGCACATTGGCATTGCTGCTTACATTGAACACAAGCTGTTTCCACTGGCCCGATGCCGGGGAAACATTATTTGTGGTAAACAAAATGCCATTTGCTGCAGTTCCCTGAGCATCCAGCGTGCCATTGACAATGATGGAAGTATTTGCTCCACTGAGGCGAATGACCACACCTGGCTCAATAGTCAGTGTGACACCATCTGCAACAGTTACTGTGGACGTCACGACATGGGGGCTGCTCGCCACACACCAGCTCTGATCAGTGTTAATCACACCACTGTGTGGTCCGGCAACACAGGGGCCTGCCGCAGCAATTGACGGGACAACCACAATTGCCAGAGAGCTACTGAAAGCAAAGACTAAAGCAAGAATAAACAGATGAAACTTTCGACGTAATTGGTTCATGGATGTGTTCCCCTTAGATTACAAATTGGTATAGTACATATAGCTAAACGTGAGGCAACAGAAAATGATACGGTAACGAACATATCATCATATATCTTAAGACAACAGTGGGCAATGTATCTCTCCACTCACAATGATATGATATGGGCATATGCGCTCACCTCTGTTCTCACTTTCAACCATACAACTATTCTAGAGAGACAACGTCCGCAAAATGTCCGTAACAAATTGGAGGCACCGCCTCGTTCTACTGTGTAGATATCGGTTCAGTCTGTGAGAAGGTCAGTTTCTTCTCTCCAGCGATAGATAAGGGTAGTGGTATGGCGTTTAATGCGAGCCTACTTGGAGCCATGCGGGTTGAGCAAGATGGTCAACCTATCTCAAAATTTCGTTCTAAAAAAGCACTCGCTCTGCTTGGATACCTGATTGTAACCAGACAGCCAGTACCACGAACCCGTCTGGCTCATCTCTTCTGGGGTGCAGATGAAGAACAGCGGGCGCGGGGAGAACTACGCCGCACATTGTCGAATCTGTCGGCCTTACTGCCAGGCTGTTTGGTGATCAACAAGACCAGTGCTGCATTTCAACCCACAGTGGAATGCTTTGTCGATCTCTGGCATTGTGAGCAATTGGTCACCCAACTACAGGCAGATAGTGTGTCTTTAACCAAAGCAGCCGAACTGCACCGTGGCGAAATGATGGAGGGGTTGTATCTCGATGATTGTCCCGAGTTTGAAAACTGGTTGCTGACGGCGCGTGAACAATATCAACAACAATACATCAACACTCTCAACACCTTAACTCAATACTACACACAAACTGGTGAATACCATAACGCGTTGCGCTATATATCACGCACATTGGAGAGCGACCCGCTCCGGGAAGATGTCCAGCAACAGATGATGCTCTTATTGGCTCGTACGGGTCAATGGAATGCGGCATTAGCTCAGTACGAAACATGTGCACAGTTGCTTGCCAGTGAGTTAGCAGTGACCCCGATAGAGGAAACAACTGCACTCTATCAACGTATCAAAACCGCACGTACACAACCACGTCATAATCTGCCCACCGCACCAACCGATTTTATTGGGCGACACCATGAACTGGCTGAACTCGCTACACTATTACGTGATCCAGCCAATCGTTTGATTACGATTACCGGCATAGGTGGAGTCGGAAAGACCCGACTTGCGAACGAGGCGGGGCGAACACAGATATCTCACGTCCTTAACGGTGTGCGGTATATCCCCCTCGAAGGAGTTACCAATCCTGACTTGCTCATTACTGCCATTGCCCATGTTGTTGGCGTGCGCTTTAGTGGTGGAAAACCGCCACGGGAGCAGTTGCTTACTTATTTAAGCCAACAAGAAGCACTGCTTATTCTTGACAACTTTGAGCACCTTATCGATAAGGTCGATCTTATTGCAGAGATATTGCAACGGTCCCCTGAGGTTACGCTGTTGGTAACTTCCCGCGAACCACTCCAGTTGCGTGAGGAGGTAGTGTTTGCGCTCGATGGATTACCTTTTCCTCCCATCCACACCACACCTCCAGAAAAACTCACCTCATTCGCAACCGTACAGCTTTTTACACGATCAGCGCAACGGATTAATCGCCACTTTAAGGCTAAAGAAGAACTATACAGTATCGCAGATGTGTGTCGTCTGCTCGACGGTCTGCCGCTGGGAATAGAGCTGGCCGCAGCACTGGTAAACACCAACTCTTGTATAACGATCTATAACGCGATTAAACAAAACCTGGATACATTAGCGACTACCTGGCGCAATGTGCCTGAACGCCATCGTAGCCTCCGTGCCGTGTTTGAGCATTCGTGGCGGCTGTTGAAATCGGCAGAACAAGCACTTTTCAAACAACTGGCGGTTTTTCAACGCGGGTTTACCATGGATGCGGCGCTTACGATCACTGGAGCAACCGCAACAACATTTGAAGCCCTCACCACCAAAGCACTCCTTAGCGAGATAACAACCAATGATACAGAGGAAGAACCACGCTATAACATTCACCCCGTTCTACACCAGTATGCACGTGACATGCTGGCCCTTGTCAGAGAAGAGGAACAGGCGACCCGCGCATCCCACGCCGATTTTTACACCACCCTTCTCCAATCACACAATGCAGGCTCAACGCACACAATCGAGCCGGATATTGGCAACTGTCGGATGGCATGGGAATGGCATGTTGAACATCAACATTTCACGGAATTGCAGAAAAGTGCTCCTGCACTGCATCGGTTTTATGAAGCAAAAGGGTGGTTCCAGGAAGGCTACCATGTGTTTACAGATGCAGTCGAGGCGCTACGACCATCGCTTGGGCAACCGGCTCCAGCAGCACCCATGATATGGGGCAAACTCGCGACTCATCTGGCGGCACTCCTGATCCGCACCGGGCAATTGCGTGAAGCCCAGACCTACGCTACTGCAGGCCTTGCAAAGCTGCGCTCCTCTGGTATGGAGACAGAGATCGCCTTTAACCTCAATATTCTGGGGATTACACAACTACATTTGGGTGATTTGACGGCTGCCGAGGCCACATTTCGCGAGTGTTTAGCACTGTATCAAAAGATCAATAGCCGTGCGGAACAAGTCAAACCCTTGGCAAATCTTGGAAGTGTCTACGGACGAACCGGAGACTATAATCGGGCGCTCCAGATGCTCAACGAGGGACTGGACATTTGCCGGGAAGTTGGTGATGCATGGGGTGAGGGCTTATACCTCAACAACATTGCAGCAATTTACCATGTGCGAGGGGATTTTGCACAGGCACGCGCTGCACTCGAAACCTGTCTTCCCATCAGCGATAAGACTAACAATCAACTGGTCAAGCTCAATGCACTCTACTGTCTAGGTGAAATGGACCTGAAAGAAGGACATCCCCAAAATTCTATGGTCCACTCTCAGGCAGCTCTCCAGATCGCACGAGAACTCGACGATCAGCGGACGATTGCACTCACGCTGAAATTGCTTGGCATCACTGCCCATCAACTCGGGGATCAAGAGACAGCCTGGATGCATCTACAGGAGGGGCTGCGAATTGCCGCCGCTATAAACATTCAACCCACCATTCTCGATGTGTTCGATGGCATCGCCCAGTGCTGGATGGCCGAGGGGCATAAAGACAGGGCCAGATACCTTGCTCAATATATTGTCTACCATCCCGCCACCGAACAACAGTATCGTGATAACGCCAAACAGCTGTTAAACACTTTACATATTCATATTGTAGATAAAGAAGAAATGTCAGAACAACCAACGCTACATTATATGATACAAGAGGTCCTATCTGAGCTACGGGATCGAATGAAGCAACGTATGATTGCAGACCCATCAGTTCCAGTACTATAAGTAATGTGTAAAATCTCAACGTTGTGATATCATATCTATAATTATGGGTAAAATGTGGCATTACTATGGGACAAAGAGGGAACATTCCAGGAGAGAAGTATGTTATACTATATAGTCTTCACCTGTAGTTTTATGTGATTGAGTACATGACTACATATCACAACTAGACAAATCCGCTTTATCGGTAGACGGATCAACCTATATATTTTATGAGGCAGCAACATGGCAGCACTTATTGCTTATGATGATTTGCCAAATCAGCGAAAACGGTTGCAACGTGTTCTACAATGGCTTATTGCATCAGCAGTACTTGTCACTCTCGCTCAAACTGGTTCCCTTATCACGATCTCCCCAGTCCCTGCATTAGCCTGGATAAGCCTTTCTGTTCAGGTAATACAGACAGGTTGCTTTATAGGTGCATGGCTGCTGTTAACCCGTAACTATATACGTATCTCAGTAGGGCTTATCAATATAGCTTTACTTTTCTCAGCAATATATACAGCACTGGTTGTACCTGCCTCACTTCCATCATTAATTTTGATGCCCATCTTGGTGATGGCGCTCTCAATGCCCTATATCCAGGGGCGCGATATACGTTATTTGAGTATATTTGTTTGGTTTGTTTCTATTGGTACTGTGGTACTGGCGCTCTATGAGGTACCCTTCTCTATAGGGCCATCACCTGCTTCACAGGATTTGTTCAATCTGGTCCTGCTGCTGTCATTTGGATTAATTCTCGCCTTAGTATTGTTTTTATTATGGCAATTTCACTACCGCCTGATGGAGACCATTATCCAGACGAGAACTGCAAACGAGTTGCTTCAGGAAGCACAAAAAGGACTGGAACAACAAGTTACTACCCGCACAACGGAGCTCCAATCTGCCTTGCGATCGGTTGAACAACAGGCATCTGAACAGGCCAGGCTTTTACAAGAGTTGGAACAGCAACGTACCATTATTCGTAATCTCAGTATCCCTGTATTGCCAGTGAACGAGTCGACTCTGGTCATTCCCTTGATTGGCGATCTTGATGTAAACAGATTAGATCATGGCCAGGCCAGAATACTCGAAGCAATTGAACAGACCCGGACGCGCTCACTGATTCTCGACGTTACGGGTGTTCCCTTCATCGACTCATACATTGCACAGGGCTTGATCCGCCTGATCCGGGCGGCCCAGTTGCTCGGCGCTGAAGTAACCGTTGTAGGCATTCGGCCTGAAGTAGCACAGGCCATCGTTGGCTTGGGATTACCACTGACTGACCTGCGTACAGCGAGTGATCTGCATTCTGCACTCACAATGAATAACCACACTAAAACGGAAGAATAAAGCTATACGCTACACTACGAAGGCGCACCTACTGCAATCCCTGACATCTCCTCACTCACTGCCCAGAGACGCTGCTGATCGGCCTCCCGATAACTTGCTTCAGAAGAACGCACCGCCTGTTTATCAGAAAAGTATTTTGCCGTCACGCCCTCGACCTCTGGTGATGTTGCCAGATAAATACTGGTCTCCGCACCTTTTTCTTCACTAATCGAAATCAGATTAAACACGCGCCGGAAGATTTTGGTAAACATGTTACTGTTGTTGGTAACGCCAAAATTGCTGGCTACCACACCCGGGTGTAAGGCATTGGTCGCAACACCGGACCCCTCCAAACGGCGGGCAAGCTCATAGGTAAAGAGCACATTGGCCAGCTTGGAGTTGGCATACACACCCATTGCACCGTATTTGCTTGTCGCTTCGAGATCTCCAAAATTGAGAATACCTTGCATGTGTGCTGCCGATGAGACATTGACGATACGTGCAGGAGCACTGGCCTTGATCACATCTAACAACAGATTGGTCAGCAAAAAGTATCCAACCAGATGATTCAGCGCAAAGGTATTTTCAATCCCATCAACCGTTTCGCCACGCGACAGGAAGATGGCACCAACATTGTTCACAAGGACATCCAATCGGTCATATTTGGCTTTATATTGCTCAACAACCGCCCTGGTCTGCTCAATCGATGATAAGTCCGCCAGCATATACTCGACGTTGTGATTGCCTGTTTCATTCTGAATCATACTGGTGACTTCACGGCACTTTGCTTCGCTACGACCAACCAGAACGACATGTGCTCCCATACGCGCAATTGCCAACGCCGTATACTTACCGATGCCTGCTGTGGCACCTGTCACCATCACACGTTTATCGTGCATCTATTTCCTCCAAAAGTTCTTACATTGATATCTGTAACAAGATACGATTGTTTGCTGAGGAGAGGATGCTACATCAAGCCAATCAAATCATATTGTTTTTCCACATCATCGATTACGTGCACGAGTCGCTGAATATCAGCATCGGTCATCGCTGAATACACTGGTACATACATCACGTGCTCCATCAGATCGGCTGCCTGATGTGGTATGGCGGTAAACAACTCCGCCGGGGGACTTACTACTGCCAGAGATGAAGCACTACGCGTCGCATCAAAGCCCTCCTGTTGCAGCCTGCGTGCAATTTGTTCAGGCTGTGTTGTGAGAATGGGAATAACCCAGTGGGTATGACACAATGCCTGTAGACCAGGGCAGTAGTGTGCTGAAAGATACGGCGTCAGACGCTGAACCAACGCCATACGCTGTTTAATACCTGAAGCTTGTTTGTTTCGCAACCGACGTGCGAGTAACCGCAGAAGAGGTACACAGGGTTGGTGACGAATATGTTCGATCAGATTCCCACCCGAAAAGCTACGGAGATTTTGGGAAAGCAGTTGATCATAATCAATGCCACGCCAACGACAAACGCGTGCAAAAAGCTGTAGTATCGGTGGTCGTGTGAGCAGTCGCAGCAACATAAACAGGACGACACGGTGCCAAAAGGGGCATTTGGGCTGACATGGATACGTGGCGTGGAGTTGGCGCATCCTGCTCAGTAGCGTGGGGTCACGGAAGTGTAACACTGCCCCACCAAGTGCTGTCTGGGTTTTAATCGGCCCAAAACTAAACATCACCACATCACTTGTCGAATGCCCCAGATATTCAGATCCAGCGTACGCCTGGGCACAGTCCTTCATCAGCAACAGCCCATGTCGTTGTGCAATTGCAGCAATCGGTTTCAGGTCCATGCGACTCCCAAAGAGATGTGCGACCAGAATGGCACGTGTGCGTGGTCCGATCAGCAATTCCAACTCAGTCGGGTCAACTGAAAGAGTATCAATATCTACGTCGACTGGAACAGGAATAAGACCGTGGTGTTCCAAAATCTGGACCATTGGCGGGATCGTGATCGCCGACACAATAACTTCGCTCCCACCAGGCAGATCAATAGCCTTAAGAAAGAGATCAAACCCACTGCGAACCGATAAACAAGCCAGATTATTGCCATCTGACGACCAGCGCTGCTCGATCTGTTTTTGCAACTGCGTGGGGTTACCTGGACGCAGACATCCAACCAGACCATAGCAGAGATCAGACCAGCCAATATCAGGAATTCCATGGGGAATCATAACCACATCATGGAGTACTGCTACTACATTTGATGGCATGAACGCAGACCTGAACAGCACTTTGCATACCAACTGTTAGAAACCACTGCCTCTCCGGCGATAGACCGTGTAGCAGTTCATTCCGCTGTCTCTGCCAAACCTGGCTGCGACTTCTGCATAGTGTTGTATGAAAGTCCAAAAGAAGGCATCATCTGATCAGCGTGAGTATCAAATCTGACTATCGTGACACCTGCTGGAGATACTGTCGAAACATATTTGTTTTTATAAAACCTTTTGTTATATCCAAAACAGCACTCATAACAAGCCACACACATAGATCCGGCGAACCCTGCCAGATCTCGTTCCAGGACAAACCAAGAATCTGTGGGAGTATAATCGCAACAAGCAGTGGCCAGAACAAATCGGAGGCAATTTCAATACTGACTTTCGTGTGTGGACGATCCCTTAATTTCGCCCACCAGTTCTTGAGGGCGATCAAACCACGTGCTTGACTGAGGAGTATCAATGCCAGCCCAACACTAATAAGGAGATAGACAATGCTTTGATTATAACCACTTGTTGTCAGTGGTTCTCCAACCAGAGAACCAGCGATAGTATCAGCCATGCGATGACTGGAGGGAATAACCGGAAGAGGCAAACTTGTTGAAGCATTTGTGAGCACCGCTACTCCCCACCGTTCTTCCGGCAAGAAAACCATCTTACCTCGAAAATGGGGGACAATACCACCGTGATGTATCATTGGAGTACCGTCAAGTGTGCTGACACGCCAACCAAAGGCATATGAAAAGCCATCGCCTGACGGTCCAGGTGCGTGCATTTGTTCTACGCCAGTCGACGAAAGCACTGTCTGTTCATGATAACTTCCCCCTTTCAATTGTGCAATCAAATAGTGTGACAAATCGTTGGCACTGCTGATAACAGCCGCCGTCGGGAGACGGTCATCCTCGTAGTCCAGAGTAGCAGGCACCGGGAAGCCAAACCAGTAGCGATGCCCACTAGACATGCCTGCCCGCAGTGCCTGATCCTGATCGCCAAAGCTATGGCGCATATCCAATGGAGTAAAAATAGAGTCCTGGATATATTCAGCATATGATAGTTCGCTTACCTCTTCAATGAGCGCACCCAGCACCAGATAGTTCGGGCTGGCATACTCGTGTTGTGTACCTGGCGGGTTATTGAGCGAGACATCTGCAAGTGCACGCACATGGTCCTGAAGAGTTACAGAAGGACCTGTAGCATGCGGCGCCCGTGTGGGAATACCACTGGTATGATGAAGGAGGTGTTCAACAGTGATGGTTGCAGAAGCATCTGAATCTGCAACCTGAAACCATGGCAAATAGGTCTGAACTGGTGCATCCAACTCAATCAAGCCACGCTCGACCAACTGCATGATGGCCAGTGCTGTAAAAGATTTGCTCATCGAGCCTAGAATGAAACTGGTATCCGAATCAATCGGGTTTCCCCGACCATCATCACCATAACCACGTACATGAACTATCTGATCATCATGAACCAACGCGAGAGCTACCCCCGGAATTCGATCACGCTGCATCTCGGACTCGATGTATGCATCAATAGCAGCTACATCAGGTTCGCTCGTGTCAGTATAGCCGTTCGAGAAACCACCAAATAGAGCAAACACGATAATACTCACGATACCCATAACCTGTTTAATATACATCACATTTCTCCATTATCCACTTAGACAAAGTATCACCCTGCTTACATGAGGAATACTACGACAAGCACACCCCTACTCCCAATAATCCTCCCAGCGATCCTGGAACGCCTGCTTGAGTCGTTCCATATATGCGTTGGTCTTTATCTTGATCATCCATAGATCATTGCCGCCAGTACCACCCTTGCAAATCACCCCTTCGCTCACATCGTATTTACCCTCACGAACGTCGTGTATAAACTGGCCGATCAGCTTCCCCTGGTACACAATCCGCGCAATGTTGAGTTGGCCAAAGTCAGCGACAAACTGCTCCGGGCCGATGATGCCAGTTTCGATCTCGACATCGAAAAGCACAAGCTGTTTGGGATCATCTGCCTTATGTAGCCCCGCAAAAGAATCCGTACCGACATACTCAGTAAACACTGTTATTTCAGGAGTGGCATACGTGGGATTCTCCTGAAAGATATGTTCAAGCTTATTGGCAAATGTCTGCTGAAACAATGCTGGAGCATCCTCATACCTCTGATGATCTGCATTGAAAGCTGCAATGCCCCGCTCATCGAGATCGAAGCGATTGCGCCGGGTACCAAAAGCATACCACCCAAGCTCACGCTCCCAGATCCAGTGCAGGTTCGTTCCATCGTATTTCTCGAAAGCAATACAATGGCCCGCAGGCGCATCCTTACTACCGGAAATCTTTGGATACGCGAGGCGAATACGTGACATAGCAGCGCTACCTTATCGTGTAATTTGCCTGTCTGTAGCCAGTATATCGGCTCATGTTATCGCTGTCTACCTGAAAAAGTCCCATAGAGAGATCCAACTATCTGAGGTACAATAGCCATACACAACCAAACCAATAACACGGAGAACTACCATGTCGTTGACCTTCGATACATTCAAGGAATCACTGAATGCTGCTGCCCCACCAGACGGGCTTAGTCTTGCGCTGCAGGCCCTCTGGTACGATGCAAAGGATAATTGGGGCACAGCCCACGAGTACGCCCAACAGCAAGACGATGAGCTTGGTGCCTGGGTCCACGCCTATCTGCACCGCAAAGAAGGCGATATACCCAATGCAGACTATTGGTACCATCGTGCTGCCAAACCAATGTCTGAACTTTCATTAGAAGGAGAGTGGGAGGCTATCGTACAGGCGTTGCTCAACGATCAATGACAGAAACATTTCATACGCTGGTACGGAGACTCTAGTGTTTTCGTTTATCTACCCGCGCAACCAGGCCATCCTCGAGTGCCGCAGCACCAATCGGTAAAAGAGGCACCAACGCCAGGTTGTATGTTTCGCCAGCACGGCCCTGCAACCGCAGTACCCGCTGGCCAAAAGCGATCAACAAAGGCAGGGCGAGCGGTAATGCGATGAGCGTACATACGCGGGGCAGTCTGCGCGAATCAGTCAGTCGCCGGAGTGCGAGTTGCCCAAGCGTTACCAAAAGAAGCGTGTTGAAGAGCAGCCGACAGTGCTCAAACACGCTCTCGTCACGCAGACTAAGGACCGGGATTTTGGGCCAGAACTGCCGTGAATTCCCATGAAGGATGATCATGACCAACACATTTGACGCCACAAAACCCGATTTACCATAGAGCCAGCGTAGAAACATAGACATCTGGGTCTCCGTTGTGAACAATCATTATGTACCATATTCTCTCATTATAAAAGATCTTTTGCTGGTTCCTGTATTTATTTCACCAAAAGGAAAAAAGTATGCAAATTGGCGTTGTGCTCTCGATAGAGGGTAATGAACAAGCTGGTATACCATATCGGACCGTGCGCGATCTGGCATTGCAGGCTGAACAGGCTGGATTTGACTCACTCTGGCTCTACGATCATCTCCTCTTCCGATCTGACGAATCCACTGCTGGGCAGTGGGAATGCTTTACCTTTTTGGCAGCCCTTGCCGAGGCAACAGAGTGTATTACTTTGGGAACGCTGGTGGCGTGTACAGCATTTCGCAACCCGGCTCTGACGGCGAAAATCGCCACGGCACTTGACGAAGTCAGCAATGGTCGCTTTGTTCTGGGGCTGGGAGCAGGCTGGAATGAAGCAGAATTCCATGCGTTTGGGCTGCCTTTCGATCATCGGGTAGCCCGATTTGAGGAGGCAGTCAAGATTATTACGCCACTGGTACGCGAAGGAAAGGTCGATTTCACTGGTACCTATGAGCGTGCCCCTGACTGTATGAACATCCCACGTGGCCCCAGCCCAAGTGGCCCACCGATTCTCGTCGGTGCATTTGGCCCACGTATGGTGCGTATCGCCGCACAGTACGCCGACTACATCAACACCAGCTACCCAGACGAGGAAGCAGAACAGCGGTGGACTATGATCGAAGCAACGCGCAACGATGCAGGCCAGACGACAGAACTCAAAATCTCCACACCGATGTGGGTCGCATTCGATGATCTTGGAACGATACCACCACATATGGCGGAAAGCCGCTACCAGTCCGCTGAAGCCGTTGCGGCACGCCTCCGCCAACTCGATGCACTTGGAACCGACCATGTTATGATCGATTTCCGGCCCAACCACGAAGCCAGCCTTACACGCATTTCTGAGGCACTGAAACTATATCGCGAAAGCTAATCTCCCTCGTACCAGCGTTCAACGTCCCCGCTCGTACCGGCATTCAATTGAACGCCGCATCCCATTCAACTCAACACCGCTTGCTTGAATGCTTCCCCCTTTGCTCTTCCCAAACCGCAACACTCCTGATACCAACATGCGTATACCTACGAAGCACCCTCGTACTATGATAGACACGCACGAAAAAGGTGGTCGACTGACCACCTGCACTTTGTCCTGAAATGTAATCGTATACACCAATCGACTTGACACGATTGATGATTTCCTTCTCTAGTACATACTTCCTGTTGATCACATACTGCAATGGAGAATGCTATGCAACGCCCGACTCTTCTTTCCAGAACCCTCCTGACCGCGATAGGATCTCGTGTGATGAGTCAACTGCCTCCTCTCGTCCAAGCTGCCGGGACCATCACCGGCACGGTCTTCCGGGACTACAACACCGACGGCACCCGCGATGGCAGCGAGCCCTGTGTGGATGACATTACGGTGACCGCGTACGATGCAGCGACAATGATGCTGCCCCGTCACCGGGGCGGACGGGACCGATCACGCTGGAGCCAGGCGAGAACGACCCGAACTGGTGGGCGGGTCTGGTGGTCAATGAGCCGACGGCGATTGTGCTGGAGCGCTTCACCGCAACGTGGCAGGCGGACACGGTCGTAGTGGACTGGGAAACGAGTACGGTGGACAGCTGGGGCTTCCACTGTACCGCAGCACCGACGGCACGTGGAGCACTGCCGAGCAGGTGACAGAGCAACTGATCCTGGCGCAGGGACGGGGGCAAGGGGGCGCAAGCTACCAATGGGCCGACGAAGCAGTCACCCCAGGCACTCGCTACACCTACTGGCTGGTGGAACCACCCATCGCTATGGTCCGACCCAAACGAAAGTCGACCCCCAGCACCACGGACTACCAGGTCTTCTTGCCCTTTGTCAGGCGGTAGCACCTGCTGCATTGGTATGAGGGAATGCCTCGTGCCGATGCATGATCTCAATACAAGAACACATATCGTTTTACAGAAGCAAAAGTCATAACCGCTTCGTTATAACCTTGCGATCAATCCGACACACAAACACCGCAGTCCCTATCACTGCTCGTACTACAATTGCTCTGATGCGAAATATCATGGGAAGTTACTCTCTGCTATTGACCGGCTTGTGTAACAACGAATAACAACCTACAGATAAACCCGACTCACCATATATATTCAACATCAGTTCGAAGGAGCCTTTTTCATGAGAACGACCATCTTCAAATGGATCCTTGTCCTTGCCATTGTAATAGTAAGTCTGCTTTCGTTTATGGTCAGTACAACACCAGCAACCTACGCAGAAAATCTGGCAAACATTACCGGAACACCCACTGAGCCATTACCGGATACACCTGTTCCTCCTACCACCCCACCGGATGCAACCCCAACAACGCCACCGGACACACCGCCAACAAGCACGCCCATATCGCAACCAACGGCACCACCGAACAATCCACCTTCAGGTGGTGGCGGTCGTCAAGCAAACCCTTTTGTTATCAAAACTGTTGATCAATTCGAGGCGAATGTTGGCGATGTTATAGGTTTTTCTCTTACTGTGGGCAATGATGGTGGGGAAACTGCCGATAATGTCGTTCTCACCGACATTCTCCCGAACTATCTCGATCTGTTTGATGTCACAACTAGCCGTGGCGAAATCTCTGTTGATGGTCAACAGATCACAGTCGTGATTGGTTCGATTGAGCCAGGTGAAGTCGTACTTGTGCGTATTCGCGCACGTATCAATGATCAGTCGCCAGAAGAAGGCAGTAATACCGGAAGAATTACGTCAAGCAATGGTGGCGATGATCCTTCAGACAATATCAGCACTGTGACCTTCCGTATCCGACGGCCACCGACACCAACGCCCTCCGCGACACCACCACCAGTGACACCCACACCTGCTCCTGAACAGACTGTGCCACCGACCCCACCAGCGCCACTGGCCCCATCAGGGCAGCCCGCGCCACCTGATCCGGCTGGGTTGCCAGAAACCGGTGCTGGGGACATGTCAGACTATGTGATGATGATCCTGATTGCGTTAGCCGTAGGCTTATTGTCAACCGGTCTCGTTATTCGCAGACACCTGCGCTAGTTCGTTGTGTCCGCTTGCTAAGGATGAGTATCTGATGTATCGTCTGATGTTTCGTCCGGCTGCACTGCTCCTACCTGAGGAGTTGTAGCCGGACGAAATTTATGATTTACATACAGACCAACAAGTCCTCCAACAATCAACAGAATACTGGCAATCTGCGCGACCCGTAACGCCTCTTCACATGCACCACCAAATCCGCTGGTACATAAACTATCGGTTCGTAACCCCTCGACCCACAGGCGCCCAGTACCATACCAGATAGCATAACCAAGGGCCATATCACCAAGACGCAACCATCCCCGCAACCGACGTTCGAGCCAGACCAAGACCCCAACGCCAATCAAGTTCCATACCGACTCATACAAAAATGTTGCGTGGAACAAGGTATCAGGAGGATATTGCACAAGATTGTCGAACGGTGGCAAACGTTTATCTCCATCAATAATGACTCCAAAAGGCAGGTTGGTTGGCCGCCCATACGCTTCCTGGTTGAAAAAATTCCCCCATCTTCCCAATGCCTGCCCCAACAAAAAAGCCGGTGTACAGATATCTAGCCATGTAAAAAAGGGCAACTTATTCCATCGGGTGTAGATAAAAGCCGCGAGCAAGGCACCAATAATGCCTCCATGAATGGCAAGACCGCCTGTGCGTGGGTTAATGATGTCAATAACTGACTGCCCTGCAAAACGTGGCCACTCAAAAATGACATAATACGTACGCGCACCAACAATACCGAGGATCATTCCCACCATCAGGAGATTCCAAACATGATCGGGATTATAACCACGCCGTTGAGCGCGCTGCGCGGCAAACCAACCGGCCAGGACAGCCGCAGTAACGATGATAATCCCATACCAACGTATTACTATTGGGAGACCAAACAACTCAATGTTCAAAAAAAAAGGATCGTCTGGTGGATAAATAGGCATATCATCTATTTCCAATCACCTATAGCCCATGGATTACAGACATGCGCTATACGTCGTATAAGAGGTAGTCACAAGCTTTTCATTGTATGCCGAGGTAGATTGCACGTCAATGTCATGTCATCCTCATAAAGCAGCAAGGCGTGGTACAATGTGGGAGAATGAAGGGATTTAGGTTGTAGTATAAAATACTTGTGCTGTAAACGTGGTTAAGACTCTCCAACATCCATCATATGAACAATATGCCCCGTTTTATGACATGAGCGGTCAGATTCGCTTCTCGCTTTTAATGGCCCAATATCTTGATGAACTGTTGGAACGGCACCATGTACATGGTCGGCAAGCACTCGATCTTGCTTGTGGTACAGGAACAATGGCCATTCTGCTGGCCGATCAGGGGTGGGATGTTACAGGACTGGATCGCTCACCTGCCATGTTAACACGTGCACAGGCAAAATTGGCAAATATCACCACGGTTGGTAGTGTTACCCTCCTACAAGGAGATATGTGTCATCCTATATCAGGCGTGTATGCCTTTGAATCATCGATGTCCAAAGAGGAATACGCGTACCACATACCATCATGTCATTTTGATCTGATTACGTGCTTCTATGATAGTTTAAATTATATCCTTTCCAAAGCAGATTTACGCTCTTGTTTTCATACCGTTGCTCAACTTTTGAAGCCGGAAGGTTTGTTCATTGTCGATACAAATACCCAACACTTCCTGGAGCAAGATTGGGAACCGTATCAGATTGTTGAGTTACCAGGGTATGTGCAGGTATTACAAAGTTCATTCAACTCAGTTACTCACTGTTCAACAATGACATTAACAGGGTTTGTTGGTGATGATACAACAGGCTATCAGCGGTTTGATGAAACTCACACTGAGCGTGCACATACAGTAGACACGCTCTATACCTTATTTGAGGAAGCGGGTCTACAGGTAGAAGCCTGCTACGATTGTTTCACCTTCCAACCAATCTACGCGACATCGCAACGGATTGCCTGGATTGTACGTAAGCTATAGCGCTTAAACCTGCTGAAATATTTATATATAAACAAAAGAGAAACACTTTCTATGTCTGTTTTGCCCCCTATTGAAGAAAAATCAACATATGTTGAGCAAATGTTTGCCAATATAGCCCCAGGCTATGACCGTATGAACCGCTTGCTCACGTTTGGCATGGATCAGACATGGCGTGAAATAACTGTTGCGGCAGTAGCACCACCGGCCTGTGGATACGCTCTTGATGTTGGCTGTGGCACTGGAGATTTTGTCACGGAACTGGCCGCCTGGACACCAGATGGCAAGGCAGTTGGTATCGATTACACCATCCCGATGATGCAAGCAGGACATACTAAAATAGCACCATTGCAACATCGTGCAACATTCGTTGGCGGCGATGCGTTACAACTGCCTTTTCCTGATGAAACATTCGATACCATCACAACCGGTTTTGTGATGCGTAATGTAGTGGACATTCAGCAAGCTTTTGCAGAGATGTGGCGTGTCGCACGGCCTCGCGGTATGGTAGCATGCCTGGAGGTGGCACGCCCCAACAATGCCTTGTTACGGTTTGGCCACCGTATGTATTTTGAACGAGTCGTGCCGATACTGGCAGGTCTGGTCGGTGCCGATACAACTGCCTACACCTACCTGCCCCAATCAGCACGCCAGTTTCCAACACCTGATATCCTGGCACATATCATGCAAGAAGCTGGATGGCAAGATGTCAGTTATCGGTTATTAGGCTTGGGAGCAGTCGCATTACACATCGCACGCAAAGATACGGTATGAGGGCTTGTTGAGCACTGCGAGGAAAGCACTATGGCTCGCTACGATGAAGATGATCGCAATAGACGAAGCACCAGCGGCCCACCAGCGCGACGCGAAAGCCTGATGCAGCGTCGCCTGCGTCATGCGCGTGGAGAAGCAGTCGATGAAGACGACAATTACTACTCAGAATATGAGGACGAGGAGTCACGAGCCTATGGTCCTCAAATGTATGAACCTCGGCCGACTGGTCCCGGTGGCTGTGCTGGTGTAACCCTCTACCTGGTTCTTGGTGCACTAGCCATATTTCTTATCCTCATCCTCGTTAGTCAACAGACGCTCAATGCCGTCATGCCAAATATCAATCTGCCGCAACAGATAGAACGGGTCATTGCTTCTCCGACACCTGTCGTGCGCGACCTTGGCGGCACCATCCAACAAATACGTAGCCTCAATCGGCTTGAAACACAGAATTTCTCGGTCGAACGCGTCATCGAGGCAGGCGTAGAAGGCAATGCATTTCAAAATCTGCTTTTTGGGGATCGTATTCTGTTGATCGCCAGTGGGAACGTATCTGCCGGGATCGACTTGAGCAGACTCGAGGCTGGCGATATTGAGCTTTCTGAAGACGGCAATACGATCAGCATTCAATTGCCCCAATCGGAGATTTTTGACGCATCACTCGATAATGACCGTACCCGTGTCTATGATCGCGAACAGGGTCTTTTGGCAGCACAAAACCAGGATCTGGAGACTCAGGCACGTCAAGCGGCTGAGGCGGAAATTTTACAAGCGGCCTGTGAAGGGGAAATTATGCAGCGTGCCGCCGATGAGGCCGTAGATGCAATGGAACAGTTTCTACGGCTTCTCGAATTTGAAAGCATTACCGTAACAGCCGAAGCAGGCGAATGCATTGATGTTCCAACCGTTCCGACGCTTCCAACTGTCACAGTGACAGTTCCTTAATGCACAATGAGCATGGATATATAAATGTTTGCAATTTCGTTTGACTCTGATAATAGAACACTATACTGGTATTTTACAGAGATTATGGCTGGCAGCACCACTGCCGAGGACGAGGGTACCGCCTTCCTGTACCTTGATGCAGCACAACAGCTTATTGGTGCTCAGATAGCGCTTGACTATGACACAACCGAACATAATCTGACAGGTGCTCTGGAGCATCCCGTTGTCTCTTTTGACTCTGACACACGGATCTTAGCAATACGCTTGTTCGACGAGACCCCTGCGGAAACCATCGAACTAGTTGAACCTGCTGTCATGGATTTTGATGATTCAGAACAACTACAAGGATTTGAGTTGCAACTCCCAGCTATCGAGCAACTTGATGTTCAACTAGAGCGGATTGTACCCTTTTTGGTTACGTTCGATAGTCCTGCCGAGGATCCAGACGATGTTGAGCGCACCCCCGAAACGCAGATGTTTGCTCCCAACACTGAAGAGGTTGCCTTTCGCTCAGGGTTTGTTGCGCTGGTAGGGAAACCAAATGTCGGGAAATCTACCCTGCTCAACGCGTTCCTGGGACGCAAAATCACCATTGTCTCACCCAAACCACATACGACCCGTATCCCCGTACGTGGCATCCTCACGACACCCGCAGCACAACTCATCTTTGTAGACACCCCCGGTATTCACGATCCTCGCAACAAACTTGGCTCGTTTATGGTCGATCAGGCCCAGCGTGCCATTCCTGATGCCGATGTCGTCTGTTTTATTGTCGACATATCAGCTCCACCCAGCCGCCTCGATGAACGGATCGCCACCATTACCAGGCGGTCACGCGCACCTCGTATCCTCGTACTCAACAAAACGGATCAACCTTCGCGTGATGGACAACCACACCTTGAGGCATATCGCGAGCTAGGTCCATGGGATATGGAAGTAGCCATCTCTGCTCTACAAGAGGAAGGGCTAGATATACTTGTAGACGAGATCGTGCGGCACCTACCCATAGGAACCAGACTGTATCCAAGTGATCAGATCACCGACCAGAGTATGCGAGACCACGCCGCTGAGTTGATACGCGAGCAAGTGTTGCATCTTACCGAGCAAGAAATACCCCATAGCGTTGCCGTCGAAGTTGATGAATGGGAAGAACGAGAACGTGTGCTCTATATGCGTATGACCATCAATGTTGAGCGTGAATCGCAAAAAGCGATTGTGATTGGTGCCAAAGGAGCCATGTTAAAACGCATTGGAAGTGCGGCACGCAAGCAGATCGAGGAAGCAATCGAACGGCCTGTCTATCTGGATTTGTGGGTCAAAGCACGTACAAACTGGCGTGACGATCCGACATCGCTTCACTGGCTCGGCTACACAAAACGCAAAACATAACCAATTGTTGAACAACTATCCTCCAATAGTCAGGAGATCTCATTGACTGATTCAACTCGTAAGTGGTGGGCCCTCGCTGCTGTCGGTAGCGGCGTTTTTATGTCTACTATTGATGGCTCTATCGTCAACATCGCACTAAAAACGTTACAAGAAACCTTTCAGACAGGCCTTAATACAGTTGAGTGGGTCGTATTGTCTTATCTCCTTACCATTACAGCGTTACTCCTAAGTATGGGGCGCCTCGGGGATATGATTGGTAAACGCCGTGTGTATCTGGCAGGATTTATCATCTTCACCATCGGCTCGGCGCTATGTAGTTTGGCCTGGGACATTAATTCACTGATCGGCTTTCGTGTCGTTCAGGGCGTTGGTGCGGCAATGGTTCAATCTATGGGTGCCGCATTATTAGTCAACGCATTTCCTGCTAAGGAACGTGGTCAGGCCCTTGGATATATCGGGTCGATTGTCGCAGCGGGGATTTCCGTAGGACCTGCGCTTGGTGGCATTCTGATTCGTTCTTTTGGATGGCAATCTATTTTTTATGTCAACATACCCGTTGGCATACTGGCCATTATGATCTCCCTGTATGCGCTCCCAAACGACCGTCAACGCACAACGCAACGCTTTGACATACCAGGAGCAGGGTTTCTGGCAGTCTCACTCCTGCTTATTTTGCTCGCGCTTACTGAAGGCCAGTACTGGGGATGGTCCGACTGGCGTATTCTGGCCTTCTTCGCCTTTGGTATCGTCGGTTTGTTGCTTTTTGTCTGGTGGGAACACCGTACAGACGCACCAATGATTAACCTGAGCATCTTCAGCAACTGGACCTTTAGTGCCAGCCTGCTCTCATCCCTTGGTGCGTTTCTCGCACTGTCCTTTAATCTCTTCCTCATGCCATTTTATCTCCAGAATGCGTTGGGCTACGATCCACAACAAGCAGGTTTTGTACTCATCGCAACACCACTGGCACTCTCATTGAGTTCGCCCATCAGCGGGAGACTCTCAGACCGTTTTGGAACCCGCTGGTTAGCGATATCAGGTCTGGTAGTTTCAGCATTGGGTCTGTTCAGCATGACTACACTGACCACCGAAAGCACGACAATGGGGGTGTTCAACCGTTTACTCCTCATTGGCGCGGGTGTAGGCTTTTTCCAATCACCAAACAATAGTGCGGTCATGGGTAATGCACCACCTAGCGCACTTGGTATTGCCGAGAGTTTGATCTCGATCATGCGAACCATTGGACAAACCGGTGGAATCGCATTGGCTGGTGCTGTCTGGGCCGCACGCGTAACGGCAGCAGCAGGTGAGTCGTATGACCCAATCAATGCTGCACCACCAGAGGCACTTGTGGCAGGTTTGCACGACGCAATGATGCTTGCAGCAGGGTTCTGTTTAATCGCTATTATTCCCACATGGTTACGTAGCCAACGGGCAGATCAGGACATGGTTGTGGAGCGTTCAACACCATGAATTATAAGACTTAGTGAAAAGTGTACCGAACATGTGATCATGACACCATCCAAAAGCGGGTTTCACTCGTATAATCTTGTAGAGTGAAAAATCGATCAAATTCCTAATACAACCATACCATTCACTCTTTTCAACTAAATCCCCTATGGACACGTCCGCAAGAGATTGGTATACTACAGGAAATCTTTCACGTGCTTGTCCGGCGGAACAAATTAAATTGCCCTATGGCCGAAGGAGTCTCAGAATGACTACAATGACAATATTACTACTTCTAGCAGTCATCGCAGCCATGGTTTTCGTAACGATTATCGTGGAGCGCCGGAAAACGGCTCGTGTGCCTATCCGCATCAACAATAAAACCATTGTTCGGCGTCGACGGCGCTGAGATAGATGTATAGAAGATCATTGTTATAGATTGCATAAGCAGCGGGAACAGCCAGTGTTCTCGCTATTCTTTTTGGATATGGCGTATTTATGCAGACAGAAGAGAACATTCTTAACCTCTATGACTCATCACTACCTGAGCTAGAAAATATTGTACAATCCTGGGGACAACCAGCCTATCGGGCCCGACAAATCTATCGTCAGATCTATGTCAATCTGGCTGATGATCCACAGGCCATGACAGATCTCGCACTCACGTTGCGTGAGCATCTTACCACGGAGACCCGTATCGGTACTCTAGAGGTTGTTCGAGTCCAGAGCGCCGATGCCGGGCTGACGCGCAAAGCACTCTTTCGTCTACCGGGCGGCGCAGTGGTCGAGACCGTTCTGATGGTCTATCCAGACCGAGCAACAGTGTGTGTCTCAACACAGGCAGGATGCGCGATGGGATGTGATTTCTGTGCGACAGGCAAGCTAGGCCTGTTGCGCAATCTTTCTCCTGGCGAAATAGTCGAGCAGGTATTATGGGCAGCCCGTGAAGTAAAACACCTCGTACCTGAAGCATCAGACTCACACCCGAAACTACCACAAAAACTGAGTAATGTCGTATTTATGGGCATGGGTGAGCCATTTGCCAACTATGACCGCTGGTGGCAAGCCGTTGAACGCCTACACGATCCACGCGGATTCAACCTTGGTGCACGCAACCTGACTGTTTCGACGGTTGGGCTGGTGCCAGGGATTTTACGCCTCGCCGAAGAGAAACTGCCGATCAATTTAGCAATCTCGCTCCACACCGCCGCCGATACACTCCGCTCAGAGATGATGCCAGTCAATCGGCGCTACCCCATCGCAGTGCTGATGGAAGCAACGCAAACCTATATTGAAAAAACAAACCGACGGGTCTCCTTCGAGTACGTGCTTTTAGAGGGTCGTAATGATTCCCCCGAACAAGCCACGGACCTTGCCAAGCTTGTAGAAGGCATGCTGTGTCACATAAATCTCATACCGTGGAATCCGGTTCCGGGCATGCCATTAAGCCGTTCCAATCGACAACGTATCAGCACATTTCAACGCATATTGCAGGATCGCGGTGTGGCGTGCACCGTCCGGGTTGAGCGTGGTGTGGAGATTGCGGCGGCATGCGGACAGTTGGCGGGAGTGCCAGTGAGTTCACCATAGCTTCATTACCGCTAAGACCCCTGCTATCTATGGTAGAATATACACACAAACAGTTACAAATTGTATATAATGCATGTTCTTAACATTAAGATTATTATTTTTAATTGTTTTGGGATGTAAAGCCATATACATGAGATAGAGCATTGTGTATGAGGGAGACCGCAACTCATTCAACACACAACAACCTATAGTTTTTTACAACTGAACATTCAGAGAAGGAAACTGCAATGATTAATCTTGTCATCGCTGATGATCATCCGGTGGTACGTGAAGGATTACGAGCCATGTTCGAAGCCGAGTCGGATGTGAAGGTTGTGCGTGAAATTAGTCAGGGTTCTGAGATCTTCGATGTTGCGACACAACTCTGGCCAAAATTTAATGTGTTGGTACTTGACGCACGTATGCCAGATTTTGACCCCATTGTCACCGTTCGAAATATCAGTCAATTTGATAACACCATCAAGATAATGATACTCTCTTCTTACGATAATTCTGAGTATGTGCTTGGTCTACTCAATGCCGGTGCTCGTGGTTATGCACTTAAAGACGAACCTCGTGCAACACTTATCTCTGCCATACGTATTATTGCCGATGGCGAAACCTATATGAGCCCCAAAATTGCCAGTGTATACATACGTCAACAGCGTCGCCTTATAGAAGATCGAGATCGATTACTCGATTTGACAGGTCGTGAACAGGAAGTATTGAGCATGGTCGGTATCGGTCTTGATAATCAACAGATTAGCGACAGACTGAACATCAGCTATGAGACGGTCAAAAACCATTTGCGTAATATCTACAGTAAACTAGGTCTCACCAATCGCTATCAAGCTATTGTGTTTGCATTTCGGAGCGGGTTGGCTAAAGTTGAGTAAACTCAGTAAGTGTAGAGAGGGGCTTACCATTGAGCACCTAGCAAATTCCATGTACTAAGCCAGACACAAAATACTTTACAGGTATATTGTATTTGTTGTTGAAAGATCATAAATTTTTCCAACACCCTGATATCTCTTACAAACTCATCATCCAACTGGTCATCCATGCCTGCACACATACTGTGAGAAAACCATAGAGCAAAAGAGCATCAACAAGACGTGATGCAGGCATATGAGCAAAACGATGAAAGATAATGCCAGTCAGGATAAGATGCCAAATCAGAAACAGATCAATTTGCCAAAGCATATTTCGTACAAACTGCCCCAATACGTCCAATTGATGATAATCAGTTATTAAAAAAGCGAGGCCATTATGTTCTACACTACCACCTGTGAACACATAACCAGCATGGACCACGATACGCAGCAACATCGGGAGCCAGAGTAGGGGTAGCAGGGCCAACGCAGTTCGTAGCGAGATAACATGGCAGCCCAGACGACTAACCTGCCCCAGTACAAATCCCTGGCTCAACCAGTTGGCCACTGTGATGAGCAGTATCATCACAGTGCCTAAAAACCACATAACAAAGCTTACTAACAAAGTGTTATCACTGAAAGCAGACGGTAGTGTTGCCAGGGCATCTGTACCAATGGGTAGCATAGAAGGCAACATACCTGCCGTCGTCACACCACACAATATTACCGAAAACAACAATGGTAGACGCCAGTGATGTTGTACCGCTGTGAGTGTGGCAAGTGCCCGGACCGGACGATAAACGATACCAAGTGTCAGCATATGTAGGGCCTGTGTACGTGTCAACATGATTTCCCCCTTCTATCAAGTCTGTTTCGTCACTACGCTATGAGACTCCAGACAGTACGAGCAAGGTCCAGAATAGCTGGAAACATTAATAACAATAACCACCAGCGTATACCATTTATTCGAATAATATGCTGAAAGAAAAATATGGTTATCAATGATGAGAGCAATGAAAATGAAGGGATATGTATCTCTGTACCAAACATTGATATAATCAAGGGTAAAAATAGACTAAAGAAAACACTAAGGAAAATACCACCCCATCCCAGCCAGGCTGATAAACGATGCTGGGGTGAGGGCGTGATACGCCAGCGGCCTAACAACTGTTGCACTTGCTTGCTACCGACAAATAATACGGTAAGCGCCGTTGGTAGTTTTGAGAGCAGTTTTCCTGACAATGCACGTGGTCGTTCCCGCTCACTCAGCTGAACATAGATCGGTTGTAGGTACGGGGCAGCCCCGGCCAGACTCTCAAATCCCCAGGCCAGTTGCTGCCCCCCAAGCTGATAACGCTCATAGGAAGCAGGTGCCCTTTGCTCGGTATAAGCTGGAACTAAAGGCACATCAGGGTCAATCGAAAACACCAACCGCTCAGGTGTAATTCGCCCAAAACAATGCCCAATACGCTGAAGTACCCAATCCAGATCAGCCAGGGGCGGTATATACAGTAAGGTGCGATGAAAACTGGTATCCAGCGGCATCCATCCAATGCCTTCAATAAAGACTTCGTTCCACACATGGGCACTGAGCTGACCATAGGCCCAACTGCCGACCATTACTCGGCAGGGGATGCCCAGCGAACGACACAGAGCAGCATAAACCCATGAGTACTCACCACAGTCACCATGACGATTGACCCGCATTGCTTCGCTGCCACGGGCTTTAGGTGGCCACTTATATCGATAGTTTTTGATTACATGTAGATAGAGACGACGAGACTGCTCAAGCTGGGTAGTTGCATCGCCAACAATCCGCTGTGCCTCAGCACGTACCGCGTCGGTCACCTGGATCATTGGAGATGAGCGCAGATAGCGGGCCTGGTCCTCTGCATCAAGCACGATAGCTGCACTCTCAGCACGAGGATCATAGGTTGCACGATGTAGTTGTGCGTTAAGCTGGAAGCGTAGCTCCTCACCAGGTGCCAGGGTAAAGAAGGCTAACCGATTGATACCATTGCCGTCATACTGAACACTGATCGGTTCCGGTGTCATATCATAGATCTGGATCGACTGCTGGGTTGGTAATTCCGGGGGTAACGACAGCCAGACCTGCACATTCTCTGTAAACTGATTGATATACTGATACTCCATCGACACCTGACATATGCGGGTATAGACCATTGCACCCTGTTGCACTGTTGCCACCGGAGGTACCATTACATTCGCTGATGTATCACTGGTTGTCGTGGTTATATTTGAAATGTTGTCTGTCATTACCGACTCCTTCAATTACTACAAATACAGTTAAGTTAATACAAGGTTATCCTTAACTACGAATGGGGCGATGCAGTGGATTGACGCTGGTTGGTTGATTGTAATTCACAATGCGTATCACATCCGGTCGGAATAATAGTGCGACGGCTTGCAAACCAGTCATATACACGTTGTCCCAGGCCAAGCTGTTGTGGTATCCAGAGGAGAGGCAGTACGGGCCATAGCAACGGCAAACGTGTTGCAATACAAGTTACAGCATCAATACCTTCTAGGGTTTTATCATTTTTATACACCTGCATACGTGCCTCAGCCCGTTCTGGTGCAATCTCAAATTGTGACAACACCCCCGGTTCACGAAAGGAAATCACATCAAGTGCCTGCAATGTATCAAGACGCTGAAGACGAGCAATACTCTTTTGACAAAAGGGGCACCATCCATCATACAAAACCTGGATGCGTAATGGTGCTAACTTTGGGCTACGTCGTAGCTGATGTTGCCATTGGATAAATCGAGAAACGAGGTTTTGTCGCCAGCGATCAATACGCTGTTTGATGGAACAATACTCAGAGTCAGGAATTAACGCCAATTCGACACTGATCATAAAGGCTGAGAACGTTATCAAGCCCATAAATGCAGCAATACCAAGATGGAAACCAAATGCTCCGACTAAGGCAACCCAGCGGGTATAGCGATTCATCACAAAGAGAAACGGAAATGCTACCTGAAATGCTACCGTTGCATAGGTTCCTGCTGTTACCAGAAAAACATTCTGATAAATAAGTTCACTCACACCCGGCCAACTGTATTCATCTATCCGCATAATGTAATACAATGCTGTTCCGTTTTGCCACATCTCTCCCTGCACCTTATACAGACCAGACACACCGTATAGCAGACAAAGTTGGATCGCAAAGGCTAATATAGCAGCATTATGGAATATCGAAAGAACTTGCTGCCCGGCACCACCCCGCTCACGTGCTTTTTGTAGACGTTCAGCATCAAAAGAAAAATAGGCTCCTAAATTGGCAAAAAAGGCATATATGAATATTAGATGAATAAGATTATCACCACCATCCCAAAGTACTGGTGTCCGTTCATGAAGGGACCACATGAAAATATATGTAAGGATAGTCATTAGTCGGGTTCGCCAGCCTATAAGCCACAGCGTAGTAATAATAATACCTAGATGGAACACCAGTTCGAACCAGAATAATGATGAACTAAAGGCATACAACGAAAACGATTCTCTCGCAATATGTTCCCGAAATGTTTGAAACGACCAAGCAGCATCAGGGCCAAAGAGATAATGACGGTTATAGTAATTACTTAAATATTGAAAAAGGATTGCAATACCTGCTACTATGCGGAATCGACTGGCTCCCATCAAAAGACGGTCCTGGCTGGCATAATCCACAAACTTGTTCCAATGTGTATATATACGTGATATCATTGGAATACTCCCTCTTTACTTAGTGAAAAACTGATCAAGAAGCGGTTATCGGAGCAACTCGCTCATACGGTGCCCACTCAAACATAAAATACTCCAATGTGCCTGCCTCATCAGGCAAATCACGCTGCGAGAATCGTGGAAAGGTATTGATAGCTAAACGTGAACGAACTTCAATTGTATTTCCTGCTCCATACAAACGATCACATTGAGCTGAGGCAATACGATTTAAGACACTGATAAATCGTTGCTTTGACTCTTCCTCTTGTTGTTCTAGTTCCTCAATTATTCCATTTAATTCTTCATCATTTTCCGTGTTTGCTTCCCTGAGCTGTTGAAGTTCCGGTGAAGTTGTAAAAATATTATGAATTGACCCACTCTGTAAGCGGTCTAGTCTACTATGTGGGGAAAAGCGATTTTGATGGTGTGCGGAACGTAATGGAGTTGTAACGTCTGACCAATCCATTGCTGTTATATGTCCATCACCTTGTTGTATTTTGCATGACACCATGAAAATTCGTATATCATTAACAGGGTTTGGCGCAAAAAGTTCCCAATTTTGGAAAAAAAAAATACGGGTTCATATAATCTTGATTAACCGAGTCAAAACGTAGTTTTACAGGGTTTAATGGTGTAAGAAATGCCAATGTCATTAGAAAGTGAAATGAAAGAATGGCTAGTAATAAAGCTGGTAGGCACTTTATTGCTATATGTTTCATCTTCTGCATATTTAACTCCAGAATTATTTCTATCTCTTCGTTTTCATTAGATTGGTTTTTGCATCTGCATTGCTTGTGTGTGGGAATATCGTATTACCATACGATATTCCCAGGTCTGCCCCACAACGTTAGCGATCAAACAGGAGTTCCATCTGCTCATTTGAGGTAAACTGGATACTTCCACAACCATTGGCCAAACATTCGTTCTTACTTATCTGTTTTCCTATTTCATATGCGAGAGCTACTAACGCTACACCTGCGACTACCATTCCGGCAACGTTGTCAGGTTCTGGTCCTGCTTCCGGTCCTGCACTCTGAGTGTAGAGATTGCGTTCTGGGGCACTACTCAATGGTGACGCGGCTGCCCCTAAAGTCATCGAAAAACACAGACCGATGGCGACGAACGTGGCGATTAGTTTACGAACCATTGTTTGTTACTCCTTTTGTTTGATTTCATAACGATAGTACTTTTTTGCGGTTGAGACCTCAAACCGGGTTGATGGGTCTAGTATAGTGGTCTGCCCCTTACCCCACACCCCGCATCAGGGTCATCTTCCGTACCTTGGAGTGTTGGTTTGTTGTATCACCAAGCGAGGCCAGCTACTAATCCGGTTGGTGCAAATATCTCTATCTCTATGACCCCAATGGGTGATAACCACACTCCTCCCCTCCTATGCCTGTGAGTAGGTCAGTAGAGCGGCGCCAGCTCTATCCAGTCTCATCAGCCAGATTATCTTGTGAACGAATAGCCAGTGACTGAAAGAGGGATATTGCCATGAGACACCTCTTGATTAAGGGATTCACAGCACACCAAGTCGTACCTCGCCTCCTCATTTATCCGTAACGTACTACTACCTTATTGAAAATATATGAAGCAACCTCTCAGGTAATACATCTTGAGAGGTTGCTTCAAAAAAGGGCGAGGTATTTTTAATATCTCACAAATGTCAGGTTCAGCCTGACTTAAGTATCTACTGATCAAATAACACTTCCATTTGCTCATTCGCGATTGTCTGCTCGGTACCAGATTGATCTCGTGTCTGACCAAGAGAGATTACCTGCCCAACACCATAACCATCTTGATCGGTATACCCCTGAAAAATGGCATGGTGCAATCCACAACCGCTAGTTCCACAACTGACTAACATTGGGGAGGTAGATCTCTCACTATGAAAATCCTGTGGGTCGACCTGTTTCGCTATTTCGTTGACAGGGAGGTTGGTTACAGTTGTAGTGCTGAAAGGTGTGGCAGATGCATTCAACGTGAGCGAGAAAAATACACCGATAGCAATACAAGAGCCAATTAGTTTACGAACCATTGTACATTTCTCCTTTTGTTTCATATTATAATGACACTACTGTTTGGTTGAGACCTCAAACCGGGTTGATGGGTCTAGTATAGTGCTCAATCCTGTAACTCACACCCCTCACTAGGGTCATCTTCCGTACCTTGGAGGGTTAGTTTGTTACATCACAATGCTGTGCCAAAAACCGATAGGATAATTATCCTTGAATGATCTTATTTAGAGCTCAATAGAGGAGCAATAGCACGGTTATCATGGGGATTTAGTTCAGTTGACAAAGACCATTTTATCAAGAGATGGGTACCTTCACCTGGTTCTGAATGAATGCTACAGGTTGCCCCGATTATCTGAGCACGTTCACGCATACTGGCCAAGCCAAAACGCTTTTCCTTTAACAACACTGTCGAATTTTTAGGCACCTGGAAGCCAACACCATTATCCTGCACTTCAAGTACAATCGTATTATCCTGTGTTGTTAATGCAACATCAATCCGAGTAGCCTGGCTATGACGTACAGCATTCATGAGCGCACTTTTAGCAATCGCAAAAAGACCATTTTCCACTTCAGGTGGAAGTCGCTCATCTAAATCATCAATTGCTTCGGTGATTTGGACACGAGGAGCCACCACAGTTGCATTCTCTTGAAGTGTGGCTCGCAATGCTGACGATAAACCCAATTCGTCGAGTACAGGAGGATGTAATCCGTTGCATAGCTGTCGTAGATCGGTGAGCAGTCTCTCAAGCGTGTCCCGCAAATGGTTTAGCTGTGGATCAGGTTGTTCAGCCAGTTCTTGGCGCACCTGCAACTTATACAACTCACCATAGATATCCTGCATAATATGATCATGTATCTCACGTGCGAGATGCTGGCGGACACGGTCATCAGCTTGTACAAGTTCATCATACAAGTATTGTAATTCGGCAGTACGGTTAGCCAGAGCACTGGTTAACTCGATGTTTTCCAACGCTAGTGCTCCTGGCAACACTAACAGGCGAAGGATCTCCATGTCTTGTTCTGTATAGTTATCCTGAGAGGTTTTCGAGCCCATCCAGAGAATACCACGTGGTTGGGTGCCAATGGTAAAACACAAGAAAACGCCTTCTGACGGTAGTATTTTCGGTGATAGTGCAACTGATGGCGCTAAACGTTGTACTTCCGACGCCTGCATAACTGGACGATCATTTAAGCGTCCAGCTAATGCACCAACTGCCTCAATAGTGTTTGGTTTTAGCGTATAGCTCATAGCAATACTACAGTACCAACCGTCTTCTTTTGATCGTAAAAAAAGCGCAGCGTTTGTAGGATCGAAAAGCTGAGATACGCGCCTTGTAAGAACTTCCGTCAAGGTCTTCTCATCAATGCTACGTGCAAGATCACGCGCCAAACGCTGACCGGTCAACACCATATTAGCTTCGCGGCCATAAAACAGGCGATTAATAAATACGGCAACATAGTCACGCAGAGGGACAAAGAGCACTGCTAATATAGCTCCAATAACGGAATGAAGCAAAAGTGAGTCATTAACTTGTTGGCTAACAAGTAGCATCAAACCAAAAATGGTCAACCAGTGAAGCCCAACAAGTGAAAAAATAACGAGCGTATAGAGAAAAGCACGATTTAATGACCGATCAACCTGATAGAAATCTTCACGACGCAACGTCACCAAATATGCTATTGGTATTAACGCCTGGACAAGAAATGATATACGGCTTAACCATATCTGTGTAAGTCCATCAAATGTATTGACTGGTGCAAAAATAGTAAAAACAAAGAGAAAGCGCATTACAAATACAATTATAAAAGCACTCGCAATAAGACGAATGCGACTACGTACACGCTGTGTTGTACTCTTCATATATCCATAGACTAACAGAACACCTATAAGAACATTTGTTAGTATCAAGTATATAGCACCAATAAGTACAGCAATATCATTCAAAACAGCCAATTGCATAAGAAATGTCAAGAAAGCCATTCCCAAGATACATATCAAAGAAACAATACCGATCCAACGATGAATTAATGTTAAGTTCCACAACAAAGGTTGGTGTATCTTATATGGAAATTGAGAGTGGAAATAGACATAACTTATGGATGCACTTACTGAGACTAGATTAAAAACAACATCCTGAAGTGGATGTATGATCTGAAATCTTCCCAGGAGCAATGTATATGCTGACAGATAGGCAAACAACGAAAACCTTAACATATCATCGTTGATTTGCCGTACCCCCATCAATAATCGTGCTGCTGTAGCCCAGAAAACAAGAGCAGAGAACAGTGGCCATAAAACCGTCCACCATTGTCGTAGTGGTAGCACTGTGGCTTGTAATTCTAACGTTATGGTCTCAGAGTCGCGTTGGATAGCTACAACAACAAACTCCCCTACCCTAATCTGATCCCAGGTTACTGAACTCCAATTATCATCAGATATGATAATTTGATCCCCAACAAGAAATCCTGCTCCGGCTCCAGGACTATCAGGGTAAACCTCCAAAACAGTATTCGAGACACCTACCTCTACACCAGTGTATCCTGTTGTCTGGATAAGCCAGACAGTAACGAAAACAAACAACACTGGAAAAAGAGCAGTAATAGCCGCTAATAGAAATTTTTTTTGGTCGTCTAAAAAAGAAAGCAATGAGGTTATCACTATAATATTCCAGACTGTACTCTTTCTCTTAATTGTGCTTGCCAACAAACAATGTCTGCACCCGCTGAAATGTCCTACTCCATTGGCTTTAGTTATAGTATACCGTAGAATAACATACATATCCCAACTTTTCTTAACCACAGGAGCTGCTGCTAAAAACACAACTTACTTTCAGTGTCACGATACTGCTTATCCCAGATTTCATAGTGTATCTCCCTCTGAAGGGTATCAAAAATGCCCCTATCAGGGGATGTCTGTATAGACAAACATCTCTATACTCATATCAAAGATACGGAACAGCACTATCCCTATCAAAAGACTTCTTGGGTAGCTATCTGTTTTATTAAAGAAAGGACAAAGAAGTGGTTCGCAAATTAATGTCGTTTGGCCTTGGCGGTGCTTTATTCTTTGGTTTTACCTTAGACACTGTAGCAGCTCCACTAACTGAAGAGCCCATTAGCAAGAGATATACTCAAAGCGATGGAAGGATTGCACATCTTAACGGAGTATATAAAGTTAACTTTCTCAACGGTGAAATAGCAACCTTTCCGCAGGGTCTACCTGTGACGAGTGGAAGGGCTTTCGGCTTTCTTACAGAAGAATCAACTAGCAATGCTTACTTTGATGAGTTTTTTGATAATTAACAAGATTTAGAAACTCAAATTACATCTTTTAGTATTATTAATGAACGTTTTCTATCTCAAGCACAAACAAAACAAAAATATTATTAATACAAGAGAGGTTATTATTATGAAGTGGAAAAACATTGCTGTGTGTGTGCTAGTTGCATTATTCTATTTTGTGTCTCTTAATACAGCTTCGGCCGATATACGGGTAATCGAGTCAATGTATGGAAGCAACGAACCGATTTATACAGATATATATCATTTGTCGTCAGAATCACCAGAATTTTTAGAAGGTATTCGATCATATCTTAATGAACACTCATGGGGAAAGAGACTTAATGAAAAATCGTTTAATAGTCACCATATGGATTTTCTATTTGATGGTTAAAATAATTACTACATGGGATAAAAATTTATCATTAGAAACCAGCATCAAGAAATCCATCACTGTTTACAAGTGCTGGATTTCACCAGTTGTACAACGTGATATATCAGAATAAATAATTTTATAGATGGTCAATTTGTATACTGAAGAACTCAAAAATCATGCATGTATCGAAGGGAAAGCTATGGCTTCACAATCAATGTCACATATATCAGAACCAAATCAGACTTCTGATCAACAACCTACAAAGGACAGAAGTTGCTCGATGGTGTATAGTCTAGCTAGCCAAGTATCTATGCAGTATTCCTTTACCAATACGCAATCTACACCGCTAGAACTCTGGCTTGCCCTACCACCAACTTTACCAATGCAACAACATGTGCGTATCGAAGGAATGACACCTGATCCTGTTCAGATTCAACATGATGACCTCAATCTAAATCGACTAGCTTTTTTTCATCTGGATTCACAAGAAACTTTACAATTTACGATCCGTGCACTCTTGTATAATGCGGACTATCAGCCATCATCATTAGATACAAATATCACTTTGAGTGAAGCAGAACGAGCTTTCTTTTTGCGGTCCTCACGTCTGATTCAAGTGAGTGGTGAGGTGCGAGCCGAAGCACGACGAATTGTTGGAGATGCTGATACCCATCTGGAACAGGTACGCAGGCTCTATTTGCATCTCATCAAACACTTCCACTATCAATGGCCTCCTGATGATCGGGGAAGTGAGGCTATGCGACAGCGTCATCGTGGTGATTGTGGGCAGTATTCCTTCCTCTATGCGGCGTGGTGTCGTTCGCTGGGCATTCCTTGTCGAGTGTTAATAGGAAGCTGGGTACGTGGACATATGCAGGCACATGTCTGGAATGAAGTCTATATTGATGGAAGTGGGTGGGTACCCCTTGACAGTAGTGTCCACCAGACTGCACTACGGGTCCCAATTTTAGCGGACATTGATTGGCGATTACAACGCCTTGAGAAGCAATTTGGTCGTCTCGCAGGCAATAGACTAGCATTCTCAATTGATCCTGATATACCTTTATATCCACCCTACAAGCAGAATAACGTCTCGGAAAAAATTCAACGTCTGAGAATAGGAGGAGAAGATTTAGCATGGGGCTTCGAAAGCCTTGATGGTGCCGCACCATACTTACAACCAATTTATTTACGAATGACCGAGCCAGAAGGTATCAAATCAAGCGATGTGCTAGGTCAGTGGCACTTCAAGGATATGTTATCCTACCGCTTTCTGACCTGGGTCATGTATCTTGCTTTTGCTGTTGGTGTTTTGGGAACTACTCTTAACCTACTGGGAATACAAAGCCTAGGTATCATCACACCAGTTGCTTGGGTATTGGCCAATCTTGTTTACATTCACCGCAGTGGCCTGCGCTGGTGGAAACTTGCGCTGCTGGGTCTTTTTGCCTTTGAATTAGTGATGGGTATCCTACGATTGATAATGGAGTAAAGGTGAATATATCTTATAAACTCTAATATATGCAATCATACAAAAGCAAAAGAACACTACAACAAGTAAAGAGTGTGGCAGTCTACTCCAGAGGACATATCTATCATCTCATAAACTCATTTTCTCATTTAGCCTTGCCACCAGAGTGTGGTATCATGACGCCACATCAAAGACCACGTTGTACTGATGAGGTTGACACACAAGCATATGAGTAATAAACCACAAAATGTGAAGGGTATGCGTGACCATCTACCAAAGGACATGCGGTTACGACAATACATTACGAATACCCTCACAACCGTGTTTGAGCGGCACAGCTTTGAACCATTGCAAACCCCGATAGTTGAGTATGCTGAAACCTTGGATAGTAAGATCGGTGACGAAGAAAAGCTGATCTACCGTTTCGAGGATCACGGTGGGCGGAAATTGGCATTGCGGTATGACCAGACCGTGTCGCTGGCCCGTGTCGTCGCTCAGTATCAGGGACAACTCGCCTTTCCATGGAAACGCTACGCCATTGGCCAATCGTATCGTGGCGAACGCCCTGCCCGTGGACGGTATCGTGAGTTCTGGCAGGCTGACATCGATATTGTCGGTTCACAATCGCCCGTTGCCGATGCAGAGATCGTTGCAATCGTAGATGAGGCGCTTGCGGCCCTGGGCTTTACTGGCTTTACGACACTGCTGAACCATCGCCAGATTCTAGGTGGTATTGCCCGTGTGGCCGGACTAGATGAAGATTCGGCTGGCAATGTCTATCGTTCCATTGATAAGCTCGACAAGATCGGAGTCGATGGTGTCCGTGAGGATTTACGCAAAAGTGGTGTAAGTGCAGAAGGGTCTACGCGAATCCTCGATCTGATTTCCTTGCGTGGGACCACAGAAGCTGTGCTACGAGAACTGTCGACGCTACTCAAAGATGATGAGCGTGCGCTGGCAGCATTAGACAATCTCCATGCTATTACACACGCGCTGGATGCGATGGGTATTCCAACAGAACGGTATGCCGTTGCGCCGCATCTGTCACGAGCATTGTCCTACTACACAGGTGTAGTGTTTGAAACCGTGGTTGAAACACCACCAATGGGCTCATTGTTGGGTGGTGGTCGCTATGACGAACTTATTGGGGCATTTGCCAGTCGCCCGATACCCACAGTAGGGCTTGCGTTCGGCATTGATCGCCTGCACGATGTGATGACTGAGTTGGCACTTAATCCAAACAGCGCCACAATTGCAGATGTGTTTATTACGATCTTTGATGAGGGATCAGTCGGTATCAGTTTACAACTCGCCACAGAACTACGACGCTCAGGTTTCAATGTGGAAACAGCACTGGATGGAACTGAAAAACTGGGGAAACAATTCAAGTATGCTGATCGTAAAGAGATTCCCTATGCACTGGTGCTCGGACCTGATGAGTTAGCACAAGGGACCGTAGTTGTGCGTAACATGCAAAATGGCGAGCAACGCAGTGTCGCACGATCAGATGTGGTAGCAACGTTGCAGAAGAGCCACAGTTAACATCATATATCTGCCCATATACATTATTCGCCTTACAACCATAGACCCGCGGAGGTAGATGAATGAGCGAACAACTTCTCGATAAACGCCTGAATGAGTTCCTGAATGAACTGGCCAGCAAAGCACCTACACCTGGTGGCGGGAGTGTTGCAGCGGTTACCGGTGCTATGGCCGCAGGTCTTCTGGTGATGGTGTGTGATTTAACGATCGGGAAAAAACAATACGCCGATTTTGAAGCTGAGGCACAGGCGATTCGCGAACGTGCTGAGTCATTGCGGCTCGAACTACAAGAGTTAGCACAACGTGACATCGATGTTTTTGAACGACTGTCTTCCGCCTATAAGTTACCACGCACGACGGATGCCGATAGTGCTAACCGACGTGCCGCTATACAAACAGTTACCAAACAGGCGACCGAAATCCCTTTACAGACAGGTCGTGCCATTGCCAAGCTGTTGGTACTCTGTCCTGCGTTAGCGCAGAGTGGTAGCCGTCTGGTAGTCAGTGATGTAGGCGTTGCAGCCGCCTTGATCCAATCGGCAGTTCCAGCGGCTTTGCTCAATGTTGAAATTAACCTGGTTTCGTTGGAAGACACTCTGTTTGTCCAAGAAACTCGTGCACATATGAAAGATCTGACCATGGGGATCAATGAGGAAGTTGCTGATGTGTTAAAGATTGTGGGTGAACGGATTGCAAATTAATTGCTGTACATTATATGATGGATCCAGGCGCAGATGTCAGATAACACTGCGCCTTTTCTATAATTAAGCGTTGAGCGCTATTGCAAAACGCCTGCTCTGTACATCTTGAATGTGTTGCAGGGTAATGTAACCATCCGGGGAAAGCCTGACTTGGTTTCGACTGGTCTCGTCGCACCATTCAATTTTGCCATGTTTGCTAAGGAGATTAAGATAGGCAGAAATGTCATTGTGTCGCATATCCAAGGCATTAGATACTTCTTCTATGGATATGCTTTCTAATCGGTGATACGTTGTCATAAAATCAATCATGTCTAAAATGTCGATGAGTCGAGCAGCTTTTACAGTCACGATCTAATCCTTTCTTTTTGGCCTTTGTTCTTTTTTTGCAAACTATTTGTCTGATGTTTGCACAGCTTTTTGCGAGAAAGATAATATCACGACAGAAAGTGATCCAAACGTGCAAAATAGTGACTGAATAATTGCAGAATGATGATGATAATGATACGAAAACAAAAATATTAAATATAAAAACATTTAAAAAGAATATAAAATCACTTTATAGTGACAATATATCCCTGAAAAGGCGTACATTGTTCCTTTAAGACCGCATAGATACGTGATACACTTTCCTCTCAGACACATCGCATATGGCCCACAGGATCAGTATCGTGTCACACAAATCCAGGTTAGTATCCCAAAGTAGCCCTGATCAACATCTCCCAACCAAACCTGCTCACCATCCATTTTTCTCCAAAACAGATTTTCGTGCAGGTTTTGTCGCAACACTGCCGTTGTGGCTTGGTGCCGCTCCCTTCGGCATTATCTACGCGGTGACTGCCATCGCTGCCGGGCTTACGCCCGCCCAAACTCTGGGGATGTCGCTCCTGGTTTTTGCTGGCGCAGCACAATTCACAGCAGCCGGGATGTTTGGAGGTGGTATAGCACCATGTACCATCATCACCACAGCCCTGATCCTGAATACACGACATATCCTGTTAGCCGCCTCACTCGTCCCTTTTCTCCGTCCTGTGAAACTCTGGGGAAAAGCACTTTTAGCCTTTCAACTCACCGATGAAACCTATGCAGTGGGCATACAACAATTCCTTGAAGGGAAGGGCAGCCCTGGGTTTCAGTTTGGTGCAAATATAAGTTTGTATTGTATCTGGCAACTTAGCACTGTGGTAGGCATCTTCCTGGGTCGCTTCGTCCCCGACCCTGCAGCCTATGGATTGGATCTGGTGTTTCCTCTGACATTTATGGCATTACTCGTCCCTCTCCTACGTGACCGTACCAGTGTATGTGTTGCCGTGATAGCCGGGGGACTGACTATTGTCGGGATACTGTTGCTGCCAGGTAGTTGGTACATCTTACTTGCCGGTATTGTAGCGAGTGGTTTGGGGGCGTGGTTCTCTCGCAAGCAGCCCTAACCCTGGCGCAGACCTGTACATCTAAACGAAAAGAGGATCACCATGGTCGATCTGACACCTGAAGCATTCCGCACCCTGGGCTACCAGGTGGTTGATCTGCTGGCCAACCAAATGGCCACCCTTCCTGACGGACCATGTCGCCGTCCAGTACCAGATGAAGTTCGTGATGCACTACTGGAACAGCCCTTGCCGCTTGAGCCACAGGCTTCCACCGATATTCTGGAGCGCTTTACACAACTTGTTTTGCCCTATCCAATGGGGAATGCACATCAACGTTGCTTTGCCGGGGTAAACTCGCCCCCAGCGCCGTTGGCCGTTCTCGCCGACCTGCTTGCATCCGGCATGAATCCGAGTGTTGCTGGTGGCGATCACGCGGCCACATATGTCGAACATGCCGTGTTGCGATGGCTCACACAACTGCTCAAATACCCGATTGACAGCGGCGGGTTGTTCACTAGCGGCGGCAGCGTGGCCAACCTCATTGGACTAGCCATAATGCGCCATGTCAAAGCTACGACCAATACGCGCGCCAACGGACTCTGGGCAGAAGCAACCCCGCTGGTTGTATATACTTCAGCGCAGGGACATAGTTGTATCGAAAAAGCGGTCGAACTTTTGGGTATAGGACATACGTACCTGCGAAAAATTCCCGTTGACGCCGAGTACTGTATGGATGTCGAGAAACTCCGCACGCATATCCATGCTGATCGGACACAGGGACTACGACCTGTTTGTGTCGCTGCATCTGCTGGCACCGTCAACACAGGTGCGATTGACCCACTCAACGCTATTGCTGACATTTGTGCTGCGGAAGATCTCTGGTTTCACGTCGACGGTGCCTATGGTGGCGTTGGCATCCTCGCAGAACAAACAACGGATCTATTCAACGGCATGGAGCGTGCCGATAGTCTTGCTATTGATCCACACAAGTGGATGTATGTCCCTATCGAATGTGGGTGTGTGTTTGTGCGCGATGCTCAGGCTATGCGGGACACCTTTAGCCTGATACCACCCTATCTTCGCGATGATACACAGATGCCCTGGTTTGCAGAGTTTGGCATCCAACAGACTCGGAGCTTTCGTGCACTCAAGGTGTGGATGTTGCTGCAACAACTTGGTGAGCAAGGATATCGTGAACTGATCAGTCGTGACATTACCCTGGCGCACTATCTTCAGGAGCGTATTCGTACTACCCCCAACTTTGAACTGATTGCCACCGGACCGTTGAGCATCATCTGTTTTCGCTATGCGCCGCTGGGATGTAACGATCTTGATACCCTCAATCGACGTTTGCTTGAAAGAGTACAACAGGAAGGGCATACCTTTTTTACCAGCACCGAGCTTGATGGCAAACTGGTGCTACGAGTGTGCATTGTCAATTTCCGCACGACTGAGGCCGATCTTGATTTTCTCCTGGAGTATCTGGCAAAGGTCGGCTTACACATCCGAAAGGAAGTTCTATGACCACATGGCTTGTCATTCTCGGAATGGCCCTCGTGACATTTGCGACGCGCTTTATCGCGTTTGTCGCAATACAAGGCGACATTGCACCGTGGCTGCAGCGTTGGCTTAGTTATGTCCCGGTAGCTGTGTTTGTAGCACTGCTGCTGCCCCCGTTGATCACCAGGGAGATAAACAGCACTACAATGCTCTCATTGGGTCCAACCCTTCCCGTTGGTATCGTAGGAGCAATCGTCGCGTGGTACAGCCGCAATGTATTGCTTACTATAGTTGTGGGGTTACTCACGTTCTGGTTAATCCGCTTCGTCGCACCATAACAAAGTTCCCCAACACCTTGATGAACACACCATATCTCAGAATATCCAATGAGCCCGTTTATACTGATCAAGTTATGTAACTTCCCCTATAATTATACGTCAAGAAGCCCCAAAAAGACTAACAATCAGTATATCCTGAATATCTTTAGAAAGCATATTATCTGTTGTTTCTGTCAACTCACTGTAATAGTGACGAGGTTGTCATCAAATTCCCCCTCCCAAAATCACATTAACAAGGTATAATATTGCTTATCAAAATTCAACTACTGGTAATAAAAACATTACCATAATGTGTCGAATATTTATTTGATACATGTAGTAGACATCATACCGGCCAGGGAGGCCGATAAAATTCAGGTAATTGGGGTGCTAGTATACGGCTTGAAATGCAGTTGCTAGCACCCCTGTAGTCATTCACGGCTTAATAATCCAAGGAATCGACGGGAGTAGGCTATGAGCGTTATGGAATCCGAAACCCAACCGCACAATGTTAACCCAACTGCGCGGCCAGCGATCGTTAACAACTTCTCTATAGTGGCTGCTACAACAAACGGTTCTGGTAGCCAGACCGCCAACACCATCATCATCCGAACTTTGTTCAAAATGGGTATCCCTGTAAGTGGCAAGAATCTCTTCCCTTCCAACATTGCGGGATTGCCCACATGGTATACCATTCGTATCAATAAGGATAACTATATTGCACGTCGTGAAACGACTGAAATACTGGTTGCCTTTAATACGAAGACCGCTGATGAAGATCTCGCAGCACTACCCAGTGGCGGTGTTTGCATTCATCCTGATGACATCACATTTACGGCCCCACGCGAAGACGTGATCTATTATACGTTACCAGTAAAAGAACTGGTTAAGAATACCGGGGCAGATGTCAAATTACGTGACTATGTTGCGAATATGGCGTATGTTGGCGCACTGGCACAATTGCTCGCTATTGATATGGATGAGATACGTGCTGCACTGGTACGCCACTTCAAAGGCAAAGTCAAGCCCGTGGAGTTGAACTACGGTATGGTGGCTGACGCCGCCAACTGGGTGCGTGAACATATCACAAAAAGTGATCCCTATCGTGTTGAACCCATGAACGAGACGAGTGGCCAAACGATGATTGAAGGAAACGCTGCAGCAGCAATTGGCGCGCTTGTGGGCGGAATGACCGTCACCGCGTGGTATCCCATCACACCTTCGACCAGCCTGGTGGACTCACTCACCGAATATGCCCCCAAATTACGCCTTGATGCTGGCACAGACATACCTACTTATGCCATTATTCAGGCGGAAGATGAACTGGCAGCAGCAGGGATGATTGTCGGTGCAGGCTGGGCTGGTGCACGGGCGATGACCGCGACATCTGGCCCCGGCTTCTCACTGATGACCGAATTTGCTGGTCTTGCCTATTTTGCCGAGGTTCCCGCTGTCATTTGGAATATCATGCGGATGGGACCAAGTACTGGTTTGCCAACACGCGTGTCACAGGGCGACATCCTCGCAGCCTACACGATGGGACATGGCGATACACGTCATGTGTGCTTGCTACCCTCATCGATGAGTGAATGCTATGAGTTTGGCTATCAAGCCTTTGATCTGGCCGAACGACTACAAACAATTGTATTTGTACTGAGTGATCTTGATCTGGGCATGAACCTGTGGATGACGGAACCGTTTGCGTATCCGTCCGAGCCAATGGATCGCGGCAAAGTATTAAGTGCCGAAGAGCTGCGTGAAGTTGAAATCTGGGGACGTTACCGGGATGTTGATAATGATGGCATTCCCTATCGCACGTTACCGGGGAACACTAACCCCCGTTCAGCCTACCTGGCACGCGGGACTGGTCATAACGACTTTGCCGCCTATAGCGAACGTGCAGAAGATTGGCAGGCTAACCTCGACCGCCTCACGAAGAAACACGATACGGCACGCACACTGGTTCCCAAGCCGGTCGTCGATCAGATTGGCAATGCTTCGATTGGCCTCATCTCATATGGCTCCAATGATCCTGCGATTTGTGAAGCACGCGACATCTTGCGTAAAGATGAGGTCGAAACCAGTTATCTGCGTTTACGTGCATTGCCGCTGGAAACAACAACCAAAGACTTCGTGGAACAGCATGACCGTATCTATGTACTCGAACTCAATCAGGATGGGCAGATGCACCAACTGATTCAACACTATTTGCCTGAACACGCAGCTAAAATTCACTCTATCCACATCTGCGATGGGTTGCCAATGTCAACCGATTTTGTGGTGAGTTCGGTTCTTCAGGCAGAGGGCCAGAGCGCTTGATATTCACACAATACCAGTATACCTATCAAGGAGTGATATAACTATGACAGCCGCTACGAAAACCAATGGTAAACCTAAAAAAGTCAATCTCATCGGGCTAACCAGCCAGGATTATCAAGGGGGGCAATCAACCCTGTGTCCTGGCTGTGGACATAACTCCATCTCCAGTCAGATTATCTCTGTGGCCTTTGAACTCTCACTCCAGCCACATCAAATTATTAAAATGAGTGGTATTGGTTGTTCAAGTAAAACACCAGCCTACTTCCTTAATCGCTCACATGGATTTAATACCCTCCATGGTCGTATGCCTTCCGTAACCACCGGCGCCATCTTGGCTAACCGACGCTTGCACGCACTTGGCGTCAGCGGTGATGGCGATACGGGTAGCATCGGTCTGGGCCAGTTCAAGCACATGGTGCGCCGCAATGTCCCCATGGTTTACATCGTGGAGAACAATGGGGTGTATGGTCTCACCAAAGGACAGCACTCTGCTACCGCCGATCAGGGCCAACACCTGAAATACGCCGGAACCAATCAACTACCTCCCATCGATATCTGTATCGAAGCATTAGTCGCAGATTGTGGCTTTGTGGCACGCTCTTTTGCGGGTGACGCCAAACAGGTGCGCGAGTTGCTCAAAGCCGCCATGAGCTTTCACGGAACCGCTGTACTCGACATTATCAGCCCATGTGTCACCTTCAACAACCATCATGACTCAAGCAAAAGCTACGAATATGGTAAAGAGAAGAACGAGCGTGTACAGGATATTCAATTCATCCCTTCGTTTGATGAAGTCAAAGTGGAGTATGGTGAAGGCGATGAGCAGATGGTGCGGCTGCACGATGGTCCCATGGTCAAACTGAAGAAACTTAGTCGCGATTACGACCCCACGAATAAATGGCGTGCATTAGAATTGCTGGAAGAGTCGCGTGAGCAACATGAGTTTCTCACGGGCTTACTCTACATCGATGAGTCACGTCAAACCCTTCCTGAGGTTATGCAGATCACGCAAACACCCTTGGCACGGCTCTCAGATGAGCAGATTCGCCCCTCTAGGGAAACGTTCACAACATTTATGGAAGAACTTATGTAAACCATAGCTACACTCTTCCAAATACGCTTGAATGCCTCGACTAAAACAAAGTCGAGGCATTTTTAATGCTATCGCATAAACGTTTTTTGCTTTTGTAAGAGAAAGGCTTCTCCCCCACAGGCTCGAGCATATTCCAGCGCATATCTGGCATCTTCATCGTCACGGCCTTCTAAAAAAGCTTTGACTGCCGGGAGTAATGCTTGGGCTGCCTCCACCACTTTTGGTTTCAGACGCACATTAGGCCGTTGTGCTGCTAATACCGCACCATACAACACAGCCCGGTCCGCCTCACGTGCTAAATCCTCGGCAGTGTGCCCCATACGACAGGCAGGAATGTCATTCTTGGTAGTTGACTCAGACATCATCTGGCTCTCCTCATAAAGTTACGTTATCCCTATTTATTACGGATATGTGCCACGACAAGTTTTCTACTGATTTGTATGGCACTCATCGGTTCACAGCAACAGCATCTTCTCGATTACTTTTGTATGACCACAATATTAAAATAAGTCACAATACATTGCTCTAAAAGCTTACATTTGGATGTATACTACCAGAACGAAACAACTTTACCAACCAACACGTAGTAACATATAGCCATCAAATCAGAAGGAGTTCGTCACGATGTCATTTGGACAGACAGATAAGGGTCATCTAAACACCTTGGGGGTATTTCGCATAACAGCATTACATCGGCTTATGTTAGGGATGCTAACTGTAATTGTATTGGGGGGCTGTCAGTTTTTTGCTGGTGTTGATGAAGGTTCGATAGACGGACAACCAGAAACACCCATTGCTGAACAAGTTCAACCAACGTTAACCCTCGCCCCTGATCCAGATGCGGTAGCAACTCTTTCACCGACCGAAGCAGAGACAGTTGACTTTCAGGGAATCCAGCGATACCGCATCGATCAACAGGCCAGCAGTGATCAGGAAGCGCTCGAACGCGTTGCCCTTATTGTCTATAGTGCTGAAAGAACAGAGCGTAATGTGGCACTGCGCGTTGCCTTCGAGAATACGAGTAATGAAGCATTTACCATCATTGGTACCATCAGGGGAGGTGATGCCCTTCTGGTTGATCAACAGGGTAACGAATATGCGCCAACTGCAGTCAGTGAGGAACTACGCACACGCATTGATCCTTCTGGTGGCTTTGGCCCTGGTGGGGCCAATGTAGGGGAAATCACCTTCGATGTCGTTGGTGATGGGCCGTACAAATTCTTGTTTCCAAACTATGACCCTGTTCCTATTCGCTTTGATACGCCCATTGATGAAGCTGGTTTTGAAATCGCCACCGGAAATTATCCTATCGAGCAAGGGCTTCGTTCAAGCGAGGAGGCGCTGCAAAACATTGAATTACGTCTTCGCTCTGTAGGTGTGACAGATGACCAACTCATCTTCGATATTGCTTTTGTCAACACTGGACGACAGGGCTACAATCTTTTGGTTGGTCCAAGCGGCACAGATGCACGGCTGCTTGATAATGAAAGTATTCAGTATGAACCAATTGAAGTGAGCGAGTCGTTGGCCGACTCGATTGCGCCAGAACAGGGATGGCAGCCGGGCGAAGAGTACAACGGCACACTTACGTTTGAAAAACCTGCTCAATTCGCAGAAATGCGCTTTTTGTTTCCAAACTATGATGCCCTGACAGTTCGTTTTGACGAGAATGGTATTGCAGAGGCGCAAGTAACCTCGCCGAGCGGTGGTGCACCCCTACCAACGCCAACTCCTGATGCTGAGGAGCTTACAGTTGCCGAAATCGAGAATGTGCTGCGGGAACAGGCAGAAGCTGTGCAGGCTAATGATATGAATGCCTACCTGAATACCTTTGCATCCGAATTGCACGATGAGCAGCAGCGTGTTCTTGATCGAATGAGCCAGGTGCCGTTGGCAAGTTACAATCTACAGTTAGTCCCAGAAGAAACGGTCAATGACGCCACGCAAACGGTGCTCAACCAGCTTTCCATCGAGATAAGCTATACACTCGATGGGATCGGCGATGAGAATACGTTCATCCATGTATTGGCGTACGATTTCGTGCGTGATGGCGATGGCTGGCGTGTGAGTGCTGTTGATTTTGATGACAACCCTCCCTTCTGGCTGACTGGTGACGTGGTGGTACGAGAAACGACACACTTCCTTATTTTTGCACGCCCAGAATCTGCCGCTGATTTGCCAACACTAGATGCCGAAGCAGAAACAGCCTATACAATGCTCAGAGATCAGGGGTTAGCACTTGAGCCTCGCTATATCGCCTATTTTACTGCGAGCCGTGATGACTTTGAGACGCTCACTGGTCAGGCAGCTAATCGTTTATTGGGGCTGGCCCTTTCTCGCTATGAGTTTGTTGGCAATGTCGTGGATGTGAACAGCCGTGCGTTTTACATTAATGGTGAGGCGTTTATTGATGAGCAAACGGGGTTAAATGCCGAAGATCGCCAAACCACAATTACCCATGAGTTAGTACATCTTGCATTGGCACAAGACACACGCCCATTTACACCGATCTGGCTTGTGGAGGGGGCAGCTGTGTATTACTCGGAAGATACTGGACTGGATAAGCAGGCCGAACTTTTGACCGACAGACGCCTGGATACTGTCAGTTTGATGGACTTGACGACGGTTAGCTCGCTCGGTGAACATGATTTTATAGGCGAACAGACCAATACAGAGTATATTTTCTCGGGCGAAACATTTGCATTCTTGCTGGAAACATATGGTGAGAGCACGACACTGGACTTTTACCGCTCTTTCGCACTCGTTCCTTCATCGGCTATACGTGATGAGATGCCGCGTTTTGGGAATGCCCTCGTGATCGATACGGTGTTTGCCGACCTGCGTCAGCAACTTACCGATGATCGTGTCCAGGAGTTCTTTAATGTCCGTCTTGAGCAACTTGATACAGATGTGAAAACATGGATACGTGAAAATAATTAATTACAAAAATGTTTTACGTATTATCAATATAGTGTATTATAGGGGGGTCAATAAATATTGTAAGGGTTATCGGCTTAACTTATGACTCTTATCCTTGCCACAATCCTGGTGTTGGTTGTAGAAGCTGTACTGGTTACATTTGTTGCGCTGAGATCAAACAATCCCCGTGCAGCCTGGTTGTTTGCGATCGTGACCGCTTTGCGAATGGCGATACATATTGTAGTGTTATTGCAAAGTCAGGCACCGGATATTCAGACCATCTATAATTTGCGTATATTCGTGCCATTATTCCTGGCAAGCTTTGAAATTGTGCTCCTATTCTTATTAAGCACTTTGTTCATGCCTCGATGGTTTGAAGGACGCCGCCCGATCTACTGGATTATCCTGCCATATGTTGTGGTAACAGTCATTATGGCGCTTGATTTCTTTGGTCAATCAGGTCTCATTGTTGATGGTGTGCGACAGGTTGGCGATAACTACTCTCTCAATGTCGTTAGTCCTGGGATCATCATTCTCCGCATTCTGTTTCTTGGAAGCTGGTTTGTACACCTAGCACTGTTGGGAACTGTTTTTGTACAGAATGCCCATATGCGCGTACCCAGTGGCTTAATCTTGCTTGCCCTGGTGGTTTCTCTTATCACGGGACCTTTTGTCAATCGCCTACCAATGGTGGCGCCTTTGATACAGGACCTTCCAACACAATTAGCTCTTGCCTTTGTTGTTCTACGTACCCAATTATTCATCCCAACACAGGCTGCACTTGATACCGCGTTAAAGGCGTTAAGCGAAGCTATTGTCGTGCTTGATCGCACACATAAGGTCAAATACGCCAACCCCAAAGCTATGGCGCTTGGCTTTCAAGAGGCACAAAGCCTTGATAATCTCACCGATCAACCGAAGCGTAATCGCTCCTTGATTAAGCTCATCCATCAAGCAAATCAACATGAAACAAGTTCAGTTACAACCCTTGATCTGCATGATCGCCGGATGGTCTTTACCATCTCAGCAATTACCGATGCACAGGAACGCTATCAAGGAAACCTCTTGCTTGGTCGTGATGTTACGGAGCTGGAAGAGCGCACACAATTATTGGAACAAGAACGTACACACCTGGCCGAGACTGTCCAAAAGCTGGAGGCGGAACAGCTAGAACGTCAACAACTTTCAGCAACCGTACGCACCGTATCATTCCCCGTTATTCCGGTGTTTGATGGTGTGATCGTGCTGCCCTTGATTGGTGTATTTGATCGTGCTCGTATTGATGATTTCCCCCGCGTATTGCTGCAAGGTATCAAACACCAGCGTGCTCGTGTAATTCTGCTGGATTTGACCGGCATGCCCTTTGTTGACCAAGAAGTAGCTGCCACTATTCTGAACGGGGTACAGGCATCTTTGCTCTTAGGTGCACGTTGCTTGTTTGTGGGCATCCGTCCAGAGATTGCAGAGGCGCTCATCTCGTCAGATGCACCTTTAGGGCAGATTAAGAGTTTTGCAACACTCCAACAGGGTATTCAATACACGCTCCGGCGAGATGATCACAAATGAGTTGATGGCTATAGCAACATTACTTGTTTTCAGCAACACGCTCAACCATGCCGGAGCCAGCCCGCAGTATGACCGCATCACCATCCTTTAGCCATTGTGTCGCCTGACTTACGTTGGTGATTGCAGGCAGCCCAATCTCGCGGAGAATGATCGAACCGTGGGAAAGATCACCACCGATCTCGACGATGACGCCAGCAACGCGAGCAAACACGGGAATCCAGCCAGCATCAACCGAACGTGCAACCAGAATTGTGTGTTCTGGTAGAAAGCCTTCTGGTAGCTCAGGTTGCGGTTCGTTGAGCACCCACACTTGCCCACGAACATCACCAGTAGTGAGACTAATGCCTTTGAGTCGCTGTATTCCTTGTACACTTTGAGGGGTGCTATCCTGATCGAGATCATCAAAGCGGTGAAAAAGATCAGGTAGGACACGCTGGCGAGATTGGTCAATCTGCTGTGTACGTTGCTCCCAGAACGACATATCAGGTACCCATTGCTGATCGAGTTGTCGCACCTCAGCGATGTCCAGCATCCACAGAGCTTCGCGCGACGGCAGCGCACCACGTGTGACGGCTGCATCAGCTAAGGAAAGCAACGACTCGCGGATACGGGCAAACCCAATCATTGCCGTGTAACGTATTTCTTCACGTGTTTGCATGGCCCGACTTGCCTGCCACCACAGAGGACTCGTGAGATGCCCGAACAGCGTCCGAGTTGGTGGCTTGAGCATTGTGCGAGGTGGGTAGACCAGCATGGTGAGCAGCGGCGTAGGGTCTTCACGGTAGCGTGGGCGAGCTATGTCGCTCTCGTAAATGCCTCGGTGGCCATGCTTGACCAGATAGGCGTTCCATAGTGTTTGAAACTGTGAATGCTGTGGTATTTTGCCTCGTTCCAGAGCTTCACGCAATGTGGTATCACTCGCAACCAACTCCTGAAGTAGCACCAGATCCGTATACATGGTCGTTGCAATCGTTTGTTGGCGTGCGCTGTGTTCGGCCAATACCCCCAGCCGCCGCAGTAGCGCAGTTGGGCCACTCATCGCCGTGACCAATGCAAACATTTCGGTGACCAGTGTGGTGTAGAGCCAGCGCAACATTTCGATACATTCACTAAATGTGGTACCGGGATGTTTCGTGGTGGTCAGGATGGTTTGCATGGTCTTCTGTGCATGGGGTACGGAGCGTAGCTGTGCAATGCCCATACCAGACAACACCAGCGACTTGCGTACCACTCGCCCGATGTTCACACCACTATCCTGAGCACTCTCACCCCCGATTGAATTGGTGACCAGACGACTCGGTAGCCCCAGTATTCGCATCATGTCAGTCATCAATGAAAGATTAATAAAAGGACGATTATCAAAGACTTCAATAAAGGGGCGCTGTAACGGTAGTTCAGGATCAAAACGGCGATAGTAGGCGAAGAGGCCATTGGCACAGGAAGCCACCAGGCTGGTCATAAAGCGTGAAGGGGGATCGGGCAGGATCTCTTTGTGATTAGCGACGGTGAAGACCTCATTGCGGCGAGTCATACACGTGACAGGGCGGATCTGTATCAGCCAGCAACGGGTGCCATCATCAGCCCACTCGATATCCCAATCCTGTACGCCAAACACCTGACGAACATCACGAAGCAATACCTGTAGTCGTGCGACAAAAGGCTGCTGTTGTGACCGCTTGCCTTGCTTTGGTCGTTCCCAGATGCGTAGTTTGGCTAATGATAAGGCTTCACCCGCAACAGCACCACTCACAAGATCTTCCGCTGTTCCGGCGGTAAAGTTGATCAGATCGTCTTCAAAGTCGCGTTCGGTAAACGCAACACCGGCATGACGTGCAGTGACCATACCCATGACCAGCACATCGCGTCGCAGTGGTTGCTCGTAGCGTAAACTTGATGACCAGACTGCGCTCAGGGCCTCTGCAAAGCGCGCTGTGTTATGGGGTGGCACCCACAATTGTGAGGTAAAAAAGCCTGCGAGACTGCTGTTGGCCCCATCCTCTGCAGAAAAAGCCGAACGAATGGCAACATACCTTGGTAACGTCTGCACCGAAAATAGTGACCGCAGGGCATCTGAGTCGGTCGGAACAACGGTGTTGTGCGATACCACGATCAGTTGTTCAGCGAGGGCGTGTTGCCACATCGCATCGGTCAGGATATATGCCTGTGGAACTGGCAGCCCTGCCTGGGCCGCATGATCAAGAAGCGCCGCTTTATTGCCGATACCCGACTGGGTAGCAATACCCGAACCAACCTGGATGGTGTGGGGTGCGGCATTGATGCGCTTGGCGGTGCCATTGAGTCGTTGAGGGAGGGTCGTCATTGTTTTACTAGTTCTAGCGCCAACTGTGCGATTTCCTGAGCATAAGCGTTGGGCTGCTCAATCATCGGAAAGTGGTCCCAGTCGGGAACGATGCGAACGGTGTGATTAGGCAACAGCGCTTGGTAGTCACGTACATGATCGACCTTCAGGACGCGCTCCCGTTCGCCCCAGAGCAAAGCCGATGGGAGGCTCACAGGATGCAGTGATTGAAACCATTCGGGCGTAATCAGGTCAAACATCTGGGAAAAAACCGCACAGTGTCGGTATTCGGCAAAAAAGCGGTTGGTAAAATCGGCGGGCACCTGTTGCGAAAAAAGCACCCGTTTCCACATCGGACGAGTGAGCGGTGACGAAAACATGTGTTGACCAAAGGTTCGCATGCCAGGAAAAGCCATCAACTTTGGAAAAAAGCGTGAGTCTAACCGAGTGCCGACCGGGGCGTGGAGAATGAGGCCATCAATATCAGCAGCATAGTGTTGGATAAACTCAAGGGCAATGGAGCCACCAATGCCATGGCCAAGGAGGACAGTAGGGCGTGGCAGGGCAGCTATTTCGCTCCGCAGGTAGGTGGCATAGTCGCGCAGGGTGTGGAGTGAGCGATCACGAGGCTTGTTTGCAAAACCGGGCAGGGTTAGCGCGTGAAAGCCAACGTGCTCTGGTACAAAGGGCTGCACGAGCGCAAAACGAAAGGCCCCACCACCATTGCCGTGTAGCGCAACAATAATGAGGTTCGGAGTAACCGTTGACGGTGTATCAATCTGGTGGGTCGCAGAGTGTGTGACCATTATATTTCCTCTGTAGTAACGTCTGGGTCTTTAGGTAGGTATTGCACTAGCCTGAGCCAATCAGGATGGTCTCCTGCGTGACGAAACGTATGTTGCCATAGAATAGTGTGCTGATAGATCAGGAAGGCTCCCGGCATAATCCATGGATCACCAACGGGCGTGCCGATAGAGTGACCTTTGAGGGCTGCTTCGGCACCTCTGAGCCATACTTCGGGGCCAAACATCTCACGTAAGCCGCCACGGGCAAGACCAAAAGCGCGATAGAAATGCAAGGCACTGTCAGAGACCGCACGGGCCTCGGGCCAGAGTTTGTCAAAGAATGCCTGCCCCTCTTGCAAATTCCCCTGGAAGAAGAAGAGTACTGATGGATAGCCAGGTGTTGTTTGCGAAACATGGCGCAAGTCTTTGACTGTCTCACGGCAAAACACTCAGCCAAAGTGGCGCAAAAAGACCACCAGCGCAGGCGTTGTGCCGAGCTGTTCGTGCAGCGGTCCCGGCTGAAGGTTCAAACCGTTAACAGGTGTCTGTAGCATAGCCGTATCAATCTGCCGCATTGCCGTATCCTTTTAGGATTTTTTATCTTTTGCAAGCCGATATATCATTTATATCTACGCTATATGCAGCAAAGCAGATGTGTTTGAGGGAGCTTCCGAAAACTATATTATCAAAAAATATATACGCAACTATAAAGATGTGGTATAATCTGGGCATTGATTGAGACGTTGACGGAGGTGCTATGCCGCAAAAGAGCGGTCGCGTAACCAACTCATCACCCTACATTTCTATCACTCATTACAGCATTTCAGCTTTCGCTCAACAATACACTATCACGGTACTTGCCCTGCTCTAGTTGCATTGCCTCTCTGCAGTTCGTGGTTGGAGGTCGTGCTTTATTGAAGGAGGTGTACTGCTATGGAGAAGCTTATCCGTCTCGTTGTCCGCTTTGGTCTGTTCATGTTGGTTGGCTTATTAGCCGCAAGTAGTAGCATTGGTGCCCTGGCACAAACATCCCCATCGCCCGCTACGCCGCCCACACCATCGGAACCGGCGCCCACATCGCTTCCACCAGCAACCCTGCCATTCATTCCCAATGCTGGGCAGACCGATCCTACGGTTCGTTTTCAATCGTATGCGTATGACGGCACGCTATTCTTTACACCCGAAGAAATTGTGATGAGTTTGCCGACGCCTGAGCAGCAACAGGCACTCCGTAACGCCGACTTCACTGCTGCGTCTCCTGACGCGCTCGCCCAGGTAGAGGATGTGCTGTCAGCGCCTGCGGATGTCGTCCGTGTGCGTTTTGTTGCTGCGAACCCGGCGCGACAGCTTGCTGCCGGGACTCGGCAGCCGGGGGTGATGAACTACCTGATTGGCAATGATGAGACGCAGTGGGTGACCGATGTCCCGATTTACAACGGCATTGTCTATGAGGACCTGTATAGCGGCATCGATGTGCACTATGATGGGGCGACGGGTCATCTCAAGAGCACCTATGTGGTGGCACCAGGGGTGGACCCGAGCCAGATTCGCTGGGCCTATGAGGGGGTGCAACAGACCCGCATCGATGATACAGGCAACCTGCTGATGCATCTTGCTCAACCCAAGGATCGTCCTGATACGGAACAGGTGTTGACCGAAGACGCACCGATTGCCTGGCAGGAGGTGGCCGGACAGCAGATCCCTGTTGCCGTGCGCTACCATCTGCATGATGATGGCAGCATTGGCTTTGCGGTGGGGCGCTACAACCCGGCCCTCCCGCTGATTATCGATCCGGTGCTGCGCTATAGCACGTATCTGGGTGGCAGTGAGGAGGAGGTGGGGCGTGGTATTGCCATTGACTCGGCGGGAAACACCTATGTCGCAGGCTATACGTTGTCCTCCGATTTCCCCCGTGATGATCCCTTTGATGATGGTCTGAGTGGGTCTCAGGATGGCTTTGTCACCAAATTCGACCTACAGGGTAATCGGGTCTATAGCACCTATCTCGGGAGTAGTGGCATCGATGCGATTGCTGCGCTGGCCGTCAATGCCAGTGGTGAGGCTTATGTGACGGGAAGCACTAATAATGATGATTTCCCGGCTCCAAACTCTTTGTATCCTTTTGGCGGTGGCCTGCGGGATGTCTTTGTGACCAAACTGAATGCCGCCGGCAACGATCTGGTCTATAGCACCTTGCTGGGTGGCGAGGTGGCCGATTACAGTTTGGGGATTGCCCTTGACCCAAGTGATGCGGCGGTGGTAGTCGGGTATACCTTTTCAGATGATTTCCCCACCGTTAGTCCCCTCCAGGCGGCGTGTGTTGAATGTCCGACCTTCGCAGAGATTTTTGTGACCAAAATCAATGCTGCTGGGTCGAGTCTGGTCTATAGCACCTATCTGGGTGATGATGGGAGCGATCAGGCTTGGGCCGTGGCAGTGGGCAGTGATGGTACGGCCTATGTGACAGGTCGCACCACTTCAAACCAATTCCCGCGTGTCAATGCGTATGATAACACCTATAATGGTAAGGAAGATGTCTTTGTAACGGCAATCGATGCCGATGGCAGTGCCATTATCTATAGTACCTTTCTCGGTGGAGACGAAAACGAAACAGGCTTTGCGATAGCGGTGGATGCCACGGATACCGTGTATGTGGCCGGGAGCACCCTCAGTGATGATTTCCCGACTGAACAACCCTTTCAAGCCGAACGTGATAGCACTATGCTGTTCTTCAGCGATGCCTTTGTGACGGCACTGGCGCCTGGTGGTGGCAGTTTAGTCTATAGTACCTTTCTGGGCGGGAACGAAATAGATGTGGCTTATGGCATTGCGGTTGATGCCACCGGACATGCGTCGGTCGCCGGGATAACCACATCCACCGACTTTCCTACCGTGCCAGTAGCGAGACCTTTACAAGCCAATCAGACCGGCACAGATGGTTTTGTAACGACCTTTCACCCGAATGGCAGGACGGTGATGCAGAGTACCTATCTGGGTGGGAGTGGGACTGATAATGCCTATCCCATCGCCATAGGTCGCACGATACGCCCGGCACCAGACCCGGATCAGACAAATACGGTGATTGATGGCGTGGTGCACGTCATGGGACAAACCTGGTCTTTTAATTTCCCGACCGTGAATCCTGCTCAGCCTGACCGAGCAGGTTCAGGCGATGCATTTGTGAGCACGCTCACGCCCTACCCGCATGGCACAACAAGTTACTATGTAAGCGATACTTCGCTGGATGTCATGTATAATCAAGGGTGTGCACGTGGCATTACTGATTCGCTCTATCTCGGTGCAGATGATAGTTTGGTGGCACTGTTCTTTGGCAGACCGGCAAGCAGTGCCGAATTAGGGGCAGGCAACTTTGGTGCCCGTCTGCTTAATGATGATATCTTAACGACAGAACAAATAGCCGAAGCAGCGCAGGCATTTGGTCAGGGATACTGGGAGTGCTCACCACCTGATTACGAATTGACGCTGGCGGTGAGTACCAGCAACTTTACGCTATCCACAGGGGACGATAATGTGGTCACCTTTGAACACGGTGCAGCCTGGGCCACGATGATTAATGCTATCAACGACTGGTTGGCTACGAATGGTCCGAGTAACCGTATCCGCGCAGTCGGCGGCAGTGATATCGAAATTGCCTGGAATACACCTGAAGCTAGCCGGGACTGGGTGGATGGCTATGCCTCAGAAGGGTTATGGGGCATGTACAACCTGGGCGATGCCCAGGCCTGTCCACCGATTGGGGGACCAACCTGTGACAATGGCTGGTCAGTCGAAGATGTTTGGTATGTCTCCTATGGGGCCCCACTTACAAGAGCCATTCCGCAGATCTATGTCACGGATGGCATCCAGGCGCAGCAATGGTATGAGCTTGCGGTATACTCCAGCGAGGTACAAAACCGAAAAATGCTGATAGATGGTATCTTGACCCAATATCAAGCCTGTCGTGATCGCGGTGATTACTATCTTGATGGCGTCTACAATCCCGCTTCCGTCTGTCGTGGTGGGGATCTGGCTCCCGAGCAGGCCTGGGTCTCGCTCTGGGACCTCCTGAATGATGATCCTCGTACCGAACAGGAATTGCGTTGGTCCACCGATGTGCGTTGGAATTATCTTGTAGAGGAGTATTAATACCATGATAAGCATTAGTCAAAACCGAAAACCGCTTTACATCACACTCTGCCAGATTGGTGGTGTCAGCATCATTTTGTTGCTGCTGGCTGGTTGTGGGGCGCGTGAGTCATCGGCTGGAATGGCCCAGACTGTTGATCAGACATCTGCTTCCCCTGAAGTTATCGTAACGCCTACGTTGAGCAACAATATGGTCACTCCTGCACCTGCCCCAACCTTGGCATCCATGCTTACTCCAACACCGACATTGGATATCTACCAAGCATATGGGCGCTGGGATGAGATTACCCACTTCCGAGAGGAACTCCAGCGAACCGACCTATCCGAGGAAGATCGGGAGTTTTATGAGAGAAATTTAGCTGCTGCTGAATATAGCGCGGAAGTACGTGCTACTGCGAAAGCTGGGCCCACGGCCGTGCGGCGCGGTCCACCAGTGGTGGTCCAAGAAGCTGATACTACCCCCACTGCTACCTCTACTCCTGGTATCTCGGACATTGCCTTTAATGGGATTAAGGGGATACGGATTGCTAACGTTTGGAATGGTCCGGTAGATGGAATTTGGACCAAAATCCATGCCGGTTCAGAGGAAGCGGATCGGAGCCAGGGGCTGCTCTATTTTCGCGCCGCGAATGTGATGGAGGCCCCTCTGGCAATCTATCGGACACCCACCAAAAACGGGATTGTGAAAATCATCGCCGAACAAAATCAACAACTCACGCTCGAAGCGGCGGATGGCACACTGTTTGTGTTCGATATTCCCAGCCGGACGTATGTGGAGCCCTGAGCTTCCGGAAACTTAGGGTAGCGGAGTTTTCCAGATGACTAAGGTGGGGAGGTATCGTAAGGATGGGGCGGTCGCTTCCGGGAGTGTCGTAGAGGGAATCTCCTCGCCGCAATATGCCCCAATTGACGGTATTCATGGTGCGGTGTTACTTAACCATTGGGCTGCCGTATTCAACTGCGCCACCGCACGAGAATAGCACCAAGTACAACGTGGTATAATCACCCTACTGATTCCACCACGATGCGATGGCATACGGCAAGGACAAGACAACCCTCTACGCGGATCAGTCGGGAACATCCTCCATCGTTGAACACTGAAGCGCATCACACGCTTGGTGCTGTTCCCTTGTAGCCCCCGGAAGCTCCTACGTTTGCTGAAATGCGGGGAACTTGCTATGATGTATTCTAATGAAATTAATATCTTCTTCACGACAGTACATGTGGAATACCTGGATTGTAGCCAATGTCCTTGGTAGTGCAATAGCCTGGTCGTTGTTTGTCAGCGTATTCGCACAATCCGGCAACCTGTTTGGCGGCGCAAATGAGGGTAGTGCCTTTCGTGCCATTACTGGTGCAATCACTTGGGGCATCGTATGGGGCATTATCGGGGGTGTCCAATGGCTAATCTTAAAAAATTTGCTGCCATATGCCCTTCTGTGGATACCCACCCAGATCCTTGGTGGCGTGATAATGGGCATCGCTGGAGAGTCGCTATTTGCTGCACAAGGGGGAGTTACTTTTGGCTGGATTGTCGGTGCATGTGGCGGCCTTGTCAGTGGGATTACACAGTGGCTGCTCATACGACGTGTTTCACAACAAGCATGGTGGTGGATACCAGGGCATGTGATCGCTACGGCCGCTGCTATGGGAACTAGCTGGCTGTCTATTGCATCACTCTTACAAATCTTTGGATCAGTCATTGGTCTGACAGCAACATGGGCGATCTGTGGTGCAATAAGTGGGTTTATATATGGTACTATTACTGGTAGTATTTTTAACTGGTTGCTACATCAGCCATCACGTAGTAAGCTATGAGTATCACCTTATTCATAGATATAAGCAATTATGACGATAACTTTATGACAAACGGTCGTAAAATCAGCCTTGTATCACGTTTTTGTCACTAGTACTCGCGTAAATATATTGAATCGATGGTCATATATCAGCTATAATACGAAGGCACGCATCAGGTATCGTATAGCTGCTCTGTTGAGGAATTCCACGATATGGTTGTAGTAGATCCAATTCTAGCTAAATCGCGCGTTGATGCGATGTTACGTATCACACAGATGATCGAAACAGCACCATCGTTGAGTGATTTACTTACCTCTGTTTTTGCAGAGATTATTCATACCTTTGATTATACCTCCTGCAATGTACTTTTGTCAGTTGATCAGACGCACTATGTCATGCACGTATTTCCCCCCCACCAAACCTCCTCACAAGTATTATCTGTTGAAGCAGCACCACTACTCACTCAAATCATAGAGTCACGTCAACCGACACAACTCAACCTTGATGATACCAATGAAACAGATGCGTATATCCAACTATTACTACGAGACATCGCTGTACGTTCCTTTCTGCTGATACCGCTGATCGCACAGAATCAAGTTATCGGAGTACTGGCATTCTGCTCAACCGCTACTCCTTCATCCCGTAGTGTTGACGAAATGGCCCTCCTGCGTCTGTTTGCCAGTCAACTCGCCTCAGTAATGGTTGTTTTACGCAACACCGAAATAACCAAACGACGCGACGAAGAACTGATCCTGAAAGAAATTGCGACAACTGTTACCTCAATACTCGACACGCATCAAGTCTATATGCTGGTTGTGCAAAAACTCAATACCTATTTCGAGGTCGATGCAGGGTCAATTTTGTTGATTGATGAAATGACTGGCGCGCTACAGTTTGTCATGACTATTGAAGGTAGCGAAGAACGTCTGGCCGGAAAGTATGTACCGGTAGGGCAGGGGGTGGTCGGTCATGTGGCGAAGACCGGGCAGTGGGAAATCGTGCACGATGCGCCAAACGACCCTCGTTTTTACAGCAAAATCAGTGAAGAGGTGGGCTATAAAACACAGTCCATTCTGTGTGTGCCAATGGTCGCCAAAGGACGGGTCATCGGCGTATTGGAGCTATTGAATAAAATTAATGGACATTTCACCGAAGACGATGCCCAAAGATTGACTCGTATGGCGTCTTTAATAGGGGTAGCGATTCAAAACGCTCGCCTTTTTCAACAGGTAACTGATACCCGTGATCGCCTTGCAGCTATTCTTAATTCGGTCGCAGAGGGGATCGTGATGACGAATATGCATGGCAATGTACTGAGTGTCAATCCAATGGCATCGCAGCTCTTTGGTGCAAATGAAACAGATCTTTTGTATCAACCAATTGATGAATTGATCGATGATCTCTATCGGCAGGCACACGAGATTACGACCCCTTCGTGGCAAAATGAAGAGGAAGATAACGCTAGTACGGCCCCACAGATCACGGAACTTGAACTTGGCAGTGAACAACGTCGCTTTATTCGTCATTTACGTCTGCCGGTGCGTGATGCAGATGGCAAAATGTACGGTCAGATCGAAGTCTTTCACGACATTACCAAAGAACGTGAACTCACTCAATTGCGTGATGACTACACCAGCATGCTGGTTCACGATATGCGCGCCCCCCTTACCTCTATTATCAATGGTATTGTGATGGTGCAACGTGGTCTGGTGGGCGATATCTCCCCACAACAGCATGAATTGTTAGCGATTGCCCATCATGGAAGCCAAACCATGCTGGAACTCATCAACAATCTTCTTGATATATCCAAGATGGAAGAAGGCCACATGCCGCTTGATGCGGAACCGTTAGTGCCGTATACGTTGATCGATGATGTTATTGAGCGCCTGGAAGTATCAGCCCGTGCACGCCAACTTACGATTGAGCAGAGTCTTGCGGTGGGTTTACCGACCATCGAAGCTGATAAGAACAAGATTATGCGTGTGCTGCAGAACCTGGTTGATAATGCACTTAAATTTTCTCCTACCCACGAAGTTGTTACTGTTGGTGCATATCATCATGTCACTGGGCAGGAACCGCCTGTCCGCACACCTGTGTCTCCACCAGTCACTGATGGTGAGTGGGTGGTTATCTGGATTCAAGATCGCGGTCCGGGTATTCCCAATGCGTACCACGCCCGCATTTTTGAAAAATTTGGTCAGGTGCATCGTCGCAAGGCTGGTGGTACCGGGCTAGGGCTTACTTTTTGCAAACTCGCAGTAGAAGCACATTACGGGCGTATCTGGCTTGAAAGCCGCGAAGGAAGTGGCAGTATCTTTGCCTTTGCCCTGCCACTACAATAATCCGTGTGACGTAATGATGGGGCTTAACCACTTACGTTTTGCTAGAGATCAAGATACGTATATGTTTTATCTCTGAAACTAGCTCTGTATTGAGAATTAACAGGAATCTGGTATTATCGACGTTCATTTATACAACAATGATGTTCAGTCTGATGATCTGCTCTTAATTACTGTCAAACGTTGTACCACTGTGAAGGCAGGTCGGTGATGCGTAGGTTGACGGGACTATTTCGCTCCCAGATCAGCTACAAAATCATACTCCCCTACCTGGCCCTAACCTTACTGGTTATGTTGGTTGGTGCTGCGATATCGCTTGCCCTTGCGGCTGCGTCGTGGCAGGAGCGCCTAAACAGTCAGTTGGTGCAAGTTGGTCGTAATACGACAGAGGCGTTAGTCCAACGTGAACGGGATCATCTCTTCTTTTTACAACAAATTGCATTTGCACAGGAAAACCCCGCTATTGATGCCCCTCCTATTGCCGATGCTTTCACCGACGAAAACCCGGAAGTCCTCGAACAGGCCTTACGCCCATTTTACGATACGGGTATTGAACTTGCCAGTCTGGACTTTGATCGTATGATTGCGTTTGATACAAATGGTACCGCCATTGTCGACTGGCTACGTGTGGCCGAAGATCGAGATATAGAACCGCGCCTCATTCGTGGCACCGACCTGGCCCAGGTTGAAGGTGTTAAAAATATCATCGACGGGGAACTTGTTGATGATCGTGATAAATTTTCGAACCTGATCATTTTTCAACCTGATCCACAGCCCTACTTTTATACCGCAGTTCCGGTAAAACAAGGCAATGAGACAGTCGGAGGAGTTTTACTTGCAATTAAACTTGACCGACTCTTACGCGCCATTGAACAAACCAGCCAATCAGTTATTACGACTGTCTATGATCTGGAAGGCCAGGCAATTGGTAGTACCGTGTTACGCCGCGAACTGGATCTGGAAACCTTTGCAATGCCCCCCGAGGCGTTGAGCCAACTACAAGAGGGACGTGCGGAGTCGGTTTTCAACCAAGTTAATGTACCCCAACGACAGATCGAATATCAACTTACTTATAGTCCCTTAGTGATCGCTGAACGTCAGGTTGGCTACTTCTCGGTTGGACTATCGCTTGACTTTCAAGTGCAATCTGTGTCGCTCAGTCGCAATGTGATTATCATCATCACGATGGTCCTAACCATTGGTGCAGTATTGCTTGGCTACTGGATTGCACGTCAAATCACACGCCCACTATCAACTCTGGTCAGTGGTGCAGAGGCTATCACAGCAGGAAACTTAGAACATCGCGTAGCTGTCAATTCTAAAGATGAACTAGGGCGTTTGGCGCTGTCGTTTAATCAGATGACCGAACATTTGCTTCGTCTGTATCGAACCAGTCGTGAGTTTAGCCAAACAATCAAAGTTGATACCGTCCTTACAATCACTCAACAGACAATTCGCGCATTGGAGCCACAAACAGAAATTTTTGTCCTGCTCAACGATCGTGGTAATTGGTCGTATCGGCTGGCCCCTGGAGAAGAAACAACTATCCAGACATTACGCTATGCCCATGTGAAACCAAACGACGAGACGCTGCAGTGGCTGATGCAGCATACCGATCCCTATCTGATCAGTGGTGATGATGCGTTGTATCTGACATCATTAGGACTGGCTGAAAGCAACTTCCAGAGTTTGCTGTTTACTCCACTCTTGTTACAGAATAAAGTCATTGGTATTTTAGTCTTTGCACACCCTACACCCGATGTATTTCGTGGCTCACTGGAACCCACGATTCATGCAGTGGCCAATATGGCTTCCAGCGTGTTGTATAACGCCATTTTGTTCGACCGGGTCCATGAGGAATCAAGCGAACGTCGTGCTATTCTCCAGTCCATTGCTGATGGCGTGGTGGTATGTGATACGGAGCGTAATATTATAATGGTGAATCACACGGCAGAGTATATGCTCAAACTGCCTGATTGGCACACCAGGCAGCTCAATTTCAACGATATCCCTCTTGAACGCGTTCAGCTCCATCGCGATCTTTTCGCACAGGAACAACCCGACCTAGAGCATTATCAGATAGACACGACGGTGATAACCCTGAGTAACGCTCCTGTCATCACCGAAGATGGTCGTACATTAGGCGAGGTGTTTGTGCTTCACGATATCTCGGCTGAGGCAGCCATCGATCAGGCAAAAACAGATTTTATTGCTACTATTTCCCATGAACTACGTACGCCTTTAACCGTCATCACAGGATATGTAGAACTTTTATTACGTGGTTTGGTAGGTGATGTAAACGAGGAACAACGCGACCTGCTACGTCAGGTGCGGCAACGAGCTGAACACATGAATAACTTGGTTAAAAATGTCGTCCTTGTTGCCAGCATTGAGTCCGACACACTGCAAACGGATCTTGAACCCCAGAATTTGGGTGAAGCTATTGAACAGGTTCTTTCTCCAATGCGTAATACTTTCAATGACAAAAATATCACTTTGGAATTGATTGTACCCGAGAAGATACCGCCTGTTATGGCGGATCGCGAACAATTACGCTCTGTTTTAGCCCAATTATTTGACAACGCTCATCGTTACACTCAGACAGGGCGTGTTATAATACGGGTGTCATACCAAGACTCAAAGGTTCAATTGGATGTTGTCGATAGCGGACCAGGTATTCCGGTGGAGGAATTTGATCGTTTGTTTACACGGTTTCATCGGGTTGCCGGAAATAGTTCTCCTGAACGGGGTAGTGGTCTTGGTTTAGCTATTACACGTCAGCTTATAGAACGGCAAGGCGGTCGAGTATGGGCTCAAAGCGAAGTAGGACACGGTAGTACGTTTAGTATTGAGCTTCCTATAGCAAACGGGCAGGTTGATGCCGTCATCGAACCAGAAAACGCAGACTCAACGGCGTGAGCCACTCCGCTGGCTAGCCTTAGGAGTGATATTACTTGCTTTTATTGCGATCTGTTGTACATCTCAGATCATCACGTATGTAGTGACCCCTCGTAATCTTGCTTCCCAACTGCTCTTACTTTCGTTGAATAGTGCTGATTATAGTCCCTGGGGAGATGGCCCCCTTTTACCAGCTTTAGGACCCGAAATACCTGAAGCACTAGCTGCAGAACGTTCGACTGCTGAACTCGCGCTCACGGTCACACCAACACCTGTCCTGGTTGGCGCGGTTCCGACTGGCATAGTTGCAATTGTGCCACCACCGCCCGACGCGCCAGAACCGACACCAGCGGGCGTTCGTATTGTTTTAGTACCAACTCCTACACCAACCGTTGAACAACCCGCAGCAGGCGGAGCGAATACACCGATCCCAACAGTACGTCCGTCGCAACCAAATAACCCGGTACCAACTGACATGCCAGTACCACCAACAGCTACTACGGATACAGTAGACCGACCGCAGCCCACCACTACACCTGATATACCAGCAACCAGCCCGCCAGATTCGGGTGGTGGAGCGACACCTGGACCCACAGCCCAACCACCAGCGGAACAGCCAACCAGAATAACACCGCGCCCACGTACGCCGCAGCCGACTGCTGTATCAACAGCCCAACCACCAACGGAAGAACCAACCAGGCCGCGCCCACAACCACGGCCGCCACAACCAACCGCGACCTTTACACCTGAGCCACCGCCACCAACGGCGACCTTTACACCTCGGCCCGTGCAACCAACCGCGACCTTTACGCCTCGGCCCGTGCAACCAACCGCGACACCACGGCCACCCACACCGCGCCCAACCGCAACCTTCACGCCGATGCCAACCGCAACCTTCACGCCGGTGCCAACGCCAACGGAGGCGCCACAGGAACCAGTTATAAGTAAAGATTTAAGTCCTAACAGTCCGAATTTTGATGAAATAGTTACCTATACTATTCGGGTTGAAAACAATACATCTGCACCAATGACAGTTGCTCGAGTCACTGATGTGACTGATCCAACTTTTTCGCTCATTGATTGTATAGTTAAGGTTGAAGGTGTGCCTGTAGATACTTGTTCTGGCTCTCCACAAATTATCTGGGATGGATCACAGATACTTCAGGTTGGTGAGACTCTGACTGTTGAGATCATCGGAGAGTTTGTGAGTACGTTCGTCGATCCACCTCCGCCAGATACATATAGAGCCTGTAATAGCGATTATCAAGTAACTGTTCAGGGATTATCTACTCAACCACGCGGTGAGCCAGTCTGTGTGGATATACCCGTTCCTGAACCCCCTAATTAATAGAATTATCTCAACTTTTGAAGGCGAAACTAACAAGGTTCGGGTTATTCTATGTGTGGAGCATAGCCAGGATCATCTCCGCTCAAGTAGGTTGTGTTCTTCAGCAGATATGACTGAACCCTATGCTTACACCATTAACGATTGCAACATACCAACATGTTAATACACACGACAAACAATCTCATGCCTTCGGAAATCAGTATACTATAGCAGATTCAGTTAAGGATCGGACATTTTAACAAGTTGTATATCTAATTTTTGGTGGATAGATACGTCGGTATTTTGATTGGCACGAACGCCTTGTTTCAAATGTGCCCATTGCGGTTCGATCGTATTCAAATCAGGGGAATAAGCCGGTTGTAACAGAAGTTGTCAATCGGCAGACTCAATGAGTTGTCGAGTCTTGTGCGATGTATGAACAGACGCATTATCACGAATAACCACCTGCCCCGCTTTCAGTTGCGACCATAAGCATTGTTCCACCTATACATGGAATACGACCGAAGCGGTATGCTCATCAAACCGAAAGGGTGCGAGAAGATGTCCTGCACAATAAGCGGCGATCATACGAATGCGAGGAACAATTCGCTCACCGGAGATCTCACCAACAATCCGTGGTCAACGAGGACCACGCCTATAAAGTCGATATAATTCGCTATTCATCCCCCATGCATCGATCCACACGATTTGTGCAGCATCAAAGGAAGTGAGTTGATCTTGAAATGCCTGGCGGTGATGGTCATTACGCTGTCGATAGCGCGTTATCTTTGTTTTCTTGTAATCCCATGACGCTGACAGACATAGTAAACTGCTGATGGGACAACGCCAAATTCAGCCGCAATTTCATGGAGATAAGCAGCAGGATGGGACGCGCTATACTCCCTCAGTCTTTGCTTATCTAACTTCTTACTTTGTCGTCTTTTGGGACGCGATCTGCGGTGGGCTGAACCTGTTTCACATCTCAGTTTCAACCAGTCTGTCAACGATGATCGACTGATTTGGAATACGCTACAGGTCTCTTGTTGGGTGTGATTATCGTCATAGTAAGGGTACCAGCAAGATCCGCACGTACCTACACGCGAAGGAAGTATCAACGGCTCTGGTCTTGCGCTTGAGCACGTACTTGGAAGTTGGCGCGTGCTTTCTCAACTCTATATGGGGAGTTAAGGGCATCTCCCATTTTTGTCTGTAGATAGCAAGCGGATTGGTTTCGTACCAGTATTGCTCCTCATACAATGCTTGTGCAATAATGCCGTAATGATGCTTGCTGGTTCATTGTTGTCGACACACCAGGATCAGAGGAGCCAGTGCTGGCATTGCTGCTATGGGAAACAAGAACATAGATAATAAGTAATTTTTAGTATCGTCCACTGAAACGTGTTGTAAGACATGTACTTATGTGCGCTGATATCCCAAGAAAAAGTTCCTTTCCGCCTTGCAGTTTGCCACACGATAACCTATTATATAGCTTCACACTATGCACCATCATACGACGCAGAAACGGTTATCGTGTACCACGAGCAAAACCATTGCCTACATCCGGGCCTCCACCGACAAACAAGATGTGACGAATCAGCGCCACACCATTCTGGAATACAGCAACCGGGAAGGGCTCCACGTCGATGATTTTATCGATGTCACCATTACCTCGCGTACCACCAGTCGGCAACGACGGCTGGACGAGTTATGTGACCTACTGGAGGCAGGGGATACGCTCATTGTGACCGAGCTGAGTCGGCTGGGACGGAGCACCGGCGAGGTCATGTTGCTGATGAACCAATTGGTCGCTCAGGGCGTCACCACCATCATTCTGAAACAAGGATTGACCATCAGCCCGACCGCCCAGGACCTCACCGCTAAGGTGATGGTGACCTTACTCGCCTTGTTTGCGGAGATCGAACGCGATTTTATCTCACTCCGCACCAAAGAAGCGCTGGCCAGCAAGAAAGCGCAAGGAGTCCAACTGGGCAAACCACCAGGAACCATCCAACCGAGTATGTATGACCAGGATCGTCAGCGGATTGTCGAACTCCTGACCCTGGGCGTCTCGCAACGGCGTATCTTAACTCATCATCTGGGCTACGGGACCTCGAACAGCCTGAACTATTACATCAAGACCAGAGACTTGCTGCCCGCACCTATCCCACGAACCCTTCACGTCAGACTCCATCTCCGGGTCGAAAACAAGAGCACGTTTGTACGGGGCAAAACGAGAGCACGACAAGCGATTGAAGCTACCATCCTCCGTCCCTACCATATGAAGAAACCCCGCAAAGCGGGCGGGGCATATACGCTCACGATTTCCTATGAGACGAACGCCGATCTGCATACCACGATTCAAACGATCCTGCGCGACGCTGCCGCGACTGCCGATCAGTATCATTGCTGCATCGAAGCCGCTGTGCGAGCGCTCGATGGATCGGGGCGAAGCTGGTAGGACGACGGCAGGTGTCAGATGTCCTGCTTCAGATGAAGATGGCATGGCACCAACCTACAAGGATCAGACGTGTGGCCGCTCCCTCCTCGCGCGGTTGTGAGCGACCCGTCTTCCTCCCTGGCACACCGGATGCTATACTGTGTCCTGTAGCCACCTAGCCACACAAAGGTTCCCTGTGCCATGGCGCATCTCCCTTATTCCCACGATCAACTGGTCCGGCTGGCCTATCTGACCCACGCGGATATAACCGGAATTAACCAGCGCCGTCATCCACATAATCGCCTGGGTTTTGCCTATCAATTGGCTTTTGTGCGTCTCTTTAATCGCTTTCCCTCACAAGATTGCCTTGACGCCGCTGCCAGAGTTACTGACCTTTATCAGTGTGCAACTCGCCATTCCCATTGACACGATGGCTCGCTACGCAACGCGCCAACAGACCATCTCCGCCCACCAAAACACATCCGGCGTTATCTGCATCTGCGGCGCTTTGGGGCTGACGAAAGCCAACTGGTGCAACAGTTTCTGTTTGACGAAGCCTGTCGCCTCGAACAGACCCGTGCCTTACTCGCTCGTGCTGAATAGTTTCTGGTAACCCAGCGTATTCTGGCACCAGCCCAAGCTACGTTAGTTCGGCTGATTGCCCGCCAGCACATCTATCAACGTATCCATGCGGCATTGACGCTGGAGCAGCAACACCAACTTGACCAGCTCATCGTGGTGGATGGCGGACGCCATTCGTGGCTGCACACCTTGAAGGAACCGCCACGCCGAGCCTCCCCCCAGGCCATCCTCCGCTTACTCGACCATCTGGAGCAGATTGAAGCCACCGGAATTCTGACCATTGACCTCTCCTGGCTCAACAATAATTATCAACGCGCACTGACGCGCTATGCGACCCGTTGCTCGGCCAATCGCCTGCGGAACCTCCAGGCGTCGCATCGCTATGTGACCCTGACCTGTTTTCTCTGGCAAACCTACCAGGATACCATCGATTATATCCTGGATATGCATACGAAGCTCGTGACCAGTGTCTACCACCACGCCGAAAAACAACTCGATGCCGCGACCCGCCAACAGCGCCGGGCGCTGCGCCACTCCCTCCAGACCCTGCGAACGATCAGTCAGGTGTTGCTTGACCCAGACGTTGCCGATACTGATCTCCGCTCCACGGTGTTCACGCAGGTGTCGCGTCCCGCCTTAGCCGCGCAACTCGCCCAACTCGATGACTGGTTGACCGGACCACAGAGCCACGTCTTTCATCTCGTTGCCAAACGCTTTCCCTACTTCCGGCAGTTTGCACCACGGTTGGTGCAGGCATTGCACTTTCACAGTGAGCACGGGGAAGATGGCGGGGATGCCTTGCTCCAGGCGCTTCAGGTGCTCCGTGACCTGAACGCAGCCCATAAACGTACCCTGCCTACCGATGTCCCACTCACCTTCCTGTCCGCATCCATGCAGGATTTCCTGACCGCAGCGGGGACCGTGCCCAAAGCGGCCTGGGAATGCGCGGTCCTGACCGCCGTACGGGACGAACTCAAATCCGGCAATATTCATGTGCGTCATAGTAAACGCTTTGATCGGTTCGATGATTTCTTTATGCCTCTGGAGGAATGGGAGCAGCAGCGCGAGGCGTTTTTTCACCGCGCCGGACTGCCGGCCCATGCCGAGGCCGTTCCCGCCTATTTACGCCAGCGCTTGCACCACGCCTATGACCAGTTTCTGGACCAGTTGCCCGCCAATACCTATACCCAGATCCGTGAGGATCGCTGGGTGCTCACCACCGACCCAAGTATTCCCCACGACAGTACGGTGCAAGCGCGTCTGGACGCGCTCCGGCAGTGGCTGGCAACGCATATGCGAACCATGAAACTCCCCGACCTCCTGATCCAGGTAGATAATGAGGTCCACTTTACCCACGTGTTTCTCCCCCCTGCACAGCAAGATTGCCGTCAGACCAATGAGATCTGTCTGATTTTGGCGGCGATTATGGCCTATGGGTGCAGTATTGGTCCCTAGACCATGGTGCGGCTGGTGGACTCGATCAGCTATGAGCAAATCAAGCGGGTCACGGATTGGCAACTCAGTGAGGAAGCCCAACGGAGTGCCCTGGCACGGGTCGTGAACGCGCTCAGTAGCCTGGATGTGACCCAGTATTGGGGGGACGGGACCACCTCCAGTAGTGATGGCCAACGGTTTGCCTATCAGCAGCGGGTGCTGCACCAGACCTATAGTCATACCTTTCACGATTTTGCGATAGAGTTCTACTCCTTTGTGGCCGATAACTATGCCCCGTTCTACACGGTCCCCATTGAATGTACCGATCGGGATGCGGCCTATGTCCTGGATGGCTTGCTGTACAATGAGAGTGATCTCACCCTGGCGGAGCATTATACCGACACCCACGGCTACACCGAGATTAACTTTGCCGCCTTTACCATGCTGGGTCGGCGGTTTGCCCCCCGCATGCGTAATCTGCACCAACAGCGCATCTATCGCATCGACCCCCACCGCGACTATCAGGCGTTGACCCCCTTGGTCCGTCCACGCGACCGGGCTATTCACCTGGAGTGGATGGGTGACCAGTGGGACCGCATGGGGCAATTCTATGCCTCGTTAGAAGCAGGCCATACCACGGCATCGACCGCGTTAAAACGGTTGGTGGCCTATAGTGGCAAAAACCATTTTTATCGGGCCAATCGTAAGTTGGGCCGGGTCTTCACGACGGAATACATGCTCCAGTTCATGTCGGACCCCTTGCTCCGCCAACGGACGCGCCGGGGGGTTGCTCAAAGGGGAACAACTCCACGCCCCGGCACGCGAAGTGAGCTATGGGAAGCAGGGCCGGATGACCACCCGTGACATGCAGGGACACCGCCACACAAGTGGCTGTTTGACGTTGTTGATGGCATGCATCATCTATTGGCAAGCCAAGGAACTGAATCGTGTTCTGAACGAGTGCGATCCGGCTCAGGCAGGGATTGATGTGAGTCTCCTCGCACACATCAGTCCGATTGGTTGGGACAATCTCATTCTCTATGGCGAGTATGTGCTCAACCAGCACTTGATTCAAGACCGGAGCCGCTCCTAGTCCTTAGCGTGTATGTACGCGCGAATCTCGCTGGTATCCTTAGTACGCTAACACACGCTCTCGTAAGTCATTGCTGTATCCATTTGGTATCACGCAAGTAGACAGCTAAATCCCTGTTTGGTCGATATTTGAATCTGCTATAACCTTGGCTATTTTATTAGTTGATAAAAATAACGCTTCTGGGTTAAACCCAGAAGCGTTAGCCTATCGTCATCAAAAGAGGTAACTACTGCTGCTATTCTCTCGCCAGTAATGGCAGGAATACCCGCACTGCACCGCTCTGCGAAGGAGATGGTTGACCTACTCTACCGCGCCCGCCATTGACTAAACCATTGGAGAGAGTGACAACCTCGGTCTGATTTTGGACTTCATTATGGTGATACAAAACCAGCAATTCTTGTTGCCCTTTCGTACGTAGTGCTGCTGGGTCAACTTCGCCACTGATCTCAGCACCCTCAACACTGACAAAGATTGGGCGATTAAGCAGCGGTGACACCGTATTAATAGGAGATGCAACAACCTTTGCTACATCATATTCCAGATACCCACGTGACGGAACACGATCAACAGTGCGCTCAAAGTTTTCTGCATCACGAGCACGTGTCTCCACGCGGTAGCGGAATCTGGATTGAGTATTTGTCAGACCCAGAGTGCGTGCATTGACCGCCTGCATTCCTACCGATGTGTTATAAGGCGCACCATCAATACCAGTTTGTACAGTCGGTGCAGCCAGCGTATTCCAATAGGAAGCACCTCTCGCCTGTAGTGTGCTATCTGGTAAAATTTGGTATAGAATACTTTCAAACACATCGTTTGGCCCTGTGCTTCTCAGGACGCCGCGACTTGCACTAACAAGCACATAATCATCAGTACCATTAAGATCCGTATCAAAGTACACTCGAAACTGGACATCATTGGGAGTCGACCAGGCACCATAACTGGCTGTACCAAAGAAAATAGTAGTTATGGATACATCATTCACTTCTGCCAGGTTGTTTGTGATACCCACATACTCAAGATCAGCCACACGTGAACTTTCGTCCAGATCAGAAAGGCGAGGGCTGGACTGGACTAGTTCAAGGACACTTGCAATTGGCACCAGAGGGCTTACAAACGGCCCATCTATTGGGGTATTTCGCACACCTGTGTTACGAAGAGCAAAGGAGAATGTGGTAGCATCTGGCGGAATTCTCACATTCTGATCCACAACATCAACTTCTGATCCAGACCTGGGGAATACCTGGAATGGAACCTGTACTTTGACACTGCTCTCATCAACGCGTGGCTGGGCAGTGGTGCTAAACCCACGGCGCATAGCCTCACATTGCCGATTTCCAGGAGAACATTCTTCACCACTGTAGCGTCCGGCTGCCACAACAGCCACTTCTCCAGTTGACACCCCAAAGGTTTCTGATGCCACTAAACTCTCGGGAGATGGAGTGCTACCTGCGCGGAAGAACTGTACCGCATGTTTTCCAGGTGTAAGTGGGATAAAGTCACTCAATCGACGAGGCTCAAGTCGACTTATCTGTAGCTCATTGTTGATATACACATCAAGCGGCCCGGGGCTACGATCATTCGTACGACTAGCATTGAGGAAGCGCACCAGCGACTGATCTTTGGCTGGTAACTCAGTTGCGGTGTCATCAACAACTAACATGTCATAACGGCCATCACGTCCGATCAATACAAAAGTGTAGTCGCGCAACTCATCAAGTGTGAGTCGTTTTGTGACAAGCGCGTCGCTTGGATCGGCCCCTAATTCCCGCACCTGAATGGTGTATTTTCTGGGCTCAAAAGATCGATATAGCCCAAAGGTGCTCTGATCGACCGGGGCATCAAGTATTTTGAAATCGATATAAAATCCCACTGACGCAATATCACTGGCATTGGCCGTCCGAATTTGCACGTCCTCGCGTGTCTCTACTTGAATAAACCCGCCATGTTCGGCAAGGAAGTAACGAGGCGCATTACTTTGCCGTAAAGACATGGTCGGATCTGGCGTGTTATCCAGTTTCTCAGGTTCTATCCTTACCTTCACCGGCACCGTAACATGTTCCTGTGGTGGTATCCTGACATGCTCATCTGGAACTTCAATGAAGACACCTGCTTCCGTTGCTGTTGTCGTGGAAGATAGTGTCACGACTCGTTCATGAGCACTGGGATTATCAATAACCAGGCTGCGCGTATCGGTCCATTCCTGGCTCAATAACGGTGCACCATATGAGAGCGAGACAGCACCCTCATCATCTTCAACATACGCAAGTAAATCCAGTGAGTCAAAACGCACAGCACTAAGACGCCCTGCACCACTTATTGAAGGTGGATATACATTCCCTTCCGCGTCCTGAGTAGGAGCGGCTGTATTCATTAAAGCAGCTTTGATTTGCTGTGGCGTCCATTCAGGGTTCAGTTGACGTAACAAAGCGGCAGCACCAGCGACCTGGGCTGTTGCCATAGATGTTCCTGTCATCATAACTGCTTCATTGCCAGAGCCAGCCTCTGCAGAGAGAATACTGACCCCTGATGAAACCAGATCCGGTTTAGCAGCACCACCACGCTGCGGACCACGTGCGGTAAACGTTGCAAGGCTTCCTGCTGGGGCATCATCAGTAGCTTGTGATGGATCAAGCGTAGCACCAATGGCAATGGAACCTGTAGCACTGGCGGGAGCATCAATTGAATAAAAAGTATCGCCATTATCCCCGGCGGCTGTAACTACGACAATGCCTGCATCTACTGCATTTTGTACAGCAACAGCATCAGGATCGTTGGGGCTGCTATCCTGTGAGCCTAGTGCCAATGCCAACACATCCAATCGATCATCAATATTGCCATCGCCATTAGGGTCTAATGCCCATTCTATGGCTAGTGTGGTTAAAGCTGTGGTGCCTGAACAGCCAAAAACTTTGAGGGCATAGAGTGAGGCTTCAGGTGCAACACCGGGGCCAACCAAAAACTCACTGAAATCGTAGCTTCCACTATAATCATCACGATAAGTTTCCCCGTCTGGGGTAACCCCAAATCCAGCAGTAGTTGACGCTACATGCGTTCCATGGCCCTGGCAATCAAGGGGATCAGGGTCCGGTGACGGAGTAACACTGCCTTCTTCACCACTGGCATCGTAACCGTTGCCTGCAAAATCAAAACCACCAACAACTTTTTGGGTTGGAAAACTACCTGATTCGATGATACGTGAATCATTCGTTGACTGATTATCTCTGCGACCTGAACCACCGAAGGTTGCGTGCATGTAATCGATACCCGTATCGACTATTCCAATACGAATATCCTTGCCGGCAGCGCGGCGTGGCGAACTCCAGATGACAGGCGCACCAGAGAACGCTGTGGCTGAGATACTCGAACGCTTCTTAGGGGTAATGACATGGGTGTTAACGACACCAGGAAAACTCTGTAACGCAGATATCTGATTTGATTGAACAGAAACAGCAATACCATTATACGCAATACTGGTCTGAAAGAGAACTTCTGCATCAACCTGTTGTAAAGAGGCTATGAGTCCTTGTTGTGCCTTACGATTTTGCGTGCTTTGAGTTGTCACTGCGTCTGGTGTACTCGCTGAGATAGCGGGAGAGCCATCCAATTCGAGCATCACAGTAACCCGTTTAACCTCCTGACTAAAACCAGGAGGAGGTCCCAGTGGAGAGGTAACATCGTAGGTAATAGGCGGAGGCCGCAATGGAGATCGATCCTGAGCTATCGTTGTTGGTGATGTGTGTGCAGCGAGTATAGCCACGCACACTAACATCGTGATAGATGCAAGCCGCAGTCGCATACATATGCCTCTCTACTAATATACGCGATGACGTGTGCGTCTAAAATATTGCGTATCATGATAATACCACTAAACTACATGGTTGAAGAATAACTATTACAAATGGGATATCTATTCTACCATGCGATAACTCGTAGTAAGATGACGCTTTTTTCATTCAACGTTCTAAAATACCCCAATCAAGATTACAATTTTCCGGAAGGCATGTCTAACCAACCTATATCAAATATTTTTGCTGCAGGGTATTTGGTAATAAAACTATATTTTGTCTAAAATATCAGAATAAAGGTAAATCACCAATCAGAAGATATCCTATGGTCCCAAGACAAAGAAATGTCCCATAAGCAATATAATCTGGGACATTTGGGCGTCCACTGTACTTCATAATCACTAAAGCAGCAGAGAAAACACCTGCCATAAGAATACCATAGAAGAGCGCCGGCATAAGATCAAGAATACCCACTGCGGCCCCAATAAAGATGCTAAGATACACATCTCCGAGTCCGAATGGCGCCGCCTTGGCAGGAAATAAGATACGAGCCAATATAAACAAAAGCACAAATGCAAAACCCGCTATCAGCGCCCCCAGAAATGCATTTAAGATACTGTGCTCTGGAATCATACTGGCTCCCAACATCACGATCAGTGCTGGCACCAGCACAAAAAACGTGTAGATCAAACGATGAATCCAGTCAATGGCCGCAGTCACAATGAGAATTGCCACTACAAACACAAAGTAGGCAAAGGTCAGGGTCAGACCATATTTCTGGTAAAGCAACATCACCGTAACAGCCGTGAGCACCTCCACCACCAGGGACATCCAGTGTAAGGGTCGCTGACAACAGCGTGCTCGACCACCCTGTATGAGCCAACCAAGGATAGGTATATACTGCCAGAAAACCAACTTTTGCCCACACCGAGTACAATGAGGTGCAGAACCTAACCCACGTTCTTTGGGTATACGTATGACAAGAATGTTTAAGAAAGAACCAAGGACTGCCCCGGCAAGGAAGACGAGGATGAGTGAGATGATGTCCATAACGCCTCGCAGTTTATATAGTATGCTATCTTATAGAACGTACAGCAGCATACATAACATCCAGTGGTGCCGGTTGTCCAGTCCAATGCTGAAATGCCAGTGCTGCCTGTCGTACTAACATCGTTAATCCATCATGAGTCTGTGCACCACGTTCAGTTGCCTCTCGCAATAATCTTGTTGGACGGTAGACCATATCAAAGATGAGCATACTCGACGAAATGAGTGATGCTTCCAGTGGCGTTTCATCTGCCTTCCATCCCAGGGAGGTCGCATTGACAATCAGCGACATATCCTGCAACAGATCAGGGAGTGCCGGATCATCATACGTGAGTGTGGTGAGATGAGGAGGGCGGTCTGTGCTTTCTACCATATCCGCTAACAAAGACTCGGCACGTTCAAGTGTACGATTAATGACTACAATCTGTGCAGCCTGTGCTTCGAGCAGGGCCGTAACTGCAGCACGTGCAGCACCACTCGCACCAAGGACGGCTACCGCTTTACCCTGAGAGAGATAGTGTGCATCCTCTTGCAATGCAGCTAGAAAAGCCGGTGCATCGGTGTTACAGCCTTTGAGGGTGCCATCTTTCTCTCGAACGATGGTATTAATCGCACCGATCAGGGCTGCCTGAGGATCGATAGTATCAAGTAAGGGCATTACGGCACGTTTATGTGGCAGGGTAACATTGGCACCAAGAACATCGGGGGCTCGTAATGATGCTACGCGATCCGCGAGTTCAGCAGCATCTGTGGGCCACAACTCATACTCGGCAGCAACACCCATGTGAACAAATGCTGCGTTGTGTAGTTGTGGCGAAAGGCTATGCGTAATTGGATCACCAATCAGACCTGCGCGAAGCTTCATAATATTGAGAGGTGGCTGATACTGTTGTAATCTGTATCAACCATCCTGTGATTGAACACATTGTAGATATTCGTCTTCGTACTGTTCAAACTCAGCAAATGTTGTGGCAAATCGATGTGAGCCATCTTCCGGGCATGAGGCAACGAAGTAGAGATACGGTGCAGATTCGTCAGGGCGGGCAGCGGCAAGCAGTGCATTAAGGCCAGGGTTGCTGATCGGGCCTGGTGGTAGCCCGGAATTCACCCGTGTGTTGTAGGGGTCATCGACACCATTAATTTCATCAATCGTTAACGTATCCAGCTTGGGCCACCATTCACCCGACTCTCCGATCGCGTACTGCAGTGTCGGATCAGCCTGTAATTTACCACCACCTGTCTCGTCCAAATTTTCTTCTTTGAGACGATTCCAGAAAACGGCTGAGATCTGTGGCATTTCATCTTGCAAAGCAGCTTCACGTTGAACAATAGATGCCATAGTAACCAGATCATGAATGGTCACATCTTCAACCTGGACCTGTGTCTCGACTTCGCTATACTGCTCAACAAAACGATTAAGCATCACACCAATAACATCAGTAACGGTAGCGGTTGATGCAACTCGATAGGTGTCTGGAAAAAGATATCCTTCCAGGCTGGCACCAGATGGCAAATCCTGCAAGAGGAAATATTGCTCCTGAAAGAGTGCACCATCCTGTGCTGCAGCGAGAAACGCCTCTTCAGTAACTTGTGGCAGACCTGCCTGACCAACGATTTCCGCCATCTCTTCCAGCCGCATGCCTTCAATAGTCTGGATTTGAATATCTTCCATGACGATACTGACTTGAAGTGCTGACATAATTTCACTCATCGTCATGTTGGGTCTGAGCAGATAGTTGCCTGTTTGCAATTGGCCATCAAGCCCTTGCATCCGTACTAATGTCGTGAATATCAGCGGCTGGCGAATAAGACCAGCCGATCCTAAATTCGTGGCAATTGTGTTGGTGGTATCACCTTCCTCAACGATAAACTCAACCACTTCGGCATCATCGCTTGCCATAACCGGGCTCTGTATCTCTCTGAGCAAGAGATACCCAGCCCCACCGATCATAAACGATACGAGCGCAACACCCAGACACAATGCACGGACAGTTTTTGATAAAGACACCATTACTTTTACCTATCGGGGGTTACTGGTTACTCATCTGGAGTGACTGATACTTCTTGGACCTCAAGATCACCATCTGGCTCCGTAAGCAACGTACCAATAACCCAACCAGTTCCATCAGCACTACTAATCTGGGAGCTTTCGCTACGGCGATCACCAAGCCTAATTAAAAACCATTCATTGTCAGGTGAGGTAGCCAGGAACACAACATCATCACCAACACTCACCGTACCAATGCGTTCACCAGTTTCACTATCTGGCGCAGCACGAACATTTGCAGTTGTGAGGACTGACCCAATAATAGGCTCTGTCGTATCCGCATCGACAACCTCTGCTTCCTCATCTGGTTCATCTGCCGCAGCAGCAACAGCAGGTGCTACCGTTGCTTCAGCGGTTGGTTCGGGAGTGGGGGCTAATGAACCTATGACACCTTCAGGTGGTGGCCCCAAACCGACCATCGTCAACTCTTCCTGTAAAGTCGTAATAACACTCCATGCAACCACTAACCCAACTAACATCAAGACACAAGCAACAGCCGTTTTTACGAGATCAGCGCCACGTAATAATACATTTTGATTACGCATCTGGTCTAATGCGCTTTGTGCTGATCCTGCGACAGGTTCTCCCCAACTTGTGCGGCCCTGATCGTGGCGCGCAACACGGTATAAATCAACCAGGGCACGTGCATCACCCAGTACTGCTAACGCACGAACAGCACTCCAGCGCACGTTGCTATTCGGATGTCGTAATGCTTCGATCAAAGCGCCAGTAGCACGCCCGTCACCTATTTGGCTCAGCGCCTCGGCTGCACGATACGCTGTCAGCCAGGGACGCCGCGGATTGAGCGCTTCGTTCAGTGCTGGCACGGCAGCGTCACCAATTTCCACAAGTTCTTGGACTGCTGACTGGTGAAGTTCATGTGCAGGATCGCCCAGTGCCGCAACCAGATTTACAATACGCTCACGCAATTCTCCGCTTACCGTAATGGTGCGGGTTTGGGGCGGCGATTGGGCTGGAAGGCGCTGTGTGGCAGATGCAATGTTACGAATCACCTGACCAACCTGCGTCACTCCAGCAGTACCATTGGGAAAATTGTCTGTATTCCGCGGCTCAGTTCTATCCTGTTTTTCCATTGTTTCTCACACCTTAAAACCACAGATGGTATGGGTTGAGTTTGTGTTACATGTCTCATCTTTGTGGTTACTGTTAATTTTTCGGTCCTAAACGATCTGGCCAACGCTGGACTATCGCGTCAAAAATAGCTTGTGCACTTTGCTGTTGTGCTTGTCGTGGTAATGGATGGGCACCATCACTGTCAAGGATTGTTACCTGACTCTCAAGTTGGCCAATACTTGCCACAGCTTCATTGGCAATAATCATATCAAGCCCTTTACGCTCAAGCTTTGAACGGGCATTCTCCAGTAAGTCCTCCGTCTCCGCAGCAAAGCCAATTTTAATAAAATGACGTTGTTCTGCTAAACCAGCCAAAATATCTGGATTACGAATCAGCTGCACTGCGAACGTCTCATCATTACCCTTCTTTATTTTGTGAGACACCGGGGCTGCTGGCCGAAAATCAGCGACTGCAGCCGCCATCACCAGCAGATCAGCATCGGCTATGGCGGAGTGAACAGCATCACGCATGTCTAAAGCTGTTTCGACATTGACTACCTCAACTGCAGTTGGTGGCGTCAGCGATGAAGGCCCACTAATGAGGGTCACCTGAGCACCACGATCACGAGCCTCAGTGGCGAGCGCATATCCCATACGTCCACTTGAGCGATTACCGATAAACCGCACTGGATCAAGTGGCTCATGTGTGCCAGCAGCGGTAACCACCACCCGCCGCCTACGTAATGCGCCCTTCTGTTGAGCCAGCAATGCGCGTAGATGGCCATCTATCTCAGCCACTTCTGGCATACGACCCTGCCCCACCACATGTTCAGCCATGCGGCCATATGCAGGAGCTATAACCGTCATACCACGTCGTTGCAATACCGCAATATTGTCCTGAGTCGCAGCATTCGCATACATAAGCGGATTCATTGCTGGAACACATAAAACAGGTGCAGTGGTAGCTAACACTGTGGTCGTGAGCAAATCATCACTGATACCTGCTGCTAAACGTGCAATAGTATTGGCAGTAGCAGGCGCAATAACTACCAGATCAGCATGCTGCCCCAGCGATACATGCCCAACAACCCCATCTTCCGGAAGCGACCACATATCGGTAAGAACATGTCGGCCAGTCAGAGCCTGGAAAGTTGGTATACCCACAAAACGCTCAGCCGCCTCCGTGAGTATAACATCAACTATAGCACCATCAAGTGTAAGATTACGTGCAAGCTCAACTATCTTGTAGGCAGCAATACTACCACAAACACCTAAAATAATATGTTTATCAGTTACCGCGTTCATCGGGGCGCATTTTAGCATTGTGCGGTACGGGCGTCAACATCAGCACCTACCTTTGAAAGAGCAGCAAAATGTGACAACCCATAGCATTTAGGGACGAATTCTACGTAGAATAGACGTTAATCGATCATAATCGTCCTTTAGTAAAGATGCGATCTCGCGCCCTGCACGGACCAAAAACTCACGTTCATTCTCAGGACTACGCAAACGGGCACGTGCCGCTATGCGTATGGTAGCAGCAAGCAATTCATCACTGGGAATTTGATAAGAAAATAACACGGTGCGGAAGAAATCCATCGTTTCTGAAAAACGAATCACCTCCGTCTGTTCACATGGGTAGACACTATAATGAACTGGTGGTGGATGCGGAGGAAGGTACTGGTAGATACGATCACCTTCGACAAAACCTATCGTGATAGCAGAAAACTCGGTCTGTAGGACTTCAGCCAGATCAGGATACTCACGATAAATCTCCTCATCATATAATTCGCGACCAGCATATGTTCGGCCACGTACCAAGGCACGGCCACCCGGTTCTTTGCTTCCCGTCCGAATATCATACACGAGTCCATAGACGGACATACCCTCAGTACATGTCTGAGCACGTATTAACGCACCAAAAGTAGGCGCTTCTAACAGCTCGTACGCACCTGTTGTAAACTCTACCGTTGTCGATTCGATTACTTCACCAACACGTAATTGCACAATACACATCCTATTTCATATTTGCTTATTATGCTTAATGTTAACCACCGTAAAAATACTTCATTGCGTTGCCCATAAGCACGTGCTATAATCCTTTGGAATGCAGACTTATAGATAATTTTAACAACCCACGCCGACCATATTTACAAGCAATTCCGTGACGAAAGACTCCTATCGTGGTATCCTCTTTAGTTACAGTTGCAAAAACAATATACGCAAGTTTTCTTATATTGCACGTTTATCATGAAGGATACCATATGTAAACAGTTCCTCAAAAGCAAACTCGTTCCGCATGTATACGTGTTGGGGCAATTGTCGAACAACGTATTTGATACCCTTTTGAGGGACAACTGATTACAGCTTATGACAGATACAACACCAACTGCACCACTTATATTACACAATCGCTATCATATCAAAGAAAAGCTAGGCACCGGACGACTGGCGGTCGTTTATCGGGCAGAAGATGAACGCCTGCAACGCTCCGTCTTATTTCACATCCTGCGAAAGGATCTGCTCAAGCAAGCGCCCCTACGCCAGCGATTCGTGCAGGAGGCCCATGACCGCGCACGTTGCTCACACCAATCGTTGTTAGAGATCTATGATAGTGGTGAAATTTCAGGCCGTCCATACATGATTACTGAGTTTGTAACAGGGCACACATTACGTGAACTCGGGGCACTCTCACTTGATGAAGCCTTACTCTACTTTCGCCAGATAGTGGGAGCTGTAGCAGCCTGCCAGACTGCCGGTGTCCCGCATCCACCAGTGAGTAGTAACAATATTATGGTGGTAGCAGAAGGACATGTAGAATTGTTAGAAAACTGGCAAACGTCACAGGCCGATGTCATCCTGGATACGGCTCGTTATCGTGCCCCAGAACACGCTCAAGGTCAGCGTTCAACGCAGACCAGTACTGTGTATGCCCTGGGCTTATTGCTCTTTGAGCTGTTAACAGGACAACGTGCCGTTGAAGGGACCGATCCCAAACAGGTAGCCCAGGCACATGTAACGGCTCATATTCCATCACTCTCTGATATACGACGCACACTCTATCTGCCATCTCTGGAAAAATTGCTGCAGCAAGCAACTGCACGTAACCCACAAGAGCGCATACCCGATGCAACAGCGCTTGCTCAAGAACTTGATACGATGCGCCGTACTATTGGTAGTGATACGAAGCGCCTTCCAACACCCCCAGTACGTCCACCCAGCTTGCGTGAAAGGCTGAATCGCACTGCAAGCGGTTTTGCACCACAGCAGGTCAGCCGCCCTCGTACTACAACCGATCAAATACCCCGCCAATCAGAGGCTGCACAACCAGCACCCCAGTACAACTATCAAGCACAAAATCGCAGTCGATCCATCGTTGGTATAACCGTCTTCTTTCTCATGTTTTCTATGACGGCTTGCGGTACCTACTATTTTGCAACACTGGCCGTTGAGCGATTTGTCAATTTTGAATTCCCACGTCCGTCGCTGGGTATATCACTACCATCCGGCCTGGCACCTGAGTGGCTTACTGGCTTTATTGGTGGTCAGGGTGAGCCTTTAGTGATTACGGTGAGTCCGGGTGTGCCACTCAACGTCCGTGAGGAGCCGGGATTAAGCACCGCAGTTCTGGGAGTCGTCAGCAATGGCGATCAGGTACGCTGGCTCGGCGATGTCGAAACCGTCGATGGCGTTCCATGGATTTATGTTCGTGGTCCAGTAGATGTACAGGAAAACGGCGAAGTGACCGAACGAGTCATCGAAGGTTGGTTGTCAGCCAACTTTGCACAGACGCTCTCTGGTGAGGCTGTGCAATTCCAGTAGCCGTTGCATACTATGATGCCTATTTTCTACCCATGACAATTCTGGTTGTCGGAGATGTAAACGCGGACGTCAGCGCAACAGTAGGTCATTTTCCCTTTGAGGGTGATGATAGTTCGATCAACACGCTTCAGTGGGGCAGTGGCGGTTCTGCGGCCAATGTGGCCACCGCCCTTGCGTTACTGGGACAACCCGTACAGTTGGTCGCCCGTGTTGGCACCGACCCAGCGTCTCAGATCGCATTGCGTGCCGCACGCACGGCTGGCGTCGATTGTACAGCCATCCAACATGACCAAGACCAAGCTACAGGGCTCTGCTTTGTGGCCATTTCACCCCATAGTGAGCGTACGTTTTTTAGTTTTCGCGGTGCAAATAGTGCACTCACAGACGTCTCTGAGTATGCGCTCCCCAACGAATGGAGCTGGCTCCATATCGCAGGCCATGCCTTAATTGAAGGGCAGCAACAGAACACCACGTGGCACTTGATAGAGCAAGCCCAACGACACCATGTTCCTATTTCTCTGGACCTTTGTTTGCCGCTGGTACATACACGCGCAAACGATATTCACAGACTTATTCCGCAGCTACAGATACTTTTTGCCAACAAACCAGAACTGTTGGCACTCTTTCCAGACATGTCAGAAGAGCTGATACCTGCGATCTTTTCAGAAACCGAACCTCCACCACCATTGCTGGTGCTGAAATTGGGTGCTTCCGGCTGCAAGATTATGTCTGGTCAGAAACAGCTCACGTCATCTGCTATTCCTATCAAGGCCATTGACTCGACCGGGTGTGGTGACGCGTTTGTCGCAGGCTTTCTGGATCGCTATCTCAATCACTGTACGTGGCATAATTGTGCTCTATATGCGAATGCCGTTGGAGCTTTAACGGCCATGTGTTATGGTTCTGGTGAAGCCTTACCAAGCAGCTTACAAGTTTATACCTTTATAGATACGCACTACCCACCATAAGGAGCATAATCATGCCAAAACCGATCTGGAAGGAACGCATGGATGCACTGCAAATCACTGACCTTAATGATATTTTCCGCACAGCGAAACCCATCATTGGCATGGTGCATTGTTGGCCACTCCCCGGTGCACCGGGCTATACTGGCTATGGGATTCAGACCATTGTTGACAACGCCCTGCGTGATACGTATGCCCTGGCCGAGGGCGGTGTAGATGGAATCATTGTTGAAAACATGTGGGATATCCCCTACCGGGTCGGGCCACACATAGCACCCGAAAGCATCGCTGCCCATGCCGTGGTGGCCCATGCGGTTCGTGAGGCCATTGATATACCCATGGGTATTAACGTTGTACACAACGGTAGCACGGCTTTACTGGGTATTGCGCTGGCATCTCGTGCCGATTTTATACGTGTGTGTATGTTTACGGGTGCTGGCGTATGGGATGCTGGCTCATGGGACGAAGGCTGTGCTGCCGATCTGCTACGCAGACGCAAGGAGCTTGGCGCTGAGCATATCAAAATCCTGGCCGATGTTGATAAAAAACACTCGGTACGTTTTCCAGGAATTGATCTGGCAACCCACATGCAATGGACCTGCTTCTTTGGGGCTGACGCGTTGATCGTCTCAGGAACAATGACGGGCGATGCACCAGATCTCGATAAAGTACGGCAGGCAAAGCGGCTGGCCGGTAACCAACCAGTACTCATCGGGAGTGGTACCACCATTGATAATATTGTTGCCTTCATGGGAGTAGCTGATGGTGTGATTGTAGGCTCAAGTATTAAAGAAGATGGCCTTTGTGAACATCCTGTAAGCAGAGAACGTGTTCGCATCCTTATCCATGCAGCCCGTGTACACGCAGAATAATGGCACTAGCTTTCTTCAAGCCATGTCCAAGATAAAGAATCTGTGAGGAACCGACAGTACTTTCTCCCTCACAGCAACTAGTACCCACGGTGTTACCTGTACAAGACCTATGTGTGATTGAGGATACCAAAGTCAACTGTTAGAATATAGTTGTCCAGGGGCTTATACAACAATTATTTACATCGCTGCCACGCCCCGCAATAGTTATAGAACCTGTCAGTCTAATCGGTCAGCTGTGACGCATCGCAGTAACATCGTAGCCACGTTCTAGCTAACATCGCAGCACACAACGCAGTTAACATCGTAGCACCATTACAACTAACGTCGTAGCATCATCCTACCAGACAATGTAGCGACAATCCAGTTAACGTCACAGTCTCGTTGTAGCATCATTCCAGCCCGGTCATTAGCCAGACCGAACATCGTAGCTCACATTTCAACACTAGGCTGACAGGTTCAAAAAACATACCACCGCATGTAAGGTTGGGTAATCAGGTCGTTTTTGCACCAGCACTTCAACCACTCCAGATCCCCACTATGCTCCTGGTATGAAAAAACGAGTCTCTTTTCCTATCAACGTAGTCTTTCATTCTTGCCATTAGGAAAAGAGGTTCGTTTTTTTATGTTCAAATTGAATCTCCTCACACGTTCAGCTTTACTGGATCATCATGTTGACACCACCCCCTTGATGACCTAGAATACTAAAACACGTACACTCAATCCTATCAATAGTTCCACTATGTATTACGTATATGGCTATTACAATCCCACTTAACGAGTTGTGGCAATTGCTTCCTACAGATGTCTTTCGTCAAGGATTTTATCCACTTGATGAGCACGCGTGGGTTGAGCAACGGCTTCCGGCGCACTGGCAGCAACATCCACTTTTTGAGCACTATGCTGGCAAAATGGTGTATCGCCAACGCTTTACGTTGGATGATTACCAGGTACAGGCTGCATTAGCACGTTTCTCACAAGAGACAGCTACACATGCACCAGCACTACGGTACTGGTTGCGTTTAAACGGTATATTCTACTATGCTCAATCGTACTTGAATGGTGTGGATCTGGGCCGGCAGGAAGGTTATTTTGCCCCCCAGGAGCACGACATAACCGCCTGGGTAGAGCAAGCAAACACCTTATTGATCGAGGTGGATTGCCCTGATGAACATGATAAGCTTGGTAAGCGGTTGTTGACCGGAGTTTTTTCCCACTGGGACTGTATCGATCCAGCGACCAATCCAGGTGGTATCTGGTTGCCAATCGAGCTACTGGTGACTGGTTCCACGCATATCAAAGAAGTGTTGATACACACTGAACGGATGAGTGAAACCGTGGCAGAACTGCGTTTCCAGACAACCCTTGATGCCACCAATCCACACGATGCACTACTCCGTTGGACCATCAGCCCTAAAAATTTTATCGGCGAGGTGCAGGTTATTGAACAACATCGTGCGCTGGCACAAGGTACCCAGGAGATCCAGGGCCTGCTCCATGTGCGTGATCCACAGTTGTGGTGGACCCACGATATGGGGTTTCCACACTGTTATGATGTGACACTGGCCATAATTGAGCAGGATACCGTGCTGGATGAACATACATGCACTGTTGGTATTCGCCAGTTCACCATGAAGAATTGGATACCCCAGCTCAATGGTGTGCGTTTTTTCGCAAAGGGGAATAATTACGCACCGGGAGATGTACGCATTGCCTCAATGACCCGTGAGCGTTATGAGTATGATTTCCAAATGGCGCGACAATGCCATATGAATATGTTGCGTGTGCATGCTCATGTTGAACATCCGCTGTTCTATGAGATTGCCAACGAGGCGGGCATATTGCTCTGGCAGGACTTTCCCATGCAGTGGCTGTATCGACGTGACGTCGTTGAACCTGCCTGTTCCCAGGCACGTCAGATGGTGCGCTTATTGTACAATCATCCTGCCGTGGCGATCTGGTGTATGCACAATGAGCCATTACGAGTCGCCGATCTGGCAGACGAGCGTTTCTCCACCAAACTAGCGACCTATTTTTCTACCTTTGGATGGAATTGGAATCGCAGTGTGTTAGACAAAAAACTGAAAGCGGCGGCTGAACAGATCGATCAGACTCGCCCAGTGGTGCGTTCATCAGGAGAGTATCCGATCCCATTAGTACGCAAAGGAACCGATACCCATTTTTACTATGGATGGTTTAGCATCTATGGCCCTCTGCGGGATTGGGAAACTGTAGTCCGTCGTTTTCCACATACGATTCGTTTTGTGACCGAATTTGGCGCCCAGAGCTTTCCCAACCTTGAAAGCTGCCATAAGTTTATGGATGCTGATATACAAGCTATTAATTGGCAACATCTTACCGAGCGGCATCAGTTTCTCCCGAATATCATGGCCCATTGGTTCAATTGGCGCGATGCACCATCGCTTGAAGCACTCATCGCTATGTCCCAGGAGTATCAGGTCACAATCAACCGTCACTATATTGATCGACTACGGTATTACAAATACCGACCAACCGGTGGCATACTGCCTTTTATGTTTCGCGATACCAGCCCGGCCATTCAGTCATCAATTATCGACTACTGGGGACAGCCCAAGCGTGCTTATGCGGCAATGCAACGCTGTTTTAGCCCACAATATCTCTTTACCCTGCTCGAGCACGATCGTTACACAGCTCACACAATGATCGACCTGCCTATCTATGTCGTGAATGACACGCACCACGATCAAGCCGTGGACATCTCGGCCCAGGTTTTTGAACCCAACGAGCGTAGCCTGGCACACATTACACGCCCATTGCTGCTACCTGCAGATTGTATGGCGATGGAGATCGATCGTCTGCGGTTGAAGCTTGCAGAAAGTGGTACATATCGGTTGGTACTGGCCATGCACGATACACAGGGCACCACGATTATTGAGCAAGACTACGCGATTAACGTCGATTGAACCATACAGGGATACAGATGGCCGGGCAATCGTCACGATACTGCTCAACCCAATGCTCATGGTCCTGTGTTTATATTATGTCAAGCTTCGATTGGTGGCCTCATTGAGCATAATTCAGGTAGTATCATACTTCTGGATGAGAAGTTGATTATAATGACGCGCTTCGGTAATAACAACCTTATCTTCCCACCACTTCAAAGCATACTCCTCCAGTTTAACAAAAAGATAAGACTCAACACCTGCAGTGTCCAAAGAACCGGACCCATCAGATTAGCAACCGTGGTTATGACGGCACAACCACGGTTGTATAATGGGAACTATCTTGTAGCAAATAGATCACAAAACGCATCATTATCCGTTGTAAACTCAGAATCCACCCTTTTCAGGTTGAACTGATATACCTAAAGGCAGTATAATGACCCAAGTTTGATAATCGGTTCTCGTAGGTAGATATATGATTTTTTACAATACCACTCAAGACCAAGCACCTCTCATACCAACGATCACTGCCGATTGTACTGTTGTCATCCCCACATACAACGAACATGACAATATCCATACATTGATCGACCGCGTGTTAGCCCTGCCACGCTTTCGTGTACTGATTGTTGATGATAACTCACCTGATGGGACTGCCGATGTGGTCGCGGCGGTCGCCCATAATGAACCACGTGTCGGCCTGCTCTCACGCCCGGGGAAGCTGGGCCTGGGAACCGCCTATGTAGCAGGATTTCGGCGGGCCCTGGCGGAAGGCGCACAATTTATCTGTGAAATGGATGCCGACTTCTCACACGATCCCGCGTACCTTCCCCAACTTCTCGCAGCCGCCGAAACCACATACGACCTGGCCCTGGGTTCACGGTATATCGAGGGAGGTGGAACCACCGACTGGGGTAAGCTGCGTAAATTGATCAGTCGCGGGGGCAATACCTATGCCCGCCTCATCCTGGGCTTAGCGGTAATGGACGCCACCAGTGGGTTTCGGTGTTACCAGCGACGGGTGCTTGAGGCCATTGATCTGGATGCGATCGAGTCAAATGGCTATGCCTTCCAGATCGAACTCGTCTATCGCACGATGTGTGCCGGATTTCGTATTGGTGAAATTCCCATCATTTTTCCAGACCGCCGCGTCGGCAACTCCAAAATGTCACGCCGGATTGTCTTTGAAGCCCTGCTAAAAGTCTGGAAATTACGAATCCAACGCTAAGACATAACCGATATGAGTTGACGTAAAACCCTACGAAACCGTATAATCTTTATCAACTCAACATTTTATAAGTCATTGTGATAGCATTATATTTTGGAGATATAAGGGGGCCCGTTGTGACAACAGGCGAAGCACAGCCAACATTGGAAGAGTTTCTTGTGAAGGCGAATGGTGAATTGGACCGCACAAAACGTGAATTGTCCGAGCTAGAAACACTGCTTCGACAGACGAATTCAGAAGTTGAAAAGCTGGCGCAACGTGAACTCACCGTGGCCAACCGTCTACGTGACCTTGAGGTGAATATTGATAAATACAGCAAAGCCGACATCAAAAACTTTTACACTTCAGCGCAGGAAGTACAGATGCGGCTCCTGATGATGCGGGGGCAGTTAGAGCAACTCCAGTTTCGTCAGCAGATGCTCAAAACACGTCAAAGCCAGAGTTTTGAACTTGTCACGATGCTGGAGCAATTAACTGGTATAACTACTCAGAGCAATGGAGCAACACCAGAAAGCAGTGACGATGCCATTGCAAATGTGATCCAGGCACAGGAAAAAGAGCGCCAGCGTATTTCGCTCCAGATGCACGACGGTCCGGCCCAATCTATGAGCAATCTGGTCTTACGAGCCGAGATATGTGAGCGCATGCTTGACCGTGATGCCGACAAAGCTCGCTCTGAGCTGAACGACCTCAAAACAGCCATTAATGTGACCTTGCAGGATGTCCGAGGGTTTATCTTTGACCTCCGCCCCATGACCCTCGACGACCTCGGGTTAGTGCCTACCTTACGGCGGTATGTGCAGCAATTTACCGACAAAACCAAACTGGAAGTCAATCTGATGGTGCAGAATATGGAAGGGCGGCTCCCACAACACTACGAAGTGGCCATCTTCCGCTTTATCCAGGAAGCACTCAACAATGTGTTCAAACACGCCAACGCCACCCAGGCGCGGGTGCTACTGGATAACAATGGCAACAGCCTGCATGTGTCAGTCGAGGACGATGGCAGTGGGTTCCACGTCAGCGATGTGATGGCGGAGGCCACCAACCGTCGCAATATGGGCATTGCCACCATGGAACAACAGGCCGAAAAACTCCTACACGGCGAGTTTGGGATCGAAAGTGGCATCGGGCGCGGCACCCGTGTGGCGGCAGTTATACCGATTCCGGTGATGTAATGGTTTTATACGCCATACATATGAGACACTTACCCGACACCTCACACCAGCAGAGGTGTCTTTTTGGGGCATAAAGGGACAAATACATGTAGTTGCGGTTTGTAACCGCAACTTATGTTCAGAACGACTGCAAGCCGCCGCCACATATCGCGTGTAGCGGCGGTGTATCACCGCCGTATCGAGCACGGATTATGGGGCGGCTACAAGCCGCCGCTACCTCCCTTGTTCACACCTTGACAATGTATCGAGCACGGATTATGGGGCGGCTGCAAGCCACTACTACTTACAGGCAATGCGTAGCGGCGGTGTGTCACCGCCGTGCCGAGCACCATGTCGACACCCACATGTACCCACCCACCGCCACATATCGCGTGTAGCGGCGGTGTGTCACCGCCGTGCCGAGCACCATGTCGACACCCACATGTACCCACCCACCGCCACATATCGCGTGTAGCGGCGGTGTGTCACCGCCGTGCCGAGCACCATGTCGACACCCACATGTACCCACCCACCGCCACATATCGCGTGTAGCGGCGGTGTGTCACCGCCGTGCCGAGCACCATGTCGACACCCACATATACCCACCCACCGCCACATATCGCGTGTAGCGGCGGTGTATCACCGCCGTACTCCACAAACGATGGCGAATAGCCGCCATTATTCCATGCTTGCTTAATGATGTGTCATCAGCGCATTCATTAATATGAGAAACCTGTAAGGTCTACAAATTCTCCATGTGATACGAATGGGCTATAGTTTGCAACCCATAGTACTTCTACAGCGTTTATTTTAGCACATCCATACTAATTCATACATCAAAGAGCCGTTATAGCGCATTCGCATGCCTTTATCTACACAATCCCCACATAAACAATTTGTCAGCGACAGTACTGACTGCTCTAGTACTATTTGACTATTGAGTAACACTTCTTTAACTTGTATACTCTCATCAAGGTTACTAAACAGTACCAAACGCATTTATTCTTTAGTTGTTCTATTATGAAGAGGTGATTTCATGCTTCGCAGTTTCTTTGCACACGAAGAAGGTCAAGGTCTCGTCGAATATGCACTTATTCTGGTTCTCGTATCTGTTGTTGTTATGGGTATCTTACTTACCCTTGGTGGGCAGGTAGGAGAAGTATTCGAAAATATCTCTAATCAGCTTAGGGACAATAATAATGCTACCCCCTAAACTGAGCATGTAAAGTGTTACTACTGCTTAATGCAGCAGAAAGCCACAACCCTCATTATATGAGGGTTGTGGCTTTTTAGCGTACGTATAGATACAGTCCACGTTCAGGCTAAATTGATATGTATCTATCCCCCCTTATTTCACCCGACCAAATTGTTTCTCTAACTGACGCACACTCACCAGAATCATCGTAGGGCGGCCATGCGGACATGTGCGCGGCATGTCGCAGTGTTCCAGTTGGGTAATGAGTTCGCGGATTTCCTCGTGAGACAGCGTTTGCCCGGAGCGGATCGAGGAATGACACGCCAGCGTGATCAGCATCGCCTCACGCCGATCCGCAGGGGTCTCGCCACCCTGTCCGGCCAGATGATCGGCGATGCCCAGCAAGGCTTCCGCGAGGTTACCCTTATAGATTTCCGAGGGAACCGCCCGCACCCGCAGACCCACCCCAAAATCTTCGATCAGAAACCCCCAATGGGCCAGTTCATCAAGATGCTCAAGGATCAGCTGCTGCGACGCGGGCGGCAACTCGACCGTCTGGGGAATCAGCAAATTCTGGCTGTCGATCGCGCCCTGGCCCCGTTGCGCCATCAGTCGTTCGTAGGCAATGCGTTCGTGGGCGGCATGCTGATCGATCAGGTACATCCCATCAGGTGCTTCGGCAATGATGTAATTGGCCGCAATCTGCCCAATGACTCGCAGCGGTGGTAGCCGTGTCGGTGCGCTACCCGCTTCTGTTGCAGGTACCGGGTGGAGCGCAGCATCGGCGGCGGGCTGACGCTCCCACGCACCCTGATCGGCAGCGGGTGGTGGGGCAAAATGCTGATCAGCAGCACCCTCTGCGGGCCATGGTGTCGTGGCTTGCCGGAATTCCTCACGATTGCTCAGGTGCCGTAACTCAAAACGCCGCTGGGCTGTTTCGCCAGAAAGCGGTGGCGGTGCGGCATCCTGCCAGGGACGCACCTCACCACTGGAGAGCAGTGCATCTCGTACGGAGCGCCCTAACGCCCCCAGTACGCGTGGCGTTTCGCGGAATTTCACCTCACTCTTGGTGGGATGAATGTTGACATCAACAGCCCCAGGATGCACTCGTAGATCAATCACGGCCAACGGATGCCGCCCTTTCATCAACAAGGTGTGGTAGGCTTCTTCGATCACAAATACCAGCTGACCACGCGGTTGGATCGCGCGCCGATTGACAAAGAGGTGGAGATACCCCCGTGAACTACGGGTGACGCCTGGTGGCGAGACTAACCCCTGGATTCGTATGCTGTCGGAACCTTCACCGTATTGCACATCCAGCGGGAGCAGTTGTCGGGCCACATCAAACCCATAGAGCTCGACCATCACCTCGCGTACCGCACCACTACCACTCGTCTGGAGCGCCAGCCGTTGGTCGAGGAGTAGCGTAAAACGCACCTCGGGATAGGCCAGCGCATACTGAGTCACAATGGTGGCAATCGCACTGGCTTCAGTGCCTTCTGAGCGGAGAAAATCCCGCCGGACCGGCACATTGTAAAACAAATTACGAACACTAAAGGTTGTCCCCGGTGAGCAGCCACACGCCGAGCGGGACTGAAGCTCCCCACCAGCAATGCGTAACTCCGTCCCAACCTCTTCGTGGGCAGCACGTGTGGTACAGACCACCTGAGCCACCGACGCAATCGACGGCAGCGCTTCCCCACGAAAACCCAGTGTCGTGATCGACCAGAGATCATCGGCAACACGCAGCTTTGAGGTCGCATGGCGTTCAAAAGCGAGCGTGACTTCATCCTGAGCCATGCCACAGCCATCGTCCTGAATGCGTAATTCACGTAACCCACCACCACGCACCTCAACGCTGATGCGTCGGGCACCGGCATCCAGCGCATTTTCGATCAACTCTTTCGCCACCGAGGCAGGCCGTTCTACAACCTCGCCTGCCGCAATCTGAGCGGCAACTGTGGGCTCCAAAATATGTATCGTCATACCTTACTCACTACACTATTGTGTATAAGATTATGGTAGAAACAAATGTGCATGGGGCATTGTACCATACGAAAACGTGTAACGTCATCGTCTGTACGTAGTAGTCGCTACTTATGGGTTGGCAATCGGTGCAGTCGGGGTCGCACCATCGGTAGTGGCGGGGGCCGATTGGGCTGGTACCAGGGTTGCGGGTGTGACCCGCTCAGTCGGCGGTTCGGCTATCTGTAGCGCAAAAAGCGTCACAAAGATCAGGATGGTTAGCAACAGCATCGCCAGCACCCCCCCTAAGCGACTCAGCCGACGCTCTGTGGTTGGAGAAGCCTCCGACACAGCTGGTTTGTGAACAGGCTGCGGTGTGGGAGCCGAAGTCGCTGGCAGCGTAACAGTAGTAGGGTCAGGCGACAGTTTGTGTGTTTCCGCCTGATGGATCGCTGCGATTGGTTGGGTTTCTGCATTCAGGACTTCAGTAATGGGTTGGGCATCCCAATCCAAAGCCAGTACCCGTACAATCGCGACCGTGATATTATCCTCACCACCACGTGTATTCGCCAGATCAATCAACTTAGCCACTGCTTCGGTCGGTTCATGAGCCGTCGCCAGTTGCATCAGCTCAGCATCTGGTACCAACCCGTGAAGACCATCTGACGAAAGGAGGATGAGATCGCCCACCTGTAATGGCAGACGAAACAGATCAACAGATACCTCAGCGTGATAACCCAGCGCACGGGTAATCACATTGCGATGTGGCGAGGACCGCGCCTGCTCATCGGTGATAATCCCTGCAGCAACTTGATCACCCACAAAAGAATGATCACGAGATACCTGACGAATCTGATCCTGACGTATCAGATAAGCCCGACTATCGCCCACATTTGCAACATGGAGTGCATCATGATGTAGCAATGCTGCGACAGCGGTAGTACCCATCGTCCCCTGACCACGTTCGTGTATCCGAGCATTCGCCTGGATAAAGGCCTGCTCAAGCGCCTGGGAGCGATCCTCGTGTTCATGGCTGTAGTAAGCAGCGAGAATGGTTTGTACTGCCGTCTGACTGGCCACTTCACCTGCCGCATGCCCACCCATTCCATCACACACCAGCACCAACCGCCCCAACCGCTCAGCGGGGGCGTCGTCCCCGATGCCATAGGTATCTTCATTATGATCACGGGTAAGACCAGTATCCGTACGCGCGTTGTAGATTAGCCTCATATGGCCTCCGAAACACCAATTCGGACCAAACTAATGGCGCAAGTATAGCACGACCGATATGACCCCGCAACCAGTGAAGCAGGCCCTCACTAGCCATATGTATTAAATTTTTGTTATCTACACAAACAGTTCGCCAACTAATGCCTAAAACAGAAAAAATGTGCTCTTTTTGCTTGACTCGGAACAAGTGTTCTGATATACTACCCATCAAATACAAGAACTTATGTTCTTAAGTTGAGATAGTGGTAGGTGACCCACTATTCTGTATATTTATTGTCCATCTCTTTGTGGAACAGGAGGGCCCCACAATGGCTGTACGCAGTCAAGAAATTCGCAAAGCGAACACAGATGGTGGTGCAATTCGCTCACGCCCACTCACTGTAGCACCTTCGATTACGTTGCATTCACTAGCCTACCTTGTAACAGCACTCCTAGCCTTACTAGCGATCTATGGTGTCATGGGGAATGTCATTAGTTGGGGAACGAGTAAGTTCGATGATCTACGCTATGGAACCCCACGCACTTATCAGTTAAGTGCTGTGGTAGGACACGAAGATAGTCCTGAACAACCTACCCATCTGATCGCCATGAATCTGAATCAACAGGTGGTGGTAGTCCAGCTCCCTGGTGGCGATCCATCAAAGGTACGTACGCTCAACGGGCCATATCTCTTTGGTTCGGCTGAAGCCAAAACCCCGGTTTTGATGCGTCTGGAAGATTTGAACCGTGATGGTACACCAGATCTGATCGTGAGTGCTAAAAATGAAGAGATTGTATATCTAAATCGTGATAGCGAATTTCAATTGATTACCCCTGAAGAAAGAGTACAACTTATTGGCATGCAGTAGTCGTAATCATTGTATAACCGAATCTATGTAAACAGGTATTTTTGCAGATAGGTTGTAGCGTTTATGTTAGAATAGCTATAATGGAGGTAATACTTTAAACAACGTTGTAAGGAGGAAATTTTGACGTCACGGTTTTCTCGCCCGCGCTTAATCGATGAGAGTGACAGGCAGTATCGTGCCTTTGTCGCGCAAATTATGCTCAGTAAAGATAACCACCGTGCTATTCGAGCCCCTCGTGCGCGCGATCTCTTCGGAGGAGAAGTTGAAGAAGCGCTCCGGAGCTGGTTGAGCCAGTCTTATCTTCTCTCTGAACGACGTATTGTTGAATATTTAGAACATCGTGGGCGTTCGGCCATCACCAAATATCGTGAATTGGATGCAGTTGTCTTTGAAGACCCTAAACGCATCCATGTGTTTGAAATCAAAGCAAGCCAAAAGGCCACCAGTTTACGACGGGCTATACGGCAACTCCACGACACCCGCGAAATTTTGAATAGGTTGTTTGCTCGTGTCTATACCACCATTCTATTGGTTGATACGGGCATTCCCACGGCAGAAGAAGTCGCAACGTTAATGCGTGCTCCTGAGGCACCACCAGAACCACCAGCAACCCTGGCAGAGGTTCTCACACAGCTACCACAGATACAGTTGATTGAGTCACTTGAACAACGTAACCCCGACTCTGAGGTTGTCAACTTGCTCTGCTTTTCTGTCGACGATATCATCAAACTGGTCGGGGCTGAACAACTTCATTTGGACTGGGATGCGGAAGACGAACAGGAACCTTTACCACCAGAAGCACAGCAAACATATTATTACTCAACAGAGAGTGCAGGTGAGGCAACAGCAGACAACCCAATGGCAGAGGCCCTCAAACGCGCACTCGCAGATCACCAAGATCCACCTTTATCATAGACTCTTTCAATGTCGCCATCACCACATCCTGCAAACACGCCAGAGATAACCGCATTAAAAAGTCTGGCTGCCCCCTTTCATTGGCTGGATCAAGTGCCATTTTCCTTGATAGCAGGGGCTTTTTTTGTTGCCGTACTGGGTGTCTATATCCGCACAGCCGCCCCAAGTGTGCTGTCCGGTGACTCAGCAGAATTTCAGTTTGCCGCCCCCCTACTGGGCGTCCCACATCCAACTACCTATCCGTTGTACATCCTGCTGGGCAAGTTGACGACGTTGCTGGTACCTGTAGGAGAAATTGCATGGCGCGTCACCATCCTATCGAGCCTGTGTGGGGCCCTCACCGCACTCGGCTGCCTGGTACTGGTGTACCGTATCGGCCAATCCAAACCGGCAGCACTACTCGCCACACTGGCCCTCAGTGTTGCCCCTGGTTTATGGAATGCCGCTACCATTGCAGAGGTCTATGCGTTACTGATGTTGCTCCTAGCCACACTGATCCTTATCCTCACGCTCATGGGGCCACCTACGACGGTCTCCTTAACCAACCAAGGCACACATCCATGGCGGCTCTATCTGAGCGGATTCATCGCAGGTTTGGGATGCACCCACCATGGTCTGTTTGTGTTAACCGCGCTACCACTGTTTGCGACCTACATACTTTTGCTACTTATACCACGACGCTTGACGCTCACAGCCTTCGCACTATTAGCACTATGCTTTGTGCTTGGCTTAACCCCTTTGAGCTATCCCCTTATTCAGTTTGCCCGTTATGGGCCGTTTGATGGTGTTGATGTTGGGTTGCCCACGTATTACTTCTGGGGTGCGCCTACTTCGTGGCGTGCAGTGTTTGATTTGATGACCGGCGGCGATGTACGGCGCGGCATTTTCCAACTCCCATCAATTCCCGAAGTTGTGCGTGTGTTACATATGGTGGGAAATCGCCTCATCTTTGAATTTGGGCCGCTGGGTGTGTTACTGGGTTTGGTAGGCGCCATAAGCATGTTCCGCTATCGACGCGACGTAGGGATCGGGCTGGTGTGGATCTGTCTGGCAACGTCGGGGTACCTGCTCCTCCTCGGACCAGCCGTACAAGACGCACCCGTGTTTACACTACCTATCGTTCTGCCCTGGGCCGTATGGATTGGGATGGGAGGATTAACCATAGCGAGTACATGTTCGGACTGGTTATCCGCATCTAAAGGTGCTCCGTCTGTTCCACTGCTGAGCAGTATTCTACCAATACGTGTGGGTCAGACCATCTTGATAGTCTTGATTGGGGTGACACTGGTCTGGGGCTATAGCCGTGTTTCCGTTTCAAGTAAACGGCACCTCTGGCTGTTTCGCGATTTTGGCCAGGCAACACTCGTAGCATTGCCATCAAATGCAGCCGTCATTACCCACTGGGAACAGGGCACTATTCTGCACTATCTGATGGCTATTGAGGGACAACGTCCAGATATTGAGGTTGTCACCGTAGAACCGCAAGATGTCAACTGGGGCCTGGTAGCCGAGCACTATAATGCTGACCGACCAATCTTCTTTATTGGCTCCGATGAAAGTGTTGCAGGGTTATCAGTAGAGTTGGTTCGGGCAGATGACTATGCCCAGCTTTTTCGCTTCACTGCCTCCACAGATGAGTAACAATCTCGAATAGTTCAGATATGCAATCTGCTCTACCTCAGTATATTTGGTTTATAGGTAACGAGTCATTCTATACATATTTCACTCTTGCTATATAATGTACATACTTGGAAATAATGTGATATTTACCTGCTTGTGGGTGTCTTAACAAAGAGCGGTAATATAGTTTATACTGAGCAGGAGCAAGTTATGAATGATAAGGTTTCATTTGGCCTCTGGGTAAAACAACGACGTAAAGAGCTTGGTTTAACACAACAAGAACTTGCTCAACAGGTTGGCTGTGCCCTTACGACCGTGCAAAAAATAGAGTCGGATACCCGACGGCCCTCGCGCCAGATGACTGACCGACTTGCTGCATGCCTGCATATACCCTCCACAGAACATACCACCTTTCTCACCTGTGCACGTTCCTGTCTGCCGACTTCCGTATCTTCGATAACTGCTTCAAAGGAACGCGTGAGTATCCCCAACATAATAGGGCTGTTACCCGTCCTGGCAAACTCCATCATTGGCCGCGAAGATGATATTGCGACAATTACCAGCCTATTAATGGATACTGATGTCCGTCTTATCACCCTTATTGGTCCACCAGGAGTTGGCAAAACAAGCCTTGCCATAAAAGTTGCCACCGATCTGCAGAGCACTTTTGCTGACAATATTATCTTCGTCTCATTGGTTACCAGCAGTGATATGCAATCGTTTACACACACCCTTGCCACAGCACTTAACATCCAGATTATGTCATCTCAGAGTGTTCTTGATACGCTTATTGTAGCATTACGACAACAACATACGTTGTTGGTACTCGATAATTTTGAACAACTACTTGATGTTGCTCCTCTATTAACAAGCCTTCTGACTCAAACACTACATCTTAAAATACTCGTGACCAGCCGTGCCCGGCTTGGACTATTGAGCGAACGTGTCTTCGTAGTACCATCACTCAAACTACCATCTTCAGACGAAGATATATCGCATATGGTACAGACACCGGCTTCAGCACTTCAACTCTTCGTAACACGGGCACAGGCAGTTAATCCGCATTTCACCCTGAATTATCAGAATGTCAGAACAATTGCCACATTGTGTCACCGTCTTGATGGTCTGCCACTGGCGCTGGAGCTTGTGGCAGCCTGGAGTTACACCCTTTCCCCTCAAATGATGCTACGTAGTTTAGATGCTCAACTATTATCACATCATATCAGTCCAAACTATGTTTGGACACATCAGCAAACATTGCAGGCCGCATTCGATTGGAGTTATCAATTGCTTGATACACCAACGCAGGACCTGCTGGCACGCCTGTCGATTTTTGCGGAAGACTGGTCTCTGGAAGCCGCACAAGCAATATGTGGCTATACTGACAGTGCTGAAAACGATGCTCCAAACAACATAAATAGTAAAGATATTGATACCAGCTTTCTCAATCAGATCCATACGCTGGTAAGCCACTCATGGATAGAACCGATTGTAACAGCCACTGGTGTGATGCGCTATCGACTCCTTACAACTGTTCGTTTATATGTTTCGGATTATCTCAGGTACTGCCAAACATGGCCCCATTATCATAAACGGCAAGCTCAGTACTATGTAAATTTTATTGAACAGGTGAATGTTCAGGGGGGCCAACCAGCCAGAAAAACTACATTGAGCACTATTACACAAGAATACAGTAACATACGTGCTGCATTAGAATGGTCATCTGTACACGATCTATCTTTATTATCCAATTTATGTGCTGCCCTATGGTATTACTGGTATGTTCAAGGATACATCGTTGAGGGACGTCATTGGATCGAAACGGCTCTCCAAAGCTCCTATCAGGCTACAGATGATATCACTTATGCTCATATACAGAAAGCTGCTGGCGTGTTTGCATACTCACAAGGAGATCATGACCAAGCAATCCATTACTCGCACGCAGCATTAACACTCTATCAGCGCTTTGAGGATACCCGTGGTATTGCGACCATACTCAATACACTGGGAGGCATAGCACGACTCCAGGGAAACGATATCCAGGCTATTGACTACTTTGAACAAAGTAAGCACTTATTGCATCAGCTTAATGATCAGTGGGCCGTCGCACAGTGCCTTTTTAACATTGGAAATGTCCTATATGATAATACCGAATTTCTGCGTTCCCAGGACATTTTTGAACAGAGTGCAACCATCTTTTTACAGCTTCATAATCAGCGCGAATATGCTGCCGCTATGATTAATCTTGGCTGTGTGAGAAGCCAGCTTAAAGACTATGGGCGAGCCCACCAGATCCTCAATCAAAGCATTCATCTGTGGCGTGAATTCGGCGATCAACGCGGGTTAGCATCAGCAGTTGAAGAACTAGGGCATGTTGAACTGAACATGAATAACCAGAGACAGGCGTGTGCCTGTTTTCAGGAGTGTCTACAGATTCGACAGAAACAAAACGATAAATTGGGCATTATATGGCTCGTTGAAGCTGGTGCAACCCTTTCAGTTAGCTATCAGAACTATCAAAAGGCCCAGAAACTTTTTGCCACTGCAATAGTCTTACGCGAGCACATCCAGGTACCACGTTCCAAGGCTGAACAGTATCGGCTCGAGCCTTCCATACATGTATTGAGTCAGCACGGATTTGATGATTATACTTATAGTCTCAAAGTAGCACCACCGATGGAGCATGTCATTGCTGAATTGTTTCAGATCTTTACCATCCTCTAGGACCCAACATTATCTCAATAATATATCCCGACTGTTCTGCACCAAGTCTTTTTTAAGGCAATCCTCTAACATAAAGCTCCTTAGCAAACCTCTACAAATATATGGGATTGTTCATGATTGCGCCATGTTCTGATGAATTTCTACATGTGCTGTTGCTGAAAACGAGTCACTAGGCATTCTATATATGTACACTATTGTCTGCCCTTTTGTCCGCCTTTTTGTCTACTTTTAAATATTGCCTCTAATGATGTATTAATTTATAATCTTGTCTAACGTATAAGTTCAAATTTTATAGCAGGATTAACTCACAATATATCCAAAAATTTTAATTAAGAAAAGGAGAAAACTTATCATATCTACTAGTTCTTAATAACTTTAACTATTCACGTCTCAATTCCGTACAATGATTACACGTTTATTTCACTACTTTTAAGGAGAACCTTATGATCAAGTTACTCACCATGTTCGTGAAAGCACTTATCGTTTTCGGCCTTATTATTGGTAGTGCTATACCGTTTTCGGCTCACGCGGCCCCCAATACTGAGACCACACTCGCTCCATCTTCTGATCAACTTATGTCAGATGGCATGTGGATTTGTACCAACGAAGTACCACCTGGTTGGATTGCTACCATGGCTAATACTGGTATAGGCGGTCAATGTGGGGCTTTCGTTGAATGGTATATCATACCGCTTACCCCCGGCTGGTCTGGTTGGGTATGTAATCACAATGAACCTGCTGGTTGGATACGTACTATGGCTAATACTGGTATAGGCGGTCAATGTGGGGCTTTCGTTGAATGGTATATCATACCGCTTACCCCCGGCTGGTCTGGTTGGATCTGTTCCAATACAGCTCCTCCTGGATGGATTGTTACACAGGTAAACACTGGTATAGGTGGTCAATGTGGTGCCTATGTTGAACATTACATCCAACCCATCTAACAGATCATGTTTAGCCGCATATTGCTGACCAGAAACAGAACGCGTTCCTCAAACAGCGTATGCGGGTCTTTGTAACAGGTTCAGGTAACGCTCACACTTGCGTCTTGTGTTTAATACCAATGAGCGTTACCAATCCTTGCTACCATTTGCTACCTCCGCAGTACGCCAACGCCATACTCTTGGTGGCAGACTAAGATAGATCATACGTATCAACAGCCACACCAGTGTCACCAGATTGCCAGCCGCCAGTACATATGGTAGGGACGATTCGACGATATAGGCGTATGCGACAGGGACAAAGCCACGCAGATCGCCAACAATGTTGAGTGTGGCGCTGATAGTCAGGAAGATAAACACCGGCCAGAGCGCCCGATCACTGGCGAGGCGTGCGGCCACAAACGCCAGCACAAGAAAGAGATAGCGCTCGTGGATCTGCGTTGGCAACATAAAAAATGCCAGAGCGATCACCATTGCACCATCAAGAGCAGCCAGTTGGTCATAGCGCAGCATGAGCATGCCTACAACAGCCAGTGTCACGCCGCCTAACAACAGAAAGCCTGCTGTACGATAACTGAGGTTACCAATAAACCGTTGATGATCGTGAAATTCAGCCACATTTAACAGCCACCACAGGTTGTAGGCCCCGATGAAACAGCGGGAAACCGTCCCACCGAACCAAAGTACGCTTCAGCCATGCCAGACCATTGCCCGGCTAACAGCAGTGGCAGCGAGATCACAACAATCAGCAAGAGCGCAATGCTTGCCCCTTCAACCAGCCCACGGCTCCCATAACGACGTACGGTGATGATATAGATGATTGGTGCGAGAATAATGGCCTGTGGTTTGATCAACAATGCCAGCGCCCAACACGCCCAACTCCACCGCCCTTTGGCCTGATCAAAGAGCAATATCATCGCCAGCATCGGCAGCATAAGCAAAGTGTCGCGTTGTCCCCACCAGGCCGTATTGATCCACACAGGAGGAGCCAGAGCGTAAGCGCCAGCAACGAGGAGCGCAACCGATGGTGCCACCCAACGCCGTCCCCACCAATACAGCAAGATTGCCGTTGCAAGGTCGGCCAGTATTGCTGGTGTTTTGATCAGGATCAATGATATCGGTGGTAATGGTGCAATAAAAAACCGATTATCTGCAGGCAGGAGTGTATGTAACCCGTTTAATATGTAAAGCCAGAGGGGCAGATAATCGCCACCACCCTCATAGGCTCCGGCAAAACCATTGACGGCTAAAAACCCCATCCGTCGGGCGGTGAGTTCCAGATCACCTACGGGATCAGGTACGGTAAGCCAGGGAATACGCACAAGCAGGGCCACCAGCAAAAGCAAACCAATCCACAGGCTGTCCTGGCGTGTCAGCGCAATGGATGGGAAGGACACCACACTTCGGCGTACAGGCCAACGCGCCAGTATCACCGCTCCAAAACACCCTACGCCGAGCAGCAAGAGGCCCCTGGTCAACAATCCGTAGTGCTCAACACCACTGATTTGCCAACCAAGCACAAAGAGGTGGAACACTGTTGCAAGGCCAACCACCAGGTACGCAGGCACGCCAGTCTGACGCAGCAACACATACCCACCAAGGGTGAACACCACCAATGAAACCAGCACAGTGTCCCAACACCAATCCGTCGCTACAAGCCCTGCGCCACCACACCAGGCGATAACAAGCAGTGCCAGCAAAACACCATATACACGGCGAGACACCTGTGAAAACCGCAGGTTGTAGCGCCATTCGTAAATGGTTGCAGCGAGTGTCATAACACCAAAGAACAGCAGGAGCGGTGCAGTGATACCATACTGCCACCCAATGAGCGCCTGGACGGTCACAAGGGCTAGTTGCAGCGCTAGCACTATCCCGATCACCGGGATAAGCGAGACATGTCGACGTAACCAGAGATAACCACCAACAGTTGCCAAGGCCAGTGCAAGGGAGAACATAATCGGCGCACCACCACCACCAGACACTCGTATATCGCTGACCATTACCCCCAGGTCGCGTTCGCCAACACGTACTGTTCGTGTTTCCAGCACGAGCATGATGCGTTCAGCGGAATGGGGTGGCACATACATGGTATACACCTGTAAATATGGTGCTACGATTAACCCGAGAGACATATCACCCACTCGGAGATAGAGTGGAGTTTCATGAGACAACCCACCTACGAGCGTCATATCTATGCGTACTGTGCCACCAGGATTAGGAAGTTGGATCTGGCTGGAATCACCCATCCAACGGAACCATCCATTACGATCCTGAAATGCTTCGAGTGGTTCTAGGTTGTGTGTTGTCAGTTGTGCATGTGGATCATCCATTGATAGAGTAACAGTGCGTTCAGGAGTATAAACGAGGTATGCGAGTATTAACGCAGTGCTTACCAATATAACCAACGCGGTGGAGTCCCACAGCCTGGCATAATTACTCATAACAAACCAGTCCTCTTTATAATTTTGTGTGGTTCATGGGATGTAGTGGTAGCTAGATTGTGAAAATTACATCTTTACAGTAATGACAGACTCTGCCACTTTACCCATGACGAACAAAGAGGCGTGAAGGTTACAAGGAAGTTAATGATTATATAGGCTATAACGATCCTGATACATAATACATTGGAGTGATTGGTGACATAGAGTTTTTCAATGAAAGATAGATTGTATGGTAAGCAGCACAGCCATGCCAATAAATATCGTCAAAAGAGCATTCTTGGTATACCAATACAGGTTGCCAGGATAATGATCAGCGATGGTGTATTCACACTAATAAGCTGAGCAGCGACTAACTGGGCTGCTCCAGCAAAGACCAGCAGTGACATAGCAAATGCAGCCAGGATGGGCATACCAACTTCAATAGCAATCACACCTGAGATAAGTCCAAACGGAATGACACCAACGCTAATAGGCAAAATCCCTTTGACACCTGCAAAGAAAAACGACCGAGGTGATGACATATATGACTCCAGAATAGAAAGACGAACACACAGCATAGTGTAGCGCAATACCGATACTATGTCTTGAATGATATTGCTATGTTAGGATCGGCAGTATTGGCCTGGAGTGACACCAACTGTTCGTTTAAATTGACGAGTAAGATGGCTTTGATCAGCAAATCCGGTTTGTATCGCAACATCAGCTATGGACATACCTGTCCGTAACAGCTTTTTCGCCTGCTCTACCCGTACTTGTAGCATATAGGCGTGGGGAGGTAAGCCAACCGCATTACGAAAGACCCGCAGCAGGTGAAATGGGCTCAAATTGACCAGAGTAGCCAGTTGTTCAAGGGTGATAATTTTCCGCAACGTGTTCTATCAGATAGGTTTGAATTGTTCTCACATAGCTCGGTTCTGAGCCAACTGATACGATGGCAGGCACTGTATCAGCATGTCGTGCAATAAGATGAGCAAGGGTCCACAATAAACGTGACTCGCGCTCCAAACGCGATGTGGTGGGATTTTCCAACAAATAATGAAGTCGACGTATCTGCTGCGCCAACAGATCATCGTGGATCACAGGATGTGGGAAAAAGGGCATAGCGCATGCACGGCCAGTAAGCTGAGTTGCTGCTTGCTGCAACACGTGTGTAGCAGGATAAAGCATGCGGTATGTCCAACCATGTGCGCCCACCGCACGACCATCATGCACTACACCAGGATTAATGACAGCAATACTTCCGGCGGGCATAATCAGGTTGTTTGATCGCCGATAGGTAACCGCCTGCCCACCAGACTCAATCACGCCTATCGCAAATCCTGTGTGTGCATGAGGAACAAAGGTATGGGTAATATAGGTCGCGTGAAGTAACTCAAGATATCCTAAATCCGGATCAAACCAGAACTTCACATGCTCTTGAGGCACTTGTTTAGGCATAAAACCATTGTACCAATAAAATCGGTTTTTGACTGCCTGCCACGTATGACTGGTCCGCTTGCCCTCACTGAACTGATCGAGTATCATACAGCTAATCGAAGTTATACATATGTTGAGGAGACCGCCGATGCTTGAGGCGATCTTCGCGCCAAAATCGATCGCCGTCATAGGCGCTTCACCTGACCCGACGCGGTTAGGTCATCGTGTACTGAAGAATATTATTGATAATGGTTATCAGGGCGCGGTCTTTGCAGTACATCCTAAAGCACAAGCAGTACTCAACCGACCCACCTATTCATCTATATTAAATATTCCTGAACCCGTCGATCTCGCAGTTATCGTCATACCCCCACAAGCCGTATTAGCCGTTGTAGAAGAGTGTGGAAAAAAAGGAGTAAAGGGATTAGTTGTTATTACGGCTGGCTTTAAGGAAGTGGGTGGGGCTGGAAAAGAGCTGGAACGACAACTCATAGCACTGGTTGCACATTACAACATGCGGATGGTGGGACCCAACTGTCTGGGTATCATTGATACGACCACCCATCTGAATGCTTCCTTCGCTGCGCTCATGCCTGATCCTGGACAGATCGCCTTTATGTCACAATCAGGAGCGATCTGCACGGCCATCCTCGACTGGAGCAAAAGTGCGGAAATTGGGTTCTCACGTTTTGTGAGTCTGGGCAACAAAGGTGACGTTGACGAAGTCGCCTTGCTGGAGGAATGGGGCAAGGACCCTGAGAATCGGGTTATTCTGGCATATCTTGAGGGTATCAATGACGGGCCTGCGTTTATCAGGACCGCCCGACAAGTGACCAAAGATACACCCGTAATCGCTATCAAAAGTGGAACAACTGCTGCCGGAACACGGGCAATCTCATCGCACACCGGCTCACTGGCCGGATCAGAACGAGCATACGAGGCAGCCTTTAATCAAAGTGGCATCATCCGCGCCCAATCAATGCAGGAACTGTTCGATTTTGCCCTGGCTTTTGCCTACCAACCTCCACTACAGGGCCGAAGGATCGCCATTGTTACCAACGCAGGAGGACCCGGTATCATCGCTACAGATGCCATCGAACGAAGCGGTCTCACCATGGCAGAATTCACTGCTCATACCATTGCGTACTTGCAAGAGGCGCTTCCACCTACGGCAAATGTGCTTAATCCTATCGATGTCATTGGCGATGCAGCCTCAGACCGCTATCGGGTGGCGCTCAAGGCCGCCCTCGCCGATCCGAATGTCGATGCCGTACTAGTCTTGTTTACGCCCCAGGCCGGCAGTGAACCTGAGGAAACGGCCAATGTGATTGCAGAACTGAGTGCCGATCAACTGAAGCCAGTCCTGGCGAGTTATATGGGTGCGGTCAGCCTGGGACCTGCGCTGACTTTGCTCAACAAGCAGCGCATTCCCAGCTACCCATTTCCCGAACGGGCGGTTGAAGCACTGCATGCTATGGCCAACCACTACAAGCGCACACAACGTATCAAGGGTGAGTACACCACATTTGAGGTGGATCGGGACCGTGTGCACCATCTGTTTCATGAGGTGCGTAAGGCAGGTCGGGTTGAACTTGGTGAGATCGAGGCCCGTGAAGTTATGGAAGCCTATGGCATGCGGCTCCCCCAATCACGTCTGGCACGTTCCCCTGATGAAGCAGCCGCGATTGCCGCCGAAATCGGGTTTCCTGTCGTCATGAAAATCTCGTCCCCCGATATTTTGCACAAAAGCGATATCGGCGGCGTCAAAGTTGGTATTGCGGACTCAACAACAGCCCGGGACACCTATGAACTGATTGAATATCGGGCACGCAAATACAGTCGTGACGCCACCATCTGGGGCGTGCTCGTACAGGAACAGATTCGCAAAGGTCGTGAAGTACTCGTTGGCGTGAACCGTGATCCACAATTTGGTCCGTTGGTCGTTTTTGGTCTTGGGGGCATCTACGTTGAAGTGTTAAAGGACGTGGCCTTTCGCCTTGCGCCACTCACCCGACAGGAAGCGGCAGAACAGGTACGTGCCATTCGTACCTATGCCTTACTCAAGGGTGTACGTGGTGAACCACCTGCCGATGTTGCTGCCGCTGAGGAAATTCTGTTACGTGTTTCGCAATTGGTCGTGGATTTTCCGGAGATTGTTGAAATGGACATGAACCCGCTGGTTGTGCACAATCGGGGTGAGGGAGCGACGGTTGTTGACGCTCGCATTATTTTACAGGGTGGGTAATCACTCTGTCTAAAGGAGTTTCTTATGGCTACCCTCTATGTCGCCTCTACTGAAACTTTTGTTGGCAAGAGCGCCACGTGTATTGGTCTCCTGACCCATGCCCAACGTGATGGTTACACGGTAAGCTATATGAAGCCGATTAGCGTTTCAGCCAAACACACTGAAGAAACGGTGATGGACGAAGACGCTTCCTTTATACGCAACTATTTTGGCATCTCCACACCGCTTGATCAGGTGGCACCGGTGTTGGTAACCCAGGGACTCATCGAACAAATTATGCGTAGCCAAGGTACTGATTTTGCCAAACGTATCCAGGAAGCCTATGTTGCCGTATCGCGCGATACCGACTTTGTCGTGCTGGAAGGCACCAACACGTGGGCAGAGGGCGGTTTGTTAGGTCTCACAGGCGATCAGGTTTCCGATATGCTGCACGCTCCGGTGCTGCTCGTGGCACGCTATCACTCTCCCTTTGCCCTCGACACCATTATGGCCGTGCAGACCTACCTTGGTAATCGCTTGCTGGGGGTTATGCTGAACCAGGTCGAGGAGTACCAAGTCGATTTTGTCCAGAGCCGAGTGATGCCCTTTCTCGAACGGCGCGGCGTCCCGGTGTATGCCACACTCACTCAAGATCCCCACTTGCATGGTATCAATGTTGATGATCTCTTTGACCATCTCGGGGGTCAATTCATTGGTTCTCAGGAATGGGGTAATAGGTTGGTTGAGCATCTGATGATTGGCGCAATGGGCCCTGAGAGTGCCCTTTCCCACTTCCGTCGACGCACCAACAAAGCCGTTTTTACGGGCGGTGATCGTGGTGATTTACAGCTTGCTGCATTGGAAACCTCAACATCAGTACTTGTTCTGACAGGCAATATTCGTCCTTCGCCAGCAGTGATCGACCGTGCCGAAGAACAGCAAGTCCCAATCATTCTGATTGCCGATGATACGCTAACTGCGGTCGAGCGGGCTGAAGCTATCTTTGGTAAAATTCGCTTCCGTCAACAAGCCAAAATTGAACGCTTTACCGCCTTGCTTGATCAAAATTTTGATTTTTCACGTCTATACGACGAGCTTGGCCTGACCACCAGTTGATTGTGTCATACAGTTGATTGTGTCATAGTAGAGAACCGGATTATTTTATATATTACGAGGTATATATGTCTACACTGATCGAAGAAATTATTGCACGTGAAGTACTTGACTCACGTGGCAACCCGACCGTTGAGGTTGATGTACGCGTTGAGAGTGGTGATATCGGTCGTGCCATCGTTCCTTCAGGTGCCTCCACAGGCGCCTACGAAGCACTGGAATTACGTGATGGTGACAAGGCTCGCTACGGTGGCAAAGGCGTCCTGAAAGCTGTCGAGAATGTGAATGGCCAGATCACCGAAGCGCTGGTTGGCGTCGACTCCGCCAATCAGGTCGGTATTGACCAGATGCTGATCGAGTTGGATGGTACCGACACCAAGAGCAACCTGGGTGCTAACGCAATCCTGGCCGTTTCGCTCGCATGTGCCAAAGCCGCCTCGGCAGCCTTGAACATGCCGCTATACCGCTACATCGGTGGTGCACACGCCCACACGCTGCCAGTACCCATGATGAACATTCTCAACGGTGGGAAGCACGCCCAGGACAGCACCGATTTCCAGGAATTTATGGTGATGCCAGCAGGCGCATCAAGCTTTAGCGAATGTCTCCGCTGGGGCGCCGAGATCTACCAGAGCCTTAAGAGCGTACTCCACGACCGTGGTCAGGGCACCAACGTCGGCGACGAGGGCGGCTTTGCGCCGAGCCTGCCCACCAACGAAGCAGCGCTCGAAGTCATCATGGAGGCTATTCAACGAGCTGGCTACAAACCTGGTGAACAAGTGCTGCTAGCGATGGACCCAGCCTGCACCGAGATCTATCAGGATGGCAAATATCACCTTGCCAAAGAAAATCGGGTGTTGAGCAGCGCCGAGATGGTTGACTACTGGGCCGACATTGCCACTCGCTATCCGCTCATTTCACTCGAAGATGCTCTGTCCGAAGATGATTGGGAAGGATGGAAGATGTTGCAGGAGCGCATTGGCGACCGCGTGCAACTCGTCGGTGACGACCTGCTTGTAACCAACGTCAAACGACTCGAGCGTGGTATCAACGAGCGCGCAGCCAACTCCATTCTGATCAAACTCAACCAGATTGGTTCACTCACTGAAACCCTGAGTGCGATCCAGATGGCCCAGCGCGCAGGCTGGACCGCCGTGGTGTCGCACCGCTCCGGCGAGAGCGAAGACGTGACTATTGCGGACCTGGTGGTCGCAACCAATGCTGGCCAGATCAAGACCGGTGCACCGGCCCGTACTGACCGTGTGGCCAAATACAACCAGTTGCTGCGGATCGAAGAAGAACTGGGTGATGCAGCTGCGTTTGCCGGCATGGATGCATTTAATGTAAAACTGAACGCCTCCTAAGCATTCCTCATACAGATAAGAACAACGACGACCGGAGCGACGTGCTTCGGTCGTTGTATTGCGGCTTATACATTTAACAGAGCTTCCGAGTGACAGTTCTCTCATTCAATGTTCATATTGATAAGGCGTATTAATCAATGGAAAGCTAAACAGAGCGTCTGTACTGTGAATCACAATTTCGTTAAGACTATTGACTCGACCACGGCTCCTCTTCATAATACACTTCCATAGGTGCGCTTTTCGTAATACGTAATAATCGTTGGCAGACAACCGCATCTGTCACACCCGATCCATTAAAAAATTTTCCAGGCTCTTGATTCATAAAGTACGAGCGAGGAGGGCCAGGAAGGTGTTAGAAGTAAACAGGAGAAACTCGTGCATCGAACAACATATCAAATCAAACGTATTGTATCCCTGGGTGTCTTTGTAGGGCTTATTGTGGCGCTACTCCTACCTATGGGTGGTGGTTTGGTGCCGCTGGACCCACAGGACGTGGCTGCCAGCGAACTTGCCCAGAATAACAGCGATAATGGCTTTGGCCCCGGCGATATCTATCGTGAGTTTCCACATTCCAGGTACCGCACCGATGAGTGTGGACAGGATGCCGTCGGACGCGGCTCATGTGATCCGACCAGCCGTTGGCAAGAACGTCATGTTCCTGAGTTTGACAATGGTCCACGGATCGACACAACCAATGCAATTCGATCTGAAATGGCGGTCGAATTCTGGGGTGGACATGTTGGTACCTCACAACAACAGGTTTCAGTGAACCCCAATCCAGCCAACTTTGTACCCAACCCAGATAAGCCCAGTGAGTTACCACCTGGCATCAACAACGTGAACTGGCTTGATATTCCGCAGCCACCAGTTGCAGCAGGCGAAAAATCGATTTGTTACTTCCGCCAAGTGATGGGGCGTAGCATTGTCCCTATCGAAGTAGGAAGCCTCCGTGATAACCAACGTAACACCTTTCGCTTCCGTGCGGGCAACCAGGATCGTGATTGTCCAGGGACGTTTAGTTGGGGACTGTATCATGTCTATTCCTTTATTGTACGGGTTTATTATGATGACTCAGTTGCCCACCCAACCGGACGTATCTCTTCCCCCACCAACGGGGCCACAGTCGGTGAAAGCCCGATTATCACCGTCGATACTACCGGTTCACCTGTGCCAGTCGAAAGTGTCGATCTCATTGCCAAGTACAATGACTTTGACTGGGACGGCAATGGTATTTACCGTGAATGGCAATACCGCTTCGAGCAACGTCGCGGGGGCAGTGGCAACATGACCCGCCATATCGGAACTAAAGAAGGGACACCACCTTACATCTTTGCCTGGGACACCACCTGGGTGCCCGATCAGGACCAGCCAGTGGAACTTATGGCACGTATCCGTGGCACCAATGGTGTTTACTATATGACTCCAGCAGTGTCCGTTAACTTTGAGCGAGACGGGCGCTCGGTAAAGATGTTCACAGTTGATCCCGAAGACATGGAAGAGAACTTTGGTGTGCGTGATGGTCGTACTCGCAAAGATGTCCCAATCAATGTCACGACCTCCAATCCACGTGCTGATGCTGGTCGCGCACGCCTGGTCATGTCTACGTGGGCCGGCAGACCTCGCTACAGTAGTGAACCAGGGTACATTTCTACTGAAATTGAGTTCAACGATGAGCAAATTATCCGTACAACACCAACATCTTCACGTCAGATGGGGCGTGAGTACGACTATGGTGATGTAGAACTCGACCTGACGGCAGAAGCATTGCAAACACTTACGCAGGGCGATAATAAGTTTGAGATGTTTTCTAACCGCACAGGTCACGCCTTTGAGGTCCACCTGCCCGGACCAGCGCTCAAAATCGATTATGGCAATGGTGTCGTTACCAGTAATGGTGTGGTTACTACCAAAGAAGATAGGAATGTAAACATCAGTCTCATCGGTTCAAGTTCATTGAACAACAACGTTGCCTTTGGTATTCCTGTTCCTCCTACAAACGGTACATTGAGCGGTTCAGGAAGCAACAGAATCTACACACCTGATGAAGACTTTAGTGGTACTGATAGTTTTACCTTCCAGGCGCGTGATACCGTCACTAACAGAACAGCCACGGGAGAAATCACCATCATCGTTGATGCGGTAGATACGAGCGAGAACAACGCACCCGAGGTAAACGCTGGTGAAAACATCACCATCAACGAAGGTGCAACAATTACCCAGGCTGGCTCATTCACCGACCCGGACTCCAGTTCCTGGACGGTAACAGCAGACTATGATGATGGGAGTGGCACACAAACACTGACACCTAACGGCAATCAGTTTTTGCTGGAGCATACCTATGTCGATAATGGTGAGTACACTGTCACTGTATCAGTTAATGATGGTAGTGGAGGTGTGGGTACCGATACGCTCTTGGTAACAGTTAATAACGTTGCACCGGAAGTGTCGGCTGTCGGTGAGCAATCAGCGAAACGTGGTGAGCCAATTGAACTCTCGCTGGCCACCTTTACTGACCCCGGAACCGATGACACCCACAGCGCAACAATCGACTGGGGCGATGGCTCAGAGCCAACCGCAGGTGTGATCAATCAAACCGATAACATCGTCTCCGGTAGCCATACCTACGCGGAGAATGGCACCTACACCATCAATGTAACCGTGGAGGACGACGATGGTGACTCGGGCAATGCTAGCATGCAAATCACTATCGTTGATAACCCTGTCATCGCACGTGAGGACAGCGTGACGACCAACGTCGGGGAGGCTGTCACGATCAACGTGCTGGAGAACGACGAGGGTGGCGAGGGAACAGTCCGAACGGTTGAGATTACAACTGAACCGGAGAACGGTACTGCTGTCGTAAACGAAGACAACACGATTACGTACACCCCCAATGACGGGTTTAGTGGAATGGATACATTCTCATATACCGTCGCTGATGAGATTGGCACCCGCGCTTCCGCCGCCGTAACGGTGACAGTCGGTGAGGTAGTCGTAGACACTAACAGCATCTATCTACCGCTGATTGTACACTAGCTTTCTCAAGGCAACTTTATGCGGAGGGCAGAGACCCAGAGCCAGGACTGAGGAGATAAAAGCTCAAGCGACGAGCAGGGTGACACGCCTGAATAATGTGCTGTCACCCTGTTTGCATGTCTCGAAAGACATTACCAATAAGTAATAAATATTTTTAGCGATTGGTGATGTTGCTGCCACATTGCCTCAAAGGAAGCCAACCAGAGTAGTTATGTGACACATCACAATTTTGTTAAGATGATTGACTCTCCTGTCTCCCCTCTTTACAATATCCCTTCATAAGTATATTTTTCATTATCACTCAATAATTATTGGGAGACCATCTTATCTGTCATAGGAAGAAACCCAAGAGCTTTTGTAAACCTCTCAGGTCTAAAACAAAAAGATCTTCAGGCACTTGATTGTGACGCGTGGGCAACAGGGCGCAGAGGATGCTTGAAGGAACCAGGAGAAACTCGTGCATCAAACACACCATACACACAGGCATGTACTCTCGCTAATCGTCTTTGTGGGTATGACCATCGCAATGCTGGCGCCCACAGATGGCCGTTTTGTCGCGGTTGCTCCACAGCCTGTTGCTGCAAAGGAACCAGCCCAGAACACCGATAATAACGGCTTTGGACCCGGCGACATCTACCGTGAATACCCCTTCACCAGCCGAACCGATGAATGTGGGCAGGATGCCGTCGGGCGTGGCTCATGTAACCCCAATAGTCGCTGGCAAGAGCGTCGTATCTACGAAGACCCCGACCGCGCACAGATCGATACGACCAATGCCGTACGAGCGGAAATGGCCGTCGAGTTCTGGGGCGGCCATGTGGGTACCGCCCAACAACAGGTCGCGGTCAATCCCGATCCGGCCAATTTCACCGGAAACCCTGGTGGTTTGCCCCCCGGCATCAATAACGTCGACTGGTTGACCATCCCCCAACCACGCGTTGCATCGGGCGAAAAAGCTGTTTGTTATTTCCGCCAGGTAATGGGGCGCAGCATCGTCCCGCTGGAAGTGGGCGAACTCCGCGACGATCAGCGCAATACCTTCCGTTTCCGCGCAGGCAATCAGGACCGCGAGTGCCAAGGCACGTTTAGCTGGGGACTCTATCACATCTATTCTTTTATCGTACGGGTCTACTATGATGAAACTGTACCGCACCCCACCGGACGCATCGCCTCCCTGTCGGACGGCGCTTCAATCGGTGAAAATCCAAGCATCTCGGTTGATACCTCAGGTTCGCCAGTGCCGATTGAACAGGTGGATCTCATCGCCAAATACACCGACTTCGACTGGGATGGCAACGGCACCTATCGGGAGTGGCAGTACCGTTTTGAGCAACAGATCTTTGGTGCTGGAGCCATACGACGACATATTGGCTCCAGGACTGAAGCGCCCTACACTTTCACCTGGGATACCACGTGGGTACCCGATCAAGATCAGCCAATCGAGTTGATGGCGCGCCTCCGTGGCACCAATGGTGTCTACTATATGACTCCAGCGGTTTCTGTGAACTTAGCACGTAATGGACGCTCGGTGCAGCTGTTTACCGTTGATCGCGATGATATGCCCGAGAATTTTGGTGTCCGTGATGGCCGCGTCCGCAAAACGGCACCGATCAACATTACCGGATCGAATCCACGTGCGAACGCCACCAGAGGCCAACTCATTATGTCTACCTGGGCAGGGCAACCGCGCTACAGCGAAGAAAGCTCGAATATTTCGACTGAAATCAAGCTCAATGAGCAACGCATTGTGCATACTACACCTGGTTCCTCAAATCAGATTGGTCGTGAATATGACTATGGGGATGTAGAACTGGACCTGTCGGAAGAGGTATTACAAAGCCTTCGTCAGGGCAACAACACCTTTGAGATGTTCTCGAACCGTAAAGGCCATGCACTAGAGGTGCACCTTCCCGGACCGGCGCTCAAAGTCGAGTATGGTGGTGCGGTCGTAACCTATGATGTCTATCTGCCGATGAGTGTACGTTAACACATGAGCTTCCAGAAACTGATGTCATAGTGAGTTTCCGGAAGCTCAAACTTACCTACAACATACCCCAAATCTTAACTGCAGTACCCAGGGCACTTTCAAACGTGTAATCACGACCCAAAAGTTGCAACTCTGCCGAGATAAGCTCGTCCTCGACCAACTTCTCGAAGCGCACCGCCCGATGCACGACCGGCTTATCGGCAATCTCCGCACGGGCTTCGGCACAATTTTCGGTAGCGCCACGTGCCACGTAGAACTTGGCATGACTACACTCAAGTGTGATCGAATCGGTTTGACCTGTCGTATCATCAGAGGGATCGACCGGATGTAGTGCAACAACCACTGTTCCCCTGTCACCACGTTGCATTTCAATGGCGATATGACCATTCGCATCAGTTTTGGCCACTGGCGACCAACCAAGCTTCGATGCCAGCCAACTCGCCAGGAGTACCGCCTGATGCATGTCGTTACGTTGCTGTGAGGTGGATGTGAACGCAACATTGACCCGGCTGATTTCTTGCAAATGCGACAAGGCGGCTGGTACATCAAAAAATTGTGCAATGAGTTCGCGCACAGGAGTTAGTCGCCCCCATGCAAGATCGCTCACGGGCAAACTGCCACCACACGCCTCCGACAAACGTACCAAACCTTGACCAGGATCAGCAAACGTTGCTGAATCGACGATCAGCCGATCCGCCAAACGATAGAGCTTGGTGTAGAGCAGATCATTGAACGGCTCACCACGTGGCCACCAGAACATGACCGGCAGGTCCGGTACCAGCAGTGGCAGCACCGTACCCGGCGCCAGTGTTACCGCACTACCACGGGCATCGATCGTAATCTGCTCACAGCATACCTGTGGACGACCAGGCCCCGGCATCTGGCAGTGTGCCTGCACCCACGCATCAAGTAATGGTTCGTCTTGTGCTTTGGTATTCACGAGAATCGCGCGGTTGGGATGGCGCGTCATGAGACGTGCAACGATCTCCGTTGCCTGATCAGCCGTCTGATTATCGTGGACACCGATCACCAGGTTGAGCACACATACGCGTGTGACAGCACGTGTCTCATCGCCATTTGGGCCATTGGTTGTTTGTTTCCAGAGCGCATTCAGATCACGCTCGATAGCACGGACATCAATGCTGGTTGGTGTACCAAGTAACGGTTGTGCATTATTGGTCATATATGCCTCTCTATGATGCAGGGAGCGCATGGCACTCCACATGGTTTATTACAATCTGCGCCACTTGCGTCCCGTACGTTCGATAAACTCATCGGCAGCCTGTGAACCCCATGTGCCTGCCTCATAGGTTGATAGTGCCTGGGCCGTCTCCCAACCCTGATGGATAGGGGTAATCAATGACCACGACGCCTCGACCTCATCGCTACGGGTAAAGAGCGTCGAGTCGCCCAGCATCGCATCGAGTTGCAGACGCTCATAGGCTTCCGGCGACTCCACCCCAAACGAGGCATTGTAACGGAAATCCATCGTCACCGGGCGGATCTGGCTCACCTGACCAGGAACTTTAGATCCAAACTTGAGTGAAATACCCTCGTCAGGCTGCACTTTGATCGTCAGCACATTGGGTTCAATGTTGTTCTGTGGACCAGAGTCAAACAACATCAACGGCGCTGAGCGAAACTGGATCGCAATCTCACTGACACGCTTGGGCATACGTTTCGCTGTACGCAGGAAGAATGGCACACCAGCCCAACGCCAGTTTTCAATAAAGAACTGGATTGCCACATACGATTCTGTGCGCGAATCAACTGCCACACCAGCCTCTTCCAGATACCCCGGCACTGCCTGGCCATTGACAGTCCCACCAGCATACTGACTACGTACGGTATAGCGATCAACCTCTGCGGGAGCAATCGGGCGAATGGCACGCAAAGCCTTCACTTTCTCATCACGCACCGCATCAGCATCATAGCCGACGGGAGGCTCCATCGCCGTGAGCGTCAGCAACTGCATCAGGTGGTTCTGCACCATGTCACGCATCGCACCGGCGCGCTCGTAGTAGTTGCCCCGCCCCTCGACACCGATGTTCTCTGCCACAGTAATCTGCACATGGTCAACATAGCGGCGATTCCAGATTGGCTCAAAGATTCCGTTGGCAAAGCGAAACACCATTATATTCTGCACTGTCTCCTTACCAAGATAGTGATCAATACGATAGACCTGCGACTCATCAAAGACCTTATGAATCTCCGCGTTAAGGGCCTGCGCGCTGGCGAGGTCACGACCAAAGGGCTTCTCGATAATAATGCGAGTCCATCCACCGTTGGGCGATCTGTTGAGACCCGCCGCGCCCAACTGTTGAATGATATCAACATAGGCACCCGGTGGTGTCGAAAGGTAAAGCAAACGATTGCCACCTGTGCCACGCTGCTCATCGATTTCATTCAAACGCCTGGCCAACTCCTGATACCCCGCCGGATCATCGAATGAGGAACGATTGAAGAAAATCCCCTCGGCAAAACTCTCCCAGAGCGAATCCTGGACACCACTGCGCGAATATTGCTCCATCTCTTTACGCAATGACTCACGAAAATACGCATCGTCCCAATCACGACGAGCAAAGCCCACAATGCTAAATCCCGGCGGCAAGAGTCTTTCACGCTGCAAGTTGTAGAGGGCTGGCACCAGCTTGCGATGGGTCAGATCCCCCGTTGACCCAAAGATCACGACAGTACATGGTTCAGGCGTACGCTGCATCCGCAAACCAGTGCGGAGCGGATTAGTTGCTGTGGTGGCTTCCATAAAAAAACAATACTCCCGAAAAACTACGGTTTTATACGAATTACAATCACAAAAGCAATTGAAACACAAAATACACATCTATCAAAAACAAACTGACAATATTTATTATAAGCACTTTCGCATCAACTCGAAAGTAAGGCATCACACACTTGAGCACATTGATCCGTCAATACACCACCATACTGCCACATTCAGATCGACAAAGCGACTCAAAGCATTCTCTTACTTTTGAGCTTCGTATACAATGTGAGGGCGATCATTTTTGGAGAAAAGAAATACTGATGACAAATGACCGATAGACAGCTTATTTCAAGTGGTGCGCCGTGGGAACGTATCGTCGGATACTCGCGGGCGGTGCGGGTAGGGCCACAGGTGCATGTGGCTGGTACCACCGCGGTTGGCGCGGATGGCCAGATCGTAGGAGTTGGCGATGCTTACGCTCAGACCATGCACATTCTTAGCATCATCAAAGCAGCCTTACACGAAGCCGATGCCGATCTCACCGATGTGGTGCGAACACGCATGTACGTCATCAACATCGACGACTGGGAAGCGATTGGGCGCGCCCATGGGGAATTCTTCCGGGACATACGGCCCGCAGCGACCATGGTAGAAGTGCGGCGACTCATGCAACCAGACATGCTCCTCGAAATCGAGGTGGATGCGGTGGTAGCAGATAAGGGTTAGGGGTTAAGGGTTATCACGTCCCCGCAGGTGCAGGGCTTGCCCCTGCACCGATTCATCGATCCCCCTCTGCACCTCTGTTCCTCTGCGTCACTGCGTTAACGATTACACCGTTTGCGTTCCTTGAAGAGCCATGCTATAATATGGTTAACAGGTTAACACAAGCGGGAGTGGCTCAGTTGGTAGAGCGACACCTTGCCAAGGTGTAGGTCGCGGGTTCGAACCCCGTCTCCCGCTCCAGTACCAACAATTTCATGAAGCCCATAACGAGGCCAGATGCATACGGTGTCCAAACCAGGAATGCACTGGCAGACCAACGGGCCAAACACAAAAACCAGGTATCCGCTTGCGGAGCCTGATTTTTACGTTGGCTATCGAACAATTCTACCGAGTCACGGTAGATCCGTACCCGCTCATTAGGATACGGGGTCACACGATATCCTGTGAGTAACCCTTGTGTCCACAGTCGCAGCATGGTTGGCTTTGAAATACCAAGATACGCGGCAGCTTCTTGTGCAGACATTGTTGGGCGGTCTTCCGGCACAATCCCCTCCTTTCTGCGTGATATAGATGTGCTAATTTTAACGCATTTAATAAAAACGTCAACCTCATATGCACGACAACGCACGTGCGCGGGGCTGGTGGGACGACTGAAAGCGTCCCACCAGCCCCGCGCCACACCTCTACTGCTGCTTATTCTGCATCGATACCAGCGCTAAGAAGACCCGCCAGAGCATTGCCGGTTCCAATGGTTCCTGATGGAATTCCGTTGTTGTAGTGGAATCAGTCAGCGGAATCCTTCCAGACGAGCCATTCTGGGTCTGTCCATTTGATGGTATATGTTCCCACTGCTGTGGAAGCTTATGAATTAAGTCATGGAGTCTTTTGTCAGACAGGTCAAGATATGTCTGGGTGGTTCGCACACTCTCATGCCCCAACAGTTTTCGGAGGATTTCAAGATTGGCATCCTGTTCATCCAGGGCTGTTGCACACGTGTGCCGCAACTGGCGCGCCGTACACGCGATGTTAAGACGTGTCTTGACGAAACGACGGAACATCTCTGATATCCCTTCATCTGTTAGCGCCAGACCACCCCCGCGCCGCGAGGGAAACACCGGTCCACTGGTTGCTCCGCGTCGCCAGGCCAGCAACTCATAGCGTAGATAGCTATGGATAGGAACATAGGCTTCTTTGTTGCCCTTGCGCCAGACCCGCAGCCAATTCTCGTCAAGATCCACATCTTCCCCAAGTCATCCCCGCACATTCGGCCAGAGGAACACCGGTAAAGAGCAGGGTGAGAATGATAACGCGATTACGATACCACTCTTCACGGTCGTCATCATCAAGGTCCACCGGGGATTGTTGAGTTTCTGTAACAACTCTTGGAGCACGTGTGCCTGCAATCGTCGGGGCTGGCGACGGTCACGTTTGGGTGGGTCAAGATAGATTGGGGAGACATTGACAAACCCCTCCCGTGCCGCCCAGCGATAAAAACTCCGCAGGCAGGTGGTCATTAAGGCCACGGTTGTCGGGCTCCGCTGGTTCGTGTACCGCTCATTTTCGCGGGTACTCATACGACTTTTACGATACTGCCGCAAAAAGTGCGCCAGATCGCGCAACTCAACCTCTGTCCAACGTTTGTGCTGGACTATCAGGTAGTTGGCCCACTGGCCAAGTAGGTAACCATAGTTTTTGACAGTTTCTTCGCTCCGCCCCTGTGCCAGAAGATGGTCACCAAAGTCATCAATAGCCTGTAACAGTCCTCCATCGGTCTTACTGGCCTCGCTATGTTTGTTTCCTTTCCGACCCTGCTGTGTCCCGTGAAGTGGCACTGGTGCCTGTGGAATCCACTTGCAATAGACCGCACGCTGGTAGAATTTGGTCAGAAAGATACGATAGTTGCGTGCGTAGGTAACACTATGGGTACTGGCAAATGCTGCCAGATGCTCCTGGAACGCGGTGGTTGAGACCGTTTTCCAATGCATGGTATGGTGGTATGTTGTACGAGCCAGCGCCCATAGTGAGAGCGCACCTGCGCGTGGTTTTTCCGCGTTTTCTCGCTTCTACCATCTGCGGCGAGTGCACGAAGATAGCGTTCGACACAATGGAACCGTGGTACTACACTTGAACACGCGTCCCCTTTTTTGGACATTACAAAGCCAGGCTACTCTCATCAGGACAGTAGCTGATGGTCTCTCCACGCTGGACTTGACGAGGAGGTATGACATGGAATACACTGGAGTTGCCACACTTGATTGGTATTCTGCCAATACCCACCGCGCCCAGCGCGGCCTTTTCCATGTTCCTCAGCAGGATGTTTTACTTATCTCACTGTCTGACACGAAATACACTGCATGGATTAACATATATCGTCTTGCTCCTCCTGTAATGAACGATGTTATGCTGCTTTGATACATTGATAACCAGCGAACCCTCTCCCCGCACAATCCATCCTGTGAAGCCATATACACCTCAGTATTAGACTACAAACCTTGTGTTATTGAAACTTGGTTCGTGCGCCAAAACTGTGTAAAGTTGCTTAAGGATCTCTTGCACGTCTCAATTATTTATTTCCTCTCCAGAAGTCCGTCACTTGATACATGACCATGACCCGTTGGGGGACTTTTAACCATCGTTTTGAGAGCGCCCTCTGCGGTAAGGGTTTGGGAGGAGGGTTAAGAAAGCACAGAGCGTAGAATAACACGAGTTAAGGGGTAGGTCGTTCCACTTAGTCGCTCTGTCTCGTTTCTTTCTTTCCACCTTTACATCTCTGCACCTTTGTTCATCTGTGTTAAAACAGTAAATGGCCAGGACGGGCAAGCCGTCCACCGACGGTTGTTTGGTGTGCCTTTGCTGAATAGATATACGTGATTAATCACCAGCAGCACGATTTTTCAGATAGTCGATTAACACCTGGACCTGTACCGCACGCTGTTGGTCCTGAGATTGTACCAGTGTGAGCAGAACCTCGGCTTCAGACGCCGCCCTTTGGTACTGTTGTGTATCACTTAACACAAGTGTATAGTTCTGTCTTGCTTGAGCATTGTTTGGCTCTAATTCAACCTGACTGGCATAGGCGGCTTCAGCACCTGGTAAGTCTCCTATAAGAAAGGCCAGACGACCAATGATCGCATACAGTGGAGCGGGATTCTCGGTTTCATCCGCTACAGTAGCTTCATACCCTTCAAGTAGACGTTGGAGTTGCTCTGGCTCAGACTGCATGCTGGTTGCAATAAGTTCAATCTGGTTACTGAGCGCCTGCGGATTTTCTTTTAAGAGCACAAGATAGCGATCTGTGGCTTCAGTGTAGTTACCCTGCAATCGCAACACATCAGCGAGGAGCAGCTCAGTCTCGCTGTAGAGAGGATCGAGGCGTTTAGCTTCAGACAAGAGCGCATTTGCTTGCTCATAATATTCCTGAACAACCGTTTGATCTGGCTGCTCCCGGTTTACTTCAGCCAATAACACATAGGTACGGGCGTATTCGTTCATGATAACCACATCGTTTGGTGCGGCTTCGTTCGCCCGTTCGTACCACTCAAGTGCTTGTTGGAGTTGTGCTGGATCTTGTGTCAGTCGTGAATACCAGAATGAGTAGAGCCGCCCCAGGTTGGCCGAATGGTCTTTATTACGAGGATTAATCTCATAGGCGCGCAGGAGGACCGCTTCGGCATAACTCATTAACTCTTGTAAGGGCATTTCTAAGACAAATTGTTGTATCGATTGATCGTTTGGTTGTCGCAATAACGTTTCCACACGGGCATCATCAACTGTTTCGCCAAATTCTGTTCCATCCATCTGACGACGGATATCGACCAGACTCATCAGGTTACGTCCCAGGCTGAGATAGTAAAAATCTTGTTCTGGTTCCAGGTTGATAGCATCGACAAAAAACGTTAATCCTTCAAGGTGGCGTTGAAGATTAGCTTGTGCGCTTTCTGTATAGATCTTACCCTGTTGAAAACGCATATCAGCAAAGACATTACTGACATTGATACTCCACACAAAGGCAAACGCAATGACCGCAATGATAGTGTAGAGCAGTCCGCCAAGCAGTCCACTCGACCCGGTCGCACGGCGCCGTGATGAGCCCGTGCGCCGTGAACCATGACCTGCTGCTGTTTGTCGACGACTTCCGCGACCTTTTGTTGCCTTTTGCCCTTTACGTTCTACGGGTTCGGGAGATTCGCTCGCAGCTTCGGTCAGATCTGGTTCCTGACCATCAAGTGAGTACTGGCCTGCCAAAGAACCAGACACCACTAGAACAGCCATGGCGATCCAGAGCAGCATTAATGTGGCGACAATCGGTATACCGGTCAACCCTTCGACACTATGGGCAACAACAATACTTATACAAGCTATAAAGAGGACTTGCATACGCCATTCGGTTACCCGTTGGAGAAGTCGCCAGGCGAGGGCAAAGAAGCTGAGAATAACAAAGAGATAGCTGATCAAACCGAATAAGCCTTTGGTCACTAATTCATCTAAATAGGCTTGATGTGACCGATCTGGTGAGGCACCACGCGCCTCAACATTGGCGAGCGATGGGGGATAGAACGGGTTGTAGGCAACAAACATACTTTCTGGACCCCATCCCACCAGAGCACGAACAGGGTTAGATGTAATCAATCCTACGGCGCCATTGGTAATCTCGTCGCCAAACCAAATCTTCATGCGCACATCACCGGTGGTGCCTGGACTCGTATCCAGAAGGCGACCCATTCGCCCAATGTAGGGAACTTCACGTAACTCAACGAAGACGGGTGCATTGGAAAAATTGAAGATAACAATAAAAGCACCCATCGCAATAGTGAGTGCAATTTCGCCAATGAGAAGATTGCGCCAGAGTGTCGCGCGGGGCAGTCCTTCGGTGCGCGCGCGCTGCCATGCCTTCCATAATAGTAGGGTAAAGAAGACAAACAAGCCCGCTCCCGCACCAATCCAGGGGCCACGACTTTGTGTGTAGAAGGTCACGACCAACAGCAAGAGTGTGATGATGAGCATGCCAATGCTTTGGAGCCGCATAAATAATGCGGTTTGCGGACTCGAACGACGAGGGAGTACGAACATGAGCGTATAGCTCACAATAATTGATATGATGCCACCAATCATCCATATAGGCCATTCTGTGCCGCCACGTTCTCCATATGGCCGTACTTCCTGACCGCCAGTGGACTGGCCAGAAGAAAAGAATAATCCCAACATGAGGACGTATGTAATTGCCACGATACCAGGAAGCAGCATTGAGATGTTGATACGGTCAGCGCTATGGGGGCGTAATGTAGGGACAAGATAGAGGAGAAATGCAACAACTAGTGAGCCAGGATAGACCCACCAATACCGCAGATCGTTGGTACGAACAACCGCAACAAACTGGATAGCGGCAAACACAATCGCAAGACTCCCCAGAACGAGCAACACGTAGCTGATGGCCCATCCCCAGTCAACACCAGGGCGCTTTGAGGAGGGAGATTGACTTGCCGTGTGCGCTGCTGCTATTGTCAGGTACAGGGCGAAGGGAATAATCATGATAAAGTAGGCAGCAACAAAGATTGAATTCCCCATTGTTGAGGCAATACGCGAAACAACGTCGCCACCCCACGGAAGCGGATCAAGTTGGTAGTGCTGAATCAATCCATACCCAACAGCGACCAGACTTCCTAATACAGAGATAGTAACAAGACGCTCTAACTGCTCACGACGACGCATGTTCAAAACAACAATGGCACCAAGGGCAATGTATGACAGATGGGTATATGTCCCTTGCAGACGTTGATAGGAACCCCAAAAACTCATGTATGGTGTCACAGATACAATAGTGGCAAACAGAAAAACGACGATATACACTAGTACCGGGATTGATAGAGGAACAGATGTTATACGACTCCAGATACGTTTAAGCCGTCCAGGAGGTTGCTTTGCTGTATCTTCTGATTTTGGTTTGGGAGGCGCATTATTCAACCCTTCCAACCATCGAATAATCGCTGCGGCTGCCATGACTAACACAATGGCACGCAACGAAGTTGATTTATCCGGTTCAAAGTGGCGTGAGGAGAGCAGGTTAAAGTAGCTTGGTATAAACACCACAGCCAGAAGCCATCCGCCCTCGACAATGCGTTCACACCAACGTGCAATCGCGGTCTGTTGCTGTATCAATGGATATCCTCCCTGTAATGGGTACAAGGTGAAGTGTGATGATAAATTTCAGTTCTTCTCCCTAGCATTGAATATTTAACGTACTAACAGTGGTTGCTGAACTTCGCGCGCATTTTTTTGTTTGAGTACCTGTGCGCGATCTAACATCTCTTGAGCACTGCGGCGACTGTGATCACTCACAGGTGTACCATCCAGCATTGCTGCAAGTTCTTCAGTACGTTGCTCACCGATTAAACTGTGGATGTTGGTACGTGTGCGAAGATCATCATTGAGGGAAGAACCCAAAACATGTTTTACAATCGTAAAGTGTGTGTCGCCAAAGGCTGCAACCTGTGGCAAGTGAGTAATACAAATGACCTGATGTTGCGTGCTAATGCCCCACAGCTTTTCACCAACCACCTGACCAGCACGCCCACCGACACCAACGTCAACTTCATCAAATACCAGAGTGGGAACATCATCAACTCGTGACAGAATGGATTTTAGCGCAAGCAACAACCGAGCGCTTTCGCCACCTGAGGCAATACGTGCCAAAGGTTTGAGGGGTTCACCAGGGTTAGGAGACAACATAAACTCAACCTGGTCGATACCCGTTTTATCGAAGGCAAGCCGTCTATCTTCAGCATTTGGTAATGGCACACCATTTAGATCATCTGCATGATTGATATTCACATAAAATTGAACATGAGGCATAGAAAGTTCACGTACGGCTTCCTCTACAGCTTTTGCAAGTTGATTGCCTGCAGTGCACCGCTTTTGCGAGAGCGTTCCGGCAAGTGTGCCGAGGTCTGTCCGGATCATTGCTTCCTGAGTTTCGAGATCTGCCATATGCTCTTCGCTATGTATCAAGCGATCAATTTCTGCTTCAGCCGACTCAGCACGTTCGAGAATTTGCTCAATTGTGCCACGGTGCCTGCGTTGTATATTGCGAATAACCGTGAGACGGTCTTCAATCTCGTCCAGCCGTGATGCATCGAAATCAATGGAGTCACGATAGGCTCGTATGCCTGTTGCGATTTCTTCCAGCGAAAATAGCAGTTCACGAGACTGTTCTAACATAGCATTTCTTGATGTGTCGAGGCGGGCAAGTTCTTCTAAAAGTGCAGAAACAGAGCCCATCATTTCGATAATCGATTGAGTCGTGTGAGGCTCGCTCTGTTCACCGTCATACAATAGGGCGTAGGTTTCCAGCACAATTTCATGAATGCGTGCGCCGTTTTGCACAAGTGAGCGCTCCTGAGTTAATTCTTCCTCCTCACCAAGACGCAACTGTGCTGCCTGCACATCTTCAAGGAGAAAACGTAATTCCTCAATACGTTCCGTGCGTCGTGTTGCTGCTTCTCGCATTTTTGTCAGTTCGTCGCGCACCTTTTGTAGTTCTGCGACTTTGCTGGCAACCGTTTCACGCAAGGGAAGTAATCCACCATATCGATCAAGCATGTCGACGTGGGTACGAGCATTAAATAAGGACAGACCATCGTGTTGTCCATGAATATCAACCAGACGACCACCCACTTCTCGGAGGATGCTACTGTTTACCGCACGACCATTGATACGTGCGACACTACGCCCACTTTCAGCATTGATTTCACGTGAAAGGATCAAGGTATCATCAGCATCGTCCCAAAGGCCAAAATCTTGTAAAAGAGGAATAACATCAGGTCGATCAGTGAGGCTGAAAACTCCTTCGATACGGGCACGTTCTGCACCAGCACTTACAAAGGTGGGGTCAGTTTTATCACCGCGTAATGTTCCTAAGGCGTCAATAATAATGGATTTGCCAGCACCTGTCTCACCGGTAAGGACAATAAAACCCGCACCTAAACGAAGGTGTAATTGGTTAATAATGGCAAAATCGCGAATGTTGAGTTCAAGCAACATATATATTTGTGCATCCAAATGTATGCAAATAGCTATCAGCGGTGGGCATTGTACCACATCGTTTAGCAATGTCGCAATGCTTAACAATGCCCCATAACAATCAATTTTGCGTTAGGTATGTATAGTACCTGTAGTCACATAATTACTGAGAACGTCTCTTCTCCGGTTAAACATATATTAACTAAAATAATTCACATTATTATCGGTCTACCTGCTTCGTTTGATCATTGTAACGCGCACGTTGCATATCAAAAACCTCACGAATACAGGCATAACTGGACCCGGCCAAACGACCAATAGGTTGTAAGCGTTGAAGATCAATATGTAAGCGTTCATTGATAATATCATCACGAACATGAAGCATGGTAACCGTACCAATAACTAAGGTTGAGCTTCCCGGTCCCTCACCAACAGGTACGGTAGTGTATAAGTTACACTCCATGCTCACTGGTGCATCAGCTACGCGAGGTGGTTGTACCACAACACTTGACGCCATAATGAGTCCTGCAGCTTCAAATTCGTTGACAGCAGACGGGTAATTGATAGATGTTTCATTCATTGCCTCAGCTAATGTTTCATTGACCATGTTGATTACAAATTCACCAACTGTTTGGATGTTGCGAAGTGTGTCCTTACGTCCGTCCTGTGTGTCAGTAGCACCAATCGCAATACTAACAGCAGGAGGATTGGAACCAACGCCGTTGAAGAAGCTAAAAGGAGCCAGATTAGGTAGTCCATCAACATCAATCGTGGAAACCCAGGCAATTGGCCGTGGGACAATACAACCAATCAGCAATTTGTAAATTTCTGGCTGACTCAGTGTTTGTAAATTTAATTGCATAGTTATACTTAATAGTAGTAGTATGTTACACGTGAAACACCTATTGATAATCACCACGTTGCATGAGTGAGACAGATCGTTTTGCGATAGTATTGCGGCGACTCTGTCGCCATACATGGAGAATACGTTGCAATGCTGTTAGATGTGTTAGTATTGCAAGTACCCACAGAATAATGGAGATCCAGCCCGTACACAAGCCAAACACAATCATCACGATACGTTCAGGACGTTCCAATAATCCTACTTTACAATCAAAATCAAGAGACTCAGCACGTGCACGTGCATAACTGATGAGCAACGACCCTGTACCAGCAACAAAGACCAGCATCACTTCAACAGAGCCAGGAGTATTTTGATAATAATAGAATAATAGGCCAAAGAAGATAAACACTTCAGAGTAACGATCTAAGGTTGAGTCAAGAAAAGCCCCTAATTGACTTTCTTCATTTTTTGCACGCGCAAGCGCACCATCCAACATATCAAATATGCTGGCAACAAGAATAAGACAACCAGCCCAAAAGAATGAGCCAGTGGCAAGTAACCACACAGAGCCGATAATCAAAGCAAATCCACTCAAAGTCAACTCAGTAGCGGTTAATGAGGTACGCCCAAGGGTTTTTGCAACGATCACACCTGTCATACGGCGAATTTTAGCATCTAACCATTTTGGCACCATGGTATTGCTACCCTCCTCTGCACCTCACGTATGGTAGTTGCAGCTTCATTGATTTGTTCATTAGCACGACTTACGTTACAGACATATCTACGCATTACCAATCAAGTCAAAAAAGGCCTGCAATTGCTCATCTGTATAGAATTCAATGGTTACCTGTAGTTTGCTATCAGAGCGCAACAAACGAACAGGCGCCCCAAGTATACGTTCCATCTCCCGAGTCACCTGTTGATCATCATCAGATAAGGCAACAGGTGACTGTTTTGCCGTTTTGCGGTCTGTCTTAGTCTGTGATTTATTAGAGCGCGATCCACGACGTTGACGCAGTGTTGCGATAGCATAATCGATATTCCCATTGTATTCCTTGGCAATATCACTAAGATGCTCGGCATCACGGACACTCATATCCTCTGTTGTTAATACTGCTAAAGCGGCCAGTTGCTGTTCAGGTGTCTCAAGTTTCAGTAATGCACGTCCATGACCAGCACTGATTGTATTGCTCAAAATCGCTTCTCTGGCAGGTTCTGGAAGGTTGAGTAAACGCCGTGTATTCGCAATCGTCACACGGTTGTTTTTACCAACTCGTTGAGCAATCTCACTATCAGTCAAATTGAAATCATCTTTCAGGTTTTGATAGGCTTGTGCCTCTTCGAGTGGATTAAGATCAGCACGTTGTACATTTTCAATCAGCGCTAATTCGAGCAACTCTTGCGGGGTTGTTTCACGGATAATCACAGGGACGTGTGTGAGTTGTGCCTTACGTGACGCACGCCACCGCCGCTCACCAGCTATCAGTTCATACAGTCCCTCACCCATTTCGCTCACAATCAGCGGCTGAATAATACCGTGCTCACGAATGGAAATGGCTAATTCTTCTAGAGCTGTTTCGTCAAATAACATACGGGGTTGACGAGGATTCTGGCGAATATTGTTAATAGGTATATCTTTTACCCCACTTTGTGTATCAGGGGGCAGAAGTGCATTTAAGCCGCGATATAGTCCGCCTTTTTTAGTCATAGTACCATCCCCTCAACTCAAAACCGTTGTAAAAATTCATCTGCCAGTAACCCATATGCCTGAGCAGCTCGATTTTGCGGATCATATTCGTTCAACAGTTGCCCATAGCTTGGGGCTTCACTTACCCGTACGCTACGAGGAATTAATGTATCAAAGATGCGCTGCGGAAAATATTGACGTACTTCCTCAACTACCTGTTGGGACAAATTGGTACGTCCATCATACATCGTCATCACAACTCCAGCAATTGAAAGCGCTGGGTTGAGATGATCGCGCACACGATCAATAGTTCCCTTGAGTTGTACCAAACCCTCTAACGCCAGGTATTCACATTGTAGTGGAATAAGCACATAATGAGCTGCACACAAAGCATTTAATGTTAATAACCCCAGTGAAGGAGGGCAATCAAGTAATATCCAATGATATCCCTCAATCTGTTCCAGTGCTTCAGCAAGACGCCACTCACGACGTTCGATGTCTGTTAGTTCGATCATAGCCCCAGCCAAATTTTCACTTGCTGGAATAATGTCATAACCCAATCTACCAGTCTGATAAATTACATCACCTGGTACATTAACACCCATGAGCATTTCATAGGTTGAAATAGTTACACGGTGCTTATCAATACCAAGACTTGTTGTTGCGTTCCCTTGCGGATCACAATCAATCAGTAGCACACGATGGCCTCGCTGAGACAATTCTCCTGCAAGGTTGACAGATGTTGTGGTCTTACCAACACCACCTTTTTGATTGGCAAGTGCTACCACAACAGTTCGAGAGTCGCTATCTGTGTGTTTCACGTTTTACACCTATATCTCAACTGAAAGACAACCTATAGAATAGAGGGCAACATATATCTAATACGATCCAGATTTAGCTACTCATGTGCTACTGTGTTAATCAAGTGTTTCACGTTTTACATCTCCATTGTAGCATGACAGCATAGTTCGTGCCAGCAAACAAAATACCTGAAAACAACATATAATAATAAAACGTCACCACACAGTGTGGGACGTTTTAGATGAAATACTAAACTGCAATAATACAGATTAAGGAAGGAATTGAAGTGGATTTACAGCCTGACCGTTGACCTTTACTGTGAAATGCAGATGTACACCCGTTGAATAACCACCACTTCCATAAGTACTTCCCATAGCACCAATTACTTGACTTACATCAACACTTTGACCAGAAGAGACAACCGGTTGCCTGAGCAAATGGCCATAGATTGTTTCAACACCATCACCATGGTTGATTCGGACACAGTAACCGTACCCCCCACACCATCCAGCTTCAACTACCTGCCCCGCACGTGCAGCAAGAATTGGTGTTCCTGAGCGATTGGCTATATCAATACCGTTATGAAATCCAGGGAACGGGCTGGTACGATAACCAAAGCCTGATGTAAACCGTCCCTGAGTAGGCCATACCCACACTGGTGGCGGTGGTGGGAAATCATCAGTCTCTGGTAGGCGCTCCAACATATCAGGTGTTATATCCAAAAGATCACTGTGAACCCAACCAGAACCAACACTGCCTGCATTCACTTTAATCCAGTCAGCATGTCGTGCTACTAATTCGAGCGGGAAATTGGCATCTAACTGCTCAACACGTGCATACACACCATCAGGGCCTGTCCGCATATTTGTCTGAGTTTCACGTACAACTCCTGCCAGAACGGCCCGCATCTCAGCAAGGCTTTGCTCATCACCGTAACGTTCAACAACTTCAGAGGGATATGCTTGAACCGCACCGGGAATAAACAACTCGCGACCAGGGAGTATAGATTGATCAGCAGCAAGGGCGTTTCCTTTAACCGCCACAATGGCTTCGGGATCAACCTCAAACGCATCAGCAATAGAAGCGACTGTATCACCTTGTTCAACAGTATATGGCACACCTGAGAGGCGCGGAATACGCAACTCCTGACCAACGGCCAGCAAGTTTGCATCTTGTAATGCATTAGACCAGAACAGTGTATTAACACTCACACCATATTGATTGGCTACAGACCCAAGTGTTTCACCATCGCTTAACACATGGGTCTCAACATAAACCACATCTGCCAAAGACATTTGGCGGGTTGATGGCAACGTTAGTGATTGAACAGGAGTACTTGATTCGATTGAAAAGGCCGAAAAACCACTTACTGCTTGTACATCAGTTGTTCTATCTGTTTCTACCGCCTGAATGTTGATTGGTAGAGTATCTTCGTCTTGTTCGAGAAACCAGGATAAACCAAAGAACGAATACTGAGAAACAACCACCACCAATAGCATTACGAATAAATGTGCAGCATATCGTAAGGGAATCCGTGGAATTTCAGGTTTTTTCGGTTGTTGTAATGACTGAGGAAATGTTGATTGAGGAAGCGTAACTAGCGTATTTTCAAGAGTTGCTCTTGCTAGCCGAGCAGATTGGCGCACACGATGATGAAATCCGATATTACCAACAGCCAAATGAGCAGGGTTAATCCAGACTGATGATTGACGTAAACTGTAACGATATAACCATGTCCCCACCACCACTGTTACAAAGACCACACACCATAAAACAAATGTAATCTGTGTATATAAACGCATAAAGCGAGAAGCTTCATACCATACGGGGTCATCCATATATTTACCTTAAAACAACCAAAGCCCAGAGTAGCTCAACAAAACTACTACTCCGATTTATTTGTTACAGGCACCTAGGCCAATAGTGCAGTTAATAGCTTACTATGTGAACGCAAAGATAATACCATATGCACAATTTGTCAAACCAATCATATGAAAGCCAATATAAGGTAACCTTTAATGTTAATGATTAGAATACGACAAAAAGTCGAATTAATGAAAAGAGCCAATCACATTTTTGTTATATACTTGGTATATGAGTATGTACAGTGGAGAAAAATACTATAACCATCACTTTACTTCACCAGCAAAATTATTTGGTACATATGCTAAAAAAAAAGAGCGTCAACAAAAAATCGGGTAGCCTTTTCCTGACTTCAATTAAGCTCCAACCTGCTCTGCAAACTGGAGTGCATACAGTCGGTAATAATACCCACGTTTTGCTAACAACTCCGCGTGCGTGCCGTCCTCGACCAGCTCACCCTTGTGCAACACAATAATCCGGTCAACATGGCGAATAGTCGACAATCTATGGGCAATAACAATTGATGTACGTCCGTGTAATAAGCGCTCAAGTGCTGTTTGAATCAAGGCTTCGGTTTCAGTATCAACACTAGAGGTTGCTTCATCCAGAATGAGTAACACCTCTGGATTAAACGCAATCGACCGTGCAAATGCAAGCAACTGACGTTGACCAACCGACAAATTGGCCCCACGTTCACGCACTTCGGCATCATATCCATCCGGCAGACGCTTGATGAACGGAGCTGCGTTCGCAATTTCTGCAGCGTGGCGCACCTGTTCATCAGAAATAGACTCGTCGTGCAGGCGAATATTGCTCGCAATCGTACCGCTAAAACAGACTGGATCTTGTGGTACCGCGCTCACATGTCGCCGCAATTCAGCCTGACGCACATCTCGAATGTCAACACCATCAAGTGTTATTGATCCTTCTTGAATATCATAAAAACGTGCCAGCAGACCGATCAGAGAAGTCTTTCCGGCACCAGTTGCTCCCACAACCGCCACAGCTTGGCCTGCGGGTATAAAAAACGACACACCACGTAGTACTGGCTCATCAGGATAATAGCCAAACACTACATTTTTGAATTCAATATCACCACGAACTGGTTGCGACAAGGCGCGTGGCTCTGATTGATCATTGACCGTTGCCTCGGTATCAAGTACACGGAAAATACGCTCGGCAGATGCCATAGCACTTTGCAGTAAATTGTAACTATCCGCAAGCTGACGAATCGGCTGAAAAACAAGATCTGTGTATTGAATAAAGGCTACCAATAAACCAATGGTTGCGATACCACCCAAAACAACCTGCCCACCTAGATTCAACAGGAGTGCAATTGCAATAATCGATAAGAAACCAATCGCAGGGAAAAAGATCGCAAACGCAATCAACGAGCGAAACTGCGCTGACTGATACTCCGAACTTAGCTCATCAAAACGAAAACGACTTTGCTCTTCCCGATTAAACAACTGGGTAACTTGAATGCCTGTAATCTGTTCGTTCAAAAATGCGTTAATCCGTGCCAATCGCTGTCGAACCAATCGAAAAGCAGCACGAACTGCACGCTGAAAAAAGATAGTTGCTAGCACAACAAAGGGCAGAACTATAAAACTAATCAGTGCCAATCGCCAGTTAATCAGCAGCATTGCGATAATGATAAAAATCATGCGCGAACCATCACCCAGCAACGCAACCAAGCCAAGCGTCAAAAAGTCATTAAGCGCCGTTACATCATTGGTAAGCCGGGTAATGAGGCGGCCAACCGGGTTTTTATCGAAGAACGCCAGACTCATTCGCTGAATATGGCTAAATAGACGCACACGAATATCCACCATCACCTGTTGACCAACGGTTTGCATAATATAGGTTTGACCATAACGACAGCCAAACGCAATGAACAGTGCCAGAAGATACATACCAAAGATAGGCCACATACCTGCAACATTCCCATCAGCAATAGGGCCATCAATCGCCACACTAATCAGATAGGGCGGCGCAACTTCGGCCAGTGCACCAAACACTAGTAATATCATGGCAACGGATAACTGCCGCCAGTATGGTTTTACAAATACCAGGAGCCGCCGCATGAGATGACCGTCATAGGCTTTACCCAGAATCTCATCATCTTCAAAATGGGTATCAGACATTAGGACATTCCTCTATTATCTGCTACATGACAATATACCAACCACGTATTGGATGAGTCTGTATGGACATTTATCAACTACAAATCCTCATGTTCTCGCTGAAGCAATTCACGTCGATACATTGATGCATAATGGCCACCAAGTGCAATCAACTCGCGATGGATTCCCTGCTCAATAATGCGCCCATCGTGGAGTAATACAATCTGATCTGCATCCTTCACCGAAGCAATACGATGGGCAATAATAATGCTTGTGCGATCACTCATAACACTGCGTAGCTCTTTCAAAATCTGTGCGGCTGTGTTGGTGTCAACACTAGAAAGAGCATCATCAAGTACAAGTATAGATGGATCTCGTAATATAGCACGGGCAATCGCCGTTCGTTGCTTTTGTCCACCTGACATCGTAACACCACGTTCACCAATAAGCGTATCAAGTCCATCAGGAAACTGTGCCAGGTCATTGCTTAATCGTGAGACAGCCACCGCCTTATCAATCTCTTCAGGAGTTGCATCAGGGCAGCCAAAAGTTACATTTTCACGTAATGGCACACTAAACAAGAAGGTGTCTTGTGGAACATACCCAAGACTTCGACGCAAAGCGTCAAGTGGGAGTGTACGAACATCCTGGCCGTCAATAAAGATATGGCCTTCGTCAGGATCGCGCACTCGTGCCAGTAAATTGACCAATGTGGTTTTACCAGTACCCGTTCCACCTACAATTGCCAACGATGTTCCACGTGAAACACGAAATGAAATATGTCGCAACACCCACTGCTCTTCAACGTTTGTGGACCATCGTGTCGGAGTGTCTTCCTGAGCGGCGTACTCCTCATACACAAAGCGAATTCCTACATTACGAAATTCAATATCCCCCTGAATCAATACAGAATCTGAAGTTAAATGCTCAGATGGTGGAGAAATAATTTCCGGCTCACGGTGCAAAATCTCCGCAATTCGTCCCATAGAAGCAGAGGCCTGTTGGTACAGATTAACAGTCCATCCAAGTGCAATCATCGGAAACGCCAGCAACGCCAGGTACGTATTGAACGCCACAAGATCTCCTAACGACATCGTACCAACTGCCACAAACTGCCCCCCAATAAGTAATACTGCTGCGTTAATCAACCCTAATACAAGAATAATAATAGGCCATAGAAATCCACTCAATAAAACATAGCGAATATTAAGTTTACGATAGTCTTCGTTTTCCTGAGCAAATAACCGAATCTCCTCTTCTTCCTGAGCATATGCCTTAATGGTGCGAATACCACTAAAATTTTCCTGTGCCCGTGTCGTAATCACCCCAAACTGATCTTGTACCTCACGAAAGATACGCCGCATCCGTGCACCAACGATTGCAAAAATAATCACAACAAAGGGCAACAGAGCTAACACTACCGTTGACAGAACCACACTGGTAGCAAACATCAGTATGGCAGCGATAATGCCAAATAAAGACACAATCATCAATGAAGCCACACCAGGACCAAGAAACATGCGTACCGATGTCAGATCGTTGGTAACGCGTGCCATCAGGTCGCCCGTATGTGTTTGCGTATAAAAGCGCTGCTCGAGGAGAATCAATCGATGAAAAAGTGCTTTACGAATATCAAACTCCACACGAAAAGCCGCCCCAGATACAAATAGACGCAGACCAAAACGAGAGAAACTTAGCGCCATTGCCAGTAATAGTAACCAACCACCATATTGAAGTAAATCTTGTGCCACAACACCACGTGTGTTGAGATCGTCTACTGCAAACCGTACAATCTGTGGCACGGTCGCCGTCGCACCAGCATCAACAAGTGCACATAAAAACCCAAAGAATAGCATTAATCGATAGCGAGCTACAAACGGCAATACATGACGAAGGTGCTCCATAGATACACAACCCCTCTCACAACATTTTGGAAATACGCAACAATGGAGATTTAACGTACATAACAATGAGTTGAGTATACTATCTCATGAGCAATTTTTGCTCCATCTTGAGAAGGAGATCCCCGTAATAGACCTATTGACATGTAAGATAAGATACAAGAGAACCAATTAGATACGTATACAGTAACCTCCAAATACAGGATAGCAGGATGCACGAGCTATCAGTGATGGCTTCCCTTCTTGAAACCGTTGAGGAACATGCACATAAAGCCGATGCCAAGAAGGTACTCTCGATCAATTTGATTGTTGGCGAACGTACCAGTTTCGTTGACGACAGTCTCTTGTTCTACTTTGACACACTTACACCTGGTCGCCTGTCAGAGGGCGCAAAACTTAACATCCAACGCACACCGATGCGCTTTCATTGTAATACCTGTGATACAGATTATCAGCCAGAGGTAGGCCATTTCCGTTGTCCTGTGTGTAATCAACCAGGGCAAATTACCAGTGACGGCAGTGAGTTTCTTATCGAAAGTATGGAGATTGAAACATGACAACGTCTAACGTACAAATCATCAACGTGGCGAAAAGTCTGCTCGAACATAACGATCTTGCTGCAGCCCTGAACCGTGAGCACTTCACACAAACGAATGTTTTAGCAGTCAACGTCATTGCTAGCCCAGGAGCCGGAAAGACCAGTTTAATCTCCAAGACTATTGAGATTCTCCAAAACAAGGCAAGCATCGGAGTGATTGAAGGCGACATTGCCGGGAGTATCGATACAGAAAAAGTCCTGGCTGCCGGAGCTCAGGATGCCGTGCAGATCAACACCGGCGGTAACTGCCATCTCGAAGCAGGTATGGTCAAACAGGCACTTGAACGTCTCAATCTTGACCAACTCGACATTATTTTTGTCGAAAACGTGGGCAACCTGATCTGTCCAAATCATTGGGCACTGGGTGAGCATATCAAACTATGTCTGGCCAGCAGTGCCGAAGGGAGCGACAAACCTATCAAGTACCCTGATATTTTTGCAGCCAGCGACGTGATTGTGTTAAACAAGATCGATCTGATCGAATTTGTTGACTTCGACCGCGACTTCTTCTACGAGTCGGTACGCGCCTTGAATACAAGTGCACCAATCTTTGAGATCTCATGCCGTACCGGTGAAGGACTGGTGGAATGGGCTGATTGGATCTTAGAACAGCACAAAGGACTGTAACATACCATATGGCCAGAGTCCGTAGACGCATCATTGTTCGCGGTATCGTCCAGGGAGTCGGGTTTCGCCCCTTTGTCTACAACCAGGCACAACACCATCAGCTAACCGGGTTTGTTCTCAACCATAGCACTGGTGTAACCATTGAGATAGAAGGATCACCACCAAACCTCGACTCTTTTGAACGTGCTTTACACGAGAATCCACCACCGCTCGCACGGATCGACAGTATCCACAACGCTGATATTCCATTACTCAATGAACCCACCTTTGTCATCGCCCAAAGCCACACCACAACCGAACGACACACACTCATCTCCCCGGATACTACCACATGTGAGGAATGTTTGACAGAAATCCGTAACCCTACGGATCGACGGTTTCGTTATCCTTTCACAAACTGCACCAACTGTGGTCCTCGTTTTACTATCATACAGGATGTTCCCTACGACCGCGCAAAAACCACAATGCATATCTTTCCAATGTGTCCTGCCTGTCAAACAGAATACGCTAATCCGCTGGATCGGCGCTTTCACGCCCAACCAAACGCCTGCCCTGATTGTGGGCCAGCCCTGTCATTAGAGTTATGGAGAACAACAAAAACTGCCGTCGAACCTCAGGTACGCTCCTTTCATACCACCATCCAGCATGTTGCAACCCTTCTGGCCGATGGTGCCATCCTCGCAATCAAAGGACTGGGTGGGTATCACCTGGTCTGTGATGCGTTGCATTCAGAAGCGGTACAAAAGTTACGTCAACGCAAACAACGTGAAGCCAAACCCTTTGCACTGATGGTTCCTGACCTTGTAACGGCCCACCAACTCTGTACAATCAACGGCATTGAGGCCAACCTACTCCAATCACGTCGACGGCCCATTGTGCTCCTCGATCAGCGACCCGGCATACCACTTGTACCTGGCATTGCACCATCGTACACAACTCTGGGCATTATGCTGCCCTACACACCGCTCCACTACCTGCTGCTTGGCGCTTTCGCGGAAGTCCTTACGCCAGATCGACCCACTGTTTTAGTAATGACAAGCGGCAACATCAGCGATGAACCAATTGCCTATCAAGACAGCGCTGCCCGTACACAATTGAGTAGCATCGCCGATGGAATCTTACTCCACAATCGCGATATCCACATGCGTTGTGACGATTCGGTGGCACGTGTCGTCGTTGGTGAGCAGATATTGCGTCGCTCACGTGGGTATGTACCCGAACCAATCTCGTTGGCACACGCATTTCCGCTGCCATTACTTGCCTGCGGTGGACATCTTAAAAACACCTTCTGCCTTGGTAAAGAACACCAAGCCTTTGTCAGTCATCACATTGGCGACCTGGAGAATCTCGAAACACTCACATCGTTCCGTGAGGGCATCGAACACTTCCAACGCCTGTTTGATATCACTCCACAAGCTATTGCCTACGACTTACACCCGGAATACCTGGCCACCAAATACGCACTTGACACAGACATACCCCACAAAATTGGCATCCAACATCATCATGCCCATATCGCTAGTGTGTTAGCAGAACATAAACTGGCAGGCCCGATCATTGGTGTCGCCGCTGACGGTACTGGTTACGGCACAGATGGCGCCGTTTGGGGTTTTGAAGTATTGAGTGCAGATCTCCAGGATTTTGAGCGCCACGCCCATCTGGTATACGTACCACTCCCCGGTGGAGCGCAAGCCGTACGGCAACCATGGCGCATGGCCTCGGTGCATCTCTTAAATGCCTTTGGTGAAGATTTCTTAAACCTTCCCATTCCCTTTGTACAAAGTATCGATCAGCAACGCTGGAACACGCTCAGACAAATGATGCATCGTAATATCAATAGTCCATCCACATCAAGCCTGGGGCGTCTCTTCGATGCAGTTGCTGCACTTCTGGGCATACGCAACGAGGTGCTTTACGAAGGACAAGCCGCAATAGAGTTAGAGTCCCTTGCAGAACCATCACACGACCCCTATCCCTTCACCATAATTGATGGCACACCAGCACAGATCAATATTATCCCTATGTTCCGCGCCATTGTTGATGATCTGCAACAGCAGAAGCCACTTCCTCAGATTGCCGGTCGCTTCCACACAACAATCAGTACCGTTATTATCACCCTGTGTGAAAGAGTTCGTCGACAAACCGACATCAATGACATTGCGCTCAGTGGCGGTGTTTTCCAAAACCGTCTCTTGCTCAAACAATGTGTAACCCAACTCGAAAAAAACGCTTTTCACGTATATCTCAATCACCTTGTCCCACCAAACGATGGGGGCATTAGTTTGGGGCAGGCAGCCATTGCCGCTGCACGCCTCAAAAACAATATAAGTGTCTAGAACACTAGGGGAGTAATGCATGCGTTTGAATGTCAAAGATTTTGGAGCAGTAGGAGATGGTCAGGCACTCGACCATGAAGCTATTCAGACGACCATGGATCAATGTTCAAAAACAGGTGGTGGTACTGTGGTCGTACCAGCAGGCTCCTATGTGTGTGGAACGCTACAAATGCGTTCACATGTATGTTTGTACTTAGAAAAAGGTGCGATGCTTCACTGTGCTGCTAATCCCGCGCTCTTTCCAATCATCGCTCCAACACCCTATGGCAATCTGCCAGGCCAAATTCAAGCCTTGCTCTGGGCCGATAACGTTGAACATGTTACCATTGCGGGGTATGGAACCATTGATGGCGGTGGCAGTACAGCCCTCTCGCCAGAGGAAGCCGTCGATGAACGATTTCGGCCTGCACTGGTATTCTATCGCGACTGTCACAATATCAATTTTCTGGACATACGGCTCCAATACTCCAGTTTCTGGACCCTCCATCTCCTCCGCTGCAATAACGTCCGCATTCACGGTATTACCATCTACAATAACCAGGATCGTATTAACACTGATGGCATTGATCCCGATGGTTGTCGCAATGTCATCATTAGCGATTGCAACATCGTAGCGGGCGACGATTGTATCGTGATTAAGAGCACTGAGGGCGATGTGTGTGAAGATATCACCGTCACAAACTGTATTTTGCAGTCACGTCACGCTGCCTTGAAGATTGGTACAGAAGCTCTCAGCAATATTCGCAATATAGTGTTCAACAACTGCACTATCCCCATGGCAAATGTGGTCTTGGCACTCTATATGAAAGATGGCAGCACGTATGAGAATATCTTTTTTACGAACATTGTAGCTAATGCGGATAATGATTTCCCCATTGTTATTGACATAACACCACGCTATTATAAAGACCCCCGTATCGGCCAGATTCGCACCATCAGCTTTGAGAATATTTCCATCACCAGCAAAGGCCGTTGCTATATTGAGGGTACGCAGGAGCATCCTATCGAAAACCTATCTTTTCGAAACATCACATGGAATACTACAGATACCTGTGATTTCCCAAACGCTCAGAAGCCTCCTGGCGCACGTCGCATCGACCCTGACCCAACCAAGACGAATGAAGCTGTACATCCCTACCAATTTCTGATTATGTATGCTAGAGATATCTACTTGAACAATATAGTCTGTTATGACCGCAGAGATCCACAGTTGGATGACCGTGGCGTGGTGTATTTGAGAAATGTAGATCGTGCGATGTTTGATTATGTGCGGCTTATTCCTGATCCAAAGCAAGCGATACATGTTTCAATGGAACAATGCACTAATATTATTATTCGTTAGGTATAAGCAGTGCTTCAAGTTGTTAGTTTATTCCGAACTATAGTTATCCATATAATATATAGAGTCATGAAGTAGTAATAGTAGGGGCTGTGGATTAGTGGAAAAAAAAAGAATTGTGCAACTGAGCGCACAATTCCTATCTGTATAACATGTTCAAACTGATCCACAAATTCCCGATTCCTATGTGGATCCCTAACAAACATTGCCTATGATACACATACAGTCACACGAGATCCCCAGATTTATCCACAAACGGACTCAGTTATCCACAAAAGAAGACTACTTATCCACAATTTGAGGAGATTTAACGTTATTTATCTTTTTGCCCTTCATCTTTATCGATGTCGAGTGAATTGATAAAATCACGGAAAAGGGACAAACCTTCTTCAGTCGTTTCTATCTCAGGATCATCAACATTGGGCTCAAGAGTGGTTTCACCTTCTTCTTCTTCAAGTGGTGTTCCCCCTTGCTCAAGTACGTGTGGTTCAACATAGATCGGTACATCGGTTCGTACTGCTAGGGCTATAGCATCGCTCGGGCGGGAGTCAATCTCTATAGTATGGCTACCCTGATCTGCAACAACCCGTGCATAGAATGTGCTATCGCGTATATCGCTGATAAGGATGTATCTGATAGAAGCACCAAGCTCACTAAAAACCGTCTTCAGTAAATCATGCGTCATAGGGCGTTGTGGCTCTAACCCTTGTAGGGCTATTGCAATCGCATCGGCCTCAAATGGGCCAATAAATATCGGTAAGTAGCGGCGGCTGTCTACTTCGCGTAAGACAACAACACGATTTTGTGTCAACAGGCTGACGCGGATGCTGTCAACAGTTACCCGGATCATCGGTCGGCCTTTCTCTGGGAACCAGGGTTGTATATAACCATGGTACACACCAATAACAACTACAATAACGTGGAATAAAAATTCAACATATACCATAGTAACACGTGCACAAAGAATACGTCAAGGTGTTATCAACAGAGAATTAACAGGTTTTCATTGATTCTGGAGGATAGTCTGTTGTTGGTAGATGCGAGCAGTTATGCGTTCTTAAGAGAGGTTCTTTATTGCATTGGAGAAAGCAATAGTTGTAATGCTTGTGCGAGGTGCTTCTGGTACTTTGCTTCCATCTCGGTCTACCACGCTGGTGATCTATCCACAAGCCGTGGATCCAGCCCCTGTGGAATTTCATACAGATACCGGGCGAAGCGGACCACCCACCAAACCCGCATGACGATGTAGTAGGTTTGAATCCTTGTTCTGGCCCATAAATCCTGTGTATATTGAATGTAGGTTTCAATAACCCCTTCCCATCGGGTATGTGGAATGGGTTGGTAGACCGGATGGGTCATCATATCAGCAATTTCAAAAGCAGGATCGCCCCAGCCACTATTTTCCCAATCTACAGAAGCCCAGCCATCTGGTCCACGAAGAAAATTTCGACAATTCGGATCAACCCGACAGAGCTTTCTTAGTGTTGTAGGCCATTCGGGTGTCTCCCACTGAGCAAATTGCTCAAGGAGATGAATGAGGGATGCAGGTTGCGCAGTAGTTGGTAGTCGATCAACCTGTTGCTGAACCAGGGCTCTCGCTGTGGTGCTGCTTGTTGCGTTGACAAATGCTTCAGATTGTACAGTGGAGGTTGTGTTTGGTGTAACGGTGTGGATAGTGGCATAGTGTTGGATCAGTTCTGACCACGTAGCATCATCTTCTGGTGGTGTGGTCAGGACCTCACCCTCAAGCCACCGCTGCACGATCACCGGATGGTGATAGTTCTCATCAAGCAATACTGGCTCAGGTGCGATTGCAAGACCGACCTGTCTAAGCGCTGAGAGAGCCTCGAATTCTCGCTTAGCCCGTCGGCGCTCATCGCGGATGGTAAACTTGATAGCGAGATCATCGTGGGGGCTGGTAGCGCGGTAAAGCAGATTGTTCGCTCCGCCATCGATGCGCCTGATCTGCCAATCCTGCCACTCGGGATCGCCTTGCTCAACGTGTTCTAGGAGCCTCCGGAAGCTCATTGCTTCTCCTTTGTTAGTCTTTGGTATTCTTTGCTGCTTCATCGATTGTGTTATAGCTTCCGGAAGCTAGGTAGGTATGCACGAGTGCCTCATACATTACAGGATTGGTAAACTGGTCACGAACAAACTGTTGCTCAGGTGCATCCTGTGCTCCTGCAATCCAATGTGTGTAGTTTGAGTAGGGCCACCCTTCAGGTTGTGCCACCAGGCCATGTTTTACGGGATTACAGTGAATATAGCAACAGAGACGGTATAGGTAGACATCCGAGTCGACCAGAATAGCCTGATAGCGCTGATCGAACAATGTTCCACGTCGTTTATAGGCTTTGTTGAATGCTTGGCTGTAGCTGCCAAACACGCGTTTGGGTACTTCCCCAACTGGTGTGTCACCATCCTGACGCAGGAGCCAGTGGTAGTGATTGGGCAACAAGCAATAGGCAATGACAGAAATCTCGCATTCGCCAGCGACCTGCATGAGCAAATCGAGCAGATAGTGATAGTTGCACTCTTCTCGAAAAATCGATTGTTTTTCAAAGCCACGGTTGTAGATATGATAGTAACTGTCTTTGGTGAATTGAAGATAACGGCGAGGCATAGGTGGGCATCCTTTTACATACGAGCTTCCGGAAGCTATACCGCCCATCCGTGGTCTGAGTTACGGACGTTCCTCTGCCTACCCTACATTGTTGAGCCCGTTCCAATGCGGCATCACATTGTGACTAGTTCTTGTGAGGTCCCCACGGCTTCCGGAAGCTAGAATAAGATATATCAATATGTGTTAGTTTCCGAAGCTTCATGGTATGAAGAGAGTGTGTTGTTATACCCGTACAACCACTTAGCTACATGACCGAAGAAGAATATCTGATTTACGAACGTGATAGCATTACCCGCCATGAGTACTATAATGGCAGGATTTATGCAATGACAGGTGGCACAGAGTCGCATAATCTGATTGCAGCAAACACACTTGCAACACTCCACTCGCAACTTCGACAACGCCCCCGCCGTGTATATCAAAGCGATATACGGGTAAAAATTGATCAGACCGGATTAAACACATATCCTGATGTGTTAGTTATTTGTGACCAACCGCAATTTACCGATACAACGCGTGATACTGTTACCAACCCAATGGTTATTATTGAGGTACTCTCGCCGTCAACAGAACGATATGATTGTGGTATGAAGTTTCAGCATTATCGAACTATTAAAACATTACAAGACTATCTGCTTCTCGCGCAGAATAAACAGTATATTGAACACTACTCCCGCCGAGAGGATGGGGAGTAAATGCTGCAAGAAGCGATAGGAAGCAATGCAAACATCTTGATAGCATCAATTGAGTGCACGTTATTACTAAAAGATGTGTATGATAAACTTGACTTTGTTCCAGATGAGGACGATCTCCCTCTAGGATAATTAGAGCTTCCGGAAGCTACGCTAAAGTTGACATATATTCTCAGAGAAAAGCTATTTCTTTACCCCTGATTCCCCACACCACAGTATGATTGCTATAGTAAGATGTAACGTGGTTCCATAACCACTGTCGACAGCGCATTGTCACCATGTATCCCGCAGAACATGTGCTGTGGGTTTTTGTGTGTGACACACAGATTTGACCAGTTTCCCAAGACGATCAAATCCCAGAAAACAGATGCATTGGTAATGTATTTTGTATAGAACAAGATGAAGTTTCCGGAGTAGGAGCCTTGAAATTCAATGGAATATCGTGGAAGGCGAGATAAGCCATGCACGCAGTTGTAGCTATTAAACAAGTGCCGGACACCTCAAACGTCCGTATCAACCCCGAAACCGGCACACTTATCCGTGAAGGTGTCCCTGTAGTTATCAATCCGTACGATATCCACGCAGTAGAAATGGCTGTTCGCTTGAAAGAACAGTTTGGTGGTAAGGTGACTGTCATTACGATGGGTCCACCAAAAGCTGCCGAATCACTGGTCGAATGTGTCGAACAGGGAGTCGACCGTGGGATTCTGGTGAGCGATCGTAAATTTGGTGCTGCCGATACCCTTGCGACCTCGTACGTCCTTGCCCGTACTATCGAAGCCATACTGGAAGAAGAACAGGTTGATTTGCTCCTGTTTGGCAAGCAAGCTATCGATGGCGATACGGCGCAGGTTGGTCCAGGGGTGGCTGCTCGTCTGGAAGTTCCCCTCATTAGCTATGCCACATTGATGGAGTCGTTTGACCCCGTCGCACGCACTGCTGTGATCCATCGCAAAATTGAGCAGGGTGTAGAAGTGATTGAGACCCGTCTCCCAGCCCTGTTGACGGTGGAAAAAGAGATTGCTCCAGTAAAACGAGCCCCTCTGGCTAACTTGATCAACGCGGCCAGCTATCAACCAGAGTTCTGGACTGCCGAGACGCCGGTCCAGTTTGATCCGGCTCAGATTGGTATCAAAGGCTCCCCAACTATCGTTGGTAAGGCTGGCACACCGCCACCTCGTGAGGCCGGTGAGGTGGTAAGAGTGGCTGAGCAAGGTCTGCAAGAAACCACTGCCCATGTGTTGAGCATGATTGAACAGGCGGGTGTTCTTCAAGGACAACGACCGAATGGAGGTGCCTAATGAGTGACGATACAACCACAACCGCACCCCGTATCTGGGTGTTTATTGAGCAGGAAGACGGCAAACCGCATCCGGTGTCCTGGGAACTAATGGGGGCGGCAGGTCAGCTCGCAGCCGATCTGGATGGAGTTGTTGAGGGAGTATTGCTTGGTCACCAGGTTTCGGACATCCCACCTGAGGCTTTTTGTTATGGGGCTAAACGTGTCTACGTCATCGATGACCCCGTACTGGAAATATACCGCAATCTGCCCTACGCTTTGGGAGTGAGTAAACTCGTCAAACAATACACACCCGAGATTTTTTTGGTCGGCGCAACGACCTTGGGCCGCGATCTGGCCAGCTCTATCGCCACACGTGTTCGCACAGGGCTCACGGCTGACTGTACCGAGCTTACTATCGATCCGCAGAAAAAGATCCTCGCGGCCACACGACCGACCTTTGGTGGTAACCTCATGGCGACAATTTTGTGCCGAAAGCACCGTCCACAGATGGCTACAGTGCGTCCACGTGTGTTGACCATGCCAGAGCCATTAGCCACTGCCGATGGCGAAATCATTCACGAGATATTGGGTATGTCCGAAGAGGAAGTGCCGGTCAAGCAGGTACGTTTCATCGCCGGCGAGGAAAAATTCAACATCGAATATGCTGATGTGATTGTGGCTGGTGGTAAAGGTATTGGTGGCCCAGATGGTTTCAAATTGCTGGAAGAATTAGCCACCGCGCTTGGTGGTGTGGTGGGGGCCAGTCGCCCGGTGATCGACGCTGGTTGGGTCGGCATCGATCATCAGGTTGGCCAGACCGGTAAGACGGTGCGGCCCAAGTTGTATATTGCTGCCGGTATTTCGGGAGCGGTCCAGCATACCGTCGGTATGAATGGCTCCGACTTTATTGTGGCCATTAACTCTGACCCGAACGCACCGATCTTCCAGATGGCCGATGTGAGCATCGTCGGCGATTTATATGAAGTCATCCCCGAAATGATTAAACAGGTCAAAGGAGGTCATCATGCCGAGTAAACTCGCTTTTGATGCGATTGTTGTGGGTGGCGGTCCGGCAGGAACCTCTGCAGCGCTAACGATGGCCCGCAGTGGTCTCAAGGTTGTTTTGATCGAGCGGGGACGTTTTGTTGGGTCCAAGAACTTTTTTGGTGGCGTTATGTATACCCATGCACTGGCTGATGTGCTACCCGATTATTGGGAGCGCAAGCCACCCTTTGAGCGTCCGGTGACGGAGCAAGGTTATTGGATGTTATCGCCTGATAGCGTGGTTCGTGTCATGCATAAGAGTGAAGAATACAATCAAGAACCGGCAGATTCGTATACGGTGTTGCGTGCACAGTTCGATCTCTGGTTTGCTGAACAGGCGGCAAAGGCTGGTGCGCTGGTTATCACCAAAACAACCGTTACTGACATCTTGCGTGATCCACAGGGTCGTGTGATTGGGGTCAACACCGACCGACCCGATGGTGAGGTGTATGCGCCGATTGTTGTGATTTCTGAGGGTGTCAACAATCTGCTCACTCAGAAACTTGGTCTGATCAACAATGATTTACCACCGCGCTTTGTGGCCCTGGCGGTGAAGGAGTATATCAGTCTGCCAACCAAGGACATCCAATCACGCTTTGGTTTGTCTGGAGCAAAGGAAGGTGTTGCCATCGATATCTTTGGCGATGCGACTCTGGGTCTCCCCGGAACCTCGTTTCTCTACACCGATAAAGCTGGGGTTTCGATTGGGGTGGGAATGTTGCTCGAAGAATTTGTTCAGCACAAAGTACGGCCTTATGAGGTACTGGCGCGCTTCAAAAATCATCCTGTTATTCGCCCCTATCTGGAAGGCGGTGAGTCGCGGGAATATGGTGCTCATCTTATCCCAGAAACAGGCTATGATCGCATGCCCAAGCTTAATGCCGATGGCGTGCTCGTGGCTGGTGATGCAGCGGGTATGGTTGATGCGCTCCATCGTGAGGGGACCAATCTGGCGATGACAGCGGGTCGTATGGCGGGTGAAACGGCTATCGCTGCACACCTTCGGCGCGATTTCTCCGCAGGTTTTCTCAACCAGTATCGGCAGAATCTGGAGGCCAGTTTTGTCCTTAAGGATATGAAGCAATATCGCCGTATGACAGACTTTTTAGACAGCACCCCACATTTTTTGGGGACGTACGCCAATTTCTTGAACGAAGCCGCGTTGCGCTACTTCACTGCCCATGGTATGCCCAAACGAACAATGGAAAAAGAAATTTTTGGCATGCTGCAAGAGCGTCGCTCCTTCTTTGGGATGGCCTGGGATATGCTCAAACTACTACGTGCAATGAGAGGATAGCGCTATGAGTAATCAGAAACATCAACCTTTAGATCCGGACCTTAGAGCCAGCCTGCCATCTGTTAATGTGGATGATTTGATTGTCTCCATTAAATATTATGTGGATGAGGAATTTGCCCACATTAAGATCAAAGAGCCAGGGGTCTGTTCGCATTGCCAAGAGCAACCCTGCCTCGATTTTTGTCCGGTACAGGTGTTCTCATCGGATGGACAAGGTCGCATACTGGTTGGCTACCAGGCATGTGTTGAGTGTGGTAGCTGCCGTATTGGGTGTCCTATGAAAAATGTGGATTGGAGTTTGCCACGCGGGGGCCATGGTGTGGCCTATAAATTTGGCTAATAGCTCATCATGCGCGGCCACTGACGGCTGTCTGATGAGGAGGAAATACTATGCACGAACAAGCTATTTTGCAAATCGATCAAGCTGCGTTGAACCTGATTCAGACGCTTGATACGCATGGGGAAGAACTCAAACCCTATCTGGAGGATGAACACCTGGAGCTTTTGCAGGCAGAGGTGATGAATCTGCGACAAGTTTTATTGGGATTAGAGATGGGCATTCTTTATCAGGACTATCAAGACTGGAATATCTCACCGGATGTGTTGAAGCGCATGGTGAGCGAAGGAAAAGTACCGATCAATGAAGTTGCATCGCAAGTAGTGGATACATTGCAGAAGAAGAAAGAATAACGAGACTCCAAAGGTTGCCCCGATTTGAAGGGTATTAGAAGTAGATTATGGCGTTGCAACGCGAAAAGTGAACCCTAAAGGTCTGAGTGAAACGAGACCCTTAGGGTTGCCCCGATTTGAGGGGTATTAGAAGTAGATTATGGCGTTGCAACGGAAAAAGTAAACCCTAAAGGTTTATTGAAGTCCCTGGCGCAACGGTGCTCTCGTTTGTGCCAACACGTACTGTCAACACGCCGGGGTTGTCCGCCGCTGCGGTGAGGATCAATCCATCTGCTGCAAGTGTGACGGTGAGCCAGTTGCCACGTACCGCAATCTTAAATGTGACCTGTTCCCATTGTTTAGGTAGCGCTGGGCGGAAGTGTATGACGCCTGCAACGAGTTTGAATCCGGCAAAGCCTTTGACTATCATCTGCCAGGCTGCGCCTGCTGCTGCTGTATGGATGCCCCCCAGGAACGAACCTCCGCTCATTACCTTTTTACTGGCGTTGTAGAGATCGATCGTTGCGGCTTCCAGAAAGTAGCGATAGGCTGCATCCGAGTAGTCTACCCAACTGGCGACGGTTGCGTGCACTGAAGGGCTGAGTGACGAGCCATGTTCGGTTCGTGGCTCATAGTAATCATAGTTTGCACGCATCACTTCCGTCGAGAATCTTTCATCCAATAGCGCAAAGAGTTGTAGCAAATCTGCCTGCTTGAGCACCTGTGCTTCCACAGCGATGCCACTGGGCCAGCCCCAGTATTCTCCTGGATCAAGTAACCGCTGGCGTAATGCGTCGGGCGTGATGTTCTCCAGTGTGAAGAAGTCATCAAACTGCTCGATCAGGAGTGTATCCGCATTGGGTTGTGGTAGATAAATGCGTGTTGCAATGTCTACCCACGTCGCAATGACTGTGCGATCCAGGTTGATTTGTGACAGTAGTGTGTCCAGTCGCTGAGGATGTTCCGCTGCCATCCGCTGAAAGATGTACGCGGCTTTGTCCAGCGCAAACTGGGCCATATAATTAGTGTAGGCATTGTTGTCTACATTCTCATGATATTCGTCGGGTCCTAGCACACGAATGATTTCGTAGCGTTGCTTGTCCATCTTGTAATGAACACGTGCGACTAAAAACTGTGCTATCTCAAAGGCGATTTCGGCACCGAAATCGAGGATGAAGTTCCAATCGCTGGTGGCTTCGTAGTAAAGCCACAGCGCATAGACGATATCCGGCGAAATGTGAATCTGCCAGCTGTTGAAATGATTATGGACCTTGCGTCCGGTCAATACATCCGTAAAAAAGTAATCAGGGAAAAGTTCTTCCCCAGTTTTGCCGCTTGTCCAGGCGTAGAATGCGCCATAGTAGCCGTGTTTGCGTGCTTTCTGACGTGCTCCGGGGAGGGTGTCATGACGGTATTCAAGCAAGTTACGTGCGACCTCGGGTCGTGTGTAGAGGTACATGGGTAGATTGAACGTCTCTTGATCCCAGAAGGCAGCACCCTGATACACCTGACACGAGAGACCGCGTGCTCCGATAGGGAGTTTGCCATGAGCAGGTGTGGCAATAATGGCCTGATACAGGTTGAAGCGGGCCAGTGTCTGCGCTTCGATATTCCCTGCGATTTGGATATCGCTGATGGCCCAGATGCGATCCCACTCGGCCTGATGTGCTGCAAAGAGTGCATCAAAGCCCAGGTCGAGAGCAGTCGCAGCATCTGAGAGTGCCGTGGTACGTGGGTCAACTACCGCATTGTTATGACAGACCACCATTATCTGTTCCATTGTAATGCGTTGCCCTGCTTGCAAGTGGAAAGTATGCGACCACAAATTATGTCGTTCGTCCGTTACGACTTCTGTTTTGACTGGTGGGACACCGTGTAACTTCAACCCAGTGACCACGTTCACCTGAATGCCCCACTCCTGTGTGCGTGTTTCGATACCGAGTGCATGCCCATCCTGAAAGGGTGTGTAACTGGTGAAGTGCTCACCGTTAAGACTCCAGATTCGTCCATCAACACCACATCGGAGCACGATTTCGGTATCATCTAATGGCTCAAAGGTGATACGCATCGGCACAAGGTGCAAGTTGGCATAGCTGGCAAATTTCTCCTCAGTAAAGCGTACATGCCTGCCATGTGTTGCTTGCCATATCATTGAGCGTCGATTCAAGCCATAACGCATATTCAACTCACGGCTATATTCACTAGTGGTTCCGGTAGATGTTGAAAGCGATTCACCGTCAACTATAAGCTGTGCGAACAAGCCGTTGGGGACGTTGCACAATTCACTCCAGTCACTACCAGGAGCGACATCCCAGGTGTCGGTCACTGTACACGCCACGAAACGATCTGCTTCCCACTCGGCAAAGGTACCACGATAGCCCAGATAACCATTGCCAATCATAAAGTTACTACCAGTGGTTATTAATTGATCTGAGTCAAAGGACGTCTCAATAATTTGCCAGCCATCCTCCGTAGAAAGGTTGTTGCGTAAAACAGGCATTGCTATATCTTCCCATCCAGAATCGTCTCAAGATTAATATCCGCTGTCGAGTCATACCGGAAGTGAGCTTTGCCAACGCGTGTTTCAGGGCCAATACCCACCGCGATCATCCCACTGATGAGCGCGGCCTCAATCCCTGATTCAGCGTCTTCTACCACCACACACTGAGCTACAGGTATGCCGACCATGCCCGCTGCGTAAATGAAAACATCAGGGGCTGGTTTGGCCCGTGTCACCACGTTGCCGTCAGCAATACCATCGAAGAGATCCAAGATGCCGAGGCGGGTGAGCACGGTTGTAGTGTTCTTACTGGCGGAACCGATAGCAATTTTCAGCCCTCGTCGTTTGAGATCGTCCAATAGCTCCGACACACCGGGTAGTAAGTCGGCTGCCGTAATATGGTGGAGCATTTCCTGATAGTAACCGTTCTTGCGTGCCATCAATTCTGCAGTGTGGTCCTCTGTGTAGCGCTCGAGATGTTCGCCCAGCAGCAGTTCAAGTGAGCGACGCCGCGATACACCACGTAAGTGTTCGTTATCTTCACGGGTGAATGGCACGTTCTCTTCATCGGCCAGTTGTTTCCACGCGCGAAAATGGTACTCTGCTGTATCCGTCACCACTCCATCCAAATCCAAGATAAATGCGTTAATCTCTGTCATTGTCGATGTATCCTCTGTCATTATTGTTGAGGGAAACCTCCGAGGAATGCTTACTCTCTTGTCATCGCGTTGCCTGGTAAGTACATGCTACGACATGCAGAGCTATATTTCCTAATCCCTGAGGTTTCTGCCCATACTAGGTCAGGTGTCTTTGTTCTTTGTTGTGTCCTTGGCCCTCCTACAACGGAAGACAAAGGTCTCCCTGATCGCAAACTGTGCGGATCTGGCATGGGCACCAGTCTACCACAGCTTCCGGAAGCTACAAACATCCCCATAGAGATTGTTGTAGGTCTCAAGGGAATGACTATCCCTAATATCATGGCCCCGAATATTCTTACTTGCTGTAAGCACAAGAAAACTCACTTGGCTGGCATGCTTTTTGCATAACGATTGGTAATAGTTTTTAAGCAAAACAGGTTTGATGCTAGAACAGCGTATGCCGTGTCTGCATAAGTGAAAGGATGTTTTCATGCTTCCTATCGGTGATGACAATCGACATCGTCAAAGCTGGCCCATCGTAACAGCAGTTCTCGTTGTCATTAACGTACTGGTTTTTTTCTATCAAGTATCGTTAGGGCCAGAAATCCAATCGTTTATCAATAACTGGGGCGTAGTCCCGGTCGACATTCTTGCCGGTGCGAGTTTCATTACACTACTCACATCAATGTTTATGCATGGTGGGTGGGCACATTTGATCGGAAACATGACTTTCCTGTGGATCTTTGGTGATAACATAGAGGATCGGCTTGGTCGCTGGAAATATCTGGGATTTTATCTGCTCACAGGTCTCGCCGCAAGTGCTACTCACATCTCATTGAACCCTGCTTCGAGCATTCCCAGCGTTGGTGCTTCAGGAGCTATTTCGGGCATATTGGGAGCATATATTGTCTTGTTTGGCAGCAACCGTGTCCGCGTACTTATTGGGCGTGCAGTTCAGACCGTTCCAGCGTGGACTATGCTAGGATTGTGGGCATTACAACAGGGCGTTGCTACTTTTGCCGTAATCGGTCAGACCGAACAAACGAGTGGCGTTGCATATGGCGCACATCTGGGTGGGTTTATTGCAGGTGTTATCGGCGCATTCATTATTCGCGCAGTCCTTCCCCAACAACAAAAGCGCAGCAGTCAGCAGGATAGTGTTCCTGTAGCACGTCGATAAGATATTTTACAACACAGCCATAAGACGTACTGTGAATAGCAAACGCACGTGAGAAAAATGAAAAAGCAACGTCATAATTATTACAAGTCAGGTTTCTGGCTGAGTATTGTTTTGACCGTGCTGGTACTGCTTTATGAACCAGAAACATCAGTACATGCATAGCCTTCTGAACCGCAAAGTACTCCGAAGCCTATTATGTTATTGATAGACTGAACGAGGGATTACCAGCGCCATCTTCAACACCAAACCTGGAGACGTTCCAAGCCACAGTGGAACATTTTGTTTTTTCTTGTGATACCAACAAGTGTGAAGATGTAAGCGTCACTCTCAATCTCAATCTGCTGCAGCAAGTCAGAGTTGGCGATGCACCATCAGTATGGGTCTTTTCATCACAGACAGTCGAGAGTATTGAATCACTCTATGTCCGTTACGGACCAGGTTGGTTTGACCAACATATGCCATCATGGGCCACCACACGTGTATTGGGACAGGTAGTTCTATGGGAGTGGATCATACTTTTGTTGATGCTAATTGTTTGTGTTGTTCTGAATATGGTTGTGAAACGAATTCTTCGTTTTACCTTTTCACATGTTCGTCTTGTGTTGCTACGAGAGTTTGGGCACATATTAGCGCTGCCTGCTGCTTTTATGATTAGTTTGACGAAATTTTAGCTATCTGTTCAATTCCTACTCAGCTTAACTGGTCCGATTCATCGATTTATCAATCCATTGCTCTTTATCTCTGTTATTGCATCAATTACCTGGCTGGGGAATAGTGGCATCAAATGGGTTTCGGATTATGTGGGTATTCGTTATGCCAACAATCTTGAGAGTGATGATGAAGTCCAGCGCGCAAACTGTTAACATACATCTCGGTAGCACATCGTGTGCTTATTCTTATGGCACTACTGGTTGGTGCGGGTGTGGCACTTAGCCAATTTGCTTCGTTACGGGTCGTTGGCTCATCACTACTGGCTTCTGCCGTTGTCATGAGTGTTATAGTTGGTATAGCAGTCCAGGCGGTATTGGGCAATATTCTTGCTGGATTACAGGTTGCGATTACTCAGCGAGTTCGTATTGGTGATAATGTGAACTTGGAAGGTCAGTAGGGTTACGTTGAGCAAATCACCTACACCTACATAACGATCCGTACCTGGGATGAGCGATGCGTGATTGTGTCACTCAAATACTTTATTACTCACTCGGTCGAAAATTGGGCGCGTACCACTTCACATCTGATCAAACCTATCTGTCTGTTGATTTTCGAACTGATGTGGAGCAGATACGGCAGACATTTGATACGCTCCTGCGCCAGTCTGATGAAAGGGATGAAAAGATCGAGCCAAGTGTGCAAGTGATGAATGTCACCGAGGAGACGATGGAAGTACGCGCCCTCTGTAGTGCGAAAGACTCTTCAACTGCGTGGGATCTGCACTATCGTTTGTGTGAAGAACTGATGACCTTTGTACGAAATCTCGAAGATGGTCGCTGCTTACCACGCCAGCGCTGGATCCTGGAAGGTCAAACACACAGCTACAAATCATCATCACGAGTAGGGCCAGTACTACCAATATATTGCAATTGCAAGGTCATAGTATGAGTTCACTACGAAAGCGATTGATACAGTCGATTGTTCGGACGGAGCGTTCACTTGATATGGTTGGATTTCGGATGAAGCAGCGTCTGGGCTGGTTACGTCCATTGATGATCCAACCATACTACACTTATGGCAATCAACATTCGCTGTATGTATATGGACGTGTGCTCGAAGATCGTAGTATCTCTGTAAGGAATGAAGAGAGCAGTGCCTGGTCGAATATGATGACGATCTACCACCATTTTCAGAGTGGTGAAATACCTGGTGCAACCGTACAGGTGCGTTTTCAAGAGCAAATCTTGACACTGCATACTGATTACGAAGGCTTTTTTGAGGGTACACTCAAATTAGCTCACCAACTAACAGATGACCAGTTGTGGCACGAGGTGGAGTTGGAATTACTTACGCCAGAAGTGAGGAAACAAACCAACGTTTGTGCGACCAGCCATGTTGTGGTCCCACCATCATATGCGGATTTTGGTGTAATTAGCGACATCGACGATACGATCGTACATACAGGTGCTACGACACTTTTTAAGCAGGCACGTATTATCCTTTTTAATAATGCCACCACGCGTGTGCCTTTCCCCGGTGTTGCTGCTTTCTACACAGCATTACAACAGGGTAATGGCAACACACCCAAGAATCCGGTTTTTTATGTGTCGAGCAGTGCCTGGAATATGTATCAGTTGTTTGAGCGCTTTCTTGACGTTCATGGCTTACCACAAGGCCCACTGCTACTACGCGATTTTGGACTCGATGCACAGAAACTTATTGATACAGGACATCAGGATTATAAACTAAAACGCATTCGTCCTATTCTGGAGACTTATCCTGACCTGCCATTTATTTTGATTGGTGATAGTGGACAGGAGGATGCCGACATCTATCGACAGGTTGTGCACGAATTTCCAGACAGAATTAAAGCTATCTATATTCGTGATATTACACCAGGTAAAGGTAATCGCACAATACAACGTATCACAGAGGAACTTCAGCAGTCGGGTGGTGTCGATGTGGTGTTGGTAGAAGATACTTTTGCAGCAGCACAACACGCAGTACAAAACGGTTTTATCAGTTCAGGTACGTTAGAACACATTAAACGAACTAAAGAACGAGATGAAACAATGTAATCTTAGTTTGACTTTCCCTCATCTGAATCAGCAGCTTTTTCCTGATGTTGTACATGTTTATGCTCAACGGTTGCCTGGTGATGTTCTGCATCTCCCTCGTATCCATCACGACGTTGATCAAGGGCTGCAAGGACATGGACACGACCATATACAATCAGACGATCTTTGGGTTGCATTATTGTTGTTCCATCAGGTACCCCAAGATAGACGCCATTCTTGCGATGAACACCCAGCACAACAACACCTTCATCACGCAACTTTGCCTCGGCCAATGTACGATTGGCTAACCAATCTTTCTCATTGATATGTAACTCAATTAATCGATAGGAACCTGCTAGCTGCATAAGACTTGCATAATCTTGCACATCTATAGCAGTATAGCGGTCAAGTGCACGGTCAATAATCTTGGCGAGACGCCGATCCACCCAGGGGCTAGTCGCTAATCCCCACAACGTGGCGAGACCTCAATCAAAACTACGATATTGAGAAAAGTTGATTGAGGACCTGATTGATTAACAAATGTGAGTATCAACGAAGAAACTGCTGTCACAATACCGGCATTGCCAAGTAACATGAGTAGCAGCACAATACGACGTCGTATAGGGTGGTTCACAACAGACTCTGACTCATTGGTCGTAAAACCTGCACCGGTGAAAGCCGAACGAGCTTGAAAACGAGCAGATTCTTTTGACAATCCGGTATGTGTAAGCGCAATAGTTGCAATACGTGTGATAACAATTGATATAGTGATCACCAGGAGCAGTGAAATGATTGCTAACATATATCGTTTCCTCATTTTATAACGGCATCTCTGTTAAAAATGCTACATTTACGAGGAAGCCACCTGTCACAATAGCAAGTGGCTTTTCTTTATGTAGACAATAAAAATATTTATTTGATAACATACATTTACATGTTTATTGAAGACATTATCAGCTCGACATTCGGCGGCCAAAGAAGAGCGAAAGTGCAAATAGTATCAGGAAGACGAAGAAGAGTATACGTGCAATACCTGCCGCTGCACCAGCAATGCCACCAAAGCCAAGAAACGCGGCGACCAAGGCAATAACAAGTAAGATAACAGCCCAACGTAACATGAGAAATTCCTTTCGTTTAGTAACCTCTTTTATATTTATTCTGTGCTGTACGCTTATGCATAAAGTATGCCAGATAAAACTATTTTTCTAAAAACAAACGCATATGTTCTCGGATGAGTGAATCCGCAAAAAATTGGCACACCTTGTGCATAGATAGCAAGGTATGCTTTGTGATGAGTTGAAGAAGAAAAGTCTTATTTGATTAGTTACTGTGTAAAGGAGTCAACAATGGATAACAATAGTATTGTCAATGAATTAAATGACTTAATCGAGATTTGCAAAGATGGACAAAAAGGCTACCAACAAGCTGCCGAAAACGTTGACGATCAGGGATATACCACAATGTTCAATCGTTACGCCAAAGAGCGTGGACAAGCTGCCGCCGAACTGCAGCAGGAAGTGACACGCCTCGGTGGTCAACCTGAAACAGACGGCAGTACTGCTGCTCAACTCCATCGCACATGGATGGATCTTAGATCAGCGTTGGGTGTATCGGACACCGCAGAACGACGACAGCGCATCCTTGAAGAGTGTGTCCGTGGTGATACAGCCGCCAAAGAACGCTTTGAAGAGGTATTGAAAAAAGGGCTACCTACCAATGTTCAAAGTACTGTGGAACGCCAGTACGAGGAAGTTACCGCAGCACTTCGTGCAATGAGTGATATGGCAGCTACTAAATAAACAGTTTTGACAGTGTTTTTGACAGGGGGCAATGGACCTGACAGGAAACTGTTCGCTTGCCCCCTGTGAATTTTCGGAAGTCAAGAATGAAACAGAAAGGCTTACCTCCATCATGGCATCACAAGATGTAGCGGCAGATAAAGCACAAGAAGCTGCTGATCATCCCTGGGTAGAAAATCTGGCACGTGGCGGCTATGCGGCAAAAGGTATCGTTTATATTGTTATTGGTATTCTGGCAACTCTGGCAGCATTTGGCCCAGGGGGCGAAACAACCGATTCACAGGGTGCCTTGCAGACAATCGCATCACAGCCTTTTGGAAGACTTCTCCTTGGTATTGTAGGAGTTGGTTTGATTGGGTATGTACTTTGGCGCGTTGTTGAGGGTGTTGCTGACCCAAATGATAAGGGAACAGATCCCAAGGGTCTCTTTCAACGTCTGGGCTACGTCATCAGCGGATTGACCTATGCTGGTCTGGCATTTACAGCCTTTAGTATTGCACTGGGAACAGGTAGTGGAGGTGGTGACTCAAGGCAGGATTGGACTGCACGTCTTCTTGAACAACCCTTTGGCCCATGGTTGGTTGGTCTAGTTGGTTGTGCTATTATTGGAGTAGGTCTCTGGCAATTCTACGATGCTTACAAAGCTGAATTCCGTGAAAAGCTCGATGACAGCAAGATGAGCCAGACCGAGAAAACATGGGTGACCCGCATTGGTCGTGTTGGTCGTACAGCACGTGGTATTACATTTAGCATGATTGGTGCATTTTTTATCCAAGCGGCCATACAGTTTGACCCAAGTGAAGCAAAAGGTCTGAGCGGGGCGCTCTCAACACTTGCACAACAGCCCTTCGGCCCATGGTTGCTTGGTATTGTCGCCATTGGTTTGGTCGCCTATGGTACATTTATGCTTGCACGTGCTCGTTATGAACAAATCCCACGATAAAGAAGTGCTATGGAGAATAAACAAGACGCTAGCAAACCACTTATGTCGATTGGCTGGATTATAGCAACGGACGAACGCGACAAGGCAGTGCTTAGTACATATCGGCAGGCACATCATTACTTGCAACAAACACTTGAAGGGCAGTTTCCCCAATTTCAGTGGGAAATGCCCTTTATCTGTGATCGCCGCCACACGCAATATGGTGCACTAGAACCACTTCCTCTTTTAGAATTTGGTGTACAAGAAAAGCTTTCACATCATTGGGATTATGCGCTGGTACTTGTGTCTAACGAACTGGTACCGCGTTATCGCCCGACCACCTTTGGAGTCCCATCATCGGCACTTGAAGTTGCCATTATGTCGAGCGCCCGTCTTGATCCACAACAGCAGAGTGAACAACTGGCTGCACTGGCACTGCATATGTTTGGCCATGTGTGGGGATTAGAACACGCTGACTCGGGACCGATGGCAGTGCCGGAAGAGGCCGCCTCTCTATGCATTACACCGTTTTCACCCGAACAACAAGTGGAAATTGTTGATCGTCTGGAAGAAGTTGCTGATGCACGGTTGGAGGAACAGTCTCATCGCCTTGGACATTTCGCTTTCTACTGGCGCACGTTTTGGGCTGATCCCCGAGGGATTGTTGAGGATGTTTGGGGCTATGCACCATGGAAGATGCCGCTGCATATGGAGCGATTAACTGCTGCCGCTGCTGTTTCGATTTTGGTCTTGCTTCTGGCAGCCGAGGCGTGGGAAGTTGGGGTCAATGTCTCGACGATCAATCTTCTGCTCGGCGTCGGTGTTGCAACCATCGGCGCTACCTTGTTTCTCTTCTTTGGTCAGCATCTGGGCGATATTGCGCGACATGTCGGTTGGCGCGAACAATTGGTACGCACCCGTATTGTGGTTTTTAGCACCCTTTTGTTTGGTATGGGTGCGTTATGGGGTATGCTTTTTCTGATCTCATTTATTACCACACTCTACATTCCACAATTTGTCCTTTCAGGATGGGTTGATGTACCAATCGATACCTTTACCCTGCTGCGCTATGCTGCCTTCCTAGCCACGGTTGGCGTTATTGCTGGGGCACTGGGTGGCAATCTTGAGGAGGAGGACCAAATAAAAGCCACCCTTTTCTACGACGAAGAAACCTAATCCTGCTATGCGATAAAGCGAAATTGGCGTCGCCAGATAACCAAAACAGTGAGAAACGAAATACCCGCAATGGCCAATAACGTTCCCCATGCACTCAAACCTGGCACCTCGCCGCGTAGCATGATCATTTGAAATCCCACAACGGCATGGGTCAGTGGTATAAATTGGCTGATAGAACGTACAAATGCGTAAAAGTTTTCCAGGGGTAGAAAAAAACCACTAAAAAAGAGCGATATGAGCAGTACTAACATCGAGAGTTGAATCGCCTGGCTATCTGATGTTGAGAGTGCCGAGATGATAAATCCAATGCCAAGAGCCGCCAGCGTAAAAGATATCAATAACAAGAAAAAGACAATGAGATTGCCTGAAAAAGGAATCTGTAGTGCTGTTATTAGAATAATAAGCAAGACTGTTGAGATAATACTGACAAATAGCGTGTATGCCAGATATTTACCGAGCAACACCTGTGTTAACCGGATTGGTGCAACGCCATAAAACTCGATAGCCCCCAGCAAGCGTTCGCGTACCAGCGACAATGCACCTAGCGTTATGGCAATATGTTGCAGTATCAGTGCTAAAACCCCCGGAGCATAGAAAACCATACTATCAGGAGCAGTACCATAAAGGTTATAGTAATCGCGCTGTAAGGGAGACACAATGGCCTCAATCGATACAGTACTAATCCATTCGGTAGCTGCCTCCAGTTCTTGAATACGGTCTTGTGCAATATCAAGTTGATTCACCTGTTGATCGAGAGTGTTATCAACTAATGCCTGATCAATAGTCGTTAGGTTTTGATACAGATCTAACAGTTGTTGTTGTACTTGGTCAGCCTCAGGGTGCTGTGTATTAAGCTGGCTGGTAAGAAGGGGACTGACCACGAGAACATCGGCCGCTGAACGTAAGGTACGAATCGATTGCTCAAACTCATCAGCGCTGATGGAGTTGACATCCTCACGCAATGAGACCAGACGTTGCCCCATATTGGCTAGCTCATCATTGGCGCGGGCTGCCTCTTGTTGGAGTTGTCGGGTGGACTCACGTAAAATGGCATTGTTGAGTTCATTGACCTGAGCATAACCAAGATACTGAATCCACTGTTCCATAAATGGATTTACTTCATCGTAATGAAATTCTACGAGTGCTCGCTCACCAAGTAGCACACGTTCTTCCAGGTCCGCAGGCAATATTTCGACCACATCAACTTCGTTAGCAGCCAGACGTGCCATAGCGCCAGCTTCATCAGCATCAATGCTGACCAGCGCAAAATTTGCCTCCATACTGCGTGTCAGACGATCAAGTTGATCGGTCCCCAGCAGAGCGGGTGGTACAACCAATGCAGTTCGCAATTCTGGTCGTTCTCCACGATATCCCAGCCCAAAGAGCAACAGGATGACGAGTGGGCCGAAAATGAGGCTTAATACCAGCCAGGGTTGTCGACGAATTTCATTAAATTCCTTGCGAAAGAAGGCCAGTAGACGAATCGAAAATTTATTGCTCATGGTCCTCATCCTGCTCAATCAGCATCATAAAAATGTCATCAAAAGGCGGAAGATACTCTTCTATCTGTTCAACTGCGATAGCTGAATGATCATCAAAATAGCGAACTATATCTGGTAGTGTTTCAGCAGCGTGTGGCACCAAGATATCAATTTTCCCTGGTGTACGCGAACGACGCACATCGGTTACCAATGGATGTTGCCAGATGATGTGCATGGCGGTATGGATTTGTTGTGGTGGTACTGTTAATCGGATAACCTCTCCACCCAAAGCACGTTTCCGTAATCCATCTGGCGTATCGATATAGAGGAGTCGTCCTTGCCGCATGACTCCAACCATATCACAATAGGCTGCCTCACCGACGTACTGCGTCGTCACGAGCAGGGTACGGCTTTCATCGCGGAGGTGACGAAAATGTTCCCAGAATTTATTTCGTAGTAGTGGGTCGATACCTGCGGTTGGTTCGTCGGCAAGCAAGAGCATCGGGTTGTGTACTAACGCACAGGCCAACTCAAGACGTCGCTTCATACCACCGGACAATTGTGAGCCCAGACGCTTTGTCGCATCTTCTAACTCAACCAGTTCCAGCAGTGTGCTTATACGGCGATTGCGCTCAGATTTGCTCAACCCATAGAGCGAGGCGACAAATTCGATGTTTTCACGTACGTTTAGGTTAGGATAGAGTACAAATTGCTGGGGCATATAGCCAATACGCTCACGAGTTCGCATCGTAAACCGTTGGGGTTCCTGGCCAAGCACCCGTAGGGTACCGCTATCAGGTTTGTAGAGCCCAGCCACCAGTCGGACGGTGGTGGTTTTTCCACAGCCACTGGGTCCAATCAGACCAAAAATAGCGCCTTCTGGAAGTTCCATTTGTATATCGAACACACCGGTGTCTTGATCAAAGGTACGCGACACATTGTGCATCTCAATGGCGTTGGGTGTTTGCTCCACGGGTTACCTCTTAAAATGTCTCTTGCAACTCAGTCAAATGTTGATGAAGCCGATCTAAGTAGTCAGCTAACAACGTACTGTCAATAGCGAAGTCAATGGGTATGTTCATATCTAATTCTACCGTTGTGCTAATGTTGAAGGTTTCATCAACAGTGATTGGCACAGTCGCCTGTACCGGGACATCAGTTTGTATAGGAACGGGAATCCTGTACAAACCAAAAGGTGTACTCAATGGAATATCGATCTTTTCGTCAACTTGTACAGTCGTACTGATCGGGATAGTCAGGTTTTGCTGGATCGGAACAGCCGCGCGTATTGGCACTGGTTGGTCAAGCTGCAGATTGAAAGAGATAGTTTCCTGTTGAGCCTCTTCAATCTCATTTACGAGCGTAGCAACCTGTTGTTGAACAACTGCCCGGGTCCGAAAGATAACAAATAGTTGAAAAGCATGCAGCACAAGTGATACAAGAATCACGGTTATTCCTGTTCGTACCACCCACAAAGGCAAAATACAGTGAATAGAGCTTTTTTGCTGCATGTGTTTCTCCCTTATACATATTTTATTTTTTGGGTGTATGGGTATGTGTACTCGTTTGCGGTGTTTTTGTAACATGAGGCTTGGCTTGATGAAGCTCTTCCGTGTTTAGCGCATTGTTTGAGTGGCTTTCTTTCGCTTCCTCTTCAGACTGTTGAGTTGCGTGTCCATATTTGATGAGCGCGACAAATACCACCCCACCGATAATATTACCCAGGGTTGTCCAGACGAGAAAATATCCATAATCGGCGAAGGTCACTCCCTGATTGGCAAAAACCGCTGCAAGCACCTCAATGGTACCGACAATCGAGTGGTGCAGGTGGCTGAGGCCAATAGCAGTGGTCACAAGCCAGACAATTAAGATCTGACTGATAGTATCCCGACTGGCAGTGACAAGCCAGGACAGCAGCCCCATCATCCATCCGGCCAATATGCCGCTCATCAAAATAACCCACCACGCATGGTCGACCAACGGCTGGGCGATAGCACCAAAGGTGGCTGGCTCGATGATGTCCAGCGCAGGGCCAATTTGCACAAGCATAAGGGCAAAGAGTGCACCACCAATAATATTGGAACTAAAGATGAGGACCCAGAGACGCGCCAGCGATGTTAGCGGAGCGCGGCCATTTAATACTGGCAGCACGGCAAGTGTCGTATGCTCGGTGAAGAGTTCTGAGCGACCAAGGATTACAAAGATAAAGCCAATGGAATACATATTAGCGACAAGGATATCTACAATTGGCTCGGCGAATACTCCATTGACCAGTGTATACATGACAGCCATGAGGAGCAAGCTAAATCCTACCTCAAGGCCTGCCGAAAAGCCAGAGATAACCAGCCCTCTCGTTGGACGATTGAGTTGATCAACTTCTTCTTTTACCTGCTGATCTAAGATTTCATGGTATGACTTTTTCGGGTCTTCAGATGGTGTACGCAGACCAAACATGGTTATTCTCATTTCTTACCTGAACAATTGACATAGGAAGAAGTCCAGAAACCTGGTTTTCCTGAACCCCTATTGTGGCATGTCTGAGCTATATGCAGAGTGTTAGTCGCTCTGCATCTGGATGGTACGCTTTTGATCTTCCAGTGGACGACCTAAAATCGCAAGGGTCGGTGCCCACAACTCAAAGAAGACACCTAAGCGTTCCGCCTGATCAAGATTGTCTTCTCGACGAGTGAACCACGCAACAATACTCAGCATGATCGAAGCTATCACAGCAATATACGCCATGTCCGATATTATGTTGAGCTGATGTAACCCTTTGATCACAAGGTCCTCCATTTAGGATAGACGCTTATAACTTCTTACAATGCACATTTCATTGCAAATCGTATGCCAACTGTTGTGTTTCCTTTGGGTCATTCTCTTCGAAAAAGGGATAAAATCTGGCATAGTTTCTGCATAAGGAGAAGAACGCAAAATAAAACTCAGTTTAAAGAAAGAACTATACATGAGCAACTCATCCATAGAGCACAACGGAAGCTACAGTACAGCTCATGCGGTTGGATGGAATAATGTCTCACTTAAACAGGTAGCACTGGGAACGATTGTTATTGCTGGCGTGTTCCTAACATTCTGGTTAGTTATTACGTTACGATATATATTTATATTGTTATTTTTAGGAATTGTTGTTGCTACCGCATTAATACCGATTTTGGATTGGTTTCGTGAGCGAAGGGTTCCTCGTACCATTGCAGTTCTTATCATCTACATTACTTTTCTCACTGCATCTGGAGTGGTGATTTTGCTCTTGTTGCCATCATTCAATACGCAGGTAGAGCAGGCATTGCAAGAGCTGCCTGCCAGATACAATGAGTTACGTGAAACAATCATAGCTCTTCCTTTTTTGGAAGGTATAGCAGCGCAACTGCCTGCAGATCTTTCTACAGTAGCTTTTGATTATACCGATGTGGGTGCTTTTATAACAACGTGGCTACCTTCATTTTGGCAGGGAATTGTCCTCATCTTGCTCATTAGTTTGCTTAGTTACTACTGGCTCTACTATCGAACGCTTACGGTTCAAGCGCTAGGTATGCTATTGCCACTCAACTGGCGTGCTGAGGCAATCAATATATGGAACTCTATTGAGATACAAATTGGTGCTTTTGTACGTGGGCTGTTCATTCTCAGTTTTACCATTGCAAGCCTGTCTGCTATTGGTTACACGCTTATAGGCTTGCCTTTTGCGTTGCCATTAGCGCTTATTGCTGGTCTCCTGGAAGTCATTCCTTATGTTGGACCGTTCCTGGCTTTGTTACTTGCTGGATTGGTTGGTTTAAGTGTTTCACCAACTATGGCATTGCAGGCGATTGCTGTTGCTTTGCTGATTCAGTTCCTTGAAAGTAGCATTGTTGTTCCCCGGGTTATGGATCGTGCCGTTGGTGTGCGACCTGTAGTGACCCTTCTTGCATTAGCCATCTTTAGTGAAATCTTTGGTCTTTTGGGGGCTTTGTTAGCGGTTCCACTTGCCGCCGTTTTTCAGATACTGCTTGGTCGTTTTGTACTCAAAGAACCCGACGTGGTCAATCTGGAAGTAGGTGGACGAGATCGATTGGCCTTATTGCGCTATCACGCGCAACAACTGGTACAGGACATGCGTCAACGTGTGCGTGTTAAGTCCGAGGAGCCAAACGAAAAGCAAGATTCACCGGAAGAGGAATTGGAAATGATCATTCGTGAACTTGATGTTCATCTGGCAAAGGCACAGGAGCAACCACAATGAAGCGTTTTATTCTCGTTGTATTCACTATCATGGCAACGCTGCTTGGCTTGTTAGTTCTTTGGACTTTTGGTCCGGCCCTTGCACTTTTTGGTGGTTCACTTGCTATAGCTGCGGCTCTCCGACCATCTGTCCAGCAAATAGAAACGGTTCCTTTTATTGGGCGAGGATTCGCTATTGTCCTGTGCTACGTTCTATGCCTTGCTGTACTAGCTGTTGTAAACAGTATTTATGTTATCAATGTCAGTACAGAGGGACAAAATATGCTCGTTCAGTTGACAGTATTCTATAGTACAATTCGTGAGACCTGGCAGGATGGCACTCCTATACAGCAAATAATCGCACAAAATGTTCCCGACATTACAAGCACCTCATTTATACAGGAAGCACAATTTGTTTTGCCTTTTGTAGGGACCTTTGTGGGCGGAATCATCGGAAATATTATACTTCTACTGGCCATGTTGAGCTTGACTTACTACTGGTTGGTAGATGCAACTTATTTCGAGCGACTATGGTTATCGTTGCTTCCTGTCACTGCTCGCGCCCGTGCCCGCAATGTATGGCGACAGGCAGAAACATTGGTTGGAACGTATATCCGCACAATGATTAAGGTTATCTTGGCAGCCAGTGTTTTTCTTTTTGTTTTCTACACACTGCTACAATTACCGTTTCCCTTTATGCTGGCATTTATCGGTGCTGTAGCGTATCTTATCCCCCGCTTGGGCCCAATTGCTGCACTGCTTCCTGCCATCCTGGTTGCACTGGCCATTTCGCCCTTACATGCTGTATTGACGTTCATTGGTGGTATCGCTATCACTGTGTTGGTTGGTCGCCTTGCCGATTGGTCAATGCGAAAAGAAGCATTTCAAGTCAATCCACTTTTGCAGGTACTGGTACTTATTATTCTGGTTGAACTGGGTGGGTTGGGCGCCATGCTCTTCGCCCCTCCACTGGCTGCATTTATTCAAGTACTCTATTCAACAACACTCCTGACACAAAGCGAGCAACCGCAATATGATGAATTAGGGCAGCTTCGTGAGCGGTTGGCACATATTCGTGCGACGGTTGATCCAGGCAACCTTGAATTGCTTAGTGTTATCGAACGAGGGGAACAAATCCTGCAAGAAACGCATCAAACATTACAGGTACAGAAATCTCAATAATAGGAATGGTAATTCTATAGACCTGACAATTGGGTTAGTCTACTCATCAAACTACCAATCAACTAGCTAAACGATTATAGAAAATGACTGCTGAAAGTGCCACAGTATCTGTTATGCTGGATGATAACCAAGGATTAGGGCGTACCCTTCTTGTAGGGCTAGCATTTCTGGTAGCTGCCGATACTATCAAAACGGTTGCTGTTACTCCCTGTATTTCAAAATATAGGCATACTGGCGCTCATTGTGCTTATACGTACATTTTTGAGTTGGTCGCTTGAATTAGAAGGTCGCTGGCCCTGGCAGAATAACCGTAAAGACGCTTAATCCTTCGAACCTGTTATAAAAGTAATTCCTCCTTCTTCGCTTATAAAGCGTCATAGTATAGTTCATCTGTCTCACTTTACCTACCTTATTTGCACTTCTTAGAATTTGGCATGCTTTGTGCATAACATACTATAGATACTTTCTAATCTTTTACAGCAAAAGATGATTTCATTTTCAAAATGAGCATATTTGGCACAACTTGTGCATAAAGGGAAGTATCCGCAAAGTAACGTATTTGACAAAACGACAAAAATATCAGGAGGTTCATCGTGACAACGACTTTTGGTCTTTATGAAAAAGAGCATAACGCAGAGCAGGTTATTGAACAACTTGTGAAAAAGGGATTTGATCGCGCAGATATTCATATTTTTCGTGATGATGGTCCATCTGGTTCTGCAGAAAAGGGAGCAAACTTCCATGATGAACTCCCTAACCGTACCGGAAGTTTTGCTGACAAAGATCAAGGGTCATCTGACCCACTTATACCCGCACTTATAGATATTGGTCTTCCACAGAAGGACGCGCAGCGTGGAGCACAACAGATACGCTTGGGCAAAATTCTAGTCGCCGTCAATACAAAGAATGGGAATCAGCAGCAGGCACACGACATATTGCACTCCAATCCTGAAGTTGAGCGTGCCGAAGAAACGATGCAGACTTACGTAAGTGATATGGCTGCAGTAGTTCGGCACATCTCTGAAGCAATCAAGAGACAGGTGGATGATGAGCGGGCTAAAAACTACACGGAAGCATACACCATTATTAGTCGCATAGATACGGTGCTCAAGCGACAACAGGATGTTATTGAACAGCGCTTGTCAACCCTTGGTGAGCCACAAGAAAGTGGTTTGAAGAAGGTTGTTGGAGCTGTTACTGGTGCGGTAGCTGGTATCTACGATAAAGTGCGCGAGGATCGTGTATCTCGCATGTTACGCGATGACTACACTGCGTTGAGCCTGGCTGCGATTAGTTACACTATGCTCCATACAACTGCGCTGGCTGAGAAGGATACCGCGACAGCGGACATGGCGCGTGATCATCTTATGGATTTGACACCATTGCTTGTTCAAATTAGTAAGAACATCCCCGAAGTTGTAGCACAAGAGTTACGTGATCAAGGCAAAATTATTGATGCGTCTATAGCCAGCAGAGCTGTTACTAATACGCAGCGTGCCTGGAAGCCGGAACATACTGGATAAAAACGTATTTTGTGATGGTATCTGTTAGAAAGAAAGGGAAAATCAATGGATCGTTCACAGCGAGAGACAGAAGAAGTTCGTCGCATGTTAAATACACATGAATTGGGAAACAGCCCTTCTCAGGAAGAGCAGCTAGCTGATAAAGGGCATCAGCAGACTGAACAGGCAGCAAGCAAAGCGCATGAGGTAATTGACACCGTACGTGACAAGGTTCATGAGGCTGTTGACACAGTGAAGGGCAAGGCACAGGAGCAACGTCAAAGTGGACAAGAGAAGACAGCCGAGGTGAAGGAGAAAGTTCAGGCATATGGTGAACAAGCCCATGCTCGCGCCGATGCGGCAATGACTACATCTGGTGAACGGCTTGACACACTTGCTCAGCAGGTACGCGAAAAAGCACCAGAGGGTAAGGTTGGTGAGATTGCTCATCGTACTGCCGACGCAATGGAGCAAAGCGCGAATTATCTACAGCGCGCGACACCAACTGATGTCCGGAACGATCTTGAAACAACTATTCGCAAAAATCCTACCGAGTCATTACTTGCTGGTTTAGGAATTGGCTTCCTTCTGGCCCAACTCACAAAAAGGAGATAGTACATGACCGATGATGCATATGTGGGTAAAACAGTAGGTCAAGACACGAAAGCTACAAATATTGGTGAGGCAGCTCAGATCGTTCAAGAAGAAGCAAAATCTGTAGCACAGATTATGGGTGAGCTTATTGCCGATGCACAACAATTGGTACGAAAAGAATTTGAACTGGCAAAAGAAGAAGTAAAATCAGAAGTCAGTAAAGTGCAACAAGGTGCCATTTCGCTTGGTATTGGAATTGGTGTTACAGCGATCGGGAGTATGCTTTTGCTCATCATGTGTGTCCACTTATTGACGGATATTTTTCTACTTGAACTATGGCTATCGTACCTGATTGTTGGTGGTACACTTGCATTTATAGGCATCATATTACTTCTAATAGGGCGTTCACGATTACAAAGTGTTGATCCAGCTCCTCGTGCAACAATTAGTAATGTAAGAAAGGATATAGAATGGGTACAAGAACAGACACCATCCAGCAAGAAATAGATGAAACCCGTGAGGCTATTACAGAAAAAATGGAAACAATTGAAGCAAAAGTGCAATATGCAACTGATGAGGTACGTGACTCGGTAAGTAACACAGTTGATAATATCAAAGAACGTTTTAATGTTGATCAGATGGTGCAGGAGCGACCGTGGGCAATGCTTGGTGCATCAATAATTGCAGGATATATGCTTGGTAGCTTTGGTGGCTCCAGCCAGAGTGATGATCGTTATGAGAATCATTCGCGCGGTTATCGTTCGTACGAAGATGACGATAATGATGATGATACCTATTACCGTGGTCGACCATATCGCTACTATACTGCTGAAACGATGCAACGTTCCCGTTCTGGCTCCCGCTCGAAGCGTTCTTCTGCGATTATGAATGAGTTGTCAAATCAAATGGGAAAAGAAATGGATGCACTCAAAGAGGCAACCATTGTAACCATCACAAAGACCCTACGGAGTACCTTACGCGAGACTGTACCACAATTAGCGGATGAATTTGAGCGTGCACGAGCAGAGCGTGAGCAGCAACATCAGGAGGATAATTCATCAGCCACTAATATGCAAAATACCACAAATACACACGTATGAAGTTAATAAAGTAAATAATAACACATACAACACCGTAAATAATCTTTTGCTCTGTATATTATGGATTTTATAAGATATATAGAGCAGAAGTACTTTCAGCCTCCATAAAAGAGGATCATGTCAAGTATCATTTATATGCTCTCAGGCATAACGCTTGTACTCTTTATTGTGACGGATATTGTCTGGACAACGTTGCGTTTAAGTGGTGGTGGTCCGCTTACAGCAAGGCTTGCAAACGGTGTTTGGGAACTTGCACTCAAAATTCATCATCGACGAATGAACCATCGCTGGTTGAATAATGTAGGCTTTAGCATTGTTATCGTCACCATTCTTATATGGGGAATAGTGCTCTGGATGGGGTGGACGTTGATTTTCCTGAGTGGGGAACGTGCTGTTGTGAATGCTCAGACCAGTCTTCCTGCAGATGCTATTGAGCGCACATATTTTGTAGGCTACACGCTTATTACACTTGGCCTTGGCGATTATCGCGCTGATGGTTCGGTCTGGCGCATCGCGACAGTTATTGTTTCAGCAAATGGCTTTGTCTTCGTAACGCTGATTGTTACGTATATATTGCCAGTAGTATCAGCAGCAAGTGCCAAAAGGCAGTTTGCGACCTATGTACAAAGCCTTGGCAAGACACCAGAAGACATTGTAATACGCGCCTGGAATGGCCAGGACTTTGGTCACCTTTATCAACACTGTATCAACCTTACACCCATGATCCTTTCGCTGGCCCAACAGCGTCTCTCATATCCGATTATTCACTGTTTTCATGCATATGAAGCACGAACGGAGGATAGTCCAAATCTTGCCCTATTGAGTGAAACCCTGTTCTTACTTGAATATGGGGTTGCTCTGGAGCATCGACCTGACCCTACCGCGCTTTATCCACTCCGTAGCGCGATCACAATATTCCTGGATACTATGGGTTCACGAGGGATTGATTTACTCTCACCAAACCCACAAATACCTGATATAGCCAAACTCCAGGCACATGACATTCCAATCATATCAGAAGCATATTTCCAACTAGCCATTGAAGAGCGGCGCGCCGATCGTCAACGTCTGGCAGCATTGTTTCGATGGGACGGTTGGAGGTGGGAAGAAGTCATTGATTCGACTGTAGGCATAAATGCTGCAAAATTATTGTAAAGATTGCTTCTTGCAAAGACTTCTCTTAATTAGATTGTTATATGATCATATTTATTCCCTCATTGCGTATTTATTTTAAGTATGCAATATTTCATTCATATAAAATATATCTGTGCTTTTTTTTGCCATACAATGGATTTTTTTGCATAGGTTAGATATTTTTTTAATACAAAATATTTTTTATGTAGTTTCTCGATTTGGCACGATATGTGCATATGATATATCAATATCCTTTTTGATTTTATTACTATAAAACTAATATATATTTTCCTGAGAGTGGTTTATGTATTCGTATTTTCGTGAGATGAGTATAAATGATGTGCATTTGGCATATTGTTTGCATATAAATGAAGAGAATATTATATTGTTTCAATACACAAACGCCACACAAAGGAATTCATGAAGGGACTATGGTTATGGATAATTCGCAGGACACGAAAACGGACAACGATACTACATCTTCTGGGACAACTAATAGTGGAGTAAAAGTCTATGAACGGCCTGCGAAAACTTCAGTAGTCCTTAGATCCTGGCCTATATTGCTACTCGTTGTTCTTGTATCAATTGTAGTCTTTTCCTTGTTATTACTGATTTTCATTCCTTGATATAGGCATCGATAAATATATGAAAGGAGTTTCTATGACACATAAAAGGTCTGTCATTGTACGAGGAGATGATGGATTACAGGGACAGATTGAATCAGCGATACAGACCAATAGTGGTGAGGTAACGAATGTCTTGATTCAATTGGATACTGGTCAGCGAATTGTACTGCCTGTTGATGCGTTAGTTCGACAAACAGATGATACCTACTATGTTTCTCTCAATCTGCAAGAAGTTGCTCAACAGCAAAGTAGTGAAACATCTTTTGACGGCCACTTTACGCTACCTATCATCAGTGAAATGCTCGCAGTACAAAAGCAAATGAGAGTTAAAGGTGGCGTAAGATTAACAAAGAGTGTGAAAGAGCAAGAAGAAATCGTTGATGAACCGTTGATGCGAGAAACGACAGAAGTGATACGAGTTCCTGTCAATCAGATGGTTGATGCACCAGTGGATGTACGCATTGAGGGTAATATGTATATTATCCCAGTGATGGAAGAAGTTTTAGTGGTTGAGAAACGAATATTGCTCAAAGAGGAAATACATATTCGTAAGGATATGACTGAGTATCGTGAACCGCAAAAAGTGATGCTACGTAAAGAGCACATTGATGTGGAACGATTTGAAGAAGATAGTGAGATTCGAGCCAAAACATCTTAGCAGAACAATTTTGTCTGTTTGTGATAACGTATATTTATTAATTCCAAAGGAAAACTAACCATGGCAAAGACAATTGTAGGCTTATATGACGATTTTACTACCGCTCAAAAAGTTGCTGAAGATCTTGTCAATAAGGGTTTCGACCGTAACGATGTGAGTGTTGTGGCTAACAATGTGACCCGTGAGTATGACCAATATGCTACTTCAGGCACTAATCACGAGGATGATATGAGTGCTGGTGAAGGTGCTATGGCTGGTGCAGGTATTGGTGCTGCCATCGGTGGTGTTGGTGGGCTAATTCTTGGTTTGGGTCTGTTGACTATCCCTGGTGTTGGTCCGGCCCTTGCAGCCGGCCCTATCGTATCAGCGTTGACTGGTGCTGGTATTGGTGCTATTGCAGGTGGTCTGGCAGGTGCACTGGTTAACATGGGCGTGCCTGAGGAAGAGGCAGGAACCTATGCTGAGGGTGTGCGTCGTGGTGGTACACTGGTTGCTGTACGTGCCGAGGACAATCGCACCAACGATGTGGCGGCCATTATGAATCGCCATAATCCAGTAGATGTTGATGAGCGAAGTGCCAATTGGCGCAGTGAGGGATGGACGGAATATAGTCCAAAGGCAGAACCCTATACGGCAGAACAAATTACCGAGGAACGAGCCAAGCGTATCCCAATTATTGAAGAAGATTTGAAAGTAGGAAAACGAGCAGCACAAACTGGTGGTGTGCAGGTACGTAGTTACGTCACTGAAACACCAGTAGAGGAAGATGTTCATCTTCGTAGAGAGCATGTAGAAGTAGAACGACGAGCAGTTGATCGACCTGCCAGTGAAAAGGACTTGAAGACCTTCCAGGAAGGTACCATGGAAGTCAATGAGATGGCAGAAGAGGTTGTTGTTTCGAAACAAGCGCGCGTTATCGAAGAAGTTGTCATTGGGAAAGAAGTAGAAGAGCATACCGAAACTGTTCGGGACACGGTCCGCAAAACCAATGTAGATGTTAGCCAGACAAATAAAGAACATGCAGTTGGTGCATTTGATGCTACCTTCGATGCAGATTATCGTAATCATTTCAAGACGAACTACAAAGGTCGTGATCATGCCTATGATGATTATTTGCCAGTGTATCGCTATGGTCATAGTTTAGGTACAAATGAACAGTACCGCAATCGCGAGTGGAAGCAAGTTGAGCCAGATGCTCGCCGCAATTGGGAGCAGCGTAATCCAGGTACCTGGGATGAATTTAAAGACTCAATCCACTATGCTTGGACTAAAGCCCGCCGTTAATCTGCCTTAAGATCCCAGAGACTGTGAAATGAGGTAGTATGGAATATCCAGCTACCTCATTTTGTCTTCCTGTTTTGATTATTCTTTAGATTTTGCCTGCTGTCAAAAATAAAAACTATTTGCTCCTTGAGCTTTTGTATGGCCTGCATTGTGCATAGAAGAGAGAATATGTCTGAAAATCATTTCTCTTTAGGATTGCTATGTGTATAGCTCCCTCAATGAAGAGCTAGAATTTACATATTCATTATGATGGTACATATAATCGACTCGAAAAAATCTTGTCAAGGTATTCTTTCGGCTATTGGACGTACGCCTCTTATTCAGTTAACCCAACTTTACCCAGAAAGCACTTGTTCTCTTTTTGCAAAATTAGAGTTGGTTAATCCAGGTGGTAGTATTAAAGATCGACCTGCATTGGCAATGCTTATGCGTGCAGTCGAAGAGGACAATATTACACACAATACGACTATTGTTGAATCCAGTTCAGGAAACATGGCCATTGGTCTTGCACAAGTCTGCTGTTATCTAGGATTAAAACTTATGGTGGTAGTTGATCCTACACTCAATGCTCAGACTGCTCGTATACTCCAAACCTATGGTGCACACATCGAATCTGTTACTGAACCTGATCTTAATGGAAGTTATCTGGGGGCACGCCTCAATCGTGTACGTATATTACTAGAAAGTATTCCAGACAGTTACTGGCCTAACCAATATACCAACAAAGATAATGTTAGATCACATTATCAGACAATGCACGAAATCGTTACAGCCTTGGACCGAGAACCAGATTATCTCTTTGTAGCAACAAGCACGTGTGGAACAATTATGGGATGTGCGGAGTATATACACCAGTTTCGATTGAAGACCAAGATTATTGCAGTGGATGCAGTTGGTAGTGTTTTGTTTGGGAAACCTCTTGCCACAAGGCATATTCCAGGTCATGGGGCTGGAGTTCCCTCTACTCTACTGGATACCTCGTATGTTGATCAGGTTGTGCATATTACAGACCAAGAGTGTGTTCTGGGTTGTAGGCAGCTACTCCAGCGTGAAGCTATTCTGGCAGGTGGTTCATCGGGGGCAGTGGTTGTGGCGCTTGGAAAAATATTACCGCATATTCACTCAGATGCTACATGTGCTGTTATTTTCTGCGACCGGGGTGAGCGATATCTCGATACCATTTACTGTGATGAATGGGTAGCAACCAATCTGGGGACTATTGATGAAGAGCAAATAATCAATTCCTGTCTGTTTCAGGTGGGCAATACCTCATTTTCTGGAGTAAATGGTCTGTAGCTATGTGTGTTGAAATGACAACATCTATGCAAAGACAACTTTTGCAAGCTAAGCAGCACTCTGAGGTCAAACAGAAATCTCCTTATCGTATCGCTATCATTGGCGGTGGACCCAAAGGAATATATGGTTTTGAGCGTCTTGCTGCACAATTTAAGCAGCATCCACCCTCTGAACCCGTCAAGATTCATATTTTTAATCGCAACAAATGGTTTGGCGCCGGTGATATCTATCGGCCAGATCAGCCAGAATATCTATTAATGAATGTTTGTGTCGGGGCTATTAATATGTGGATTGATGAAATACCCCTTCCCATTGTTCCAGAACCTCTTTCTTTCTTTGATTGGCTACAGAAATCATCTGAAGAACAGAGCAGAGCCGCAACCGATTATGCCCCTCGAGCAGTGGTGGGTCGCTATCTTGAAGCGGGATTCAAAGCGATAGCAACGCATTTACCACCAGGAGTCTATGGGAAATATTTCGTAGGAGAGGTAGTTGATCTCTGTCCTGTCGAATCGATGTATGCCATTGTACTCCAGAAACCAGACGGTACTCAATGTAGACTTGAGGAAACATATAAGCATATTCTCCTGGCAACTGGTCATCCCCGTCGTCAGGAAACAGTTGAACAACGAATTTACCGTAAACAGATTAAACGTATATCAGGAGTAGGGTGGATACCTTTCCCCTATCCGGTACACTCACAACTAGCTTGTATACCTACTGACTCTACTGTTGGTATACAAGGGCTGGGTCTTACTTTTGTAGATACGGTATTGGCACTTACGCAAGGCAGAGGTGGCATATTTACTCGCGATATAACAAGTGATAGTTTACAATATCATCCCTCGGGTTTTGAACCATCTGTCATATATCCATTTTCGCGAAGTGGTCTTCCTATGAGGCCGCGTGGGCCTGTATCTGGTGTGTCGCAAACAAAACTTCAATTTTTTACTCAAGAACGAATACAAGAGTTGCTCCATCGTATGCCAAAACAGAAAATTGATTTTGTAAAAGATATCTGGCCACTTATTGAACAAGATATCATGTGTGCTTTCTATACAATCGAATTTCAGAACAAAGGATGGGTACTGGAAGCGAGAGGTCCGCTTTCATATCCCGCAATACGCAAACAAATCGAACATTTCCATCAGGTACATCCAGAAATTACTCCCTTTCGAGTTATGGACCTTCTTGAGCCTCTGCGTGAACAAAGTTTTGCTACGGCAGAGGCATTTCATATATATGTTGTGGAACGAATGCGAACTACTATTGCGGAGGCCAAGCAAGGAGAAGCGTTCAGTCCCTGGATGGCAGCCATAGCAGTATGGAGGGAAGCGGCAGCACCTTTTAGCACTTTATTTCGCTCTGTTGGACTGACACCATCATCACACCGTATTTTTGACACATTCTACAGGCGTTTATTAACCCACATTACCTATGGTCCACCTATCATTAATATGGAGAAGATGCTTGCAGTAGCAGAAGCAGGTCTGCTTTCCTTTTGTACAGCTCGCAATGCCTGTGTAAAGCTTTATCTTAAGAAGAATGGCTTTATCCTACAATCAGAAAAGCCTTATTCGCGTCACAGCATTCAATATCTCATAAATGCTCGAATACCCAAGACTTCGCTAACCCATGATGATGCCCTACTCTACCGCAACCTTTTGAAGCGCGGAATGATAACACACTTTGAAAACAGAGATACCACGGAGTCAGAACAAGCCTATCAACCTGGTTGCCTGTGTCTGATCTCAGACACGGGAATTGTGATTGATGCAAGAGGGCTGCCTAACACGAAAATAACAGTGACCGGAACCCCTACAGAAGGAATATTCTTTGATAATGATTCGCTCTCACGCACAAGAAACAATGTTGTAAGTAGTTGGGCTGCACGATTGCGGAAATACTATAAAGAGGGAGTAGAACATCTATGACATTCAATAATGTATCAATGACATATCCACGACTAACACCACTCATGGCACCATGGGTAACTTCACTTATATCACAACAAGAGCTTCTTGATCAGGCGTTTCAACAATATGGTTCGCCGCTTAATATACATCATACACCAGCATTTGCTGATAACTATCAGTCATATGTAGCCGTCCTTCAGCACCATGAATTGCGACATCAGATTTTCTTTGCACGTAAAGCAAACAAGTGTAAGGCTTTTGTTAAGGAAGCACAGCGTATAGGATGTGGGATCGATACGGCTAGTTATCGTGAATTACAACAGTGTTTAGAGCTGTCTTTTGAGGTGGACCAACTGGTGTTAACTGCAGCTATTAAATCAGAAAAGGTGGTACGCTTAGCTGTGAGCCATCAAATTCTTATTGTAGTAGACAATCTAGATGAATGCATACTCGTGAATCGTATCGCACAAGAGTTGCGGATGAGCGCTCGTATAGGAGTGCGCGTCAGTGGCTTTCATTCTGGCGGACAACAGTTATATAGTCGGTTTGGTTTTTCCCTCGATCAAGCAATGGAGCTAATCATCCATCAAATAGGACCTGATCGGATGTTCGAAGCACTGCGCTTTACTGGCTTTCACTTTCACCTCAATGGATATTCATGGCAAGAGCGCGGGACGGCATTGATAGAAGTTATTCAAGCTATAGATGCTCTACGTGAACGAGACATTATGACCGAGTTCATTGATGTTGGAGGAGGGTTCCTTGTCAACTACCTTGCATGTAAGGAGGAATGGCATACCTTTATCGAAACACTCCAATGCGCCGTAAGAGGGCAACATGTACCAATCACCTTTCTCAACACGGGGTTAGGCTTTGAAATGGTTCATGGCCAACTTCACGGCCAGTTGCAAACATACCCATACTACAATGAACTACCGCGTGAACAATTTCTGGAAGCCATGTTATCGTATCAGAATTCACAGGGAGAAGCAGTAGCTTCCTTACTTCGGACACGTGACATAGAATTACGATTGGAGCCTGGTCGCTCATTGGTCGATCAAGCTGGCACAACACTTGCAAAAGTTGCGTTTCGCAAGCATGACAGTCAGAACAACTTACTGATCGGTTTAGAGATGAATCGGACCCAAATGACCAGCTCCAGTGCTGATTTTCTGATTGACCCATTATTGATATCTTCTACAGTAGATACGCGATCATCTGAACCAACTTTTGGGTTTCTGGTTGGTGCGTATTGTCTCGAACAGGATATACTCCTGAAACGGGCTGTTGTGTTGCCTCGTATACCAGCTATTGGAGACATTGTATGTTTTCCTAATACAGCAGGTTATATGATGCACTTCTTCGAATCGGAGGCACATCTTTTTGATTTGGCTACTAATCTTGTCCTGATTCATTCAGAGGATACACAAGTACCTTTGCAGTTAATAGAGGATATCTAAGTAAGCGTCAAGGTACAAGGATGTTGTAGGAATTTGGCATATTTTATGCAATGTAATAGATCAAGATCAATATAAGTAAGGAGTCCTGTTATGGCAAATTGGGATACTATTAAAGGTCAATGGAACCAACTCAAAGGTAAAGCGCGTACTCAATGGGGCAAGATAACTGATGATGAGTGGGATCAAATTGCTGGACATAGAGATCAACTCATTGGGAAATTGCAAGAGAAGTACGGTTGGACAAAAGAGAAGGCTGAACAAGAAGCGGACAGCTATTTTGACCAGCACACAAATCACTAATATTTGCAATAAGAAGATGACAGCATTCCAGTTGTCATCTTCTTAGTACCACGAGGCAAAAAATATTAGGTTGTAAGTAGATTACCTATAATGTCTACAAATTGATCGATAAAGAAGGGTTTGGAAATGTATGCAGAGACTCCAAGCTTTTGAGCATGCTGTTGAATCAAAGGAGTATCATAGGCAGTACAAAGTACAATTGGCGTAATTAAAGTATTTATCTTTAGACGTTGGATAAGATCTAAACCAGTTATATCACGTAGATTATAATCTGTGACAAGTATATCGTATGGATGTCGATGCCATTGTTCAAGACCTTCTTCGCCTGAGTATGCTATGTCTATTTTACAATGCAATCCTAAATGTTGTACTCCAATATGTATGATATTTGCAATACTGACATCGTCTTCAACTAACAACATATGATGTGCTTTATTCGCTTCATACTCGGCGATAGCACTAGATAGGTCATGCATTTTTTCTCTTTCAATGTAAATATCAGGCAAGATAAAACGTCTATAAAAACTGCAGAAGATCTTTGATACATTTAGTAGTATGCATAAATAATGCCAAAAACGTTCATATGATAGAGTAAATCAAATATTATTAACTGTCGTAAAATACAGATAGAGATCAAAGTAGTGAAGATAACACGGGTAAGGGAAATCCTGATATACATTGTCTTTCTTTTGGGAACCATACCAATCACTGTTCAGGCACAGGAGCCAGTACCAACCGAAATACCTGCTGCGGAAGAACAGCGGGAAGCTCCATCACAGGTTGAAGTACAACCGACAGCAGAGGACGAACAGATCGACAGTCGCCTGACTGGCATTTTGCAAGCTACTGATTGGTTTACAAATCCTTCTGTCACTGTTCGAGACGGAGTTGTTTTTCTGGATGGCCAAACAGAGATTGAAGAACACCAGGAGTGGGCCGGAAATCTGGCACGGAATACGCAAGATGTGGTGGCCGTAGTCAATCGTATCGAAGTTCTGCCTCAATCACTCTGGAATTTTGCTCCAGCTCTGGCTGAAACACGTACATTATGGCGTGAGCTGATTCAAAGCATCCCCGTCATTATCTTTGGAGTCATAGTCCTTTTGTTGTCGTGGTGGATCATGAAACCAATCACACAACTCTCTCGACGTATTTTGCGGAATAGACTTGGCTCCCCACTACTTACCAGAATTATGGCGCAAACGTTTGCTATTCCCGTGTTTTTGCTAGGACTATATCTGGTGCTTCAGGTTGCAGGACTTACACGTCTGGCCCTTACCTTGCTTGGTGGGACCGGAATCGTAGGAATTGTGATTGGTTTTGCCTTCCGCGATATTGCTGAAAACTTTCTGGCAAGTGTCCTATTGAGTATCAGAAAGCCCTTTCGTTCGGAAGACCTGATTGAGGTTGCTGGTTTCACTGGCATTGTACAGCAGATGAATACACGTAGCACGGTGCTCATGACTCTTGACGGTAATCATATTCAAATTCCGAATGCAACGGTATTTAAGAACACGATTGTTAATTATACCGCTAACCCTAACCGACGATCTGACTTTGTTGTGGGTATCGGCTATGATGATGCGATTTTACAGGCACAGGAACTTATTGCACAGATACTTGGTGAACATCCTGCTGTGCTTAAGACACCTGAGCCACTGGTTTTGGTTGATGAATTGGGAGCAGCAACGGTCAATTTACGCATTTACTTCTGGTATGATACTACATTGTATGCACCCATTAAGATAAGATCATCGCTTATTCGGTTGACGAAACGAACTCTAGAAGACAATGGAATTTCAATGCCCGATGAAGCACGCGAAGTCATTTTTCCACAGGGCGTTCCTATTATTCAGTCGTCCCAATTAGAAGAAGCAGCTCCTGTAAATGGCACAAGGCGCACGGCGGCAATAGAACATAACTCATCTGATGATTTACTACGTTCAGAGCCACTAACGACAGACGCTGAAGGAAACCTGCATAGTGAAGAGCAGAACATCCGTAAGCAGGCTGAGCGTTCACGTACTCCTGAAGAAGGAGAAAATTTGTTAGAAGAGGAAGAATAAGCAATACAATACTTATGTTGAAGTAAATAAAAAAACCAGAGCAAACCCATTACTCTGGTCCTTTTAAGCTATAATCAAGATCTGTTTAGCTTTCGCCCTGCTCTGTCAGTAGCTTATCCACCGCACGTGTGACCGTGACGCGATTCTGGTGCTTCATTTCATACTGCTTTACCTGCCGCAGTTCTGCCTCACTAAGACCAGATAATCGCTCTGTTATTTCATCGGCACGTAACTCGTCATAGCGTGGCAGTGGCTCAACGGTTACCAGTGTTTCGGTCGGCGTGCTCTGATTTCGCTCTAACACCAGCCGCTCGACTTCTCGCATCACCATGACACGGTTGTCGTGGTGTTCTTCATATGTGCGAACACTGTGTAGCGATGCTGTGTCGAGTTGTGCGAGCCGAGCAGTAACATCCTCAACGTTTAGTGTGTCATAGCCAGGGAAAGGCTCCTCAACTGCAGGTTGTTCTTGTGTGCGAAGGATGCTGTTCAACACATCCACTTTGATGGAGAGACGAGTAACCTGTCGATTAAGATTTTTTACTGAACTGTGAGTTGGTATTTGCAACAAATGCAAGACACGGTCACGGACGTTTGATGTTTCATCATAGGCTGCCTCAAACTTATCAGCAACTGATTGGCCTTCTGCAACAACCTCATTATGCACTGACCCAGTCAAGTGACTCAATTGTTTGCGCGTCGTTCGTTCGACCTGTGCACCACGTTTCTCGAAGCGACCCAATATTTCAGTTACCTGGTCGCCAAACAGAGCCAACGCTCCAATACACGCATACGTTCCAGTACGGGCTGAGCGTAATAATGAACCTATCATTTTTCATTCTCCTTATATATTACATTTTATATAACGCACTGTGTCATATTATTGCGAAAAGCGTGCCAAATTATCTAAAGGAGGACTATCATTTTTGTAGTATATGCAAAAAGTGGTTCCATGTAAGGGACCACTGTCATCATTGCAATCCTAGGGGTTGCCCCTTTCCCACCAATCTCATTGGAAATATTCAGCACCAGAATGGTACAACCAAACCCTAAGGGTTGCTATTCTTCCTCGAAGAGTTCGAATGAGTCTGCAATAATTGCTGGTTGGTTTTCGTACTCGACATAAAGATCGTCTTGCAGATCAAAATCAAATGTTTCTTCCATTTCAGCAATAACAAAATTTTGGACTGTCCCAGTCACACTCATTTCTGCACCGTCTTCAAAGCTGATTGTTTGATCTGGCATAAGCACCAACAGTGGTGCACTAATCTCAAGTAGTCGATCATCACCTAGACTGAAAGATTGTTGGTCAAATACTTCATTAACCTCACCACGGACAGTTACATTCTCTCCTTCAAATGCAAGTGGATCATCAGCAATAGCTCGCAACGTAAGGGCCTCGTCGCCAGGTACAATCTCTTCCTGTACTTCGTCCTGTACATTTTCAGCCACGTCTTCTAATCCTGCTTCAGCCGTTGCGGCTGCCTCATCAACGTTTTCTTCGACCGCAGCTATGCCTTCTTCTAGTTCAGCTTCAGCAGTGGCAGCGCCCTCTGCTACATTTTCCTCTACGGTGGCAGCACCTTCTTCTACGTTCTCCTCTAATGCAGCGGCATCTTCTTGAATTTCTTCCCCAGTTGCTTCCATGGTCTCATCAACATTTTCTTCGATGGTGGTAACAGTTCCTCGGGTGATCGCTGTTTCATCATTGCCACCACCACAGGCTACCAGTGCTAAACTAAGCGCTATGCTGCTTGTCGCAATTGTTACTTTCTTCCGTGAGAATGGAAGAGTGTTTTGAAAATTCATAGGTTTCTCCTTTTACCAAAGATCTATAAAACGAACTCTTATCTATATGCAAACTATATGCCAAATTGACTATTTGACAAAAACAAAGCTTGATAACGAGATAAAATGTTATTAGCTCATTGTATTAGATAGGGTATGTTGCCGCTGATAGAGCCGATCATAGCGTTCTGCCAGGGTTCTGAAATATCCCTCAAAGACATTCCATCTCTGCTGCATATGGTCCCTGGCCTGCTGGGTATTCTCATCTTCTTCGCCGCGGCGTGCCAGACGCAGCGTTCGCAGAATACGTCGGCTTACACCACTTGTGACGGCACCTGCAACCTGAGTAAGTGGACTTTTGGTTGTTTGTAAAACTTGCAACAGCACCTCTTGAGCAACCTGAGCAGAGGCTTTATCATTCAGATATCCCTCCTGCATCATATGATCGATGAGGAAGGCGCGACTCCAATAATAGCTAATGTTATCGGTAGCACTTTTAAGCGCAAATACGTACACGATTTTGCGTGAGAGACGGACAATAAAACTTCTTGCTGTTTTGGTTGGAATGGCCAGCAGGGTAGACACACATCCGCCCTTTGTTGCTTCCTGATTGAGCAATCTGGCTGTTCCTTTTGGTATTTGCTGATCACGTCGTGTAGCAATCGTTTTGACCATCCGCCGTCGAAAAAAGTCTTCAAACATGCTATCTACAAAAGGAATTGGAATGAGTGCGGATAAACCGGCAAAGGTTGCGTCGGCATAGATAAGCCAGTCAAAATCGTATTGTGTTGACATCTATAGTTTCCCTACAATTCATTGTTGATAACTGTTGCATAATCTGCTGGCCTGGTAAGGATCGAAGGGGCTAATTTCGACCAGCTTTCCCAGCCCACTTTTGATACGTTGCCCTTTTGATCTGTCGCATCTGGTAAAGCACGATTTGCCAGTGTTAACATGCGGGCTGTCACATTGGGAAAAAGGGCATTTGCTGCGCTTATAAGACGTGCCTGCCATGTGAGTGTAAGATGTGGTTTAGACTGACGAACGGCGTCGATAATACGGTGAGCCGCTTCTTCTGCGCTCATAGAACTGAGTGGCGAAGCATCGGAAATGCTGAACCAGGCAAATTCCTTGTTGGGTTGCCCTTTGAATAGCGCATTCACGTGTGAATCGGTTCGCATCAGTCCAGGACAAACAGTTGTTACCTTGATAGTATCCTGAGCCAACTCTGCACGCATACCATCGGAGAGACCTACAAGTGCAAATTTACTCGTAATATAAGGAAGCAGATGCGGAACAGCCACTTTTCCTCCAACCGAGGCAATATTGACGATATGCCCCCCATTACGACGCTGCAGGTGTGGGATGGCCGCTAGCATCGTATAGAGTGGACCATATGTGTGCGTGGCCATGGCATGCTCAAAATCCTCGACTTGCGTATGCTCAAGTGGACCAACCTGAATGACACCAGCATTATTGATTAAGACATCAATAACACCATAGTGGTCTACCACCCTCTGCACTGTATCCTGTACCTGTTGCTGATCGCGTATATCACAGGAAAAGGCTTTTGCAACTGCACCCATTGAGTGCAGTTCGTCTTCTGCACGCCGCAGATCCTCCTCGTCGCGGGCAATAAGCGCCAGACGGGCCCCCCGATATCCTAACTGACGTGCGAGTACCAAACCCAAACCACGTGAGCCACCAGTGATAAGCACCACTCGGTTGCGTATGTCCAGCAGTGGTTGTTTGCGACGTCTACACAACAGCAAACCCAGCCCTAACGTACCTAATGTAATTATACTCGAAGATCTTTTCATTACCGATCTCCTTCCTTTACATACATGTATTGCTTCTTAAACACCACCAGAAAATAGAACCTACTTCTCAAATGATTGCACACGATGAACATTGAGATAGATCTCGTTACCTTCAATATGATCGATCTGGTCTGGTAGAAAATAGCGGTCTCCGGCAAAGAGTCCGAAGCTATCAACACGGATAAAGCCCTTGTTGAGCAACCGTTCACGCATTTCCTCTGGAAATCTATCTGTACCAAAGATAGAATCAGCAGCCTGTTCGATGAGTGATGGTTCTGGCATCTCTGGCTTAGGAGCGGTAGCTGCTCCAGTACCGTGATTGTCATTGAGTTCAGGAGCGGCGCCAAAATAGATATGGTCAACCGTACCCACTTCTGTGTTGCTCTTATCGATAACCTTCATTCCTTTTTGGATAGTGGCAAAAGGATGTTGTTCATTGTTGTCAATCATAATCAGGCTCCTTGTAATCAATATATTCTTCCAATTGAACTACTAAACGTATTTGCAAAATCAAGGCCAAATGTGAGCGCGTTTTCCAACTATTTCAAAAGACTATGTATTTGTGAATTGCTCTGAAATTCATCAAGCAAATCGGCATACAAATTGCATAATGTGTAGCGTCACGCAGATAGAATTGTTCCATAAAATCGTTCAGTGCCAGAGGTGTATGATGCAAAAAGTGCTACAACTGTTCAAAGAGACGTTTTCTGAGTGGAGCGAAGATAAAGCCCCCCGATTAGCGGCAGCGCTCTCGTATTACACCATCTTCTCCCTGTCCCCATTACTTATTGTAGTTTTAGGTATTGCCAGCATTTTGTACAGTGGTGCAGAGGAAGAATTACTCACACAGATACAGAATATGGTTGGTGAAGATGGTGCAGCGGCAATTGAAGCAATGTTGGGTGGACAGAACAGCCAATCGTCGGGAATTATTGCAACTATCGTTGGTGTAGCCACGTTGTTATTTGGCGCATCGGGTGTGTTTGGACAATTACAGGATTCACTCAACACTATCTGGAATGTTCAACCTAAGCCCGACCAGGGCATTATGGCAATTGTGAAGAAACGCTTCTTCTCGCTCACCATGGTGCTGGGAACTGGCTTCTTGTTGTTGGTGTCGTTGATTGCCAGCACGGCGCTCAATATAGCAATCAATTATCTGAGTGATTTTTTACCCGATATTCCGTTCTTGTTGCAAGCCATCAACGGGAGTGTTGCACTACTCATTGTCATTGGTACCTTTGGGCTGATCTATAAGATTGTTCCCGATGTTGAGATTGCATGGAAAGATGTATGGGTTGGGGCAGCGGTGACAGGTCTGCTTTTTCTGTTTGGTCAATGGCTTCTACAACAGTACATTACATATGGTGCGCCTGCTTCAAAATATGGAGCAGTCGGATCGCTCATTATCATACTTATTTGGTTGTACTACTCAGCTCAGATCTTCTTCTTTGGTGCAGAATTCACACAGGTATATGCGAGACTCTATGGCTCACGTATTCAGCCAAGCAGTCATGCGATGCGTTTTTCCAGAGCGATGGATGAAACGCAAGAGCAGCAGAAAGCCTCAAATGATGCTGATACAGACAAACCTGTACCTCAGCGTGCTCCCCAAACAGTAAGAACATCAGATGATCCTACCCCAGGCACACCGCAACCTCGTGGCCCAGTAGTCACAATGGTTATTGGTTTTGTGGGCGGTTTATTTATAGGTCTCTGGGGTAGCACAAAAAGTAAAGAACCGAAATAGAATAAGGAGTCACATTGTGAAAAAAGTTCTACTGCTAGTCATAGATGCACTAAACTCACGTGTGGTACTGCCAGCTATAGATGAGGGACGATTACCACATTTTCAAGCATTCTCAGAGGTTGGTATACTCAATCCCGGCTGTACCACGATCTTCCCTTCAATTACGCCTGTTGCAACGTCATCTATTATCACGGGTTGTTATCCACAGGAACATGGGATAGCAGCAGATTATTGGTATAACGCCGAGACCAACGATGTCGCCTCTTTTGGGGCAGATTTTCAAGTGGTCTGGAAACATGGCATGGGCGTTTTCTTTGACGACTTTCTGATTAAACTCAATCATCAGCGTTTGCAGGCACCCACACTTTTCCAACAGGTCGAGCAAACCGGACTAACAGCAGCGTGTTTAAACTATCTTATTTATCGTGGCAATGTCCTGCATCGCGTTGATACACCTCGTTTGCTGACGTTGATACCCGATGTGCCATTGGCAGAACATGTCTACGGACCATCCCTCCTGCGGTTAGGTGATTTTGTGGAGCCAGATGTAGCCGATATCGATCTGTCGCTCAAGACGCGGGGGCCTTTCAGCCGCTATGGTTTTGAAGATAAATATACTGCAAAGGATTTGTTACGTCTTGCTAGTGAGCGACTATTACCAGATTTTACTGTGGCCTATTTCCCTGATAATGATTTTGACAGTCATGCAGTAGGCCCACAACAGGCAGTGGCGACACTGGAGCAAGTTGATGGTTATCTAGGTGAACTTATTGAGATCTATGGCGGTCTTGATGTGATGCTACAAGAATTTTGTGTCATCATCACCGGCGATCATGCACAGTCGGATATGCTGGCAGATCGTGAAGAGGCGGGTATTAATCTTGAAAAACTGCTGAGTGAATTTAATGTTGCCGATGCCGGAACACCACTATCTGATGGCGAAGAGTTAGTCATTTGTCCCAACTTACGAGGGGCTCAGATTTATTTTCGCCAACCTACCCGTGGTCCGGTTGAGAAAGTGGTCGCGCAGTTGCTCTCAGAACCACGTATCGACCAGGTAATGTGGTCCGCAGAGACCATGGGTGAGCGCAAGCCCGGCTACTATGTGGCCACACGAAGCCGTGGGGCGGTGCGTTTCTGGCCTGATGGTGATGGGATCTATGCAGTAGCCGATCAGTATGGAACCAAATGGAGTTGGGATGGTAGTCTCACCGCTGTCGACGGACAGATTGAAAACAAGTCGCTGTTGACCTTTCCAACGTACCCAAATGCTTTCGAACGTATTGCTGGTGGGCTAAATGTATCCGAAGGTGGACATTTGTGGGTAACGGCCCTGCCTGGTTATGAGTTTCGACTGTCTGGCATGAAAGTACATGCAGGGGGATCACATGGCACACTGCACGAACTAGATTCAACCGTGCCCCTGATTGCGGCGGGTTTGCCAGCGGACCTACGTCTTCCCCATCACATGCGTTCTGTCGATGTGGCACCTCTCTGTGCTTCAGTTTTGGGTATACAGGATGGCTCTTCCATAGGAAAGAGTCACATTATCTAAATTCATGAAGGAGTTTGTTCGCATGCAACTTGCTAATAAAGTTGCCCTTATTACTGGTGCCGGGTCTGGCATCGGTGCTGCAACAGCACTGCTCTTTGCGCGCGAAGGTGCCAAAGTAGCGGCGCTGGGGCGTTCAGAAGAAAACACACAACAGATCGTTTCACGTATTCGCGAACAGGGTGGTGAGGCCATACCCCTCATTGCTGACATTTCGCAACCTGGTCAGATGCAACAAGCTATCGATCAACTTATAGCACAGTGGTCGCGACTCGATATTGTGTTTGCTAATGCTGGTATCAATGGGGTCTGGGCATCGTTGGAAGAACTCACTATAGAGGAGTGGAATAAAACGGTCACGATCAATTTGACCGGAACGTTTCTTACCATCAAGTATGCGGTGCCCTTTCTCAAAAAGCAGGGTGGTTCAATTATCGTTACGGCATCGGTCAATGGTACACGCATTTTCAGTAATACCGGCGCTACCGCATACGCTTCAACAAAAGCGGCACAAGTGGCGTTTACCAAGATGATTGCACTTGAGTTAGCAGATGCACGAGTCCGTGCGAACGTTATTTGTCCTGGTGCGATCGAAACCGACATTGATGAAAGCACCGAGCAACGGAACCTCGATCAGGTGCGTGAGCCGGTTGATTTTCCAGAGGGTCGTATTCCATTGAGCGATGGACAGCCAGGCTCATCTGAACAGGTTGCCCAGCTTGTGCTGTTTCTGGCTTCAGACAATGCAAGCCATATTACTGGAACCGAAGTTTGGATTGATGGGGCAGAGTCACTGTTGCAAGGCTGAATAATTGAATAGAATAAGTACAAAAATATGATTATAGGAACGCAGATAGAGTGTCGCGATGTTTGATCCTGGTACTTGGTCGCTCCCAATGAGTATTGGAGCTTTTTGTATTGCGGCACTGGTTATTGGGTACATTGGCGCGAAGATGGCTGGTCTGGCAGATCGATTGGCTGACAGCACTGGTATGGGGGAAGCATTGATGGGCGCTCTCTTTTTGGGAGCCAGTACCTCATTGCCAGGTATTATCACATCGGTAGTGACAGCTGCCAATGGCTATCCACAGTTGTCGGTCAGCAATGCGTTGGGTGGTATTGCAGCCCAGACGGCCTTCCTCGCTATCGCCGATATTGCTTATCGTAAAGCAAATCTGGAACATGCGGCGGCATCAGTCGAGAATATGATGCAGGGCACCCTGCTCATTGCACTGCTCGCCATACCTCTGTTGGCCATGGCGAGTCCAGAGATCGCTATCTGGGGTATTCATCCGATTTCGCTGTTGATGATTGTGGCATATATGTATGGGTTACATATGATTCGGAAAACGAAAGATAGGCCAATGTGGGAGCCACGACAGACATCTGAAACGATGACCGATGAAGCAGAAGAAGTTCACGTAGAGCGAAATGAACTTATTAGCATGTGGCTTCGTTTCGCTCTTTTCGGTGCTATTGTTGGTTTTGCTGGCTGGATTGTCGGACGTTCTGGTGAGGTAATGGCAAACAGTACTGGTCTTTCTGAGACCGTCATCGGGAGCCTGTTCACCGCTATTTCTACTTCACTCCCCGAACTGGTTATGTCGATTGCGGCGGTACGGAGAGGGGCATTAACTCTGGCAGTCAGTGGCATCATTGGAGGAAATGCCTTTGATACACTTTTTGTGGCAGCTGCCGATGTCGCCTATCGTGATGGTTCCATTTATCATGCCATCACAGAACAACAAATTTTCCTGGTGACACTTGGCATTCTCATGACAAGTATCCTCATTCTAGGATTGCTTCGTCGTGAAAAAAGCGGTATTGGAAATATTGGCTTTGAGAGTTTCTCTATTCTCGTTTTGTACGGTGGGGCACTCGGGTTATTGTTTTTCAGTGGGTAATAGTTTTTACACAAAAACAGATAGGTAAGCAACATTGCTACCCATCTGTTTCTTAATGCTATAATTTAGCGATAGGTCTGGACGCGTTTCCACGACACTGGCTCTTGCCCATCCCAGAGCAGCTTCGACGACACAGCTTCTTTCTTCTGTATCCATTCAGGGATTAGTTCACGCTCTTCTGGTCGATCCATCACAAGCGCTGCGACAAGCTGTTCATCGTATATCCACCAGATACTGAAACTCCGTTTTGACATATCTCCGCGATACATCACCTGACTGGCATTTGTCGTGTCTCCCCAGAATTCCCAGGATAGATCAAACGCATCAGAGAAGAAATAGGGTACTTTGACAAATGGTTCGCGCTTGCCCATCATAATGTGTGCAGCATGTTGTCCTTGTTCGACGGCATTGTCCCAGTGCTCCACGCGTCGATAGGTATCAAACAATACATCATGATATTTTGCAATATCGCCAGCCGCATACACATCTGGTATATTCGTTTCTAAATACTCGTTGACAATAATACCATCATCGAGTTTCAGTTTAGTATCTCTGAATAGATCGACAGTTGGCGTAACTCCCACACCAGCCACCACCATATCAACTGGCAGATGTTCATCTTCATTGAGTATCACACCGTATATCCGACCATTGCCCATAAGTCCTGTGACCTTAGACTGTGGCTTAAAGGAGACACCACGTTCTTCATAGTAGCGCTGGTAGAATTGTGATAGCTCCGGTGTGAAAAGCTGATTCATCACTCGATCTTCGGGAAAAATAACAATTGGTTCGATGTCCTGTTGTGTAAGTGCTGCGGCTACTTCCATACCAATATAGCCTGCGCCAATCACTGCTGCATATTGGCTTTTCTTGGCATTCTTGCGAATCTGATAAGCATCATCAATACTACGCAAGTAAAATATACCGGGTAAATGTGCTTCAGGAAGATCAAGAGTTTGCACACCTGATCCGGTTGCAATGAGGAGTTTTCCAAAACCAAATTCTTTGTTATCACTCGTATAGAGTATGCGACTGTGAAAATCAATACGCTCAACTTTTGTGTTAAGATGGAGATCTATCTTATGCTGGTCGTAGAATGAAGCTTCGTTGATCGGAATACTGTCCATATCGCTCTCACCAGTGAGAAAATCTTTTGACAGTGAGGGGCGTTCGTATGGTGGCATCGAATCGGCAGAAATAATAGCTAGTTCATGGGGTTGTACACCCTGACCGACAAACTCTTTTGCGGCGTATCCTGCTACAACACCTCCTCCAAGAATAACATATGTGTATGTGTTCATAACAACCTCGCACTTTCTTGATTATGCTGATAATGCCATATTCTTATGTATGCAAACGGCATACCACATGCTTTGTGTCTCTGTTACATCTTTGTTGATCGTATTTGGCATATGACTTGCATACTATATTCTATTGGTAACATAAGGAAGGAAGCACAACGTGGAAAAAGTGGTTGCATCTCAGCAGGGCAAGATCCGTGTTGTTCTCAACCCTGCGGCAGGAACAAGCACATCTGATGAGGTACGAGCTGTTGTAGAGCAGGCGTTTGGTTCTGCTAATCGACCTTACGACATATATGAAACGAAGCCTGACGACGATCTCGGAAGCTATCTTGATCAAGCGAAAAGTGAAGGAGATGGTCTTGTGATTGCTGCAGGCGGCGATGGAACGGTATCGCTTGTAGCCAGTCAACTCGTTGGAAGTGGTGTACCTATTGGTATTCTTCCAACGGGAAGTGCCAATGTCCTGGCTCTTGAGTTAGGTCTTCCACAAGACCTGCAAGAGGCTATGGACATAATCGCAGGGGAACATCAAGTGCACGATTTGGATCTGATGCATTTCGGTGGACGGCATTATATTCTTCAGATTGGTATTGGTATTGACTCTCTGATGGTACGTGATACATCACGTAAGGCAAAACGTGTTCTTGGTCGGTTGGCCTATATGGTTACCCTCTTCACTAAATTTATTGGATACCGTTCACGTCGCTTTACCATTCTTGCCGATGGGCAACGTTTACGCCCACGCGCATGGCAGATTGTGGTTGCGAATGCTGGAACCTTGGGAGCACCTCCGTTCCGTTGGGGTCCCGATATCAGTCTGAATGATGGTGCTGTCGATATCTGCATCTTTAATGTACGAACACCCTTTAGCTATGTCCGTCAGATCGCACGGGTTCTGTTGGGGCAACATAAAAATGATACACACATCACTTATGTTCGAGTTCAGGAACGCGTAACTATAGCAGCCGATCATTCGCTTCCTATCCAGGCAGATGGTGAAATTGTCCATGAATCACCTTTGCAAATCGATGTCGTCCCTCGAGGTGCAAAAGTAATTGTGCCATTGACAAACGACTCACAAGATTGAATTGCATACTTCTAGGAGAATAGCGTGAGCAATAAAGAGCAACAGAACGGATCCAAACCTTCGCAAAAATCTCTGAGCAATGCACTCCAACAGGCATTGGAGCAGGTGCAGACCCCGGAACAAGCCGACGAGATTATCGCAGATTTGGAAGAGCAGGTGCAAGATAAAACTGATCGTGCTGTAGCAGAGGAGCGTGAGACAACTGATAAAGTGACAGCCACTGAAGCTACACAGGAAGTAACTATACACCATCCGCAGAAGCCACAGTCTGCTCTACTGGCAGCGGCAGAGCAGGTAGTACGTGCCGAAGGGGAGGATGCTGAGGCACTTTCAGAGGAAATACAGGATGTTGTACGCGCAGATGAACAAGAGACAACAGACTCACACTCATACAAAGAACGTCGTCTGTTACAAGAGTCTCTTCTTCGTCGTCTAGGGCCACTGAGTGCTGCCGATACTGCGCTCTTTCTCATGATCAATAATGACACACCACGTACTCAAACGACTGATACCATTGTGCGTGGTATCTCAGACCTGATGAACCGTGGTGATGGTTGGGTATTATTACTACTCTTCGCGGCAATGCGCGACCACAAGCAGGGACGGAATGCCTTCCTTGATGTGTTACCAGCTCTCTGGTTGACCACAGCGACCGTTGAATATCCGGTCAAATCGATCTTTCGTCGTCGACGACCTTTTATCTCGACTGTGCGTGCCGTTGTGGTTGGTCGAAAACCAGCAGGATATTCGTTTCCTTCGGGGCACAGTGCGGCTGCTTTTGCAGGGGCCTGGCTTATGAGTCGCCATTATCCACGCTGGGCAGCCGCCTTTTACACACTGGCAATAGTCGTAGGGTTTTCGCGTGTGTACTTAGGAGCCCATTATCCTGGTGATGTAGCAACAGGCGCAGTGAGTGGGACTGTGCTGGCAATGGCCTACCGACGCTTGGTCCGTACACTTATCAAGGCACTCGATTAAATCAATATTTCTCGCTAAAATGTTCAGCACTTTTGGGTGAATTTGGCACGGTTTGTGTATAAATATATTACATAGATAAAGTTAGCAATTTCCATAAAAGAAAAAGGAGCAACACATGGGTACGCTTTTAGGTTTTATCATCTGGTTATTGATTGGTGCACTTATTGGTTGGTTGGCAAGCATTGTCATGAAGACAGACGCGCAACAGGGTCCTTTGCTAAACATCATAGTTGGTATTGTTGGCGCACTCATTGGTGGTTTTGTTTTTCAATTCCTTGGTATTGGCGGAAGCAACATTAACTCTGACAGCTTTAGTTTGTGGTCTCTCTTTGTTTCATTTGTCGGAGCACTTATTCTGTTAGCCATTGTTAATCTTGTTCGACGTGGTAGTGTGCGCTAAACAACTTTAGATAACGATACGAGAAACATATAAAACCGCCCAGAAAAATATAAGTCTTAATGGATGAAAATAAAGCAATTCCTGACACTTGAGTGACAAAAATGTCCTCAAGTGTCTTTTATGCATAAAACACAGATAGAAGAAAGAACACAAGCCATGATTCTAAATGCTACGAGTGATATTTTGTTTGATGTAAGTGCCCCAACTCCAATGATTCTCATGCTTCGACCACGAAGTGGTGCTGGTCAATGGATTGCACGCGAAGCCTATGTGTTAGAGCCACGTGTCCCCATTACCGAATACACGGACCAATTTGGAAATCTGTGTCAGCGTCTTATTGCACCACAGGGCCGTTTTCGCATCCATACCAGCGCAGATGTAGCAGTCTCAGAGACGGTCGATGTTGACTATGGTGCCCCTTTTACGCCAATTTCCGACCTTCCAGAAAACGTACTGTCACTACTCTTGCCAAGCCGCTACTGCGAGTCCGATCAAATGGCCGATCTTGCCCAAACCATTGTTGCAGATGTTAAGCCGGGATATGATCAAGTCGAAGCCATTAGAAACTGGATTCATCAGTATGTGACCTATCAGTATCAAACGAGTGATGCATCAACATCAGCCGTCAATACGGCACATACGCGAACAGGTGTCTGCCGTGATTTTGCCCATCTGGGCATTGCGCTTTGTCGCAGCTTGAGCATTCCGGCGCGTATGGTCGTTGGCTATCTCTACAAACTTGATCCGATGGATCTACATGCGTGGTTTGAGGCATTTATAGGTGGCCGCTGGTATACGTTTGATGCAACACAGGCAACGCCACGTGGAGGTCGCATCGCCATTGGCTATGGCCGCGATGCAGCAGATGTGGCATTGACCACACAATTTGGCCCTGCCACACTCACCTCACTGGAAGTTAGTGTAGACAGGGCTAAAGAAAGTGATTTTCACCACTAAAGTTTGCTCGATTAATCAGGATAACATTTCTGAATGACATCAACCAACTCTTCAACAGTATAAGGTTTCTCTACCAACTCAATACCCTTTGCGGAAAGTGAGGGGCTTATTTGTTGCATGTTTTGGGTCGATGCAGCACACACAATGAGAGGAATGGTGCGGGTCTGGGGATCAAGGTAGAGCATATCCATCAAGGTAAGATGGGCTGCTTCACCTTCTAAGCTGACATCACAAATAATAATATCTGGCTCGATATCTTTAATCTGCTCATAGGCCCCCTGATGTTGTGTCAATGGTTTCAGGTGATAATCTTCTTTGCCTAAGAGCCGCATAATGAGATCAAGAAACTCGGGTGACTCGTCTACGATAGCTATACGTAGTTTCTTTTTCATAGTTTGTACCTATATCCTACACACGTTCATAAACAACTCTGATATATTGCTACTATGCAAAATATATGCCGAGTCTGTCATTTACTTGGATGCGATATATAAGTATCAACTTAGAGAAGATAGAAAGCAAAAGACAAACAGGTTTTAGAAACAAAGACAATGCTATTATTTTTACATGTTCTCTTCAATATCACGCAGCATAGCTGTGAGTGCCTCAATCGTAAAGGGTTTCTCTAGCCAACGAATACCCTTGGCAGCAAGAGACGGCGCAATGTCTTTCACCTGATACGTTGCAGCAGAACACAAAATAAGCGGAATTGGACGTGTTTCGGGGTCAAGATACAGCATGTCGATAAGAGTCCACCCATACGGCATGTTCTCAAAAATGAGATCGCAAACTACAATATCTGGACGGCTCTCTTTGATCTGTTCAAACGCGCCTTGATGCTTTGGAATAGTTGTAACATCATAGCCTTCTGCGGTCAGAAAATCAACCATGAGATCTAAGAACTCGGGATAATCATTGACTACAGTGATGTGTTTTTTTCGAGCCATGCAGTTCTCTCAGTTATAGTAATAAAAAGAATAATATGAGCCTATTCAAAACATATGAGTCTGTATTTTACCGCATTCGTGCACGTTGATGCGATGGTGGAATATGCATCTGTTCACGATACTTGGCAACTGTCCGTCGTGCAATCGAGTAGCCCTGTTCGGTCAACAGCGCGACCAGATCGGCATCGCTCAATGGCTTATCCTCATGTTCGATTAACTCACGCATAACATCTTGCACACCACGTGCTGCGACAAAGAATTCGCTTACTGGCAACAAGGTATGGTCGGGTAGCAAGGCAGTTTTGTCGGCAGTTGCCCGGCTTACTGTAGATTCGTGCAGACCCAGTTCAGCGGCTATCTCCGTACGAGTCATCGGTACCAGGTGGCGAACACCATGACGGAGAAATGCTTCTTGTCGCTCAACGATGACTTCTGTCACACGATACAATGTTGTCTCGCGTTGACGTAGATTAGCAAGAAATGTCCGGGCCCGTGCCACGTATTCCTGCACATGTTCCCGCTCCTCATCATCGAGCGAAGCGGCTTGTTTTGCTAGTTCCAGATAGGTTGGGTTGAGCTGTAACCGTCGCCGAGGTGAGCGGGCAATCTCTACAATAAATGTCCCATCCTGATCACGAATCTCGACATCTGGTCGGCGATAGCGAATGTGTTCTGTAGCACTGTTGGCACCAAAACCGATCTGGGCTGGATACGGCCATAAATGTTTTTGAATAAAATCACGTGCAGCTTTGACCTCATCTACTTTGATACCAAGCTGACGCGCTATCTCGGGATAACGGTGTTCACCAAGATCGTCGAAAAATTGTTCAATCAGGACCTGTACATAGGGATTCGCGATACTTTGTTGTTCTAGTATAGTTAACTGAGTCAAGAGGCATTCTCGTATATCACGTGTGGCAATGCCGGGTGGCCCAATTTCACGTAGCTTCTGGAGCACATTCGTAACACGATCCAGTGATACGTTGAGTGTTGCTGCAATATCTTCTGGAGTATCGCCCAAAAAACCTTGATCATCAAGATTTCCCACCAGGGTGAGAGCGATATCGTGTTCGCTTTCCGGCAGTGAGATAGAGAGATCGGCCAGTAGCCCTTCTGACAGACTACGCGGAGCAGCGACAAAAAGGAAGGCATCGGTTTCTTCATCGCCCTGATAACTATTTTGCTCCCAGTTTGCCTCATCTTCACGCAGGTCACGTAGCAACTGTTCAACAATGTGTGGATCAATGTCGCCCTCATCAGGACCCTCTGAATTCTCAATCTCTTCGAGCGCAGGATTCTCCACAAGTTCCTGCTGAACTAGTTCATGGAGCGATATACTGGGCAACGAAAGCAGATTGACCAGATTGAGCAATGCGGGCGTAACACGGGTTTCCATACCGGGACCAAACGACATATCAAACATGGTCAGCTCCTTGATCAAGCTCAGTTTCTGGAATAGCCAGTAGCCGTGCTGCGGCACTCCGATCACCATTCATTTGCTGAATAGCCAGTTTGATGAGTTGCATTCGTACTCTGGACAACATTGTGTCCAGTCCGGCTCCTTGATTCATGAGTTCTGCCAGAGCAGTCGTTAAGATATCTCTTTGGCGGGTTGTGTTTTCCGAGATACTCGGCATCAGGAGATGGGATGGTTCAATCAACTGTCCTTGTGCCAGAACCACCGCACGTTCAATCGTATTCTCTAGTTGACGGACATTCCCCGGCCAATGAAATGCTACTAAGATCGTCATAGCTTCTTTCGTTATCTGGGGTACTGGCGACTGATTTTTCTTGGCATAGCGAGAAAGAAAGTGTTGAATAAGAATTGGAATGTCGTCTTGACGTTCATGAAGTGGCGGCAAATGAATATTGATAACATTCAGCCGATAGAACAAATCCTCACGAAAGTTGCCCTCTGCCACTTCGTGTTGCAGATCGCGGTTGGTCGCGGCAATAATCCGCACATTGGCTTTAACGGTTACGTTGCCGCCGACGCGCTCAAAACTACGCTCTTGCAGAACGCGTAGGAGCTTTTTCTGGGTGGCCGAACTCATTTCGCCTACTTCATCAAGGAAAATAGTGCCTTTGACTGCCTGCTCAAATCGGCCTTTGCGTTGGGCAACAGCACCGGTGAATGCCCCTTTCTCGTGTCCAAACAACTCACTTTCAAGCAACGTCTCTGGAAGTGCGGCACAATTAACGGCGATAAAAGGACCCTCACGACGGGTAGACGCGCGATGTAAGGCTTCCGCAACACGTTCTTTGCCAGTACCAGATTCGCCGGTTACCAGTATAGTTGCTTCACTTCTGGCAACTCGCCCGATCAGTTTATAAATCTCCTGCATGGCCACACTATGCCCAATCAGAACATCGCGTGGGTCTTGTTCCACCGTTGTGGATGATGCAGATGCTGTCTGCAAACGACGATGGTATTCGATGGCTTGTTCAACCACTGCTACAACGGTTTGTGGCTCAAATGGTTTTGCAATATAGTCGTAGGCACCGTTTTGCATTGCTTCAATGGTAATCGTAGATGACTCCTGTGCAGTTACGATAATAATAGGAAAGACGCACCCACGTTCCTGCAACTGTTGTAATACCGCTATGCCATCTGGCTCAGGCATGCGTACATCTAAGATAGCTACATCTGGTGAAAGCTTTTCAAGCACCTCTAACGCTTCTTTCCCAGAACTGGCTGTGTGAACATGCGCACCGTGTGGTTCCAGAAAATCCTGAAAGAGTTCTAGAATACCTGGTTCATCATCAGCGATAAAAATAGTGCTTCCATCTAGAAGGTTTGATGTTCCTATCTGCATGTCATATCCAAATCTACGGTCTCAATGGTCACTAACATACAAGATTGTCGTGACTCTATTCTATGTCTCCATACGTGACTCAATATCCGCGATTATGTGGAAAAATCGATTCTTTATTATCGCAGGATTTGTGCCTGTTCGCAACCGTTTTATGTGCCATTTCGTACATCTAATGATGATATGTAATTATGATATACTAAAAAGTGACTGTATTGCTCAATTCTGTATGTCATTTTCCGTGTGTTGAAATAGAGAAATGATGTTTATGCCGAAACCTGACACGCCTTTTGAACCCAATCTTTTGTATCATTTTGAACTATTGAGCCATATGAGCCATGAGGCGATGCTCATGTTTACGCTTGATGGACAGCTTCTGGCAGCTAATCGTGCGAGTTATGCGCTTACAGGTCTTGGTGAAGGTATACCCTTAAATGAATACGCACAACACTTTACGCAGCAATTATGCGATATGGATGGAACTCCCATTCCACCGGATCAATATCCACACTATCGAGTAGCACGTGGCGAAACACTTAATGCTGTCGAATTTGGCTATAACATCAAGGGAAACATGCACAATCTGCGTTGTAATGGCCGTTTGATTGGTGATGATACACAACAATCTCAAGCAATACTACTGGTGTTTCAAAATGTGACCATAGACCGCAAACTCCAGGAGCATACCATGCAGCAGCGTGAACAAATACAGCTGCTTACACTTGCTGCTGCACATCAGACAGCACAGCTCGATACCCTGCTTGCCAGTATTCCTGATGGAATCGCGCTGGTCGATAGTGAAAATCATCAGTTGCATATCAACGAAGTCGGTCAGCATATTCTGGGCCAGGCACCTGTGGAGCGACTTGAAGAAAATGTTGCCCACTATAATGTACGTGAACTTGATGGTACCCCTATGGCATCAGAAGATTTGCCTCTGTCACGGGCGCTGCGGGGTGAGCAAGTTATTGATCTGGAGCATCTGATCGAACGTGCCGGGAATGACATTGTACGAGTAAGTGCGAGTGCCAGCCCGATTTATAATCAACAGGGGAAAATTACGGGAGCAGTAGCCATTTTCCGTGATGTCACTGAGCGACGGCAACGGGAAGAGGTTTATCTTCGGCAACTTCATGAACTCGAAGAGCTACGCAAACTAGCACGTGCTACTGGTCTGGTTCGTGAAGAAAAAGCACTTTATAAAACGATTGTGACCCGATTGGCACGGCTTTTGCAAACAGAACAGTGTGTTATGCTGACACTTAACCAACAAAGTGAGGTGTTTGAAGCACGCAAGCCAGCATATGGGATTGAGAGTGATAAGTTATCACGCTACGATGTCACCGCTCGTGTCATTGATCAACTTTTCCTGCATAGTGAAAGTGATTATGTTTGTATTATTGATCGACATGATATCGAGATAGATGTTGTATCTCAGGCATTATTACAAGCATTAGATGTAGTAAATATTATGCTTGTACGTATCGAGCATCGTAGTGAAGTAATTGGATGTGTGATGGTGTGCAATAGCATAGACAATCATTATTTTGATATAAGTGACATACAGTTGTTGCAAACGGTGGCGCCTCAGATTGCGCTGTCCATTGTCAACAGTCGTCTTTATACCCAAATGCAACAATCTAAACAAGCGACAGAAGCACAAGCGTGGCGATTAACGCGTGTCAATGCAGAACTCGATGCGTTCACATATTCGGTATCCCATGATCTACGGGCACCGCTACGGGCCATTACCGGCTTTTCTCAATTGCTCGAACGTAGTCTGCCTGAAACATCTGAACGGACACAGCATCAGTTAAATCGTATCCGAGCAAACGTCGATAAGATGAGCAATCTTATCGATGCACTACTGACATTTTCCCGGACTGGCCGTCAGGTACCCGATCAAAGTAGAGTAGACCTGGTGGAAGTAATACAGGGGTCATTGCGAATGTACGAACTACAGATTGATTTATGCCAGGCGATTATTCAGGTTGATAACTTGCCGGTGATTGTGGGTGATAATCGACTGCTGGAGATTGTATTTGCTAATCTTATTGACAACGCCATCAAATATCGCCGCCTCGACACACAGCTTCGTATATCCATCAGTGGAATGCAAAATGAACATGTTGCGACGATCGCCATACAAGACAATGGGATCGGTTTTGATCCGCGTTATCAAGATAAAATATTTCAGGTGTTTCAACGCTTGCACACCGACAACGAATATGAAGGTACCGGCATTGGGCTGTCGTTAGTCCGCAAAATTGTAGAAGCGCATCGTGGGCGTATCTGGGCGGAAGGTCAACCAGACGCTGGTGCAACATTTTATATTGAACTGCCAATCTATAAATAGGTTGTAAGGGAAGAACTAGTAGCAGGGTGAAATTATGACATCAACCACATCAACACCACTTAACATAGTTTTAGTAGAGGATAATCCTGATGATGAAGAATTGATGCTGGAAGCTTTAAAAGAATATCGTTTACGAAATCCCATTACTGTACTTCGTGATGGACAAGAAGCTGTTGATTATTTCTTTCGTCAGGGTGACTATACAGACCGTCCAGCAAAACAACCGGATCTCATTTTACTCGATATCAAATTACCAAAAGTTGATGGGCTAGATGTGCTCGCAAAAATCAAGAGCGACGATGAGTTGAAACGGGTTCCAGTAGTCGTACTCACTTCTTCACAAGAAGATCGTGACATTGCTAAAGGTTATGAGCTTGGTGCGAACAGTTATATTGTCAAACCAATTGACTTCGAACAACTTCTTGAAACGGTCCGCACCATCGGTGGCTATTGGCTGATTGTAAATGAGCCAGCACCACGCAAATGAGTAATACTATTCACATTCTATTGGTCGATGACAATCTTGACGATGTTGAATTGACCATCGCATTTTGTGCCACTGCCGCACCACATCTGAAATTTACGGTGGTTGAAACGGGAGCCGCAGTTCGTGCACAATTGCATAACGGTCAATCACAACATTTTGATGCGTTAGTTTTTGACTATGCGCTCCCTGATACGACAGGTTTTGCTTTATTGCAGGATGTTATTAAAACCAAATACCTTGCACCAGTCATTATGGTCACCGGACGTGATGATGTCGAAACAGCTGTCAAGGCAATGAAACAGGGCGCGACCGACTATCTGGTCAAATCGAGTAATTATTGGCAGTATATACCGCGTGTCATTGAGTCAGCCATCGAGCGTTATCATCTTGCCGAAGAGAATCAACGATTACAGCGTGAACTAACCCAACGTGCAGCAGAACTGGAAGCGGCGGTTGCCCGTGCAGAGACAGAGCAACGACGCCTTCAGGCCGTGCTTGATCAATTGCCAGAAGGTGTTCTCATCGCTGACGGCGCACATGGGGAAGTTGTGGCTGCCAATAACGTCGCAGAGCAGATCTTTGGCTCTGCCTTGATTGCCGATACAAACATAACTCGAGAACAAGATTATCGACTGGAACAGCTTGATGAGACACCGATTGCCCCTAAAGAAACGGCCATATTCCATGCATTACAAACTGGCAAGACTATTTTAGGAAATCAGATTGTAGTTGTTAAACCAGATGGCCAACGTATTACTATTTTGATGAATACAGCTCCTTTGTTCGATAAAGATGGTAGTGTTACCGGTGCAGTGTCTGTTTTTCAAGATATTACGGAATTAAAACGACTTGAGGCACTCAAGGATGAAATCCTTTCTATCGCTTCCCACGAACTAAAAAATCCGCTCACTGTTGTCATGGGGTATGCTTCTCTCTTGAGACAATTACCAGAGATTACCCAGAATAATCGGGCACAGCGTGCGGTCCAGACGATCTATCAACAAAGCCAGCGCATGTTGCAGCTGATTAATCGATTGCTTGATCTCTCACGACTCGATCTTGACCGCATGACCTTGCAAATGACTTCATTTGATATTGTTCCATTGATACAGACATGTATTGAAGAACAGCAGATGATGGCATCTAATCATATTATCCGCACAGAATTCTCTCACATAACGCTGCCAGTCATGGCAGATCACATGCGGATTGAGCAGGTGTTGGTGAATTTACTAAGCAATGCTATTAAGTATAGTCCACATGGTGGTGAGATCGATGTATCTCTCAGACTTTCCGATCAGATAACGCTTATAGATGGCATTTGTGGCTCGGAACTTCCCCAACAAGGGTCATTTGTGTGTATACAAGTGCGCGACGCGGGTATTGGCATTGCTCCCGCAGACCTACAACAGCTTTTTCGGCGTTTTTACCGTGCAGATGATGCAGCACAGATAGTTTCAGGGCAAGGGTTAGGGCTGTATATCAGTTCTGAGATCATGCGTCTCCACGGTGGAGTACTCTGTGTTGAAAGTACCCCTAATCAGGGTAGTACCTTTTATATGGTACTTCCTTTGACTCTGACTGAACAGAATGAGCCTGTATAGTCTTGCGAGAGTTTCTCAGACAGTTATAAGTAATCCTCTCAATTGACCGATTCATTGTATGTTGCCAGATTATGATTAAACCTGGATGTAACCTGATCCTCTTCCGTCGAGTCATCCACAGCTGCTTCTATTACAGCAAGCAAGACGCCCCCCAAAATGCATTATGTGCAGCGATTGTGCACCAAGAAACAGAGAGAGCAAGAAAATGCTTTCCAGTTCTAGAGAACATTTTCACAACTACGTAAATGCGAGATGTTGTATTATGGATCTCTATTAATCCAAATTAATTGTGATTGATTTAAACATTACTACAGAGTATTCAACATACTTGATGTACGAAACATCATCAACCAGATTTTCTTCTTCAAATCCAACTTCAACCTCAAATATATATGCTCTAGTGACTTCCATATGAGCATTGGCCTCTTCACCCAGGTGTACAAAAGGTTTCATCCTCATGAACGATAGTGCGATCTGCACCAACAATCAGGAGCGAATCCAGACCAAGCAACGCAGGATCGTTGCGCTTAAAGGGATAGTCTGTCTCAACGATACCTGGAAAATATCCACAGGTAATGACAGACTGACCAATGTATTCTGCAGGATTATCGATAACCTCGCTGACTTCTATCAAGTTTTGCTCTTCCTGCGCCGTGGACTCTTCTTCATCTGCTTCTGGTTAGGGAGTCGTTGTCTCATCAAGGGTACCTGTTGCTGCTTTCGACTGAGTCGTTTTTGTGTCATCCCTCACCACGACCTATGCCTGTGATACGACCACGGCACGGCAGGAACTGACCACCACGGGTCTAGTGTGAGGGGGGCGCCGGCGCACGACGAAGTCGTCAACAGCAGCAGCTGGTGCGTGCGTCCACCCTGCTCCAGTGCATCCGTGCCACGGCGCCCCCTGATCTAGGACACATCTCTGCCTATTGGCACAGATGTGTAGGCGGGGGGACGCAGCCAGCAGTAGGAGGCCCTTATGGGGAACAACCCATTGGGTCCGGGCTCTCTTGCCGGATCGTGTGGCCACCGCAGTGGTTGCCTGGCTCAGACCGCATCCGCCGGGACCGCTTTGCGGCCTAGCCGATGTTGCCGCGTTGCCAGGCACGTCGTGCCTGTGGTACTATCTGTGATTGCTACACTTATAGCTCAGCCTGCAACAACGTACAACCATGTTACCGAATGGTTCGTGAACGAGATGGTGCATGCTTGCAGGACGGGATGAATCGGGTGGGCCAGACCGATTGTGTGGCATTGGAGCGGTTTGCGCGGGGGCTTCTTGCGGACTGGGCCGTCGTCCAGGCGGGGTTGACCCACCTGTGGAGTAATGGTGCCACTGCAGGATATGTGCATCGGTTGAAACGGCTCAAGCGGTAAAGACTGCTCAGAGTATGGCAACATGACGGAGTTATGGTCAGTTGACCGATGGAGAAGCCTGATCAACTCTTCGAATCACTAATTATACCTTGTAAGCTCAGATGACATCGATTTGCTGAGAATGCGGAGAGGCTCTTGGCACGGGCGTTCGACTGAACACCCTGCGAGACTACAACTTGCTGCTTATACTTGTAAGCAAACTTCCAGAAGATTGAATTACAAATGGGCCTGCCTGTACCTGCTCTGTTCCATATATTGATTTGCAGAAAGCAGAAAAATGTCTTCAGAGCCTATACCCAATTATTGGCTTTCTTGCCCAGATATCGAGTTTACGTTGGATATCACTGATGATTGTGAGGCATTTTATCATCGATGGCTTGTAAATGGAGATGGGGCTTGGTTTCCCGATACTCTTCCACTACCCAAGTGGGTTTTCTGTTCATGGTTAGCAGATTATAAGCAACTTCTCCTGCACGGCTCTGGTGACCCAAACATCACGGAATTTCAGCCACGTACACCGCAGGATCGCTCTCCTGACTCGTTCAGTAAACAAACGGCTGTCTTTGCGGCAAGTGATGGTATATGGCCGATATTTTATGCTGTGCTTAATAGAATGGAGGTTCAATGTACCATGCTCAACGGTGCTCTTCAATTTGCCACCGGCCCCAATCAATGGTCTACCATGAGGTACTTTTTTTCGCTAACAGAAAGTGCATTACATCAGTATCCATGGCGTGAGGGCATACTCTATGTACTGCCTCGGGAAGATTTTATGCGGCAACCACCATACAAACTTGGTCTCCACATGGTGTATGAGCCACACTGGGCGTGCCTCACCTCAGTTCGACCGCTTGCCAAAATCCGTGTTGCTCCCACCGACTTCCCCTGGCGCGATCAGATACGTGGTCATAATGATGAGTACATACGGGATCGCGCCGCAGCCGACCCCTATGGATTCCCCTGGCTCGATGATACGTAAATGGCTGTATTATTGCCAGAGTCCCAGAATGTCGCGATCACGTGGATGTTCGATCTGAAAGGTAAATGTCAACTCTTTTTGCCGTTGTGGTGCAATGGTCATATTCCATTTCAGGATGTTCAAATCACTTTGTTCTGCTGGCTTGGGTGAAATCTCTTGCAATTTTACCTTGATTGACTCATGACGGCCAACTGGCAGTTGATCGAATACCGTGACCTGGGCTGGTCTCGGTTGGAGATTAACCAGGGTGATCTTGTAGGTAAAAAGTATCCGGCGTGTATTGCCAATCAGCGTCTTATCAACGGTACGCTTCATCAACTCTCGTTTCACCTTCAGTCGGTCATCGATACCAAGCTGGACCTCAAACTCTTCATTTGGTGAAGTTGTTTCCAGCACGGTTTTGCCAACAAAATCATCCTCATGAAACACAGATGCAGATCCAGGTAGCAACACAAACTCAGAAGTATTAGTGATGGTTGCCCTTAGATAAGCCTCTTCGGCCATTTTAGGGGCCGAAATATAGTCAAGGTTTGACTCAAAATCAAGGGTCGTAACATTTGTGCGATGCGGCGAACCATCCGAAGGTATCGCAACAGGCCGAGCGATACGATATGTGACCGATGCACCAGCTTGCTCGATTTCAGCCTCAATAGGCGCAGCGGTTGGTGCCACCGGTGTCGGTAGGCCTTGCTCATCTGCCATTGCGTCGCTGGACATCGCTGCACCTGCGCTAAGTAGCATTCCTCGCTCCACCTCCTGCATTTCAGGGGCTGCCTGGCGACGTTTCATCTGTGCCGTAGGCTGCGGCCTTGGTGGTCTGGGAATATCCAGATACCACGGCTGTAACTCGGGGATAGTTGTGGTAACCGCCGGTCGTGCAGTCGAGAGCGCCAATTGAACTGCGGGCCAATCTTCACCAGATTGCTGCCGTACCAACGCCAGATACGAAACCGCCACACGATTTTCGATGAGTCGAATGTCATAGATAGGCTCCCACGCTGCACCTGCAATGAGATAGCTTACCTCTAACTCAAGTTCCGTGCCTGCGGTGGCCTCAACCATCACCTGAATATCACGTCGAGCCGGTGAGTCTTTCCGCTGAATTTGGTTGAGACGTGCACGTACAGCTTCAATCTCTCGTGTTAATTCACGTCGCTGTTGGGCAATCATGCGACGGGCCGCATGGACCGCGTCAAGTTCTTGTGCGAGGTAGGTCGACAATCCTGCGATACTATCAAGCGATGCGGTGTTGCGCGCTAGTCCTCTGGCCAGTTGGGTACTACCAGCATCACGTAGCGTAGTGAGAAAGTCAAGACGGGCAGCCTGAGTGTCATCATCATCAACGAGTGCCTTGTCTTGGTCTTGTAATGTTTCGATTTGCTCACGCAACTCGGCCAGTGCCTCTTCGGGTGGTTGAGTTACAAATTGAATGTCAGTGTCAACACCGAGTATTTTGACATTGGTACCCTTGCCACTTGCGCGTACTGAGTCCTCTTCAATCGTCATCGGCAGCTGTGTAAGTGTAAGTGTATGTTCGCCCGGTGTCAGCTGTATCGATCCTCGTCTGATTATCCGCGCACGATCTACGTAGACGGTCACTGCAACTATGGGTGCTTGTAATGTTGTCATAGCAAAATTGCCGCCAGAAGCCGAGCTTCCTACGAAACTCGGCTTCTTAACTATACGAATAGCCCAGTATCATACCGCGTATACTGTATATTATTGTTTTTTTGCAGTGCCTTTTCCACGGGGGGCTGCTGCTTTTGTCTTGGTTCGCCCGTTGCCTTCTGAGGTTGCGGTAGTCGCTGCCGATGGCGCTGCACGTCCGCGTTGGGCACTCGCCTTTGGCTTTGTCGTTGCGTGGCTACTGGTCGCAAGTTGTGCTGAAACGGTAGCCGGTTGCGTACCGTTGGCTGCTTGCAAGCGTAATACTTCAGCCAACTCATCCTCACGTCCAAGGTGACAATCTTTGAACTTTTTCCCACTCCCACATGGACAAAGATCGTTGCGGCCTATCTTGATTTTTCTTCGTACTGTACGTGATGCTTTCGTCTGTTCTTCAGACATTCCCGCCTTCTGTGCCGTATTCAGGCGTTGTTGTTGTTCTGCCTCAACCTGGGCCAGATGCTGTTCGTATTGGAATGAGACAGGGATAATCTGATACACGATATCGCGCTGAATATTACCCTTTAGTTCAGCAAACATTGTGTAGGCATGGCGTTGATATTCCATAAAAGGATCTTTTTGTGCAATGGCCTGCATGCCCACTTCTTGTCGTAACGCCTCCATCCCTGTCAGATAGTCGATCCACTGTCGGTCAATGGAACCAAGCATCATGCGTCGCTCGACATAACGCATGTTCTCTTCACCGATGATCTGTTCGCGTATTTGATAATCTTTTTCAATCTGCTCAACAATCAGGCTTTCAATCGCTTCATCATTCATATCATCCAGTGATTCAGGCGTGATGTCTTCAGGGAATATTGGATCTATCGTTCGCACGGCGCGCAGAAGGGCTTCCACATCCCATTCTTCTTCATCTTCGTCCCCCTCAGGCAAGTGTTGATCGATTTGGCTCTCAATTTCCTGTTTGATCATATCGATGATTTGTTCGCGCATATCTTTCCCGGCGAGAATTGCACGACGGTCACCATAGATAATAATACGTTGTTTATTCATCACATCGTCAAATTGAACGGTGTGTTTACGAATGTCAAAGTTGTAACCCTCAACCCGTGATTGTGCACCTTCAATCGATCGATTGATCAGTTTCGCTTCAATCGGCATATCATCTTCAACACCAATGCGCTCCATAATGTTCTTGACGCGATCCATGGGTCCGAAGCGACGCATCAGTTCATCTTCGAGCGAAAGGTAAAAACGTGATGATCCGTGGTCTCCCTGTCGTCCGGCACGACCACGAAGCTGGTTGTCAATACGACGTGACTCGTGTCGTTCTGTACCGACGATATGCAGACCACCGAGTTGGGTGACTTTATCGTGTTCTACATCAGTGACTTTTTTGGCTTCGATTTGGGCTGCATGTTTTTGCTCGGGAGTCGCATCTTCGATTTTAATGCCTTGTTTTAAGAGGATGTCCTCAATCAGCAAATCAGGATTACCACCAAGCAAGATGTCGGTTCCACGGCCAGCCATATTGGTTGCAATCGTTACTGAACCAATTCGACCAGCCTGTGCAACGATAAAGGCCTCACGTTCGTGCTGTTTCGCGTTCAGCACTTCGTGCTGAATTTTCTTGCGTTTTAAGTACTCGCTAAGACGTTCGGATGTTTCAACCGAGGTGGTACCAACTAGTACGGGACGGCCAATTTCCTGCATGGTGCGAATCTCATTCACCACGGCGTTGAATTTCGCATCTTCAGTGCGAAAGATTTGGTCGTCAAGATCTTTCCGCATGAGTGGACGATTAGTTGGAATAACAACAACATCAAGGTTATAAATCTTCCCAAATTCCTCGCGCTCAGTTGCAGCCGTACCAGTCATACCAGCAAGTTTGTTGTACATACGGAAGTAATTCTGGAACGTAATCGTCGCGAGGGTCACATTTTCTCGTTTGACCTCAACCCCCTCTTTGGCCTCAACAGCCTGGTGTAACCCATCGCTCCAGCGTCGACCGGGCATCTTGCGTCCCGTGTGCTCATCGACGATCACTACTTGATTATTCTCAATCACATATTCCTGATCGCGGTGATAAATAAATTCAGCCCGCATGGCATTATCAAGGAAGTGCGTAAGCGTATAGTATTTAGGATCGTATAAACTTTCCTCTTCAGGGATGCCCAGAAATTTTTCAACCTTAGCAATACCCTCGTCTGTTAGCTGAACGCTCCTGGTCCGCAGATCGATCATAAAATCGCCATCAGGCTCAATATCTTCTTTTTTGGCTTCATCGGGAGTAACGGAGCTTTGCTGTAAATTGGGGACAAACCGCACAAACTTCTTATAATCTGCACTGCTTTCCTGAGCTGGTCCAGAAATAATAAGTGGTGTACGTGCTTCGTCAATTAGGATGTTATCAACCTCGTCAACGATGGCATAATTCAACTCACGCTGTGCGAGTTGGGCCTCATCAAACACCATGTTGTCGCGAAGATAGTCGAACCCAAATTCGTTATTGGTTCCATATGTGATATCAGCTCTATAGGCCTCACTGCGTTTACACGGTCGCCAGTGGACGAGTCGCTGATCCTCAGGGTTGGCTTGAGGGTCAACATAATCGGGATCAAACAGGGCTGAATATTCGTGGGCGATAAACCCGATGGAAAGGCCAAGCTTATGAAAGATGGGACCCATCCAGCCGGCACCAACTTTCGCCAGGTAATCGTTGACAGTGATAAGTTGACATCCCTTACCCTCAAGTGCATTCAGGTAGAGGGGTAATGTCGCGACAAGGGTTTTACCTTCACCTGTTTTCATCTCAGCGATTTTGCCTTGATGCAGGACAATGCCACCGATTAACTGTACATCGTAATGGCGCTGCCCTAATGTCCGACGCGCGGTTTCACGTACTGTGGCAAAGGCTTCTGGAAGCAAGTCGTCTAACGTTTCACCGTCATTTAGCCGTTGTCTGAATTCAGTTGTCTTGGCGCTAAGTTCCTCGTCAGAGAGTGCCTGAAATGCCGGCTCTAGCCCATTTATCTCTTCGACAAGGGGGGTAATTTGCTTAATGACACGTGCATTACCGTCACCAACAACTTTTTTTAACCAGTTGAGCATCTGCTCGTTCTCCGTAATTTAGTTTGATATTATCAATAACCAGCATAGTTCTTGTTTAGTGGCAAGTAACTGGTTGCTACGATCCATGCGTAGATGTTCCTCGACAACCAGGTACAAGGACGACTATGATTCAATTATAAGTGAGAATTAGTAGGTACATTATCTAAGACGCCCTATAACAACCACAATTATACCTTCCCACTGTGCTCATCGCAAGGGGGGAACAGGAGAATATGCTATTAATCAGGACGATATGTGGATAGCAATAGAAGGGTTCTGCTTATAACAGTCAGTAAAATAGGGGATCATAGATATGTGGTTTTGGATATGAATAAGGACAGACAATAGCGCCTGCCCTTACATACAACCTGACGATAGCTACACTTAGCCATCAAAGAAAGCTTTGTTCTTCTCGGTAAAATCTGCCCACTGCTCAGGAACAGCGTCGTCGGCAAAAATAGCTTCAACGGGGCATTCTGGCTCGCAGGCACCACAGTCGATGCATTCATCAGGGTGGATGTAGAATTGATCGTCACCTTCATAAATACAATCTACCGGACAGACTGCCACACATGCTGAGTCTTTTGTTCCAATACATGGTTCAGCGATAACGTATGTCATATCTCTACACTCCTTTTGTCCAATTAAGGTTTGAGAGTAGTGTATCATCAGGCCATGGGGTTGTCTGCTACTTTTGTCCCACATGAAGAAAAATAGTAGTTTGTTAACTTCTCACTATTGCCAGGAAGCTCTTGCGATTTAGCCCTGTGCCCCGTCTGTATGGGTTCGAATTGCCTGCTACTTTTGTCCCACATGAAGAAAAATAGTAGTTTGTTAACTTCCTACTATTGTCAACAACCCTTCGCGGTCTAGTACAATCACACGTCCGCGCTGTAGTTGAACTAACCCCTCCTGAGCAAACTGACGTAATGCACGGCCTGCGATTTCGCGCACAGTGCCGGTGCGTTCAGCCAGTTCTTGATGGGTGAGTTCAGCCGGGCCTTCTTCGGCCTCATACAAAAGTTGTCGGGCTAGTCGTTCACGTACAGAACGAAATGCCAGATCTTCCACGAGTACCATCAGTTCACGTAGTTGTTCCGCCATTTCGCGTAATAACGCACGTGCCAGATCGGGATGCTGACTGATTAGTTGAAAAAGACCTTTCTGAGGGAGTAGTAACGTATACACTACACTCATTGCTCGTGCGTTGGTGGGGTTGGGATGATCATCAAAAAGGGGGACAACATTAAACATTTCGCCACTTTTGACCAGTGCCAGAACCTGTTCACGCCCATCTGGTGCTGTACAGGAGAGGCGCACACGTCCACGCTGGACAAAGAAAAGACCGGGTGTTTGTTCGCCTTCCAGCACAATATGATCACCAGCGCGATAGGTACAACGTTGCATCTGACGTGCGGTATCAGCAAGTGTTTGTTCATCAAGCGGCGTAAAAAACGGTATACTTGCAAGTTCACGCGATGTTATCACAGCTATATTCTCAATAAGGCAGCTAATTTGTAATCCACAGGGATCACACACTGCACTTATGCTCTATTAACACATAAACTTAGATAACTCTTAGTATACCATGTCGATAGGGGTCCTTGTGCTAGGTATAATAACAGACATCGGTCGCTTTATCGCGGAGTATCCATATATGTTCTATCGAATTCTCTTAACCGGGCTTGTTGCAGGTATTTTGTGTGGTTGTAGCCAACCAAATGCTGCCCTGTCGCCGACTGCTCTGTCATCACCGACTGAAGTAGCTACGGCTGAAGCAGCAACAGTTGTACCAATTACCCCAGCAGCAGAATTACCAACTGAGGTTGCTCCAACTGCTCTTCCCCCTACGCCCACGCCGCCCACAACGACGCCAACACCAAATCTGCTTGAACGTGGTTTGGCGTTGCGTGAGGGACCATTTGACGTGAAAGCTCAGACGGCTGCACTTCTGCCAGCATTTCGTAGTGATCTGGATCGTGCTGACGAGTGGAATCAATACACAATCAGTGCTGAGATTGACCCGATATCACGCACGGTGACGGGAAAACAACAATTGACATACACCAACCGCGATACTGTAGCTCTCGAGCAATTGTACTTTCATCTCTACCCAAACCATCCGGCTTTTGCGGGACGTCTGGAAGTCAGTAACGTGACGATTGATGGACAAGCTGTTTCGGTTGGATACGAAGGTGTGGAATATGTGTTGCAGGTCGATCTTCCCGCATTGTTGCCGTCGGGTGAGTCAGTAGTAGTCATGCTCGATTTCACTACACAGGCGCCTGAGAATGCGAGTACTACGGCTTACGGTGCATTTAACAGTGAAAGTGGCGTGTTTTCACTGGCATCGAGCTATCCCATAGCAGCGATTGTGCGTGATGGGGTCTGGGATATTCAGCCGCTCGATTCCAAAGGTGATTTTGTGAACAGTGAAACGGCACTCTATGATGTGACATTAACGGCGCCAGTCGATTGGATCGTCATTACAACAGGTGTCACGGTTGAGACACAACGCGATAATCAACGTCAGGCAGCACGGTTTGTGAGTGGGCCACAGCGGGATTTTATGATCAGCCTGACGCAATTCCCCAGTGTGAGTGCTGAAGTCGATGGCACACGTGTGACGTCGTACTATCGGCCTGGCGGTGAAGCAGCCGGACAGGAAGTGCTGGATGTGGGTGTGGAGTCGTTACGCATTTTTAATCAGCGCTATGGTCAGTATCCGCTGGTCGAGCTTGATGTCGTTGAGTTCGCTGCAACAACCTTTCTAGGCGTCGAGTATCCCGGACTTATTTTGATTGAACGGACATTGTATGATCAGTCGCCGTCTCTCGAAACAACGGTGGTGCACGAGGTTGCTCATCAATGGTGGTACAGTTTGATTGGCAACGATGTACAGACTGCGGCGTGGATTGACGAAGGGCTAGCCAGTTTCTCACAGATAGTGTATCAGGAAGAGTTTTATGGACCAGAAGGGGCAGAAAACGAGTTACAACGCTTCCGCACGCGCTATGATCAAACGCGTGATGCGGGAGGAGATGCGCCGCTTGATCAGCCAAATGCTGCATTCCAACAGAACTATGTACCGCTGGTCTATGGCAAATCCGTTTTATTTTTCCAGGCATTACGTGAGCAGATTGGCGAGGAGGCTTTGGGGGTTTTTCTGCAGGGTCTTTATGAACAACGATACAATGTGCTTACAGGAGATGATGTGCTTGTCACCGCTGAAATGGCATGTACCTGCGAGCTAGATGCATTGTATACCGATTGGGTTACGACGGCGAATCTGGTTGAGATACCATAAAACAATCATACGATAGTATGAATTTCCCCATCTTATCCAGTATTATGACGAGAGCGATTGGACAGAAGGGGATACTTTTTGATATGCAAAGGCAATTCCTGCCTGTAACGTACTGCGTGTAATAACACTACCAAGATCCACACCTAAGCCAACAAGCATCTGCGCGACTTCAGGTCGAATACCGGTCAAAATGACTTGTGAGCCCAATAATTGTACTGCTTGTGCAGACTGAACCAGCGCATTGGCCACCTGGGTATCTACTATTAGAACCCCTGTAATGTCAATAATGGCCACAGTTGCCTCATTCACGGCAATGCCTGATAAGAGAGATTCCATAATTTGCTGGGCCCGTCGTGAGTCGATAGTACCAATGAGAGGCATGACCACAACCTGTTCATTGATTGTGAGTAAAGGTGTCGATAATTCCATAAGTGCTGCTGACTGTTGCTCAATCAGAGCTTCGCGCTGTTGTTGTTCAGCCAGTTCCTGTTGTTTGCGTTCCGTAATGTCAAACCCAGTCACAACTATCTGTTTGATATGACCAGCGGTATCATGGACAGGTGTGTATAGTGCAGTGGTCCAGACATCGCCGTTAGGAAAGGTTAAACAATCCTCAAATTCGAGAGTACTATTCGCCTGAATACAGGCAAGTGCACGTTTATTCATGGTCGCTGCAACTTCAGGAGCAACGATATCTTTGGGTTCTTTCCCAATCCACTGTTCGGCAGGGATGCCTGATATCTGAGCACATAGAGGATTGACATCTACATATTGGATGGTTGTTTTGTCTACAACATTAGCGACCGCAATCACATAGGGCGCCTGATTGTAGATAGCTTCTAACAATAGATCTGAAGAGTGGGAGGCCGTTTCCTCAGTATTTGACAGAGACAAATGTTGTTCTAATTCGGCCACTCGTTGACGTAAGAAGAGAATTTCCTCTTGTAATAATGCAGGTTTATCATTGTTGGAAATCATCTGCAGATTTGCTCCTTTGATCCATTTTTACAAGGGTAGTATCAGAAAGAAAGATGGTATGTCATTGATTTTTCATAGAGGCAAATGTGGTTGTCTACCATCACTGTCTAGTATATATCTTCTGGACAAAGGCGTTGGTAGTTTCTTCATCTTATTGATATACAATATGGTATCAAATGAGTTGATAGAGGTTTATTGAAAACATCTCCTTTTTTTGAATGGATTGAATGGTAAAAGAAATTGTTATTTGTAATTAAAGTTCGTGCTAGTATGCAGGGTAGTAACAACCCGGAAAGGATGTTGCAATGACGCAGATCAAAATAGATATCACCGAACATCCCTTTATGCTTGCGGGAAAACCGCGTATGGGGGAATCGGCAGCGGTGACATGTCCCTATGATGGTATACCAATTGAAGTGGTGCATCAGGCTAGTTCAGATGAAGTGACCCGAAGAATGACAGGCCATCAGCGTACTGCGGTATTGCATGAGATTATCACTGGCATTCAAGATGAAGCTGAGGTATTTGCACAACTCATCGCGTTGGAAGCCGGTAAGCCCATTAAACAGGCCCGTGCTGAGGTTGAACGCGCGATCATTACGTTTACTGTTGCGGCAGAAGAAGCGACCCGTTTTCGTGATGAGATGCTCCATCTTGATGGTGTACCGGGTGGTGCTGGACGTCAGAGGTTTATACGGTGCTTCCCCATCGGACCCATTGCGGTAATCACCCCTTTAACTTTCCGCTTAATCTGGTAGCTCACAAGCTGGCCCCGGCGATTGCAGCGGGATGTTCCATCGTACTCAAACCGGCGTCACAAACGCCCATCACCTCGCTCAAACTGGGTTCTATTATCGTTGATGCTGGCTGGCCTTCGGAAGGATTGAGAGTGTTGTCACTTGCTGTTAGAGGATGCTGCACCACTCGTGGAGGACGCGCGTTTCAAACTACTGACGTTTATCGGCTCATCTGCTGTTGGTTGGGCCATGAAACAACGCGCTGGACACAAACTGGTGACGTTGGAACTTGGTGGCAATGCGGGTGTCATCGTTCACTCAGACGCTGATCTGGCTGATGCTGCTGAACGGTGTGTTGCTGGTGGTTTTGCCTATGCCGGACAGAGTTGTATCAGTGTGCAGCGTATTTTTGTGCAAGAACAGGTCTACGATGCGTTTATGAAATTGTTTACCCCACAAGTTGAGGCACTGAATGTGGCACATCCCCTTGATGAAGCTGCCGATCTTTCATCGTTGATACGTGAGAGCGATGGACAGCGGATGCGCGAGTGGCTGGAGGAAGCGTGTACAGCGGGTGCTCAGATTTTGGTTGGTGGTGTGGTCGACCAGAGGGTGGTCGAGCCGACGATTGTGGTAAACGCCGGCCCTGAACTTCGTATTAACTGTCAAGAGATGTTTGCTCCAGTCGTGATGGTAGAGACCTATACTGACTTTAACGATGCGCTTCGCATGGTAAACAACAGCGATTATGGTTTACAGGTCGGTCTTTTTACGCGTGATGTGCAACTCATTTTCTACGCATATGAGACATTGGATGTGGGTGGTGTGATGGTGAATGAGGTGCCAACCTGGCGTAGCGACCCAATGCCATACGGTGGTGTAAAACAGTCTGGTTTTGGTCGTGAGGGGCTCAAGTATGCCATCGAAGATATGACTGCGCCAAAGGTGCTGGTGCTCAAGCTCTCGTGAGCAAATCGCTTTTGTGGGTGTCGCTTACTAATCCAGTTTATTCATGCACCCATGCCCGCCATTCATCCGCCAGTTCGTCAAGCGATTTGCCAGTGATACCCTGATAATCTGCTGATCCATGCGCTCTACCCCGTCCACTGATATACAGGGCATCTACTGTTTCAGTGCCATAATCTTCTATTAAAAAATCTACAAAAGAAGCCCATAACTCATAGGCATTATTGGCTCCGTAGTTTTCAGCCGTAACAAGCTGTAGCGGAACACCGGATGCGTTCAATGTACGAGCGTGCGACTTCCAATCCGTTGATCCTTGCATTTCCAGCCAGTGTGCACTCACTACCCAGGTTGCGACTCCCTCGTGCAGAATGGTGTCGGCCCGGCGCTGGACATCGATACCGTAGCGCTCCTGTTCAAGCTGGTGGCCAAGCTCGTGGGCTGCCACGACAATGGCGCGGTTGAGGTCTTCGCCAGTACGATAAAAGACCTGTGCATGCCGATCTTCGGTGTAGGCCAGTCCCCGTACGTCTTCCATTGGCGATGCTGAGGGGTGATAGAACCCAATCGACACGCGCTGTCGGAGTGTGGTACCGAAAGCTATTTCTGCGTCGCGGAGCGCCTGTTCGATCAAGGGTGCCGCAGCGGCAATCTCTTCCTTGCTGAAGGTGTGAGCACCGATATAGAGATCAAGCCGTTTGGTTTTAGCGACCCGTGTACCGGGTATCCATGGACCATCGCCAATCAAGTATGCTGGTTCAGGTGCAATGTTGATGGGTTGTGCACGGTTGGCTGGAACGCTTATTTCGGTATTTGACAGCGCACGTAGCGTACTCCGCCGGATAATTGGCTGAGGTGGCAGATCAATGGGTGCACCATCAGGGCCAACGGTTGGTGTAAAGCGTTCTGTTGGTGATTGCTCCACTAAAGGTTGTTGTGCGAGTGTTGTGGCATAGACGGTTGGTACGACCAGGATGTGGAGCAGAACGTAGACCGAAAGTAAAAAAGTGCACACGATAAGATGCCGCAGCCAAGCGGCCATGCGATAACTAATGCAAACCATAGCATTCCTAACCAGAGTGTATATATGGTCTCTGGACGAGCAGCGTTCATGGCTACTCTATATGTCAAATATTTAGACACTGTAAATTTGTGTAGGTCTTTTTACCACAGAGTGCAAAGGCTGTCAAACCAGTCTTGACGACGACTTGTAGCATATGTTACAATCCGCAAAGAAATATTTAGAAGATTGGCTAAGTCTCTATGGAGCTTACGCGCACATTGCAGGCGCTTACTGATCCAACCCGGCGAGCTATTCTTGAAATGCTGAATGAAGGCGACATGACGGCTGGTGATATAGCGGCTCATTTCAACATCTCCGCACCTAGTGTTTCACACCATCTCAATGTGTTGAAAAATGCTGATCTGGTGCAGTCGCAGCGCCGTGGACAGACCATTATATACACGCTTAATGCAACAGTCGTTCAAGAGTTTTTGCAGGAGTTATTGCAATTCTTCCGTGTGGGAGAGGGTGAGCGTCCGTTTCTAAGATCGAAGAAGGATGAGGGTCATGCGTAGCCGCTGGTTTGCCCCTGTGTGTATCCTGGTTATGGTTATCTTTAGTGTAGCTATCTACCACCGCTTACCTAAGCAGCTACCGGCTCACTGGAGTGCTTCAGGTGCTGTAATCATGGGCGATCGCCTCTCGGGTGTGGTGTCCCTGCCAGTTGTGACAACTCTGGTATGGCTCCTCTTAAGCGTTCTGCCACGGTTTGATCCACGTCGCAATTCATATGACAGTTTTATTGGAACCTATCGTCTTATGACCAATGCTACCATCTTGTTTTTGGCCGGTCTTTATATCGCTACTCTTGGCGCTGCCCTTGGCTGGTCGATATCGGTACCGCAGATTGCACTGGTTGGATCAGGATTATTATTGGTAGTGGTTGGCAATGAGATGGGACGGGTGCACATGTCTTCCTTTGTTGGTGTTCGCACGCGTTGGACCATGTCTGATCCTGAGGTATGGCGTCGGACCAATCGTGTTGGTGCGCGGCTTATGTTTGTGACTGGTTTGCTCATTGTCCTCGTTGGCCTGTTCAGCCCGGTTGATATAGCTTTGCCAATTATGCTGGCGATGATTGTGAGTACCACGCTGTTTCTCTTATGGTATTCGTATCACCTTTCACGTCAACACATCAAAGTTAAGTCGTGACAGGGCTTTGATGCACAGATTGTGTTGAGAAAGGGAATTATGAAATGTATGCAATTGAAACACAAGATCTCACCCGGAAATTTGGTGAGCGTACTGTTGTTGACGGTTTGACTCTCACTATTCCTAAAGGGACAGTGTTTGGTTTTCTCGGTCCCAATGGTGCTGGTAAAACCACCACTGTACGTATGCTGGCAGCTCTGATTGCCCCAACGCAGGGTATGGCATATGTTGCTGGCAAACGGCTCGGCAACGATGACACTGCAATTCGCAAGCTGGTTGGTATTCTCACAGAGACGCCGGGACTCTACGACAGTCTGAGTGCGTGGCAGAATCTGGTGTTTTTTGCCCGTCTCTACGATGTTGACAAGCAGCTTGCCGAGTCGCAAGCTGAGCGTTATCTACGGATGCTCGACCTGTGGGAACGACGTGACGAGACCGTTAGTCGTTTCTCCAAGGGGATGCGTCAAAAGCTGGCCATTGCGCGCGCATTGATGCATGAACCAGAGATTATCTTTTTAGATGAGCCATCTGCCGGCTTAGATCCGGAGGCTGCACGAACGGTGCGTGACTTTATTAAAGATTTACGTGCTGAGGGCCGCACGATTTTTCTTACCACGCACAATTTGCCTGAGGCCGATGAGTTGTGCGATCTGATAGGCGTGTTTCGTGGCCAGTTACTCCAACTTGATACACCAAACAAGCTGCGTACATTATCTTCTGGTTCTGGCACGTCTATTCGATTGCGTGGTGATGCCCGACGCTGGGTCGAGACCGCACAGGCATTGCCATGTGTGCAGAGTGTTGAAGCGCAGAATGGGACATTATCTGTGATACTTCAGAATCCAGAACATGATAACCCTGTGCTGATTCGCACATTAGTCGACTCGGGCGCTGATATTTGCTATGTTGAGCCGTTAGCACATTCGCTGGAAAATGTATATCTCGAATTAATGCAAGATTAAGAGTTGGTGATGAATCATATTGTTGTGTTGCTTCAAAAAGAAGGGCTTGAACTTCGCAAAAATCGTTCTTTATTACTTAGTCTATTGCTTCCACCGCTGTTGATTACGACAATCGCATTGTCTGCAATTTATGGCGTTGGTCAGTCACCTGATGATGATATCACTGAACTTGGTGCTGTTCTTGCCGATCCATCACTGGAAGGTATGAATGCAGCAGAGTTGGGGCAGGCTATTCTTGGGAAACAGTTTGGCATTCTCTTTTTGATTATGCCGCTCTTTATCCCAACAGTTATTGCCGCTTATAGCATTGTGGGTGAGAAGACCCGGCGGACCTTAGAACCGCTCCTTGCTGCACCGATTCATACCTGGGAGTTGCTTACAGCAAAAGCACTAGCATCACTGATACCATCTATCGCTGTGACATGGGCGTGTGCTGGTATCTATAGTGGAGCAATTGCGCTTATAGCTGTCACAACTCGTGTCTTTATTGCAATTGTCAGCCCTGCCTGGATATTGGTGATGTTGTTGTGCGCGCCTTTGTTATGCCTGATCGCTATTGCCGCATCTGTGGCAATCTCGTCGCGGGTTTCCGATCCTCGAACAGCGCAACAGATTTCTGGTGTGGTCGTTGTCCCTATTCTCATCATTTTTTTTCACCCAGATGTCAGGTGTACTGGTCTTAAGTCCCGCAGTGACTATCGGCAGTGCTGTTGTGCTTGTGCTTATCGCGGTTGTCGCGATCTGGGGCGCGGCACGTCTCTTTCAGCGCGAGACGATTCTGACACGCTGGAGTTAGGATGCATGGTGGCTTAGTCGATGACCAGCCTGCCTGCTTCTTCCTGCATGATGCCGACAAAATCCTCTACCGCAGGGGGAAGCTCACCACTGCGCGCAGAGCGGACCAATGCACTTTCGCGGAAGAGTGGTGAGAGATCGTTGACCTCCACCTCTACCAGTCGCCCGGTCGCCAGATCATCTGCAACGAGCGTACGGGTGAGAAAAGCTGCACCAACACCACGCAACAGCAATTTGCGAATAGTTTCGGTTGGGAGTTCCACAACAGGCTTGATCTGTGTGTCGATCTGGGCCAGTACCGGCGCCATCGATTGTCCCCAGCGTACCAGCATAAAAGGCTTGCCCGCGTGCTCGATATCACGGATTGATACCGCTTTTCGCTTCGAAAGCGGATGGCTGGGGCTCACAACCAGCATCAAGCGCTCACGGAGGCGCAGGATGGTTGTGAGTTCTGCGCTGAGGAAGGGCCATCCGATCAGTCCTACTTTTACCGTGCCATCCTGGACCATCTCGGTAATCTGGCTGCCATGTCCTGTACGCACAAAGATTTCCACATAGGGATGTGTGGTGTGAAATCGATCCAGTGCGGGAACTAAAAAGCCACCTGCTAGTGATTGCAACACGCCCACGGTCAACCGACCATGACTTCCCACCTGAGTTAGTCTGGCCGCTTCGACCCCCTCTGACAGCACATCGAGTGCCCGACGTGCATACGGCAGAAAACTTTCGCCAATCGCAGTGAGTTCGATATGCCTTCCACCACGCACAAAGAGGAGGCCACCTACGCTCTGCTCTAGTGTCTGGATACGAGCGCTGATGGTTGGTTGGGTAATATCGAGTGCCAATGCAGCACGACTAAAGTTCCCCTCACGTACGATGCGATCAAAGGCGCGAAGTTGTTCAATATCCATCGATACGTTCCTTACATTCCATTCCATTATAGATATATTCGATAGTAAGTATAGTCATATATGCCTTGATGAATAGAGTCGCACGCTGTATCTTACATCAGTGCATATTATGGATATAGTTTATTGTTCAAAGAGTAAGACGATATGGAAACAACCCAAACACTTAGCCAGGCGGCAAAACGACGCGGTTTGGTGGTGTTATTAATTGATACATTCCTAATGATTGGCGGTTTCTTCATGCTGATACCGCTTCTCTCTATTTATTATGTTGACCAACTTGGCTGGGCGGCGGTCACTATCGGTATTGTGCTTGGTGTACGCCAGTTCCTTCAGCAGGGCTTAACGGTTATTGGGGGTGCGCTAGCTGATCGTCTTGGCCCCAAAGGTTTGATCTGTCTGGGCTTGCTCATCCGTGCGGTGAGTTTTACTGCCATGGCCTGGGCTGGCTCCTTCCCATTGCTGATGGCAACCACCGTGTTTTCTTCCATTGGAGGTGCCCTGTTTGACTCACCACGACTCGCGGCAATTACGTCCCTTACCAGTGAGCAAAATCGGAGTCGGGTGTTCTCTATCGCTGGGACGGTCGGTGGTGTGGGTATGACCCTTGGTCCACTGATCGGAGCGGTGTTGATTAAGGTCGATTTTGCGTTTGTATGTCTTACCGCTGCGGCCTGTTTCTTCCTGGCATTTCTCATAACAGTGTTCTTTTTGCCGTCGATTCGCCCTACGGCCAATCAACAACCGCAAGAACAACAAGGTATCACGTATGGTATTCGTGTTGCGCTGCATGATCGTCGTTTTGGCCTCTTCGTAATCTTGCTCATGGGCTTCTGGTTTATGTGGGTTCAACTCACCATTTCCCTGCCGCTCATGGCCCAAAACATTAGTGGTACCACCGACACAATTGGTTTGATGTATGCACTAAACTCAGTAATGATGGTGCTCTTACAGTACCCGTTATTACGGCTGATTGAGCGTTGGTTTCAAACATCTGCCATAGTAACGTTTGGGATGTTTATCACTGCGTTGAGTCTGGGTAGTGTCGTGTTCGTATCTGACGTGACGATGCTGCTCATTTGTGTGGCAATGTTTTCTCTCGGCGTCATGCTGGTGATGCCCAGTCAACAGACCATGGTCGCAAATTTTGCACCAGCGTCGATGGCCGGTTCGTATTTTGGGGTGAGTTTGTTGGCCATGGCTATCGGAGGTGGCTTAGGCAATTTCATGGGCGGTTTGCTCTATGATCTGAGTCTCCAGTCAGAAATGCCAGCACTCCCCTGGATTATTTTCTGTCTGACAGGGATAGTATCGGCAGGTGGCCTTGGTTGGATGTATCGTCATCAATTGCTAGGTGATAAAGTGTCTCAACAACCAGCTATCGCGACACGTAACCGCCGTTGATTATTTGGCAACTATCTCGGAATGTAGTATGGTAGGGGAAGAAACAAGGGAAGTTTGCCAACTATACTTCCTCCAAACATTTGAGGTAGTGCTAGCAAGATGAATGAACGTCACCAAGTCCCCTTCTGGCTCATCGGTGTGCTGATCGCACTCGTGCTGATTTTGATCGGCAATCGGATAGGCAGCCAACCAAATAATGTAGAACTCTCACGTGCGTTTGCGCCAGTCCCCACTGATCCGAATGCGCCAATCGCTCCATCGATTGAACCCCCACAGGTCAATTTGCCTGAACTCCCACCAGACATTCAGCAGGGCGTAGTCGGTCTGCGTGATCGGTTAGCTGGTGGTGAGTCGATACCAGCGTTAACTCCTGTGGCAAGTAGCAATCAATTACAAATCGATATCACGCAGGTTCGGCGTGAAGGCGATCAGATACATATTCGAGGGCGGGTCAGTAATATTGCCGATAGTTCCGTGAACATTCCTGCAACTGCGTTTTCATTCCGTGACAGTGCAGGAACGACCTATGGGTTAAATGGCAATGCTATTACCACATTGGAGCCAGACCAATCAACCGAAATCGATCTTTCAGTCCCACTTCCCCCTGATCTTGGATTGACATTAATTGTTGCGGTCCCACCAGATCCACCAATCCAACAGATACTGATCGTAGAAACAACCCTAGAATAAAGGAAAAGAAAGTTTATTCTAGGGATTTCTCCTGTACCTCCACGAGTGATAAATACGTCTTGAACACGCCCCATCGGCATGCGACATTTAATTAGGGTACGAAGGGTTGGCTTGACAAAGCAACACCATAAGTGCTACAATTCACAAATAGTATTTTGTAAAATTGTGCTTTCTTATACTGAAAAGTAGCCACGGAGGTAAACGTGGACCGTATAGAGGCACCCCCTAATGTTGTCATTAGCCGGCTCCCTTTGTATGCACGTAGTTTGCGCTATCTTCTCTCAGAGGGGATCGTATCTGTATCGTCACAGGAGCTTGGCGAGCGTATCAACGTAACTGCTGCACAAATTCGCAAAGATCTCTCTTATTTTGGAGAGTTTGGTAAGCAGGGTATCGGGTACGATGTCGAGAAACTACTCAATCACATTGAGCGCATTCTTGGTTTGAATCAAGAATGGCCCGTCGCATTGGTTGGCGTTGGCCAGTTAGGTCTCGCTATTGCACGGTATGAGGGTTTTCGTAAACAGGGTATTCATCTGGCAGCCCTATTCGATAGTAGTGGTGAAAAGATTGGTACCGAAATTGAGGGTCTAAAAGTTCTTCCGATTGAGCACATTGATCGGGTTGTGCGTGAACAAAACGTTAAACTTGCCATTATTTCCGTCCCTGCGGCTCGGGCACAGGAAGTTACCGATCTGATGATTGCTGCTGGTGTGCGCGCCTTTCTCAATTATGCTCCTATTATTTTACAACGTCCAGATAATGTATGGATACGGGATATCGATCCAGTAGCCTCCCTGCACAGTTTAACGTACTATCTTGCCCGTGAAGAAACACTTCGTTCAGAAGCAGAGTAAGATTGCATTATCAGAGTACTATCTCGAACGAGGGGTTGCATACCTGCAATCCCTTTTTCTTGTGGTTTGTGTATGTTGTACTGCAAGCTGGTGTTCGGGTATCGGTAGAGAAATGGTTCCGTCGTACAATCTCCTGTACGGAAGTACAACGTTTTTGTAAATGCAAACCCGCTATAATGGAGGCATAGGTTTGTTTTTACATTCTGGAATAGGATATATGTATGGCTATCGATGAAGCACGTTTTCGCCAGACGATGGGGTATTTCGCCAGTAGTGTCACGGTGGTAACTACACAATATAATCATCAACCCTACGGGATTACGGTCAGTTCTTTTGCCTCGCTCTCACTGCGCCCCCCTTTAGTTTTAATCTGTATTGATACATCTCTGCGTACACACGATGCAATCATTTCAGCAGGCTGTTTCGCAGTCAATTTTCTAGAAAAACATCAGGAGCATCTCTCACGCCGTTTTGCATCACGTGATGATAATAAATTCGTCAATGTGTCATGGTTTGAAGGTCAGCTTGGCTTACCTCTTCTTGAGAACGTTCATGCAACTATTGAATGCAAATTACACAATACCTTGCCTGGTGGCGATCATTCGATTTTTGTCGGCGAAGTCGCTTTTACCGAAGTCTATGAAGGGTCACCATTGTTGTATTATCGCCGTGGCTACCATGAACTCAAATCGTAATGCATAGGTAGAGTTGGTGGTATACTATGCACCACCTCAAACGACATAGATCTGTTATCTAAGGTGGTTAACACTGTATACAATCGTGTAACGATAGTTTGTGTGTGAAGGCAAGTATGAATTTTCTACGTAAATTATTTGGTAGTGATCAACCGGCCAACGATGGTGCTGTACACTTCTATGTCCGCTGCAATCGCTGTGGTGCTCCGGTTCATGTGCGCGTAGATTTACGCAATGAATTAGTTCATGAGTATGATAGCGATGACCAGACAATCGGCTACCAATTAACCAAAGAAATCATGGACTCGCGTTGTTTCCAGTTGATGCGAGCCGAAATAACCTATGACCGCCAGCGCCGCGAAACCAATCGAACGATCGATGGTGGGACATTTATCACTAAGGATGAATATAATCAACTTATTGCTGCCGGCGCACACGAACGTAAAATTTCCTGAAACTGTTACACGCAAGACATTCACTCAAGCAATATGATTTCGTATCTTTTGTCTTGGCACACACCACTAGGCAGCATGTATCTATGCAGAACGTAGTTTGACTGGCCAAACACCAAAGGCTATCAAATGTGCAATAAGCTTTTGGACGATAGGAAATTTTATAAAAAATGGCAGTTTGATCTGACGTTGAGAATCCAGTGCTTGTGTGATAATCCGCTTCTGAACAAAAGACTGAAATGATTGTATAACTCGTGTGGGGATCTCACGTCGACACTGTACTGCTGCGAGATGGCGTGGGGAAATGACCTTCGTTTTGAGTCGCCTTATCAGCACATTTGCGGTGACCACAGCATCCTGAATAGCGTAGTTGATGCCAACACCTCCGACCGGCGACATGGTATGTGCCGCGTCACCAATCAACAGTAAACCAGGTTTGTACCACCTTCGCACACGACCAGCCTCTACGGAAAGCAGAGAAACCGATTTCCATTCACGCACAGAATGCAATCGATCCGTAAATTGTGGTAATAAACGAGCTACTGATTGTTGTAATGCTTGAATGCCTTTCTCACGGAGTTGTTGATAACTCCCCTTGGCAATAACATAGCCAATTTGCCAGTGCTCGAAGCGGTTGAGCATGATCGCCCCATTGCCATTAGCAAAACGCCCCATTGCCATATCGGGATCATCTGGTTGGCGAGGAATGTGAAACCATAACACATCCATCGGAGGGGCAGTAGCAATAAACTTGAATCCTGCCAGACGCCGTATGCGTGAGAAGCGCCCATCGGCCCCGACCGTAAGTAATGCCCGAAGTTCATGTGTCTCGTTGTTATGACGATACCGTATTCCACGAATAACGCCATCTTCTTCAATAAGTTCCTCAACACGTGCTCCCATCATTATTTCGAAAGTGGGATACTGCTGTGCCTCAATGGACAAAAACGCAAGAAAGTCTGACTGAGGGAGCATTGTAATGTAGGGAAACCGTGTTCTTAAATGGCGGAAATCGATACTCAGTGTTACCTGATCGCTGAGTTGCAATCTCAGTGTACGTGCTTTTGTGTGGCGCAGACTCAGAACGATATCGGCCAAACTAAGGCTGTCTAGCAGTTCGAGAATGGATGGATGGAGGGTATCGCCTCGGAAATCCCGCTCAAAATCATGGTGTGCTTCAAGAACCGTGACAGGAATATCTTGTCGTGCCAGTAACAATCCGAGCATCATTCCCGCAGGACCACTTCCCACAATACAGCAGGTTGTATGTTGAGGCGTATCATGAGTTTCATGGAGAGAACTTGATGTGTCAGTGATCATAGTGAACCTCCGTCATTCTTTTAGCACAGTTATCTAGTTGATTGACTGAACAATCAATTATGAATACCCAAATTGAATGCTCCTTTCTTTATTCCACGTTCGGGTGTTCCGTTCCTTGTAAAAAGATAGCGACAGTTGTAGCCACCATCTCTTCAGCACTAAGATTTTGGGCATCTGGCTGCGGAAAAACCTCACGCATAACTATAAACGCCATTAAAGATCCAATGAACGTGCGTGCAGCGGCGTGGGGATTGATAGGGCGTAGTGTACCCATTTTTATCTGATGTGTTAGATACATGGTAATAAAGCTAACCCCACGTGTAGGGCCAATTTTGTTAACAAGGTCTGCGATGGCTGGTTGACGTGCCGACTCTCCAAACATAACTTTCGCCGCTGATATGGCGGAACGGTGTTCTACAATCTGGAGAAAAGCTTGACCAAGTGCTGTAAGAACTTCGCGAGGTGGTTTTGACATCATCTCCTCGCTATGATTAAGTAGTTGAAGAATTGGTGCATGCTGTTCAAGCACCTGCCGAAGCAAGTCGGCTTTGTCCTTAAAGTAGTGATAGATTAAACCTGTAGAGCGGATACCTGCTTCTTGTGCGATATCTTTATTGGTAGCTTTTTCAAAGCCTTTCCTGGCGAATACCTCAAGTGCTCCATCAATAATCTGCTGACGACGCTGTTCATATGTCTGATCATCACGAGATGGCATTATTTCCTCTTATTGATTGACTAGTCAATCAATATTGTATCATGGTAGCTATTCGCTGTCAATAACAAATGTTTCATATTTACTGTGTAACCAAATAGCTCTGATATTTATTGTACATGATAGGTAGTAGTATTGATCTGCATCGATATATTCAAAAGTGTTGTCCTCAAATTGACACCATTTTGCATGTCTTCATTTCCTGCCAATGAAGTACACTCAGTGTTGCGTACCATTCCTCTTGGTACAACATCGTCAGACTGTTGTACCCCAATTCCTCAAAAAGTTTGTCCTATACAATTTTGCTAAGGATGTGTTCATGAAACCTACTCCTACTACCTGGAAAGTTGTACGTCGCATTGTCTTCCGCAGCATTGGTGTTATTGTGGGACTAACATTGCTCTGGTTTGGCGGACATGTGGTTGAATGGGTGACGGGCATACGTATTCTTCCATGGAACCCATATGCTTTTTGTGGAGACAGCGAATCTGGTCCGCTTCCAGATACTGTTCGAGTCGGCTTGTACGAAGAATTCCCCAATCCCTGGCGTTTAGAAAAACTCAACCAGATTGATTTTCCAGTTACGCTGGCAATCGCAGCCCGCTCACAAGAAGAATTTCTCCAACAAAGTATTGCCATCCGTCAACAGTATCCCCAGGTGCGTGAAGTGTACTACTGGCCACAACTTGCCTATGAAGAAGGCTACTATCTTGGGACATGGTCTGACGCGGCGGCCATTCAACGTGTGGCACAAGACATTGATGAGCTTCCTGTCCTCTGGGATCTAGAAATGCCGCTCAACAAATCATATATCTCTGCTCAAAGCTGGCCACATAATCGCCAATTCCTTGATCAATGGTTTTCAGAACGCACCGAGAAAGTATATATCTGGCGAACGCATACGGGTATGGGGCTAAACCCCCTCTTTCTGCGTCTTCTCGCAATGCATTATGATCCGCTTGATTACCCGCAGGTCTCGTTACATCTCGATCTGTATACCAGTGGTGCCGGTTTATCAGAACAGCAAATGAAAAATATTTTGCATTGTGGGGTAGACCGCTACCAGGAGCGTTTTATTCCCTCGCTTGGTGTCCTCAATGATGGTGAAGCTGCTGCTGATATTTTTGTTCCCCCGGAAACCCTACAACGAGATCTTCGCTTAGTGCGGGAAGCCGGTATTACAGAGGTTTGGTTTTTTGGAGTCAATGGGTTGAATGATGCCTATCTTTCAGCAATCAAAGACACCCTCCCCCTTGAGACCTTGCCAGCGCGGGCCGGGTATTCAACAGAACAGACTATCTTAGCGAAATAAACATAACTATACGTCACCTCTTTCGGTAGTGGAGTAGACGTAATTTTTCTTGGTAACTTCTCGCATCGGTGGATTGTATGTGCTAAATGTGTGCAAAGCTACGTTTATATTGCATGTAACCGCGTGAATGCAGTGACCACGATGTCTCAAACACCAAACACATCACAACATTAGGAGCGTAATCATGATATCGTCGAAGAAAGCTCTGGTGCTCTCTGGAGGAGGTGCACGTGGTGCTTATCATATTGGCGTCATTGAAACCCTGGTTCAGCACGGCTGGATGGTTGATGGTACAGGCCCCGATATTATTGCTGGAACTTCGATTGGTGCTATTAACGCTGCGGCGCTTGCCTCGGGTCTGACTGTTGACCAACTCAAACAACATTGGTTAGCGATGCATACAGAGGATGTGCACCGTCTCTCGCGAGATCTACCATCTGTGGCCCGCCCTTTGCTGCGTTTTCTCATGCACAACGTACTCACCTCAGAAGCTCACAATGGCGTAAACGACATGCCTGATATGACCGAAGGAATGAGCACACAAAGTGTGTTTTCACGTTTAGGTGCTCTTTTTAAGGCCCGACCTTTCCGCAGTTTGTTAGACACGACTCCCTGGCGTTACACGCTGGAAAAATGGATGGATTTTGATCGTATCAATAGCAGTACAGCACCAGCACTACTTCTGGCTGCTACAGATCTCCAGAGCGGAGCGTTACGCATGTTTTGCAACCGTGATCGTAAAGACCATGCCTCTGATATGATTACAATTGATCATCTTATGGCTTCGTCGAGTATTCCTATTGTGTATCCATGGACAACAATTGAAGAGCATAAATACTGGGATGGTGCGGTCCTGGCCAATACGCCATTAGGTCCGGTTGTGGATGTGGCTGGTGATAGCGATGTGGATATTATTGTGGTGATGATGACGCCCTGGAATGAGGACCCTGCTGCGTTACGAGCCCAACTCCAACATCTCCCCGAGGATCTGGTACAGGCACTTTCGCTAACGCTCGATTGGTCACTTCTTGCATCATATCGGGCCGCTTTGAAAATGCTGCGTAGTTATAACCGATTAGCCGCAGCAGCTCAGGAGTTAGAGCGTGCAGCTGGAATGACAGGTGATGATAGTTTTCGGATGCTCAATGTTCCGCGACGTGTTGCTGAACCAATCGTCATCTCTCCTCAGGCAATGATGCCGTTGGAGTGGATGATCGATTATGAGGAAGCAACCCATCATCATCTGTTTGAACTTGGCCGCGCAGATGCAGAACGTGCACTCGCCCAACGCCAATAGGGAAACATGTCGATATCGGTCAAGTATAAGAGCAGTAGCGGATTTCATGGCGATTAATTGTCCGCCACCACAAAAGTTTATTAAATGCACAGACTTTGATTTTACCACTTCACCCGCTATTGCTCTTATACAATGTTGGGCAATCGTGCTTTTTCTTTTCTGTCCGTGCGTTGGCTCAGACACACTCTTTGACAAGCTTTGGCTGGTGCGTTGGCTTTGAGCGGCTTGGCAATGTGTGTGGCTGTTGAGCGTTGGAGTCATTGGTTATCTTATTTCAATTATTTCAACTTCACTGTTTGTGTCGCCTATTGTTACCCTGTCTCCAATTGTTCTACCTTTTATTGAAGCAGCTAAAGGCTTCATAATATTTACAATTTGCACTCCATCAATAATTTCAGCACCATTAGTAGGATAGTCCACCAATTTCACTTTCAATTCCTTTTCATTACTAAGGAATTGATTTTAACTGTGCTATTAAGTTCGAATCTATTGTCAAAGAGAGAATTTGGAATGAATTCTACTCATTCTACTACTAGTTCTTGGTCTTTTTTCGAATGCCGTTTAATTATAGACCATTCAGATTCGTAATAATTATTATCAACTGGTTTTCCGTTGGCAGTAAAACTTTGGAATACTAATCGACTGATGTCATTGTAGATATCTAAAGGCAAGACATTGTAATCTATTCGGTCAAAATCATTGTAAATTACTTTGTAGCCTTGCAAGTGAAGTTGCTCCCGTGTCGAAATGTTTTCGGTCAAATGGGCTTTGAATTTTCTACGACCATTCTCATTGAAGTAAATGCCAATGATTTTTTCAGTTTCAACAGCTTCGATATGCACCAACTCCCCATCTTTATTCAATCCATTCATATATTCTTTCCCAATTCTCCTTGAAAGAAGTATTGGAATATGGACTTTATTGACATGACCTGATTTATAGCATTGTAGAAGAAAACCTGTCTGGTAAATTTCTTGTATTGGAATTACATAATCAGCTTCCAATGGCTCTTTATCTGTCAGAATATATGTCCCTGATTTAAATAGTTTGAAGTATCGAAGTATTTTATCTGTTCTTGGTCTTGAATCAATCGGCTCAAATTGTTCTTCGGGAGTTTCTTCATCATATGTGTCAATGACCAAATCTGAACTTTGCGCATCTGATGAATCATCCGTTCTTACTTCTTTTTCCTGTTGAATATTAGATTCCTGATAGCCATAATCTGTAATAGGTTCTATCTCTTTTTCTTCAAATACAGGAATCATGTTCCAAAGTGGTTCTAATGCTTTCTCTCTGTTGGTGTAATACTCATAACCACGAACTCTGAAGAACTGCCAACCGCATCTTTCAAGTACTTTTTGGCGCATTATGTCATTTTGATGCTGTTCGGGACCATGCCATTTATCACCATCACATTCTATGGCTATTTTAGTTCCGTCAGGTAATAGAGCAACCATATCAATCTTGTATCGACCTTTCGCCACTTCGTATTGAGGAATAATGCTAAGTTGCTTCCGTACAATATCATTGTAAACGTCAACTTCAAACCAACTGTCGAAAGGCTCAGGTTGTGTTCCCATTCGCCTTTTTATTGGCGTGTTGAAAATCGGTTGATACGAGTTGTAATTTTTGAAATGGTCTAATAGTTTGTAACGTAAATCATTTGTATTACTCAAATCATCCAACTGAACCGAATGGAATAGAAAAATCTGCTCTTTGGCTCGACTTACAGCAACATTGAAGCGTCTTTCGTCTTCTGGCTTCACAAGTGCTGACCTATTGTGATTGTGAGCTGTTACCAAGCTTAAAAAGATAATATCCCTTTCATCACCCTGGAAGGATGAAGAGTTCCCACAAACAATTTTACGCTTATGAAATTCCTTTTCTCCAATTCTTTTCAGGAGTAGGTTTTCAATCACACTTGCTTGTTGATTTCCTTGAAGGGTTATCACTCCGAATGTCTTCCCATTATAGTTTTCGTCTTCGACTAACTTCCCAATTGTTTCAGCAATATGATTCGCCTCTGGCTCATTTATAATTCTTGCGCCTCTGCCTTCTGTGTAGCCATTGGGACAAAACTCTGCCACCAATGGTTCAAGACGATTTTCTGAATATTGTTTAAGTGGATAAAGCCCTTTTCCATCAGGGGCATAAAAATGACGATTTGAGAATTCAATTATTTCAGGCATACATCTGAAATGTTCTCTAAGGACGGTAACTCCATCACAGAAAAATTTAGCATGGTCGAAAAAGCTGAACTCTGTTCCGTAATAATCTGAAAACGGGATTCCATTTAGATGACGCTTAATGTGAGGTGTCATTGTATTTGCATCAACACCAACATATTCAGGTGAAGTCTGCTTGTCATCTCCAACGATTATAATATTCTTTGTAATATAGAGTAGGAATATCGCATCAGGACCAAGTTGACTGGCCTCATCAATAATTACATAATCGTACATTTCTTGTTCAGGCTGTATCGTTTCGGCAACCTTGTATAACGGCATAATCCAACAAGGGACAGAATCTTTGCAATGTTCCATTTCTTGTTGAGCAATCTTTCGAAACTTCATTGCCCTTTTGCCTTTTCCCGTCTTACCAATTTTCTTTACTGCCATTACCCAAGCATCTAAATGCCGTCTTAAAGAGCGGTTTTGTTGAAGACCTTCAACAACTTTATACCATGCTTTCTTTGAAGCGAGCTTTGCAGTCAGTTTCCTTTCCTTCCGTTCTAATTCACTAAGGTTTTGAATAAGTTGATTTTCATAGTTCACATCCATCAGTTTTTCAAGATGATGTTGTGCATTTTTGAAATAAATTGCCTGTTTTAATTTTTGTACATCTTCGACTGAAAAGGAATTGTCCTCTATCAAATCTACTGTGGATGGGATATTAGAATAAAGATTTAAACGTAAATTTTTGAAATTCAGAAAATTCTCTTTTCCATAGGCTAACTTTTCAATTCTGTTCAGTAATTCTTCATAAGTGTGGAAGTCAAGGTTGTTGTATGCTTCAATTATGTTTTCCTTAATTGGGTGGTAGCCTTTTGGAACATACTTATTCAGATATGCGGTAGATTGATTAATTAGCTCATCAAACTCCGAAATGCTCTCGTTTAATTTGCTATACTCGGCTTTGAGAATAGATATCTTTAGGTCTTCTTTATCAAAGAGTTTTATTTGCAAACTACTAATGGATTCAATAGCCGATTTTAATGCGTTTGCTTCATCAATTAACTTTGATAGTCGCAGAACCTCATTTTGGATTTGCTGGAAAAATGAAAACTTCTTGAATAACAAGTTTCCTTTGGGCACTTCCTTTTCCCCAAATTTCTGATAGCTCAATAAAGTCTTGTCGAAAAGAGATATCATTCAATACAGTTTCATACTCTTCAATGGTATCGCAAGGACTTCCATTGACACGAACCGCTTCAATAAAATAAAGACGTTCTTTTATTTCTCTTGGTAGAAATGGCTTTTTAATTGAAAAAGTAAATCCTGATAACAGATTACCTTCATTTAAGTATGCAAGAAGTACTTGAGCATCATTTTTAAGTTGCTTTAAACTTTTGCCTTGAGGATAAGAGACTTCAATATCCTTATCAATCTTTCGTAAATCATGCTTTTCAAACTTTTCGAGTACCGCTTTAGAATGATTCAAAACTTGCAACCATTCCTGATTCCTGCCTTTTAAAAAGGATTCTATGACAGCAGAAGTGAAGTCAATCTGGATTTTATCTACTTCGTTGTAAAAGTTTTGAAGGTTATTTAGCTGTTGAAATAGTTGCTCAAAACCTGAACATGAAATTTTTAGGTTAGCATCTTTTGGAAAAGAGCCATTGGTAAGCTTGGCAGTAAGATTTGAATATTCCTTTAACTGGTCAGCAGTAAGTAATTTATTGGGGTCAGGGATTTCAAAATCAAATTCATCAGTTTCAATATGCTTGTAATTTTCATGCAGTTGAATGAATTCCGTTAGACGAGAAAGCAACTCATTATTTTCAAAATTGCTGAAATCGTCTTCGTACCATTCGAATAATGGCGTATCTCTTTCAAGATTCTCAGCAATTTCAGTTAGAGTTCCTTTGTATTTCTCGTTAACCTCCTGTTTTCTTGTCGCTTTTTCCTTAATCTTGACAAGACTGTTTGAGGTTTCAGCGATTGATTCTCTCGTTTTTTTTAAATCATTTTCAAACTCATCAATTTGTGATTGATACTGAGTTAGATTGGCTCTTGACAATTCATCATTTATGGCATTAACACTTGATTGTAAGTCTTGGATGGAAGATGAATCCCCACTCAAAAGGTTTACTGCCAAATCCTGAAATTCAGGTGGAAGCTTATCTTTTAGAACTTCCAATGCTCTTTTTGTATAGGCGGTAATTAAAACCTTTTTACCGTTTGCGAGCAAGTGACAAATTAAATTGGCAATAGTGTGTGACTTTCCTGTACCTGGAGGGCCTTGAACGAGAACCTTATTATTTCTTTTGGCTTTTTCAACTATCTCTAATTGTTCGTCATTGTATTCCTTCGGGAAAAATATTGGCTCAATCTGTGAGCCATTAAATGAGTTATCTGATAGAGAATTATCATCTTCAATATTTGGGTGGATGCCTATAAGGTCATTTATTGTGGGAATTTCAAGGCTATCTTCACCATTTTCAATATTCTCTAATATCTTCTCATATAGAGCGGTAAAGCTTCGAGTATTTCTTTTTCTAAGTAAGAGAGCTGGGGAAAAAGTGATATTTGGTTTTAAAGGTGTTCTATTTGGCTTTTCAATTAAATGGTTATAGCTACCATCAGGAGAAACCCTTTCTGCAAACATTTGTAGGGCATCTTCTGTGTTGCTAAAAATTGTTTCAATATTTTTCTCTTTAATGTAGTTCTCTACCGCCTTTTCGGCATCTATGATGTTTTGCGAGTCAAACTGGTCAAATAAGTCAAGGATGGAATCAGTTTCAATTTGAGGCGCAGATTCTAAGTTTGGTGAAACGAAAATTTGTGAGTCCTTTTGAGAGTACTCGAAGTTAATATCGACTCTTTGGGTTAAAATATGTCTGAAAATCTTAGGTCTTTCATCATTCTCCTTGAAGTTCAAGAGTCCGACACCAACAACCAACTCGTACTCTTCTCCAAATTGCTGGGTTTTGTTGAATATTCGGAAAAGTTGCTTATAAACAGCATTTAGTTTTTCATACTTCTCATGTTCAATTCTGTACGCTTCAATTTTCTCGTTATATTCTATCAGGTCATCAATCCATTTTTTGTCAATGTATTGCTGTAATTCTTTTTCAAGTTCTGGGAAATCTTCAATTGAAAGAGTTTCTCCATTGATTTCAAGTGTTTCCTTTAACTTGGGTTCATCTTCTTCATTTAATAATGTTGGCTTGTCAATCCATTTTTCCAAGTTTTCTGTAAGCTTGGCAAATTCTGGTTTCGCTGGCTCTTTAGGCTTTCTTACTTTTAACCAATAGTCGTTGTCTTCATTGAAGTCGGTTCTGATAATGTTTTCAAAAAGCTCATTATCGGGAATGTCGTTCAGCCAAAATTTCTCGGGATATTGTGTTTCTTGAGCGTCAATGTCGCGGACAGGGTTACTTCTAAGTTTCGAGAACTCTTTGAGGTAATTAAATATTTGTAAGTATTTGTCCTTTTTCATTTCACTCAATTCTTCCTTTGCCAATTTATCAATTTCCTGTCAAGCGTTGGCAAAAATTCAGGCTCTTTTGGTTTTTTGCGTTGGCTTTGTGTGTCGGCAAAACCAAATGTGCCTGAATGTGCGGTCGGCTTTCTGCATGTTGCCCAACATCGGTGTAAAGCCAGACTGAACTGATTGGTACGCATACAAAGTCAAACAGTGGCCGACTCACTATCTGAGTCGGCCACTGTTTTGTTGAACCAAATATGTTATCGGGTGATCAGAGGCAGATAAACAGTTGTCGATGCAGAACCTGTTGCGGTGCGTAGGTTTGTTTCGATTGACCAGCGCGTGATCGGTTGGCTAGAGTCTTGTTGCCAAGTAAAGGTATGCATGCCAGCCGACAGGGGAACACGCAGTGTTGTGCTGCTGCTGGCAAGAGAAACGTTACTAGTTGTTGGCATACCATTATCGATCACCACCTGACCAAGCCCTTCCTCAATTTCGAGAATAACATCATAAATACCACTAATGGGTGCTTCAACCTGTACAATCGGATTAATACCATTACTGTGTGTGACACCTTCCCACTTATTTGGTATTTCTTCAATAGCCTGTACATCTACTTGATAATACATCTCCTCGCTGTTGCTACCAGGTGTCACGATTCGCAGTCGGTTGTTGCCTGTAGACAGCTTCGAGGTTGCCCAAAAGACCTCACCACCATATATCGTTGTGGCACTGTACACGCGTGTATCACCGTTAAACAATTCGATCTGTAATGCGTCCGTATATGTGCCAGTTGCTACAACACGAATATTAACAGGTTGTCCGCTGGAAACTTGTAGTGGTATCCATTCTTCACGGAAGGTATTTCCACTACCGCCGAGGGTACCACCACTTTGACTAAATGTTAGTTTATCATTTAATTGTTCAGTGGGCGTAATAGTGACACTCCATGTAGTTTTTGTTTCAGCAGGATCTTGTATCACTACCAGTGAGCGTGTGCCTTCTGTAACATAGGCCGTAAAATCTGCACTCACCGTGTCGGTGATGGTCTTTTGGAGGTATTGATTATCAAGACGCAATTGATAGCGACCAGGGTTTGCTTCCAGCTTAAATTGATAAAGCCCAGAAGTCGGAAAATTGAGTTTGATCGATGAACGGCCATCAGTTGAGTGAGAGGGTTGACCATAGCTGGTACCTTTCCAGGTCAACGGTGCATCAGGAATAACACTGGTGGTAATACTATAGGCAAGTGGTGCGCTGTTAGCATCGTTAGCTATAATCCGTAACGCATTGGTACCGGTCACGAGTTGTGTACTTCCCCATGCAATCTCACCACCAAAAATGGCATCGCTTGTGTACACTTTTTCACCGTTGTTGTAGAGATCAAGCGTCAGTTTATCAGTAGCTGTTCCTGTTGCTGCGACTCGAATATTTACAAGTTGATCTTCAGTAATTTGAAGTGGTATCCACTCTTCCTTGAATGTGGTGGTGCCGCCAAGAACCGCCTTGGTGGTTTCTTGATTGGGTAAGGTATCTGTACTGCCAACTTCTTCTAAAGCCATACTCCATTTCGTTTCACTCTCATCTGGGTTCTGAATAACACGAAATGTGTGAGCACCAGCACTGAGGTAATAGACACTGTCGGCAGGGTCAGGGGTCTTCCCGGTGGCTACTGTTTTCAAAATATAATTGTCGTCAACCTTAAGCTGGAAGCTGCCACTCGTTGCTCCCAGCGTAAAACGATAACGACCTGCCGTTGGCACTGTGAGTTGAATCACGGATGCAGTTCCGATACCATGTGAGGTACCACTCCAGGTGGAGACATTATCAGCAATTGTAGGAGCAACCCCACGCGCATACACGACAATATCGTAATTGAGTGTTTGACCGCTTGTGTTTTCAAGGGTGAGTTTCCCACCACTAGGAATGTTTGTGTATCCCCACGTGGTTTCTCCACTTCTTACATTCCAGGCTGCGACGTCACTGTTATCCTTGATGATACGCATCTTCAAGGTGTTGCCAGTCGTGCCGCCACTTACCTTCAGACGTAGATTGGCTGGGCCAGGACTGTACATTGGTGTGCTAAATGTGTTTCCATTTGCCAAAGCTCCAGCACTGCGAAAGAGTTCTTCGCCAGAATCGGCAGCTTCAATTGAGGTGTTCGTTCCAACGAATGAGAGGGTGAGTAACACAATTAACAGGATCGATACGTAGGTTGGACGGGGTTTCATGATTGCTCCTTCAGCGTAAATAATGATGGTTCGGAATTGTATGTGAGATCAGGTGCAGATTTGTGTGGCTGTCGTGGACAACTTACTCTAAGGCAATAATTAGCATAGACGAGGGTGCAGTAACGCTCAATAGGAACATAGTCCCTTGCAAAATCCAACCTTAGTTCGTGATGATATAAGCCGTGTGTATTGGGCATGACAAGTTGCTGCGAACGGTAGTATTGTATGAAACTTGTCGATGGTTACGAATCGTATATAATGAAGGAAATACTCAGGTGTGAAATTAAAGAATCGTTTATTAGAAGAGGAGTTGTATGGAATCGTTAGAAATTAACTGGCCACTTTTATTCACACAGTTGCTTAACTTTGGTTTACTCTTTGGATGGATTCTTCTTACGGTTCTGGCACTGTTCCATATGCGAAAGAATCCGTTGTCAGATAAAATAGCAACGGCTCTCTGGGCAGCGATTATTGTGTTGGTGCCACTTTTGGGAGCAGTTGCGTTCTTTATTGTGCGCCCGAACCGGGAGCTGGTTCACTCTCAGAAATAGGACTAAGGGTATCAAGGGCAGCCTGTATCTGGGGATCTTCGCTGGGGGTGTAACGCCACCACTCAGTATCTACCTCGATATCAGGCTGTACACCACGCCCTTCAATGAGTTCACCATTAGGCAGTTGGTAAGCCAGCTCTGCCAACCACAAGCGGGAACCATCAACGAGTTCATGTGACAGCAGATTCTCTGTATTGCCAGCACTTGCAGTCCCTACAGTACGTGCACGATCCAGTACCTGGAGCCCAGCGGCAAACATTTCGGCAGCACTCACCGTCTCGCTACCGGTTAACACCACCATAGGCACATTAGCAAATTGTGGCATGAGTGTTCCGCTGGGTACAGTCAATTCAGAGCTACGATTACGCCCAGCAGTGTTGCCAATGCTTCCACCATCAACAAACAAGCCTATTGTTGCGAGCATCAAGTCCACACGACCACCACCATTGCCACGTACATCGATAATCAGTCCTTCTAGTGTCTGATCTTCGGTTAGTGTTTCTAATTGCTCACGTACCCTTTGATCGAGTGCATCAACAAAAAAGGTATCGATAGTCAGCAGGCCAATTTGTGTGCCAGGTAGTAATTGTGCCTTAACGGACGAAAATGCTTCGCTTTCGATGATACGACGGACGACTGGTACCTCACGGATTGCTCCATCAGGCGAAAGAATGCTGAGATTGACGTAGGTACCAGGAATGCCGCGAACCTCACTCAGAGGACCTCCTGGACCAAATGCTGTTGGATCGTTAAAATCAATACCCTCAACCTGAACAATGATGTCACGTATTTGCAGGCCAGCTTCCTCTGCAGGGCCTCCATTCGCCAGTTGGGTGATTAAGCCTCCCTCACTGACCGCACGAACACTTGCGCCAATGCCACCATAGCTCAATTCACCGTTAAAACGCGCCTGTTCATCAGCAACTTCGCGTGGTGACACAAAGCGTGTGTGTTCATCACCAAGTCGATCAATCAGTTCATACATTAATGTGTAAAATTCTTCCGTGGTCGCTGCTGCCGCTACACGGGGAGCAAATTCTTCTCGCACCGCATTCCAATCAAGGCCACGATAATCGGAATAGACGTAGCGATCACGTATGAGTTCCCACACTTGTGTAAAGACTTCACTTTGTTGCTCTACCGACAGAGGTGTAGTAGTAGCGGTAGGAGTCACAGGAACAAAGGTTGGTGTTGGTTCAGGCGTTGCTGTCGGGAGTGGTGTTGCACTCGGTTCAAGCGTTGGTGGAAGAGTTGCAGTAGCGGCTGGTAAAGACGTTGGTGTTGGTTGTTGTGCAATACGTAATGGTATCTGATTACCAAAAGGTACACATGCTACCAAAATCATTGCCATAAACCATGTGAGGAAAATGTTGCGAAGTGCTTGCACGACTCAAATAATCCTATTCTATGTTGATATAAGGGTTATCTTACAACCCAAGCTGCTGGGCAAGTTTTTCAAAATCGTTGAGTGGAAATGGTGCGCCGACATACACAAGCGCACGTGTAAATCCAAGTTGTTGCCATTGTTCCAACAGTGCTTTGGAATCGCTGATGAAATCTGGCCACATTGGATGAACAGACAAATCAAACCCCTCACGGCTACGACCACGTTCAGCGAGCCCTGCATCAAGTGCTTCAAATAATTGTGAGAAGCGTTGACGATCACGCCAGTGCAGATTGAGCCCATCAGCATAACGCCCTGCCAACCGTACCATCCGTGGGCCACTGGCGCCCACAATCAGGTGTGGTGGTGGCGCTTGTCGAGGTGACGAAATGGCTTCTGTGAGTTGATAATGCTGGCCCTCAAATGTGACAGGTTCACCAGACCACAGTGCAGGAATGATTTGTAATGCCTCGGAAACGCACTCTACCCGCTCACGTGGAGACCCCTGATCAATACCAAATTGTGCTTGCTCATATGCCAACCCGCCGGCACCAAGCCCCAATTCACAACGCCCACCAGATATTTCGTGGAGCGTTGCAGCGACCTTGGCCAATCGCCCAGGGTGCCGATTAGTAATGTTTGCGACCAGGGTGCCAAGTGTGAGGTGCGTTGTAGCTTCAGCGAGGGCAGCCAGGGTTGTCCAGCCCTCTAGAACCGGTTCATAAGGATCGTTCCATGAGACATAGTGATCCCACACCCAGACTGAGTCAAACCCTAACACATCAAGTTGTTGTGCGGCTTCACGAAGCTGTGTATAGTTTGAACCAAAGGTTCCAAGACAAAACCCAACTGTAGTCATTAGTTTTGTGATCAGTAGAAAAAATGGTATGAATAATATGCATATAATCATACCATATTGCACTGCATTATGCTGATGAGGATGATAAGTGTGCTCTCAGGGAATTGTATTCTGATATGCTACATTTGATGTACCCGCTTATCTGATATGCTACATTTGATGTACCCGCTTAAAAGTTATCAAATTGTTTACAGGGTAAAGTATTGCTTTTACAGTTTTGTGACACGGAGTGGATAGGAAAAATGCTACACTCCATATAACATATTAGCATATCTAAATGTCAAATATATAGGAAAGGAGGCTTATATGAAATACATCATTAACCGATTGAGAAATATTTACTACCCTCCAACAATACGACGGCGGATGGTGGGAGGAGTTGGTGTTATGATTCTCTGTATGACACCATCGTTTGTAGCGGCACAAAACGTTCAACCACCTGATCAAGACGCTCCTTCAGTGGTGATTGAAACGGGTTCTACTGACTCTCATTTGTTAAACCAAGCCAGAAGCCCATACGAGACATCTTCAGTTCTGACGTTAACTCAGGGTGTACCACAGGAAGTTATCGAATTTGTTCAGGCTCTTGTGGGAAATAACCGTAATCCACAAACTCAAAATACTTCATCAGATACCACGACAGCAGCACAAGTGCGTACTATTCCATCTGATCGTAACTGGCCAGTTGTACGTTATGGAGACAGCAGCGAGAATGTGGTAACCCTGCAGGCTATGTTACGGCAGCGGGGTTACGATGTTGCGTACAATGGGGTGTTTGATGCTCAAACGTACGCTGCTGTAAGGCAATTCCAGACTGATAGTAGGTTGGAAGATGATGGTATTGTAGGACACAATACATGGGAAGCATTAGTCTCCACTATTCGTTCAGGCGATAATAATCTTGTTGTGGAAGCATTGCAACGCCAATTGGTTAACAGATATGGATATGAGATTGGTGTGGATGGTAAATTTGGTTCTAGCGAGACACAGCCAACCGTAATTGATTTCCAACGATCCCATGGTTTATCCCCTGATGGTGTTGTTGGCCCGGATACCTGGGCGGTTTTGTTATCTGGTACAGGCGGAGGGAGTCAAAATAACGGGACTTTGAGCCACGCAGAAGCCATGGAAAGACTTAATGAAGCTGGCATTCCTGTAGTTGCATCTGGTGGATACGTTGGCACTGATCGAACCAGACGTAATGGAACATCATTAGAACAGGTACGAGAAGCATCTATTGATGGCATTATTAGGTTTCAACAGGAGTGTAATTGCGATATTACAATCACAGGTGGAACTGAGACCTGGATTCATGCTGGTGGAACACCTAGCCATCACAGTGGCCATAAAATCGATATTAGCGTAAGTGCCGAAGTAGACAACTATATCGAGACAAACTACACATACATTGGAGATCGTGGAAATGATCCAATGTATCGTGATCCAGATGGCAACATCTTTGTACGGGAAGATAGTCCACTCCACTGGGATATTCTTTTCAATTGATAGTGTCCATTAATATACAAGCATTAGGAGATTTGGTACTTTAACACCAGGTGATAACTGCATTGTGAGCATGTACAACGAATGATCTCTGGCGCGCTAGAAAACTGTCTGCATGAATCCGACAGGACTCATCAGGCAGTTTTTGTATGGATAGCACAGTTTTGATAAATCTACAAAATGGGGCAATCTACCTTATCTTACCACGTTTTTCTGTATATCTTCATCCAACGCTAGAATGTAACTAAAAGGCCGCATCTGATCTTGTATCTTGTATGACATGCAATTCAGAAAACACATGTATAATGATCCATATATGTTCCCCATTGATATTGAAAGACGTACAAGTTTTACTTTGATCAGGAGCAGAGAAATTATGCAAGTAAATCCCGGTATTTTTAAGGCCTACGATATTCGTGGAATCTATCCAACCGATCTCAATGAAGATATTGCGTACGCTATTGGACGCGCGTTTGTGACATTTCTCAAGGTTGACGAGGTGATTGTTGGCCGTGATATGCGTGTTTCTGGTCCTTCCATCTTTGATTCAGTCACACGTGGGCTGATGGACCAGGGCGCTAATGTCGTGAACATCGGTATGGTCAGCACCGATCAGTATTATTTTGCGTGTACCGAATTAAAACTTCCTGGTATGATGGTTACTGCTTCACATAACCCAAAAGAATATACTGGTTTTAAGATGGTTCGTCAGATGCCCTATCTGCTGAGTGGCAACGAAGGTATTCAGGACTTGCGACGGATTGTGGAGACCGAAGATTTTGCCCCGACAACACGCAAGGGCAGCATGCGTGAGAAGGATCTCTCCGAGCAGTTTATCAAGGCCGTGCTTGAACTGATCGATGTCACCTCTCTGAAACCACTCAAGGTGATCGCTGATACGGGCAACGGTATGGTCGGCCCCATCCTCAAGCGAGTTTACGATCACTTGCCAGTGCATTTAACGGGCCTCTATCTCGACCCTGATGGCACCCTACCAAACCACGGCCTTGATCCGCTTCAACCAGAAAATCGTGCAGAACTGGAGCAACGTGTCGTGTCCGATGGCGCTGATGTGGGCTTTGCATTCGATGGAGATGGCGACCGCTTTTTTGTGATCGATGATCGCGGTGAGTTTGTCGCGGGCGATTATATGACGGCCTTGATGGGGCGCTACTTACTCGAGAAAAAGCCCGGTAGCAAAATCGTCTATGATGTGCGTGCTTCGTGGGCTGTCCCTGAGCTAATCAGCGAAGTCGGTGGAATTCCGCTAATGGAACGTGTTGGCCATGCCTTTATCAAAACTCGTATGGCTGCCGAGAGCGCACTCTTTGCTGGTGAGGTCACTGGTCACTATTACTTCCAGGACTTTAATTATGCTGATTCTGGTGTGATTCCCTCATTGATTATTCTCGAAATGCTTTCAAAGAAGGGCGTAAAGATGTCAGATCTGCTCAAACCGCTGGAAGCAAAATATTTTATCTCAGGTGAAATAAACTCACGGGTAGCAGATGCTCCAGCCAAAATGAAAGAATTAGAGACACGTTTCAGCGATGGGAAAGTCGAGCACATGGATGGTGTTTCGGTAACGTACCCAACCTGGCATTTCAATGTACGCGCCTCGAACACCGAACCATTGGTGCGCCTGAATCTTGAGGCATTGACACGGAGAGAAATGGAACAACGTCGGGACGAAGTGTTACATATTATCCGCTCCTAAATCGTAGTGTGTTTGCCCTCGGTGATGAAAGAGGCTGTTATGTTCAAAGTACTCTGGCTTGCAATCAAAGACCTTTTTGATGAACTATTTGTATTGATGGGTGTCAACATTGTGTGGATTTTGATCAATCTGCCCCTCTTTGGTCTGACATTTATCTTTGCAAATCCGGATACACTGTTTCTGGCATCGATTACACTCTTACTATCAATCCTGACGTTAGGTCCAACGAATGCAGGGTTATACATCGTTGCAGAACGCGTCACCGAGGGGCGAAAAATAGGTGTTGGCACCTTTTTTGAAGGCTTGCGGTCGCATGTGCGATTGAGTTGGCAGGTCTATGGTACCTGGATGTTTGGCTTGCTACTCATCCTGGTCAACCTCCAATTCTATGCGGGCATGGGCAATGTACTCGGGGCATTCTTACTGGTACTCTTTCTCTATATTCTGTTGATCTGGTTTGGCATCCTGATTTATATTGGCCCATTAATGATTATCCAGGTCGACAAACGCCTCCGCATGATCGCTCGCAATGCCCTGCTCATGACTCTGGGGAGACCATTATTTACCATTGGTACGCTTATTGTAATGGGATTGATCAGTGTTGTGTCGTTCATTGTAGGGATTCTGGTGCTCCTGGTCACCTTCTCATTTTTTGCGCTGTGGGGCTTCCATGCCACCAACAAACTCATTAAGGATGCGGAAGACCGTCGTGCTAAGATGGAAGAGAAGACCCAGCAAAAAGCGACTGCTGCGGGTAATCCGTACAGTACCGAAAAAGGACGTGGCGGGCAGATTCGCCCCCGCGATTGACAACGGTCCACCATGTATTACGTTATGCGTCGAAGGGGTTTCATCTGTCATTGTGAGGGAGGGTCACACATGACTGACCACAGCTATCTTGATGTACGTCGTACGCTCTGTACTGCTATAGGAACAGCTTTGCTTACGTTGGCCATCGTGTATACATTCGCGCTCTACATTGCTCCTGTTCAGGCCCAAAGTGGCACCATTGAACTCGCTATCGACAAAAGGCTGCAGGGAAGTGATGTCGTACAGGTCGGCCAGGAACTCTTGTTCACCATTCGTATCGCCAACAACTCGAACAATATCACCGTTACCGAGCTGCCTCTGATCGACGAATACGACTCGAACATTATCAGTTTTGTGCGTGCTGATCCCGTGCCTTCGACAACCAGTGAGGGTATCTTGACATGGAATGATTTGACCAGCACCTTTGGTGAATTGCCACCGGGTGAAATCATCACTGTTACAACCGTCTTTCGTGCTATCCGTGCCGAAGTAGCCACCATCAACCGTGCGCGCATTGAAGCGGCCCAGGGTTCTGGCGGCGAAAGCGGTGGTGGTGAGGATGGTGCAAGTAGTGGTGAGGCCGAAGGTGGACGAGTCATCGTCACCAAGGCACTCGCGCAAGATTCGCCCGCTGTGAATGGCCAAACAATCACCTTCACCATCTCGATCCGTAATGATGGTGCTGCTGATATCGTAAGTTTGCCGCTTGAAGATACGCCCAACACCGAATTCTTGCAGTTTATTGAAGCCGATCCGCCTCCCTCATCTGTTGAGTCTGGCGGTACCGTATTGCGTTGGGATGATGTTTTGCCGGATCTGGGTTTGTCTCGCTTGCGCCCAGATGAAGTCATAACCGTTACGACCGTCTTTACAGCGCTCAAATCGTTTGAGGGAACAGGTATCAACAACTCGAATGCGGTTGAGGTTCAGGATGAGTTTGGCAATCAAGTTGAAGCGCCCCGTCAGGACGAAGTGCCCATTCGTATTGTTCCAGGACCCGATGAAGTCACACCAACGGCCACACCGGAGCCAGCACAACCACGTGATGACGATGACGACGATGATGGTGGTAGTGCTGAGTCAACTGTGACACCCATACCAAATGTGCCTACCATCGTTGTAACGCCCACCACCGATCTGGTGACTCCAACCGAGGAGTTGACTGGCACGACAGATCTGCCTGTTGTTGAGGAATTAACACCTACTGCTGTGATGACGCCAGTGGATGCTGATATACCTGCGGCGCTGCCAGAAACGGGGAGGGACAGTGCCATTAGTGGTTGGTTATTGATTGGGGTGGCGCTGGCCAGCGCAGGAATGCTGGTGGTACTCTATCGACGCAGCCAAATGCCGCGATAGAACCGCCCTAGATAACAAAACGTGCAAACACCTGATTGCCTAGCATCCATCCACGTTTGGTAAGCCGCACGCCCAGTTCATCACGCTCGACGAGACCTTTGAACCAAAGCTCGTCGAGCAGATCTCCATACACATCGTTGAGTTCCACACCACAACGATCCCTGAAGTGGGCATGGCTCACTCCGACGTTTAAGCGCAGTCCCATGAACATCGTCTCAGCATACAGATCGTGTTCTGTGAGGGGAATTGTCTCGTGTGTGGGCAACGTATTCTGACGGATCTGAGCGATATATTCATCAATACCGAGGATATCGTAGTACCGATTTGGAAAGACGTGTCCATGAGCCCCTGCCCCACAGGCCAGATAGTCGGTATTAAACCAATATGCCATATTGTGATGCGATGCCTGTCCGGGCAGGACGGGATGTTCGTTCGATGGTGCACCCTGATCACGTGCCCAATTACTTATTTCATAATGTACATATCCGGCCTCATCAAAGTGCTGCATCGCCAACTCATACATTTCACCGGCAGTATCATCGTCAGGGACGGTCACATGGCCATTGAGTATCTGTGCGTAGAGGGGGGTCTCTTCCTCCAGAATGAGCGAGTAGAGTGAAAAATGATCGGCCCCCCATGTGACGATGTCACGTAGTGTCTCGTCCCACTGCTCAACTGTTTGGTCAGGCAACCCAAAAATAAAATCAAGATTAATGCGTTCAAAACCGGCTATGCGTGTGTCCTCGTAGCTTGTACGTGCCTCAGCAGCTGTGTGCGTACGCCCAAGCACACGTAGTGTTGGATCGTGCAGACTTTGTACACCCATACTGATCCGATTGATGCCAAGGTCGCGCAACGAACGTAGATAATCACGTCCGAGCACTATACCGGGATTGGCTTCAATTGTCACCTCTGCCTGATCCAGTGGAATAAGGTGGTTTGCCGTAGTCAATACCTTTTCCATGAGTTCAAGTGGGAGCATCGTTGGTGTGCCACCCCCCAGAAAGACGGTTGGCAACAAATCCGAACGTAGCACAGGCGGCGCCAGAGGAGTGGGTACACGGAGGGCGGTTTGCCGCGATTGCTGTGCTTGATCCCCAGGTATCAGGACCGATTGTCGACGCAGATCAAGCTCTGTACACAGTGCATCGACATACGTGTCCATACGATCTTCCATATTGGCGTAAGTATTGAAATCGCAATACGAACAGCGTCGATGACAGAACGGGATATGAATGTAAAGATGACGAACACAAGCTGTCATAGTTTTGTTTTCTCAGCAACTTTTTCAATAATTACTTCAGCGATTGGCTCAGGATCGATCTGTACACGCAAAAGCCCCGGCACTAGACGGCGTAGCTCGGCTTCAAGACCTGCCATCCGTGTATGAACCTCACGTAATGGCATGGTGGGTGGGAAGGCGTGTTGAACCGTCACAATGATACCCTCATCAGTCAGTAATGTGTCAAACTGTGTAATCGCTTCAGCGCACGAGAGTTGGGGGACAATGCCCTTTAGGTCATCCATTAATGGCCCATAGTGAACTGCCGGGCGTACCTGATCCCGCCGCGGTTCCAGGTGCACAAAAACGATGGTATTGTCCTCCAACTCGGTTTGGATGGCTTGTTCCAAATCTTCGGACCATTTATGGGCCTCATCCAGAAGCATATGCATGGGTAATTCAAGATCGACATCGACACGCACACGCTCTGTAAGTTGATAGATATCTAAATTATGTACATTCAAGCCCAGTCTTTGAGCTGCGGCATAGACGGCTGTTGTGTACGGTTCAGTAGGGGTACGTCCTGGCTCCACGTGCACAATCACATATGCGCCATCTAACTCTGCACAAACTACTGACTCTATCGACTCTGTGAGTGCGTGGGCCTCTTCGAGTGAGCAGCCGCGTGGTGTCGCAATCGTCACCTCAACGTATGGTTGAGCACCCACAAAACGAGTCCGCATCTGCACGCTACCAGAGATGACATTGGGTACATTGCTCACCTTCTGCACGAGCTGTCGATGGAGATCGGCAGGGACATCATCCATCAATGCACGAATAGCCTGGCTGCCCAGGCGCCATGCAACTGTAAGTGCAATGATAGCAACAATGGTTGCTGCGAAGGCATCAAGACGTGCCAGAACCCACACAGGAACCAGCGCAAGCGGCTGGAGCATAATGAGAAGCACCAGGCTAATAAGCACAACCGTAACGCTCAGCATGTCGTTTGCAAAATTCGCAGCGTCTGCCGCCAGCGCTGGGCTCTTTTCCTGCTCAGCCACACGTTTGAGGACCCGCGAACGATACCAATCGACCACAAGTGAGATGGACAGGATACTGAGAGACCAAACACCAACATCTGGTATTTCAGTTGGGCCAAAGATACGTTGATATGCTTCTGAGAGCACCCACACTGCGGTGATGATCATTAATACCATCTGCGCTAATGCACCAAGGTGCTCGGCCCGTGCATACCCATAATGATGGTTTTCGTCGGGGGGGAGATCGGCAATACGGACGACCAGATATGTGATACCTGAAGCAGCAAGATCAAGCACAGATTGTACAGCTTCGGCCAGAATCGCTAAACTGCCTGTGATAACAGCGAAAATCAATTTTAATGTAGCAAGAACAATCGTTGAGCCAACTGAAATAAGGGCTGCTCTTTGTTTTACTGCCATGCTCATCCAAATGCAATTTTTCGTCGCCGTAGGGCCACACTTTCTAATAAACCGATGGCCGCAAGGGTTGTCAACGTAAAGCTTCCACCATAGGATATGAAAGGCAAGGGAATACCAGTTATTGGCATAATACTCATATTCATGCCAATATGAACGAGGACATGACAAAAGATAAAGGCGGTGACACCAACAGCGATCATCCGTCCAAACAGGTCACGTGCTGATTGGGCAATATAAAGAGCACGCCACATCAGGATGCACTGGAAGAGGATGAGTACAGAGGCGCCAATAAAGCCAAGTTCCTCGCTTGTGGCTGCAAAAATGTAGTCGGTGTAAATACCCTGGATGTATCTACCCTGCGAAATCTCTCCCTGATTCCATCCCAACCCCATCACTCCGCCTAACTGGACCGCTTCCAATGCTTTGGTAATATCCCAGGCTTCATTTTGCAGGGTTGGATCAATACCAATGGGATCAAGAAAGACAAGTAATCGCGATTGTTGTTCCTGATCGAGCACATTGGTCCAACCATACACCGCAACAGGTAATGCTACCGACATGAGCAGAGCAATCTGCCACCAGCGGAGTCCGGCTGTCCAGGCCATTGTCGCCCAGATCGTGACAAAGACCATTGCAGTTCCAAAATCAGGCTGGAGGAATACAAAGACAATTGGAATACCGGCGAGGATAAGCCCCCCGAGTTGTATTTTCCACGCACCGCCATTATGTTCAAAGTGTGCCCAGTATGCTGCAAGTGCGATAATGATCAGCAGTTTGGCAGGCTCTGATGGCTGAAAGGTGCGAATCCCCAGATTTAACCAACTCTGGGCACCACCGCTGACGCTCCCCAGAAGCATGACTAGCCCAAGGACGACAACACCCAGAATGTAGAGTGGTCGTGCCCATGCTTGCAACGCGTGGTAATCCAACGCAGTGAGGAGTAGCATCGCAATGGTACCAACAGAGAGGTTGATAAGATGACGCGAAAGGTACTCAGAAACAGTAATACTGGCAACCATGGTCAGACTGAAACCCGTCAGAACCATTACACAGCCAATCAGAAAAAAGTCATAATCGCGCCAAACTCGAGTCATTGAAGAACCTCCATCGTATTGTCATAATGCGGATTATACCACGCGTTATTTTTGAGGTTGCACGCTATCTATGACAAGATTGATATGCTAGAATAAAATGACGTTACCGTTGTGTTAGCCCTTTCCTTGCTAGAGTAAATAGAAACATCGGAAAGCTAGTGTGACATACAAAGTACCTGTTTCAACTGGCGATAGCTGGAATTTGCAGTATCTGATAGAGCGTGAAATTGTTAGCCCTTTTGTTGCCAGTATTGGCATGCAGGCATCCATTACTCAAGTTGGTAGTGCGCGCACCTGGCTCGAAATACAGGAATTCCTCTACAAGGCTAAGGGCTTGTTCATGGGGAATCATCTACACACTAGCTGATGCTGCAGTGGCTATTGCAGTCCATAGTTGCACACGCCCAATACAAAAGATGGCTACCGTCGAAGCCAAGATAAACTATCTTGCACCAGCTACAGTGGGAGAATTGTCTGCGCTTGCTCATGTTGAGCATCAAGGGCGAACTCTTGCTGTTGCACAATGTGAAATTATGAACCAAACGCCTGAGCGCACCTGCCGAGTTGCTTTAATGCTATGTATCTTTGTGCTTTTGGAGGATCGGGGTACCTGAAAGGAGCGAAATACAATATGTCGGACTTTTTACCACTGAAATATACACCTACTGATGATAAAGAAAGGCTCTCTCGTGCAGAAGCGTTTTATCAGCAGATGAACCGTCGGCGTTCGGTGCGCTTTTTTTCTGATGAGCCATTGCCAGAAGGTCTGATTGAACGGCTCATCGCAACGGCGAGTACGGCACCGAGCGGAGCGAATAAACAACCGTGGACATTTGTGGTCGTAACAGATCCCGATCTCAAACACGAGATTCGTCTGGCAGCCGAGTCAGAAGAGCGTGCATTCTATGAATCGCGGGCAACACCGGAGTGGCTGGCCGATCTGTCACCGCTTGGTACTGATTGGCACAAAGAGTTCTTGGAGATCGCGCCAGCACTTATTGTCGTGTTTCGACAACGTTATGGTAACAATCCTGATGGTTCAACCAGTAAGTTCTATTACACAACAGAGTCTACTGGTATTGCAACAGGTATGTTGATTGCGGCAATCCATTGTGCTGGTCTCGTCACTCTAACGCATACGCCCAGCCCCATGGCGTTCTTACACACCATCTTAGACAGACCGGAGAATGAGCAAGCCTTTCTTTTATTGCCGATTGGTAAACCTGCCAAAGACGCAGTCGTGCCAAACATTACCCGGAAATCGCTTGAGGATGTACTTGTGTGGAATCGATAGTGTATACTGATACCAGATAATCTGAGTTAGAAAGAGAACTACTCATAAGCAGCTTCATAACAACTTTGTTAAGACCACTGAAGAAACAAAGGTATGGTATTGATACAGCAATATGAGGAAGCTTATGGGATAGAGGCCGCTCTTTTTCAAAGGTTTGTTGAAGAACATAGCCTTCTCTGGGGAAAATGCCGATATATGGTATATTATCAGTAGTGTATTTTTGTTCAAACCATGCCAGTATTGGTGTGCTTTTCTGGCACAGAGATGCGATCAGGAAACGGTTGACAGCCTTTTTGTTTGATGATACGATATCGCACTGATACAAACATACGTTTTTGGGGAATTGTTGGTCGTGTGATGTAGCAAAACAATAGGAAATTTTGATAACGTAAGGATGAATTGGATATCAAAAATCTTACAGTTCTTTTCTTATTGCTTACATGTACACAATGTTTGTGTTGGTTCCTCTGTCTCTCATAATGATCAAACTATTTTGACAATCAGTTCTATAAGATATTTTAGTGATAAGGTCAATTGATGGACTCACGTACAGAAAAGCTTTCCGATACAATGCTTCGTGTACGTCAATCTGATGTCCATCAGCATAATGCACCAACATCTGAAGAGTGGTTACATTCGGTTGAACAAGCGTTACAGACCAGTGGTGCTCGTGCAACCTTACCTCGTCACAAGGTTTTAGAATGGATTGCCCAAACCAACGCTCCTTTTACGGCTGAAACGATTGTGGAAGAGTTAGATCGACGACAGGGTAGTTGTAGTCGTCCAACAGTTTATCGTACGATGGAGTGGTTACGATCAGAGGGATGGGTGGAGCGTATCTGGAGCGATGAAAGTGGCAATACGTACATGCGTATATTGCCAGGGCACTATCATCACCTGGTTTGTAGAGAATGTGGAGATACGTATATTATTAGTGGCTGTAATATCGAAGATCTGTTATCATCAGCATTGGCTGATATAGATTTTGAAATTCAAGGACACGTGTTAGAATTATACGGTCGATGTAGGCTATGTCGTGTGGCGGATCAGATAAACGTATAATTGCGGGATCTGTTTCTGATATAGTTTACTCTTTGCCTTTAGTGATCGGGCGATGTACCATCGATGAGGAATAACGTTATGGCCGACACACATGATCCAGCGCGCCCAAACGAGCCGCGCTTCTATCCAAATTTGATCGCGCGTCTCTATCTACTGAGCCTGGAAGATGTGATGGGGCGCAATGGCGTGAGTGCGCTACTGAACTTAGCCGGTACGCGCCACCTCGTCAACAACTACCCATCGAGCAATCTAAAACGCGAATTTCCATTCGCGGACATGTCAGCTATTTCCCAGGCAACAACAACGATGTATGGTCCACGCGGTGCACGTGGTATGGAACTTCGGGCTGGGCGGTATGCTTTCAATCTCGGTTTGAAAGAGTTTGGACCGCTTCTTGGTATGGCTGACCTGGCACTCAAGTTGATGCCAATGACTATGAAAATGAAGATTGCACTCAATGCGGTAGCGCAGACGTTTGATCGATTTAGTGATCAGCCGACGCACGTTGAGGAGCGTAAGTCACAATTTATTTACATCATTCACCAGTGTCCAATTTGTTGGAGTCGCCGCACCGAGGTGACATCTGGCTATCTGGCACAAGGTATTATCGAGGAAGCGTTAACGTGGGTTACAGGAGGTCATACCTTCAACGTTCAGCAGACAGATTGTCAGGGGATGGGCTGCGAGAAGTGTATTTTTGCGGTTAATAAAGATCCTGTCGAATAACGATTGTACCCGTAATCAGCATAACTATTTCATCGTATGTCGTGAGTCAGTGTTGTTTTCGCTGGCTCATTTGGTATACAAACCATATATGTTTGTTTGATGAACAAGATGTCAAACATGAGAAAATCTACATGCAGTGCTCTTGATCTAACATCCGTAAGGATATGATATATGCCTTATGCACATATGAATCTTGTTTGTCGTCAATGTGGTGAGCATTTTGTTTTTACAGCAGGGGAACAGGAATACTACGCAGAAAAAGGCTTGCTTAATGAGCCGACGCGTTGTCCAAGATGTCGTGGACTCATTTCCGATGATACCTCCTCTTCGCCGAAAAGAGATCATCGTCCGTCTGCTCATCGTGATTCTCTCCCCAAACATACACGAATAAAATAGGATATCTCTATACAAAAATCTGCTCTATAGACGTAAATAGTCGTTGATATCGTTTGAAGCTGTAAATATTTAAATGACATGTTAATGTGAGCAACTGGTTATCGTTTGCGCTGAACGCGTTTCACCGATATAATAAGGGTCTTGTGGCCCGTAGCTGGATATCGATAGATAACTGCCTATAGCCTGGGCTTATTTTTTTGTGTAGTATTAAATATATCAAATTGTACATTGAACTGTGGTTTATATTGACACAGGGAGGATTTCATGTCGCGGAAATGCGATCTAACCGGTAGAAAACCAATGTATGGCAGGAGTATCCAACACCGACATGGCGGTAACTGGGCTCGTAGAGCGCCTAAAACCAACCGCGTCTTTCGACCGAATGTACACCGTCATCGTGTGTATATCCCAGAACTTGATCAATGGGTCACGCTCAAACTTTCAGCGAAGGCGATTCGTATTATCAGTAAAAAAGGTCTTCTGCGGGCGCTTCGTGATGAAGGTTTGTCGCTTAAGGATGTAATGTAATAAGGAGCTATAGATGTCTTACCAAAATCGATCTTCTGGACCTCGTGTACGCTATCGCCCATACCAACGGCGTAAGAAAGTCTGTGAGTTTACCCGTCTGGGGATTATTCCTGACTACAAAGATATAAAGCGGCTTGAACGATTTGTGACTGCACAAGGTAAAATTCTTCCTCGTCGTCGAACAGGGTTGACGGCCAAAATGCAACGACGTCTAACAGTTGCCATCAAACGTGCACGACATATGTCATTGTTGCCGTTTGTTGCTGCACACTCGACTGGCCGATCTGGACGTTAAAATGTATCAATAGAGAGTACACAGAGTTTTGCTCACCTCTACACAGACTCTGTGTTTTCTATTTTTTGGTGGGTTATAGTGTAGATAAACAATCCATCACAGTTACGAAAAAAGCAACTTGACAGACATACGCTGAACAGATAGTATAAAAGATGTAGGGGGCTGTAGCTCAGTGGATAGAGCACCTGCCTTCTAAGCAGATGGTCGGGGGTTCGAGTCCCTCCAGCCTCGCCATAGAAAAAGTAGGGCATGAAGTGCCCTACTTTTTGTGTATGGTTAACTCGTCTATGTCAGTACTGTATGAGTGAGAAAATTGGGTAGTTGGTTAACTTCTCACGCCCCTTGAGAAATTCAAGTTCGATCAAAAATGCCACTTCCTCAATGGTTCCACCCGCCATCTCAACTAGCTCACAGGCTGCCGAGATGGTTCCGCCAGTGGCCAGAAGGTCGTCTATAATAAGTACACGCATCCCTGATTGTAGCGCATCCTGGTGAATTTCTAACTGGTTAGAGCCGTATTCCAGGTCATATTCAATCTGATATGTTGCAGCAGGCAGTTTTCCTGGTTTGCGTACGGGCACCAGACCAGCACCTAATATATAAGCAATTGGCGCACTGAAAATAAATCCACGTGACTCAATACCAACGATAGCATCAATCTGACGGTCTTTGAAGCGTTCTACAAAAGCATCAATTACCTGACGGAATGCAGGCCCGTCGGATAGCAATGTTGTGATGTCTTTGAATTGGACACCAGAAATCGGGAAATCGGGAATATTACGAATCAGATCAGTTAAGTTCGTTTGCTCCATAATCTACAACTCACCTTCGATGTGGATGGCAAAAGGTATCAGACAAAAAGAGCAACTCCTGATCTTAGATACCTTTTGAATGCTAAGAAACGTGATGTTAGAACCAGCGATGATTATAGGCATATGAGAGTATGCCAAGCGTTAGTGCAAGTACAACCACTAATATGCCAGGGAAAAGCAATGGTTGTGTTTCAAAGGGCAACACAACATTGAGGCCAGCCAGACTTGCTAGAACGATAAACGGAATGATCGCAATTGTCGTGAACATAAATCTACGTAATAGTTTATGGGTATGTTGTATTAATACATTCCGATGGGTTTCGTTAATTACTGCAACAACCGTCTTTTGTTGGTCAACCATAGCTTTAAGCCGCCCAATGCTATCGACACAATCACCAAAGTAGCGTGGCATGTCTAGCCGCAAAAACTTATCTTGCAACTGTTGGATAGCCTCAATAATTGGTTGGTTCGGGCTAATCACATAATCTAACATGATAATATCGCGTTGAATATCTGTTAAATCACGTGCCATCAAATGTGTGTTTTGCTCAAACAGACGAACATCCAGCTGATCAATCTCTTCTTCTGAACGATACAGCAAAGGAAAACATTGTTTTACCAATGCGTCGATAATACGATAGAGGAGATACCCTGGCCCATGCCCCAGCAATTGTGCCCGAGCCGACTCATCGGTAGCGGCTGCCGCAAATAAACGGCGTAGTGGTTTAAGCGTACTATCATGCAATGTGACGACAAAGTCGCGCCCAACAAATATATCTACCTCGCTTCGCACGACACGGTTATCACGATCAATGCCAGGCATGTGTACCACCACAAATATGTATTCTTCCTGTGAGCGTATATCGAGTTTAGGTCGTTGAATAGTCGAAAGTATATCTTCAACTAAGAGTGAGTCAAATTTGAAGCGTTCACGGAGATACGAAACATCGGAAGACGTTGGTTGAGCAATATCCAGCCAGCTAAGATTGGCATGCTCTACTTCACGGCGTCGCGTATTTGCCCGTGTTGCTGGAGGGAGCGGGTTAGATGACCGAGTGCGCGTATCCATGAATTATACATTTTCACTATACAAATCGCCTCTATTATACATACAAGAGGCGTGAACAGCAACCTTACGGATAAAAGCAAAAAGGCCAGATGGTATCCATCTGACCTGTTTGAACAGCCCAAAAGGAGAAGACGGTCATACCAATCTAACGAGTTCGTTAGCGGTCCGCTTCATATCGAGGAATACTAACCCCAATTTTGCTTTGCTATGCGCCAATGCGGTTAAAACAGCTTCTTCACCAATGGAAGTAAGCAACACAAAGCCATTTTCACCACGAACAAAAACCTGGTCAAGTTGACCACGCCGGAGTTCAGATGCAATTCGTTCACCCAGTGAGAGCATAGCGGCGCTCATTGCGGAAACACGATCCTCCTCAACATCGGCAGGAAGCGCAGACGCCATAATAAGACCATCGACGCTCACGACAGCCGAAGCCTCTATATCGGGAGTGTTCATTTGCATTGTTTTTAAATGCCGTACCATTTCTTCGGTTCTGCTAGCCATTCAGGTCCTCCTTAAGGCCGTCCGCGAGAATGGGACCAAAGCTACAACGAAAAGTGTATGGAAAATCTCTTTACAATGTGCTGCCTTAACAGCCGCGTTGCAATTCTACTACATTTTACGATAAAGGGCAACCACGAAATAACCATCAGAGTGAGCTATCAGCAACTCATGTAATAACAGGTCTGATAAACGTATCGGGAAAAGAGTGTAATGCTATGATTTGAGAGTGTATGAAGCAAATTCATTTCCTATTTCCGCCTTCCCTGTAAAGCCCCCGGCACGTACTGCTGCTAGCGCTTCTGCAACACCCATTGTCCATCGCGGGCTAAAATGCACCAGCACAAGTTGTTCCACACCAGCACGTACTGCTACCTCTCCAGCTTGATGCGGTGTGGTGTGGTGTGGGAAAGGCTCTGCTGTTGTCGCTTCGTGGATTAAAACGGTGGCGCCATTTGCTAGCGATTGAACTGATTCACAGGGTTCTGTGTCTGCCGAATAGACCAGCGCTTGCCCATCTGCTTGGCTTTCAAACCGTAATGCCAGGCAGGGCCGTGAGTGCATTGTTGCAGCGGTATGCAGACGATAACTTTCAAGACCAAGATTGACTTCTTCGCCCGCGCCAACAGGAATCCAATCAACTGCGACTTGATGGCTTTCCAGCTCAAAAGCATCGACAATACGCTGAGCATGTTGGAGGGTTTGTTCACTGCCATAGATAGGTAATTGATCCGGATACCGCATCAGTGATAGCTGAAAAAGCAGCACTGCTAACCCGTTTAGATGATCAGCATGTGTGTGTGTGAGAAAAATGCCTTGTAACTTGAGTGGATCGAGTTGAGCACGCAGCAATCGCTGATAGGTGCTTCCTCCTGCATCAATAAGCAATAAACCTTCGGGCGACTCCCACACCATGTGTGTATTTTCACGGTCAATATCAGGCACAGCGGTGCCCACACCAAGCAGAATCATACGCAACATAACTGACTCCTCGTCATACAAAGTGGCAATAGAAGATGAAACAATATCGCCTTTGTTCTGGTTACAATTCTCAATAAATCGGCTCCCTAAAAGAGGAAATGAAATTATGGGTGACCTTCTGATTATTATACACATTGTAGCTGAATTGAAAGAGGCGAGATTCTCGCCCCTCTCAAAGCCTTGATTTCTGCTATAAAAGATCTACAAATGTATCATACTGATACCACGTATTGGTATCTAACATCATTCGTGGGGTAATATCAGAGCCATGCTCGAAGAAAGTATGCATAGCGTCATCGATACGGTGGAATAGCAGATTGTCAGAGGCATCTTGTTGAGGAAGATATGGCGATGTTGGATGTTGTTGTTGCCAGGCTGCCCAGATGCGATCCACATTACAGTGGTGTAGAAAGAAAACCGGATCATTGGGTGAGGTTGAAACGGTCATATCTCCACCGATCCAAACGTGCACAATGTTGTGATGCCCAACGCCAACCCATCCTTCCAACAGATTGCGAAACCCACCGACAGATCGATCATAGGGTGCTAGGTCATAGACAACCGTATCACGAATGAGCGTACGAACCTCTGAGCGTTGTGGTAGACGTCCAGACATACCTATAGACCGACGCAGTTCCCGATTCGTCACCTGTGGGTTACTCCCAGTGGGATTCGGCTCAAGACGGACGCGCCAATCGGGCCCTGTAAATTGCCCAAGTATATCGTCATTCCAGAGAGGTGATGCAAATGGTTGGGGTAATTCAGCATCTCCAGCCCAATCCCAATATAGCAGGCGAAAGTTTTGATCGCCCAGCGTGTCACGTAGAAAAAACTCAAACATGATCAGCATATAGTGAGGCCAGGGGAGAAACACAGGACCCGTGTGTGCTGCATTGCGATCTCGTTGTGATGGTGGGGTTGAGAGCATCATCGCACGATGGTGCCACAGTACAAAGAAATCGTACATAGAAAGATTCGCCTGACCCGGCCATGGCATGATGTCAGGGTCTTTCATACGATTTACACCAAGGATAAATTGCTCGGCGGCGGTTTGATTGTTGAGAATGTTTGAACGTATCATGCTGAATCTCCTTCGTGTGGATGATCGTGATCATGCTGGTGGTGATCCTGGTCGTGGTTGTGTTGATCGGATATAAATGAAGCAGGGAAGCGATCAAACAGATTTTTCACCAGATCGATAGCAGATTGATAGCGTACATAGGGAGTGGTGTGGCAATGAAGCCTGCCATCGTTGCCGACCAATGCGTGCAGATGCACTTGTTGTTCATTAACTTCGATGGTGTAGGTTGTAGTGATTTTGATGTGATGTCCCACATGTTCGGCAGTGCGAACACTGGTCAGTTCATGATGCATGCCGTGGTCATCACTATATTGTGGGTAACGTTGTGCAATCCATGGTGGTTGAATAGCACATTCAGTAGGAAAATCAATCGTCTCTAGTGTGGCGACATCAGGTTTTTGAAGAAGATATGTATCGGATTTCAAAGGAGTACCTCCTGGTGTTATGGGGTGAGGGTGATGGTTTATGTGTTAGTTGGTTAAACGATAGACAGAGCTGTTTTCGTACGAGGGCATGTCGTAAACATGACAGATAGATGATATAGCGAAGATCATCATTGTGTCCATAACGATACCAAATGGATACAACGTATGTTATCTTACAAACATACCTCTATGTTCAATATACAATGTAAAGTACTTGCTCATCGCACAATCCCTGTCAGATATCCAGCGGTTTTCCAAATCTGTGAGGAAGTGAGAGAGTTTTTACACAGCGGCAAGGTTTGCGTAAGAACTCTATGTGTATAATAGTCAGAAGCTTGCCAATAATACATCCACTAGCAATTGGAGTGTGTCATGTCCACCCAAGATGTACAATCCCCGACTGTGCCAAACTCTGAGCAGCCAAAAGAGCGTTACCTGCCAGTACGCGCCTTGCTCATTGGTGGTTCAGCGTTACTTTTCGTGCTTATGCTGATCGTTTTAGGTTGGGGTGGTGCCACGGGTCCAGCCGCATCTGCCCCTGGTGGCTTACTTATCCTTGCCCCTGCAGCATTTCTTGCAGGTTTGTTCAGTTTTCTTTCGCCCTGTACCCTACCGATACTACCTGCGTATTTTGCGTTTACCTTCCAGGCGCGTCGTGAGCGTGTCGTGATCATGACCGTGTCGTTCTTTTTGGGATTAGCAACGACGATGGTGGTGCTGGGTGCTGCTTCGACCGCACTTAGCCAGTTGCTCTTTCGCAATCTCGAGCAACTCCTCATTATTGGTGGCTGGCTCATTGTTAGTTTTGGTGTCCTGAGTTTCCTGGGTAAAGGTTTCAGTGGTGCTAAACTCCTTGATCGACCTTCTACCAATGTTGCTGGTTCCTATGTCTATGGAGCGACGTTTGCTTTAGGCTGGACAGCCTGCATTGGTCCAATTCTCGGTGCGCTGCTAACATTGCTTGCCACTCAGGGCATCGCTGTGCTACAAGGTGCGGTCCTGGCGTTTATCTACGCGACGGGGCTTGGTATGCCACTCATTCTGGTAGCGACGTTCTTTAGTCGTCTGGGGCAAGGCTCACGCTTCTGGAAATTTATGCGGGGACGTGCGGTATCGCTTAATTTGGGCTTTGCCTCGTTGCATCTGCATAGTACTAGCATGATCAGTGGTGCCATGCTGATTGCCATCGGTTGGTTGTTGTTGAGTGGTCAGCTTGAGCAACTCAATTATTGGGCGTTGCAGTCTCCTATGGCGCAGTGGGCACTCGATCTGGAGCAGGGTGTGGAGCAGTTCTTCTTTCAGCGGTAGTATAGATTTGTGTATCCGAGTTGTGGTAGAAAGGGATACCCACGAGGGGCGGTAGCACAGTGGATACCCACGAGGGGCGGTAGCACAGGGGCACCCGTGGAGGGTGCCCTTACGGTATGTGGCTTATGGTTTTTTGCGTGATCCGAGGAGGCGCCATGTTAGTGCCAGCCCGAGGATTGCGCCAGGAAGTGCCACCCTGGTTGGTATGCCTGTTTTTCCATGCGATTTGATTTTAGGTAGCGCTTGTACCAGCCCCTGAAGACGTTGCTGAGCAGTTGCCCCAAAAGCTACACGCACAAGTGCCGCGCTCTCTTGATAATGCCCTGGCTCACGCAGAATGGTACCGATATCCCAGGATGGGGGTGGAGTGCCGACGACATACGCATAGGGCCGGGTGAATTGCATGAGTCCTTCTTTGCCGTGGATACGCCCATAGCCAGATTGTTTGATTCCACCAAAAGGCAACATTGGTACGGCAAACTGTGCAATGGTGTCATTAATGATGATCGATGCTGCCTCGATCTGTTCGGCAACTGCGCGAGCACGCTTGAGGTCGGCGCTCCAGATGGAAGCACCCAGACCAAAGTTTGAGTTGTTCGCCAGCCGGATGGCTTCTGCGGCATCTTTGACTTTGACAATAGGCATCAGAGGGCCAAAGGTTTCATCTTGCATCACATGCATGTCGTGATCGACATCAACCAGTACGGTTGGTTCTACAAACATATTGCGGATAGCACCCCCGGTCAGAATACGGGCACCTTTGGCAAGTGCATCCTCCAGATGATCGCGAATAATATTGACTTGACGTGGATCGGTGATGGGGCCAAGATAGAAAGGGCTATCTATATCGCGTGTATAGCCCATCTTCAGTTTGCGTGCTTCTTCAACGGCTAACTCTACAAATTGATCATAAACTTCTTCAACCACATACACGCGTTCTACGGACATACACGTCTGCCCGGTATTGAAGAAGGCACCCCACACTCCCCAGCGAGCTGCACCAGGTAAGTCGGCATCGGCCAGCACAATCATGGCGTCTTTCCCCCCCAGCTCGCAGGCTACAGGTGTTAGACTATCTGCAGCAGCCTGCATCACTTTCCGCCCGGTTGGTGTTGATCCTGTCAAAAAAATATAATCAGGATTGGTGTTGACCATTGCGGCACCGACCACACCATCGCCGTGCAGTACACGCACAAATGGAGCTAACTCGGGAACACGCTGGAAGAGGCGTTCCATCAACAAACCAGATGCTGCTGTCACTTCTGATGGCTTCAGCAGCACTGTATTGCCGGTTAATAATGCAGCCAGTGTCGGTGGCATAGACAGGGCCAGGGGATAATTCCAGGGAGCAATAACCGCAACTACACCATAGGGTCGATGCTCAACAAAGCAGTTCTTGAAGAAATATAAGCCACGTGAGACCTTTTCACCACGGAGCCAACGTGGTGCGTGTTTGCAGTACTGTTTGAGCATATCGAGTGTGACAAATACTTCGATTAGCGCATCTTGACGGCTTTTGCCACAATCTTGGTTGAGTACATCTGTAATTTCGTCCAGCGAGTCAATCATCACCTGTTGGAATTTTTGGAGAATGCGAATGCGTTCTTCAATAGGCTTTTGGCTCCAGATTTTAGCGGCGATATTCATTTCTTGCGAGGCTTGTGTTATTTCAGTGGGTGTGGTCATGGTAAGCTGGCCAAAACATTCGTTCGTTGCTGGATTGATAAAGGGTAATATCCGTGTGTCCATAGAGAGTTCCTCAGTATTGATACGATTATGATTTTTCATCAGACTAAAGCGAGTGCCTGTTCGAGATCGGCGATGAGATCCTCTGGATGTTCGACGCCAATTGAAAGGCGTACCATTTGCTCGGTTACTCCCATAACAATGCGTTCAGCCGGGTCTACATCAGAATGAGTCATAGTGGCAGGGTGTTCCGCTAGCGACTCGGTCCCTCCGAGGCTGACAGCAAGTTTGAAGAGATTAAGCGCATTCAAAAAACGAAATGCCTCTGCTTCTCCGCCCACAATATCAAATGAAATCATGGCGCCAGGGGCCAGACACTGACGTCGGTAGATAGCAAATTGTGGATCACTTTCGTTGAGATGACCCAGATAATACACTCGTTCGATTTTAGGATGTTCATCAAGAAAGTTGGCAACATAGCGAGCATTTTTCATCTGGCTTGTCATCCGTAATTTTAAGGTCTCAAGACTTCGCAAGAGCAACCAGCCAGACCACGGACTGGCCATTGTGCCCATAATGGTACGCATGATCTTGACCTGACTAATGAGTTCGGTAGCACCAAGACACACGCCTGCAAGCACGTCGCTATGACCGCCGATATATTTGGTGGCAGAATAAAGCACTACATCGGCACCCTGTTTCAGAGGGTGTTGCCAGAGTGGTCCTAGAAACGTATTATCGACGGCAACCAACACCTGCCGTGCATCGGTCGATAGTTTATGAGCACGCTCAGCGCACCATGCAATATCGATAAGTGCGTTGGTTGGATTTGCGGGGGTCTCAATATAAATCATGCGGATCTTGTCAGCGAGGTCCGCATTGTTAAGCACGCTATCGATGTCCTCTGCATAGTGGTGTGCTCTGAAACCTATTGGGCGGATCTGAAATTGTGGCAAAATATGTTTGAGTAGGTAATCTGTTCCTCCGTACACTGGTTCACTATGCAAAATGATATCGCCTGGTTTGAGAAACTGTAGCAGTGTGGTGCTGATTGCAGACATGCCACTGCCGAAGACTGCACTGGATTCGGCATCGTCCCAGAGAGTCAGGCGATCCTCAAGAATCTCTAGATCCGGGTTGTTGAGACGGCTATAGATAAGTCCAAGGGATTCGTCAGGGGCCTGTTCCCGCAGGCCATAGGCAATTTCAAAGAAGGCTTTGCCCTCTTCCGCACTGGGGAATACAAACGTTGATGTCTGAAAGATGGGACATTTGATGGCACCTTCTGAGAGTGCAGGCTCGTAGCCATACCCCATCATCAGGCTTTCAGGATGTAGTGCTCTATCGTGAATATAAGCTTCTGCTTTTCGGTTTGCCATAACTTCCTCCTTGAAGAATAGTAAAAAGAACAACGTTGTTCTTTGTTAAACACCATGTTCGTCGGGTTGCTATCACCATGTATAACAGATCTGTTACCATAAAATCCTCTGCCATGCCACACCTGCTTCACCTGCTACATCTATAGGTGTAAAGCCATCGATCCTATCTATGGTCATAATGTACCTGTGCTACCCCTCGGCTGTGTGCTGTGGGTGATTTAGCTATGGTATAAAAAATGTATCATATTATGGACACCATACCTATTACTCCGCACACATTCTCTCAGATTTTGATGAGGAGAGGTGGTCAATCAGGAAGTTGGTTAGTGCTGAATTTTATTTTGCAGAACAAAAAATTCCACAACAAAAACCATTCAAAGAGATACGATTGTCCCCCATCTTGTTTACTTTTGGACGCTATAGTACCAGTGTAGCAGGGTTGAAAAGTAATATGCGTTATCGTCGATATACACATTGTAACGTTTCAGAAACGCGATTGACGAATCGTTGAATGTTAACACTTTATCACATTTTGTGAAGATAATTTTTTCCAAATATTTTTGTTAACAATGGTATGGTTATGGTCATGCCATTACCAGCCATTGTTTACCTCTATCGTGTACGTTTGTCTCATTGGTTGCTGTTTACGATTGTACAATAGTACATTAACAAAGGGAGGTCGCACGATGATTGTGCAAAGAACGACTTATGTCGTACCTTTATTACATCGAGGTTCCCTTTGAGCTTCAGCATCACCGCACTGCGTTCACTGCTCAAGATGTAGCCAACAGCGAACACATCTCTAACAAAGAGATGACCAAAGTGGTTATTGTTACAGTTGATGGTACGATGTCTATGCTTGTGTCACATGCTTCACACCGGGTAGACATGCTCAAGTTGCGAGATATACTCGGGGCGCAGGAAGTCCGATTGTCCATGGAAGAGGAGCTTTCTCAGGTGTTCTCGGATTGTGGCGTAGGTGCGATGCCACCTTTTGGACGCATGTATGATCTGCCAGTGTATGTCGATCCAGCACTGGCAAAAGATGAGACGATTGTATTTCAGGCAGGCACACATACTGATACTATGCGGGTGAAGTACCAAGACTTTGCACGTCTGGTCAAACCAACCATCGCGGACAATGGGTAGTTGAGTGGCGAGTTGCAAGCACATCTGAGTGAGTGGTGAAGGCTTAGTCGTGCCTGTAATTGATCTGTGTTGAGACAAGAAAAACCCACCTGCGTTGTTGGGTGGGTTCGTCGTGATGGCGATGTCTGTACACTAGCCCAGCGTTGCGATAGCCTTTTCGATGCTATCTTTGGGACTGATCTTCACTTGTGCATCAACGATTCGTCCAGCTTCGTCAATAAGAAAATGGCTACGAATAATGCCCATGTAGCTCTTACCATACATCTTTTTCTCCCCCCATACGCCATATGCCTCAGCGACATGATGTTCTTCATCGGCAAGTAGCATAAAAGGCAGATCGTACTTTGTTTTGAACTTTTGATGTGATGCTATACCGTCAGGGCTGACGCCCAATATAACAGCATTCTTTTCTTCGATCTGGGGGTAGTTATCGCGAAATCCGCACGCCTGGGTTGTACAACCGCTGGTATCGTCTTTCGGATAAAAATAGAGAATAACACGCTTGCCACGAAAATCTGAAAGTTTTACTGTCTGTCCATTGTCGGCAGGTAATGCAAAATCTGGCGCTAACCCGCCTAGTTGTAGTTCATGCTCAGTCATGAGAAACACTCCTCAAACATATGATCAGGTAATAGATGTTTATTCCACTCTAACTACGTATGCCTCCGTTGAATGGACCTTCACCCGTATATTTGAGTTGGTGCTATGTACCACAAATGGTGAGCTTATCTGCCGAACAAAAACTCTTTTTGGACCTGCTTGTCGTTACGAACCTGAGCTTTCGATATGTTTCATGTATGCAGCAAGTGCTCCTTGATTATGTGCTTTGACTGTCTTTTCCAGAGTGGGGTAATCTTGTTCCTGCAAAGCAACAAAGATAGTGTGATGCTCTTGTTGTGATTGTTCGTAACGATGCAGTAATACCTTATCAAAATAGTAGCGTCGTATCCGATCCCATTGATCAAGCGCTCGATGAGTCATCTCGTGTAACATTGGCATGTCGGTGATCTGAGCAATTGAATTGTGGAAGTCTGTGTTGAGATTGGCCCAGTCTTCGTGAGCTCCCTGCCGCACTGCGATATCCATATTCGTAAGTATAGTTTGTATATGGTTGGTACACTCAGGAGTCAGCTTTGTTGCAGCGATACGTACGGCAACTATTTCCAGCCCCTCCATAACAGTGAATACCTCAATAACTGAATCACTGGAAATAGCCGCAACAGTCGCGCCGATATGCGGAACATTTGCTACCAGGTGTTCTGATTGGAGTAACTGAAGGGCCTCACGCACAGGAATATGGCTGACATCAAGTTGATGGGCAATATCCTCAATGACAAGGCGCTGACCTGGTGCTAACTCACAGCGCATAATGGCCTCTCGTAAGGTTTGATAGACCATTTCCTGTTTCGTTTGATAACGTCGTTGATTGGCGTTTTTTATTGATTGCATGGCTTCCTCGCATTTTTACACACAAGCACTATATTATATACCGAAGCACAATATCTAAGCTAACTTTACGTTCAACTGCAGATTTGAATCGCTAATAAGTCAATAACCTGCAGGAATCTGACTTTAGCGCTTGACAGATAAAACTGTGCTATATATGATATATTACACGATGATGGAATTCATATGTAAACGGAATGTATGCAAAAATTGGCTATCCTACTCCTCAGATCAACGTATACCGTTATCTCTTTTGACCATGCCTAAATAGAAGACAACAGACATGATCGCTACCCCCGCCATGCATAATCGCATCGTTGCCAAAAGGTCTATTGAAGGTATTTCTGCGATCTTGATGCCTTTTGACAGTACTGGTCGAATTGATCTTACAGGCTTTGCACAACATCTTGAGCGGACTGTGGTAGCAGGTCTTCAGCCAGCGGTGAATATGGATACGGGATATGTGCATGTGCTCTCGCCAACGGAACGGTAGTATGTGCTTAAGATTACACAAGAGGCTTTGGGTGAACGAGCTTTCGTGGCAGGTGCGTTTATCGAAGGTCTGGATGGCGATCCTGTGATGCTGTATCGGCAGGCTGTCGAAGAAATTCAGCACCATGGTGGGACGCCCATTCTCTTCCAGTGTTTGGCATTGAAGCGCATGTCCTCAGTCGAACTGATCGATCTGTATCGACAAGTTGCTGCTGATTGTGATCGTTTGTTAGCGTTTGAATTGGGAGCAATGTTTGCACCATTTGGACAGATTTATTCCATTGAGGTTTTTTGTGAATTGATAGTTATCCCGCAGCTTGTCGGTATCAAACATTCTTCGCTTGACCGTGAACTTGAATGGCAACGCCTGGCATTGCGGGATCAACGACGCCCCGATTTTAAGATCTACACATGGAATGATCTGGCCATTGATATGGTTATATATGGGAGTGATTATCTTCTGGGGCTTTCAACGTTTGCACCAAAGGCATTTGTCCTCCGCGATACATTGTGGGAAGCAGGTGATACAGCCTTCTATCACCTCAACGATCTGCTGCAATATCTCGGGTTTTTCGCATTCCGAGCACCAGTATCGGCATATAAACACAGTGCGGCCCAGTTTCTCAAACTACGTGGTTGGATCGATAGTGATGCACCGCACCTAAACGCTCCCAGTCGCCCTGAGAGGGATATTGCTATTCTGCAAAACATCCTGGAGCGTTTGGATTACATACTTATATCTCATAAGCAAGCCGACTATTCCAGTGACAGGATACAATGAGCTTATTTAGTGGAGTACGTTGATGCGTACCCTGCCTCGCTACAAACTCCTTGCGTCGATTAAAACAGCAGACGCATTTTCAGACTATATCCGTTTGCTTGGTATCTTATGGTCTTTTGATGAAGAGTTGGATAATGGCCAGAGAAACACACTTGGGCAGCCATATAAGCTAAATGGCCGTATGATCGGCAATCGTTTTGCGGTGTTGCCAATGGAAGGATGGGATAGTACACCCGATGGTCTCCCGACTGAGCTTACACAGCGTCGCTGGCAACGGTCTGGGGCGAGTGGGGCAAAGCTGATCTGGGGAGGTGAAGCGACTGCTGTACGTCACGATGGTCGTGGTAGCCCCAAACAACTTATGCTGCTACATCGTACAGCCACCGGGCTAGGCCGTTTGCGGCAACTATTTGTCGACAGTCATGCAAACCACCACGATCATACTGAGGATTTGCTTGTTGGCCTTCAGCTGACACATTCGGGGCGTTTTGCGCGGCCCAACAATGATCACACTCTAGAACCGCACATTTTGTATACGCACCCGCTGCTCAATCAAAAATTCCGACTCTCAGAAGACTATCCACTCCTCTCCGATAGTGAGATTGATGAACTGATTGGTGATTTTGTAAAAGCGGCTGTGTATGCTCACAGCATCGGTTTTGATTTCGTCGATATCACACATTGCCATGGGTATCTGGGCCACGAATTTCTCAGTGCAGTCGAACGCACGGGACGCTATGGTGGTAGTTTTGCCAATCGCACACGCTTCCTCCGCGAGATTGTCAATGGGATTCGTCGCGATGCCCCAGGATTGCAGATTGGCGTACGGCTGAGTGCCTTTGATATGCTACCGTTTCAATCTGGCCTGGATGAGATCGATGGAACACAGGTGCCTCTGGCGGACACTCCCATCCTGTTTCTATCAGCCCGCGCAGACGAAGCTGATCGCCTGGAAGGTTTTCGGGCGGGTGCCGATGATTACCTGACCAAACCATTTAGCCCGCAGGAACTAATTTATCGATTGCAAGCCTTAATTCGCCGCAGCCAGGGTCAGAGTTACACATGTGTTGATGTGGGAGCACTTCATATTGATCCAAGTCGACAGGAAGTCACGGCTGGAACACAGGTTGTCCCTCTCACTCCAAAGGAATTTAATCTACTCTATTTGCTTGCTCGACGACCAGGGATGGTCTTTTCACGTGTTGAACTACTCCAACGTGTGTGGGGCTATACCTTTGTGGGCAATACCCGTACAGTCGATGTCCATGTCAATCGCGTGCGTCGTAAGCTGGCACACTTTAATGGTGCAGGTATACAACTGGCAACCGCGTGGAGCGTTGGGTATAAGTTGCTTCCAACACACGATGCCGCAGCGTGATCGGTTCGTTGACCATTCGGGTTTATCTGATGAAGGTATTTGTCATTTGAGTGCCAGGTGTCAAGCTAAGACATTGTGATTTTAATGGTATTATTGAAATCGGAATAATCTATTGGTTCCAAAGACATAACTGCTGAAAACGAGCACGGGACTTATGTAACCTTTGCCGTTAGTTGAGAATCGGATGAACAGACAATGACGAACTGTCACATTAATTGGTCTAGATAATTCAATGAAGTTTGATCTCATTCCTATACCCGAACATCTAAGGGAACACATTGAGTGTATTCGGACAACTGAATATACTGGTAACGAGAGATTGGCAATTAACGTCTGTCTGAATGGCTTACCAGGAATTGTTTTTCAACATCATAATGGAAATACACCTATCGAGTGTATTTCCACTCGTTCCGGTCGCTCCACTCATATACCTACTGTATATGTCTATGGACAGATGACCGAACCGAGCATTATGAATTACAGACACGAGTCGTTTATAACCACACAGATTGTTTTAAAGCCTCACGGTCTACAGACATTCTTTGGTATCAATGCATCAATCTTAACGAACACCCTTGTGGAACTCAATGCATTTTCAAGCGATGATTTGAATATGCAACTACTTGAAGCCAATGGTGACCAGGAACATATTCGTTTACTAACGAACTTTCTGTCTGTTAGGCTTAGACAAATGAACGTGACAGATACATTAGTACAAGAAGGATTACGTTTAATCCACAAAAACATGGGGATGATTACAGTAAAACACTTACTCAATACGTTGAGCATATCCGAACGCCAGTTTGAAAGACGGTTTAACCAAACGGTTGGTCTCACTCCACAATTTTATATTCGCGTGAAGCGCTTCAATGCAGCTATAAGACTTATGAAAAAAGGACAGTTTGAAAGGCTAGGAGACATTGTTTATGCCTTAAACTTCTATGACCAGTCTCACTTTATTCGCGACATTAAAGCATTTTCTGGCATTACACCTAAGTTTCTTTCTCAAAAAGTTACTGATTTTCACCTTGAGCAGAGTGTATTTGCCTACCTGGAAACATGACGGCTTTTTACAATTACTATGTAAGGGAAGAAGATATACTGACTTTAGCTACAATATCAGGAGGATTACTATGAGAAAAGTCGTTGCAGGATTGATTATTTCGCTGGATGGCGTGGTGGAGTCACCCAATGTGTGGGCTTGGCCTCACTATATGAATGATGAAATGCTTAGGGAAATTAATATCGGGATAATGCAGGCTGACACTGTGCTACTTGGCAAACACACATATTTGGGGTTCACTCAATTGTGGTCTCACCGGGAAAGTGATACACCAATGGCTGATTTTCTAAACAACTCACCCAAATATGTAGTATCTTCCACTTTGGACATGCTTGAGTGGCAACCTGCAACCTTGATTAAAGGCAATCTTACTGAAGAAATCACGAAACGCAAACAGCAGTCCGGCAAGAACATTCAGATTCCAGAAAGCCCCACACTCGTGCGATCACTGCTATGTGATGGATTGATTGATGAGCTTACTCTTGATATTTGTCCTATCGTAGTTGCCTCTGGTATGCGCCTTTTCGATAGGATAACAAATCAAATAAAGCTTAAACTTATAGATACAAATACTCTCAGCAATGGTGTCATAGAGGTGACATATCAGTCACTGCACTCAAATGACCAAACTACAGCACAACCGCTCCATTTCCCTGATGCAACTACATACAAGTAACAGAGATAGCTCGTTATCCCACTAAGCTATGCTTAAACGAGGAGTCTACTATGCAGCATCATAAAAAAATACATCACTCATGTCGATTTAGGCAAGCGAGTTACGGGAGGTCTTCCTCTAGTATCTCTGTATACTCCTTCACATTGTTTGCAAAACGTGTTAAAAAATCCACTATAATTTCAAGTTCTTTGTCTGAGTAACTAGCTATTAGTTTAGCTTGTGCTTTCTGGACACCCATAACTATTGGCCCAACTGTTTCTGTCCATTTCTCATTAATCTCAATCAATGCACCACGCCGGTCATGTGGATTGGGTCTACGTCTGATGAATTCAGCTTTTTCTAATCTATCAAGCATTGCCGTAGTTGAGCCGGTCGTAAGGCCAGTGTAATGGCTTATGTCTTTAGGGGTTGAGGCCCCCTTTATAGATAGGAAACTAAGACACTCCGAATCAGTAATATTGAGACCTAATTTGCTACGTATGGCATTACGGAATAAAACAGAGCTCGTGTTTGTCTCCCGAGCAGCCAGCAAGACCTGTTTTTCTAAGTCCTTCTTTAAATCCATCATGGAAATCCTCTTGACAATAACTTGAATATAAAGTATCTTGATTATAAAGTAAAAAACATTAATTTCAATAGGAGATTGAAATGGCAAAAAGTATCAACCTACTCGTTTATCCTGCAAAAGACATCGAAAAAGCGAAAGCTTTTTACAGCACATTCTTAGGTGTAAATCCATATACAGATACCCCTTACTACGTAGGTTATAAGCTTGGTGATCTTGAAATTGGGTTGGACCCCAACTCAGAAGTCGGGCCTATCACGTACACAGATGTTGAGGATATTAAGGTTAGTCTCAAAGAAATGACTGATGTAGGTGCTGAGATCGTACAAGATGTTAATCAGGTTGCAGAAGGGTTGCTGATAGCGCAAGTAAAAGACACAAATGGCAATGTCATTGGGTTAAGGCAGCGAGCTTAAGTTACGAACTAAATTGTTGTTGTACCGATGGAGATATAAACTTTCCGTACCGATAACAGTTGCCAGCCAGTATCGCCACAACTAGATTGACTGTCTCACACGAAGCCCTGCTACGCTGTCTTATATGGACAGGATGGCAGGGCTTCGTGTGCAGTTGCTCAATGGTTCTGCTGCAATCGCCCAATGATCTTTAGTCGGAATCGTGCTATAGTAGGCTGCATATTCACACAAACATGTGAGGCATCTGCTGTGCAGCACCATGAACAAGCTTACCAAGTGCGCCGAATGATGGATCAGGGGTATGCAACATCGATCACGATTGAGCAGTTGAGTAAGGCAGTCGCGCTTTCGCCATTTTATCTCATTCGGTTATTTCGTCATATCTATAAGCAAACCCCACATCAATACCTCATCCACTTACGTATTGCCAGAGCCAAAGAACTCTTGCGGAACTCCGATCTCAGCATCATGGAGATTTGCATGGCAGTCGGCTACGAAAGTCTGGGATCATTTAGTACCTTGTTTCGCAAAGTTGCGGGCCTCTCCCCCAGTGCGTATCGGGTTTGCAGTCGCCCTACATGCACCTCTACCTACATTCCTTTGTGTGTCTGTGTCCTTCACAACATCGAAGATCGGCCAAATCGCTAAGAACTTGGCAGTTTTCGAGAAGACATCACAGAACAAATGTTTTATCATTACGATGGTAATCGAGCTGAATTAAGGAGCTTTAGCTATGATGACTATCATTTTGTGGATACTGCAAGTGCTTCTGGCCGTGACTTTTGCCTATCATGGGTACCTCAAGTTCGTACCGCCCGCTGACCTTCCTTTTCTAGCATGGCTCTACGATATCCCACTTGGCCTGCGTATCTTCATCGGAGTGGCTGAGTTTGCTGCCGTGATTGGCCTCATCCTGCCCGGCGTAATGAAAACCTACACATGGTTGACACCACTGGCAGCGTTGGGACTGGTCATTAACATGGTCGGCGCGATCATCTTCCACATCCCGCGTGGCGAGATCGTTATGATCCAGGGCAACATCTTCCTGCTAGTACTCGCGGCCCTCGTTGCCTATGGGCGTTGGCGCATCCGACCTCTACCCACACAGCTTGAAAATACAATCTGAATCTCTGCTGTATGTTAGGCGTTTCCGAAGATCCTCATTAGCCTCCTTACGCATATCGAACCGTATCAAGATCATTGAAAATAGGGCAATTCTCAAGAAACGTCCATTATACAATGATGTTAGAATAGCACAAATGTATGACACAAATTCCTGAAATGTACTGAGGGGAAATACGTGATGTTAAACAGACTTACGGTTACAACCATTTGGGTAACGGATCAGAATGAGGCGCTACGCTTCTATACCGAAAAGCTTGGGTTCGAAATCCGTGCCGATTTCACTAACGGCGATTTTCGCTGGCTCACCGTCGGTTTGCCAAGCCAGCCAGACCTTGAATTTCAGTTAGAAGCGATACAACCTGGTCTGCAGTTTACCGAAGAGGAAGCGGATCACCTGCGAAACCTTGTGGAAGCGGGCAAACTTGGCAGCGGTCCCTGGAAAACCGACGATTGTCACAAAACCTATGAGGTTCTCAAGGACAGAGGTGTGGAATTCATGCAACCTCCCACAGACCGTCCATATGGGATGATCGAAGCTATTTTCAAGGATAATAGTGGCAACATCATGGTTCTCTCGCAGGACAAAATGTAACGTACTGTGTGTGAACAGACAGAGAGGCGTGTATGACGATGAGTTGGATGAATTTCGTGCAGCAGGCACCAGAGTTGGCCACATTCGGTGCCGAACGTTTTAAGCGCAGTGCGGGCTACTTAGGCACGATCTGTAAGGATGGCAGTCCACGCGTGCATCCGGTAACGCCGATCCTGGGCAAGCACTTATTCCTGTTTATGGAGCCTACATCGCCAAAGGGCAAGGATTTGCAACGCGACCCACGCTACACACTACACTGCGGTGTGGGGGATTCGAGCGGTGGGGAAGGCGAATTTTATGTGCGTGGGTGTGCCCAATTGGTGCAAGACTCGGAGCTACGTGCCCAGGCAGTGGAGGCGGCACCATACCACCCTGCCGAGCATTACATCCTTTTCGTGCTCAGCGTGGAATGTGCGGTCTTGAATACCTATACGAACGGCAAACCAAACCCTCGGCGCTGGCACCCATCCGCGTAAGAAGAAACCAGGAGATCATTCATGTCTAACCTCGTTGGCTTAGTCGACAGGCCAACGAGGAAAAATGGTAGAATAGTCTATATAACGGACTACATGTTCTGCATACATTCGCAGGTGCCTGAATTCATAAGAAAACAAAAGGGCGATAAATGAAAAAATCACAGCCAAAAGCATCAAAGGGCACAGGTAATCCTATTCCACGGGTTGAAATAGCAACAGAGTTGTCAGCCGAACAAGGTGAAGCACTGCTAAGAACGTTGCAAGCCCGTTTTGAGCAAAACATGCACCGACACCAGGGTATTGAATGGGCTAACGTACAAGCAAAGCTTGAAAAGCAAGCTGAGAAATTGTCTTCACTCAATGCAATGGAAAGCACTGGCGGTGAACCAGATGTTGTTGGCTATGATAGCAGGACAGGCGAATACCTTTTTTGTGATTGTTCAGCAGAAAGTCCTACAGGTCGTCGAAGTATTTGCTATGACGGCGAGGGCCAGCAAGAGCGAGAAAAGAAGGGGATACATCCAGCAGGGAACGCAGTTGATATCGCAGCTACCATGGGTATTGAGCTTTTAACCGAAGAAGAATATCGAGCGTTACAGGAACTTGAAAGTTTCGATACAAAAACATCGAGTTGGGTGCAAACACCTCCTGATATTAGAAAGCTCGGCGGTGCCCTCTTTTGTGATTATCGCTTTGGTCATGTTTTCGTCTATCACAATGGCGCGTCATCCTTCTATGCTGCCAGGGGGTTCCGGGGCGCGCTAAGGGTCTGAGATCGTGGTTCATGACTTCACGAGCCGTTTCTAATAGCGCTGTTGTGGGGTGAAATCTGGTCATCAAAAGAGAAAGCTCGGTACGTCACACTCAACCGTTCGGCGAATGGAGCAAGTTTGTTTGGATTACGCCCAGCGATAATCGGACGCAATCCCTGTGTTACGGCGGCCTCAGCGATCAGCGCACCAGTGTAGCCTGTTGTGCCATAGATGAGCACATGTTCTTTCATCATATTGATCCTAGTGTGTTGCTTCGGATTGCATAAGACGATGCGAAACGGCGGCTGACATGCGTCGTGGCATCAATCGATTAGCCCAGGCCGTAATGGCGTTCATTAGTCCTGGGACAATACTGGGTTTCCCTTTGAGCATCGCTTCAACCGCAATCTGGACGACCTCAGGACTCTGCATCATGGCCATGCGCTGGTAGAGGGTTGGCCGTTGGCCCGAAACCTTGAGAAATTCGGTGGCGGTAATGCCCGGCGAGATGACCGATACCTTCACGTTGGTGTTGCGTAGCTCGTAGTTAAGCGCTTCACCGAAGTTCAATACAAAGCTTTTAGCTGCCGAATATGAGGCGTACAGTGGCGACGGTTGATAGGCACCGATGGAGGCAACCTGCAATACAAAGCCAAAGTTGCGTGCAATCATATCTTTGGTAAAGAGCTTGGTCATGTGTACCAGCGTGAGGATGTCGAGTTCGAGCATGTTGCGTTCGCGTTCCCAGTCGATGTTGATAAACTCGCCGTAGAGCCCAAAACCGGCATTGTTAACCAGTACATCGACTTGCTTTCCCACTTCTTTGATCTGGTCGTACAATTGTTGTGGAGCATCCTGTGTTGAGAGATCCAGTGTGATAACGTCAACCTCAACGCCGTATTGTGTGGTAATCTCTTGCTGCACCGATTTAAGGAGTTCTTCACGCCGTGCAACCAGGATGAGGTTGCAGCCGCGCGATGCCAGGTTTTTGGCGAAATCTACACCAAGCCCACTTGATGCGCCGGTCACGAGTGCGGTGGTTCCTTTGAGAATGCTCATAGGTTGTTCCTCTTGATTTCTTGTTCTAGCCCGTACAGCAGGGTACGTAGCGTTTTTGGGAATTCATCTGCAAAGTTGACTGCCAATTGCTCCATGCCAGGTTCAGCCAGAATGCGTTGGATGACCGGTGCAGGATCGGCCAGATGTTGCACACCAATGATGAGTGTATAGATGTGTAAAAGAATGCGGGGGCCATCATTGGCTGGAATGAATGGTAAGCAACGTTCCAGTAAAGTACCGGTTTGTGTCAGGCGTTCGTGGAGCATACGCTTGAAATGCAGTGCCACATCATAGTCAATATTGTGCTCAATCGTGCTGTGCAGAATGGCGAGTAGCCGCATCATTGCTGGCCGTTGCATCAGCGTTTCGCTAATGATAGTCGCCACCTGTTCGATAGTTGTACCTGTTTCCACTGTTTGGAGTTCTGTGTCAATAGCGTCGAGCCACTCCTGAAATTGTTGTTCCTGAATGGCCAGAAAAAGTTCCTCTTTGGTTTTGAAGTAGAGATAAACCGTTCCTTTGGCCAGGCCACAGCGCTCAGCTACCTCATTGATAGTAATCGCTTGATGGGGCATGTCTTGAAACATGTTCCAGGCCACATTGAGGATTGCCTGACGTCGTTGTTGTTTTTGTTCGTTTTTGATCGCTCTGCGTCGTATAGTCATCGTTGTGTACCACTTGTTCTGTAAATGACTTGCGGTCAATTATAAATGACCATTGGTCATTTGTCAATAATCAATTTTGATAAAGATGGATATGTAAATGTTTTGTGTCTTTAGAAAGCATAAAAAAGACCTGTGAGGTTTCAAATATCTTGCAGGTCTGGAAAATGAATATAAATTGGAGTAAGCGTTATTGCTCGTCTTGTAGCCAGAAGACTTCTTCGACAGGGAGTTCCAATGCACGAGCGATTTTGAGGGCCAGGGCAATCGACGGGTTGTACTGGCCCTTCTCGATGGCAATAATGGTTTGACGAGTCACGCCCACCTTCGTGGCGAGATCCTGCTGAGTCCAGCGATGACGTGCACGTAACTCATACAGGCGGTTGGATACTTCTTCGCTAGCCACGGTTTCCCTCACACATATTCTGCCAACTACGCCACGTGCCAAGTACAAATACGATGTACATTCCACCAATGATTACACTTATACAGATGATTGCGAAAGCATCCATGAAGTCCGGCAGAGCTTCACCTTGGCGGATAGTTTGTATGAGCATGTCTATAAATGAAAAGAAAATCAATCCTACGGGTCCGGTAATAATAATAAGCATAGTAAACCACACCCAGAAGGAGCCTTGGGCAGTATTTTTCAAAATATGGGTTAGTGTGATCATTAATGGCCCTGCCATGATACATATGTTCCAGAACCACAACCCGAAACTATCACCTAGAATCCAGAATTGATAACTGAGATAGCCAAAAATCCCTGCAATAAGGACCAGGTACACCCAACGAACTGCCTTACTCATTAACACCTGTATCCGCTCATCTACTTCGCTTAGTTTGCCCAATTGGAGTCGTCGCCAGACCAGGAGCAGTATCGATACAACGATTAGGCCAAGCATAACCCACAGTGTGTTCTGTCGTTGGTTTTGTACTGCCTGATATGTGCCAATTAACAGCGCCAGCATACAGGTCACAATATACGCGTTGCGAACTGCCACCAGATGAATATGCTGCACCCATTCATCGTTGTGAAAGCCGAAGAATGCATCAACTCTGCGATACCATTGAAGCATCATACACCTCATTCCATGTACGGTAGACTTTACATGACGATTGTAGTCACTTTGTCTTTGAATGTCAAGTTTATATGACATTTTGTAAGCAAAAGTGTACAAGTATCTTTTATAGTACCTTTCTTCATTATCAATACAAAGGCGCAGAGGCACAGAGTGGAATTGTCGAAGTGGTGTAGTAATAAACCATGCAAACAACATCATACCGTCAGTGCGTGGCTTGTCCATGCAACGACCTATCGTACAAACTGTGATTAGTACAAGGGTACATGCAGCCAAAAGCCACATGCTCCCCTGCATAGAGGTTAGCGGACGATCAAGGGCAGGTAGATCGTGTTACTGGACATATCTTCAATGGTGAGGGTGAACGTATCTGTGAGAAGCGTGGCGTTGATCGGATTGCTTAAGGCAATCTCAAGTGTTTCATCTGCTTCGAGCAAGTCATCTTCTTGAATGGAGATCGTGAGCGTCCCGCCGGTCTGTCCTGGCAGAAGGGTGAGTTGCCCATCCGGTAGCGTATAATCGGTTTCGGCGGTCGCGGTACCACCCGTGACGGCGTAGTCCACTGTCACAGGTGTGAGGGCGGGTGCGTCGAGCACGATGGCGATTGTGGTGGTGCCAGTATCTTCGGAGACAGTGGCAGACGTATTAGCAAAGCCAACTGTCGCGGTATCGTCATCGGCGACGTAGAGCTCTGCTTTGGTTGCATTGTCCTGAGTGGCCGAATACACCACCCAGGTGTTGTTCGGGCTTATCGTTGCGTCGCGCACTCGGCCTCCGTCTACCAGAGGCCCATTGAGTTTAGTGACAGCTCCCCCCTCTAATGGAACACGGTAGAGTTCATCACGGTTGTCAACCTCCTGGTCGGCAACGTAAATGACATAACTGCTATCTGCACTGATCTGATAGTTGTATAAATCTACTTCACCGCCAGCCACTAAAGATTCATTCAGTTTGATACCCTCGGAGGCTGGGCCAGCCAGTGGCACACTATACAGCTCGTACACCTCGTCCGTATCCTGATCGCCCCGGTAGACAACGCGACGGCTGTCTGCACTAATCTGAAGTTCAGCAAAGCGATCTACTTCACCACCAGCCACGAGGGGGCCATTGAGTTTGACGCCTTCGGTAGCCGGACCAGCGAGTGGCACGCTGTAGAGTTCCTTTACTTCATCGGTGTCCTGGTCGGCAAAATACACAACGTGGCTGCTGTCCGGGCTGATGACAAAGTCTTCAGACACATCGCGGTTTGCCAGCAGATTTTTGTTTAGTTTGACAGGAGTACCGCCAGTGATGGGAACGCTGTATATCTCTTCGCGCTCATCAACTTCTTGCTCCGCAATATATACCACACGATTACTATCGGGGCTAATCTCAAAGTCAAGCGCTACATCGCCGCCGAGTGGCAGAGGAGCATTGAGCTGAGTCGATGGTCCGCCGGCAATAGGCACGCTAAAAAGTTCAATCTCGTCATCAACCTCTTGATCGGCAGCATACACTACATAGCTGCTGTCAGGGCTGATCAGATAATAATTGCTGATGTCACCATCATTGTCCAGAACAGATGCTAATTTTACCGCATCCCCGCCGTTAATTGGCACACGATACAATTCATACGTATCGTTGATCTCCTGATCGGCCCTATAGATGACATTGCTGCCATCAGGTGTGATGACGAAGGAAAAAACATTGCCATCAGCTACTAACGGACCATTGAGTTTGGTGGGTGTGCCACCGGTAATTGGTACGCGATAGAGTTCGTACATATCATTGGTATCTTGATCGGCGATATAGACGACCTGTTTGCTGTCTGGGCTGATATAGGTAACTTCGCTCACTCCAGAACTGCCGACAGGAAAAGAAGTGTTGAGTTTCACGCTCGTGCTTGAGCCATCAATAGGGACACTATAGAGTTCAAACACATTATCAGTTTCTGCATCGGCAAAATAGATCACCCATTGGCTATCAGGGCTGATATAAAAGCCATCAATATCCGCATTGGCATTCAGGGGGATATTGAGCCTGACAGGAGTGCCACCGCTGATCGGCACACTATAGAGTTCATAGATATTAGGCGTATCGTGATCGGTGATGTAGACCACAAATTGACTGTCTGGACTTACTTCAAAATAATTGACCCCATCTCCGTTGGGATTAGGCGCACTCAGTTTGAGTGTGGCGGCGTGGGCGGGAATGGTAACCAGCATGGTCAGCAATAGGACAGCCAGAAAGATACGAAAAGTAGAACGGGGTCGCATGGGTGCCTCCTTTAATGGATGTGTGGTATACAACAGGTTTTGTTAACACAACGAATAGATTTGAGTATTTAGAGTATGGTTTAAGGAAATAACGTTGATCCTGCCATAGCTACTTATGCCAGGATCAACGTTATTAACCTTTACAATTCAGTGAGCGAGAAAACAACTTAACATAATAAGCCAATGATTACTGTAATGGTGTCTTCCTTGACGTTGCCATCACTATCTTCTACACGCAGTGTGATAGTGTGGGTGGTACCACAGCCACTAGCATATAGTCGTGCTGTGACATTGGTCGCACCGGTGCTTGGATTGACCGTCACAGGTGTGAGTACACCTTCAACATCTGACTCCCACTCAACTGTCAGATCACCGATGGTATCCTCAGCGTCACCAACCTGCCCTGTGAGCGTGAGTTCGTAATACCAACCTACGCTGTCCTGGGCATCGGCGTAGAAAATGCTACCATTCTCCGGTGAGATAATCACCGCACTTGGATTAAGATTGGTACAGGCAGGGTTCGTCGACGATAATACTGTGAGTGCAATACTGTCCTCGACTGCCAGCCCACCATCATCGGTAACGTGCAATGTGATGGTATGAGCACCCACACTCAGATCATCGAGCGAGCGCGAGCGGCCATTCCCCAGGTTTCCATCGCGGCTCGAACTCCAGCGCAAGGCACTGTCAGGGAGTCCATCAAGCTCGTTTATGTCACTCCCCAAACCACGCAGAGTCACCGTCTCACCAAAGCAGAAGGACGTCCCTGTTTCTGGTTGGGTGATACTGGCTGTGGGTGGTGTGTTGACAATAGTAAGCTGGATCGTATCTTCGCTTATGAGGCTGCCAGCGGTGGCCCGCACACGGATGGTGTGTGTACCAGTGCGTAATGACGTGGTATTGATCTCAGAAGTAAGGCCATGGACACCTGTGCCGGGGTTAAAGGTCTCTTCACCCAGCGCACCATCCAGATTTGAACTCCAGCGCACCGTAACAGGTGGTCTATCACCATTAGCAACATAGCCGATGTCGGCTTGCAGATTGACGTTGTAGTTTTTCTGCTGGGTCGAGCCAGCGCCTGGATTAGTGATCGTCGCCGAGATGGCAAAATCGGTGGCACGCATCACGGCATCGTAAGCATTGACATAACGTGGGACGCTGGTGTCTGGACTGCTGTGAGCTGTGTCACGCATAATCTCCCATACCTGGTTGGCACTAAGGCTTGGGTTGGCGGCCCAGATAAGACCAGCAACTCCGGCGGTGTAGGGTGCTGAAAAACTCGTGCCAGCAATTATCCGGACATTGTTGGCACTGGCCGGGTTGTCAGGATCGTGGCCACCGTAGACGAGGTAGGGAGCAAAGATATGCACCCCGCCACGACTACCAAAATTAGAGCCACTGCCATCATAACTGGCGCGCCGCTGAGAGTTCCAATCAAGACCACCAACACAAATAACGCCCCTGTTTTCACAAGGAGTATGAAGCTTCTTTTCCCAACACACAATAAAACAGTGTCTATCGTCAACATTCTTATCGTCATTACCCGCCGATGCGAAAAGGAGTGTACCACTTGCCCGTACCGCTGCTGTGGTTATTTCAAAGGGCAGTACTGTCCATGAGAATACCGCTGGAACTTCAGCACTGTAGCTCATGTTGATCACTCTGGCCCCGGCTGCTCTGGCGGCTATTACTGAGCCAATCGAGATGACGTAATCGTATGAGGTATACACCAGCACTGGTTCACCAACCGTGTGTGCAACGCCGACGACGCCATAGTTATTTGACCCATTGGCCATGGCTGTCTGGAAGACATTTGTGCCGTGCCAGCCGCCCTCGACATCACGCCGATTACGTGGGTCGAACGGGAAAACATTGAGATAGGTGACTTCGCTGGGGAAGTCGTCGTTGGCTGCAAACCCACCATCGAGAATAGCAATCCTGACCCGGTTGTTATACTTACCTCCGTGGTGTAAAGCATTCCAGGCTTCGGCGGTGCCAATATCCTGGATCGTTCCGGCGGCCATATACGTCCAGTCGTAGGCATTGCGCGTGTAGGCGATACCCCCCCAGTTTACGCCATCATCAGCTTCACGGCTGTTGTCGGGAACGGTGCCGGTTTCGCTTACCCAGTTAATCCCAACCGTTGCACCCTTGAGTGCTTCAGCGCTGGCAATAGCCATCAGTCGGGCGCCCTCTTCATCCGAGAAACGATGCTCACCAGCGGCTTTCCCCTCTTCGCCGCCATCAATGGTCTGGAGATCTGCGGTGAGACGGCTCAGATCGGCGGTACTGAGATCAACACGAACGAGGTAGAGTGTAGCGAGATCGGTCAGCCCTGCGTCATCCGGGTTGGTCTCAAAAATGATGGTACCGTTATAGTCACGCACGATCTGATCGAGCAGGTTGGTATCATCGGTCTGCACCACTAGTTCATTGGCCACAAACGTCGCCATGTCACCGTCGGGGTCGGCTACGGCAGACAAGGGCCGTGCCTGCCCACCTAACTCGGGGAGTTGAACCTCGGTTGGTGCGACTGCGGGATCGATCTGGTAGCTAAAGGGTGGTGGTGCGCTACCCTGTCCTCCTATTATTAACGGCAGAAAGGTCTGGTGGGCAAAGACATCAAAGGCAACCGTGGCTGTTTGTTCAGACTCTCCCGTTGTACATGGATAGAATGAACAGACCGTAATCGTATGACTGCCAGGTGTTGCATTTTCAGGAATAATAAATGGCACGGAAAACGAGCCGCCTTCTGGAATAAGAAAGGTTTCGGCATCCTGATCGTCCCAGCGGATGGTCCCGGCCTGATTGCCCGGCGCATAGCCGCTGCCGCTCAGGGTGACTTCAACGCCTGCTGGTCCGCTACTCTGGTCAATCGATAGCTGAACGGTCGTATCAGTGGCTTCCAGCGGCGCATTGGCCAGAAAGAGGCTAGCTAATAAAACGAACAGGACCAGATAATGTATGTGTACGACTCGTCTGCGATGTAAGTGTTGCATGGGTGTTCTCCTTGTCGGTCTGGGCGTAGACATCGACAATTGTCTGTTTCACGGTGAGGCATCTCAGGTTTGTTGTTTGGGCGGGGACCACTTATTTGTGCCGATTACACCTCCTGGAATGCTTGCTCAAAAGAGTAGGTCTTTCTAGCATATCCAAGAACGTCCGCAAAATGTCCGTTGATGTGTTTTAAGATGAGGTGGGTTACTCTAACCTTTCCTTGTCTGGTGAGCCAAAAGATCCCTCCAGTACCTTGTGAGTATTGGAGGGGCGTCAAAAGGAGGTGAGATCTAGAGGATCGTTTACCCGCGACAGGCTGCGAGTTCGGCACGGGCCGCCTCTGCGGCTCGATAGACTGCACCAGTGGTGCCTCGCCATTCCATCAAGGTCATAGCAAAAATAGACTCGGCGCGTTCAGCACAATGATCATCACCGAAAGCGAGCCGCGTAAGATGAGCACGACAGATCCGTGCAAATTGCTGGCTGCTAAACTCGGCACGGATGCGATCAAAGTCATTTGCGCCAACAAAATCAGTCAAACGGGTGTAGAGTTCAGCAGCAGCCAGGCCACAGGCATCGCTCCCGAAAGCAGGTGCTGTAAACGGTGGACGTTCAATAAAATCATGGATATCGATTTCTGGGAGGATACCAAGAACACCAGGCAGTAGCGGTTGGCTCAGATCGACCAGTACCTCATCGGCCACGTTGACCCATGCTTCGCCGTGAGTGGGCATGTACCCCGCCGCGCCGAATAGCTCGACCTGCATGTTTGGACTGGCCAGGAGATCGGCAATGGCCAGCGCCTGAGCACGATGCTCTGAGTGTGGGTTGACATACACTCCCTGCACAGAGGGTTGCGGCTGGTAATCGGCCAGTGGGAAGAGGAACAACGGCCCAACTTCCTTCGTTAATGCACGGAACTGTTCTGCTTCAACAACCAGAAGACCTGCCTTGCTTGGCTGAGGCGAAGGATTACCTTTGAGTGCATCTATGAAATGTCGCATAGGTGTTGGGGTTGGGTCAAATGCAGGGTCGATATACACGAGATCAGGATACTCCTGTTGCAGATCTACAATGTCACCCAGACTACCCGGCATTGCTAACTCGCGCTCAAGAAACCAGGTGGGATCTGCCAGCACCAGATCGGCCTCCCACCAGATCGGTGTGCCAACAGGAAGCACTTGATCCTCAACAAAGCGTGCAAAACCAGCCTGAAAGATATCGGGAGCCTGTTCATGGTCCAGTTGTGCAAACTGGCACCAGTGCGGTGGATTGTCACTCAGACAGGGCGGACATTGTTTTGGTTCGCATAGCCCGGCAAACTGAAAATCGATATTGCGGTTATAACTAAAATCACCATTGGCGTACAGGCACCAGCGCGGTGGATTATCACTAAAACATTCTTCACAACCATCAGGGAGACAGTAGGCGTTGACCAGTCCTGCTTTGATCAGTGCATCACTCAAGGTATCCGGTCCCAGAATAAGGTCAGGTTTAGCGGAAGGATCGCGTAGCGCTTCCTCCAGTTCATCCTCGCTGGCAAAACCTACCAACTCAATCTGATATTCATCAGCACGTTGTTCGAGAATACTACGAATCCTTTCGGGCCAGGCATGCCACACCACCAGTGTTTCCATGAAGAGTGGATATGCAGGGGCACGAGCTGCCAGATTGAGCATATGATTGCCCGGACTACTTTGGAGTGTGGCAGTTACATGGCGTGGCGGATACTGCGATGTCAACCCAAAGAAGAACGAGTTATCTCCGCCACCACTGTATGATCCTGCACAGACCGCCGGTGAAAAAGCAAACGTGATGGTATTCCCTGTTTGATTGATCGACGTTGGAGCAATTGTACCCAGGCCACCCTGCGTTACCACAAACACTTTTTCGGTAGCACCATCGTTATCATAGTCCAGTGAAACAATCGGTCCAACATCGAATTGGAGGGACGTGACACAGGGGATATCAAGAATACCGGAGATTTGACGCAGGTCGATGCGATACTCGTAACCATAGAGTCCGGCAGCAGGTGTTCCTGGCTCACCTACGGGCAGTGTGTGTGACTGTAGAAAGCCGGAGCCGCTCCCTCCAGGCAGTGTAATAGCATCAGTTGTATCGGTGACTGTAATGGTGCAGTCAGTATCAAATACACAATTGATCTCAGGTGCTTTGACAGTCGCAATATCGAGAGGGGCTGCATTGGCAAAAGGGATTGTTACACACAACAGTACCAAAATGATGAGCAGTCTTTTCATTCCAATCCTCCGCGATCAATGTATCCATATTTTCTATGTACGAGACGAGAATCAGTGTGGAGACCTTTCCTTACGTGTCCCGAAATCGAGATCCTTCCACGGTCGGGGTAGCAGGATGGGACGAGGTCTTACGACATTTAACAGGGATGTGGGCCAAGTGGACCAAATGGGAAGGGCCACTCATCAGGTGCAGGTCGATAGCTCAACTGAGTGAAGGCGTCGTCTCGTAAAACATGGAGCGCGATCAGCCCAGGGAGAATACCTTCTTCATCAATCGAAATGGCCCAGTGCTCAATGTCTTTGGCTAGTTCATGCATACCTTCTAACTGATCGGCATACGCCTCGAAGGTGAGGGTCGGGCCATCTGGCGGTATTGGAATGGGAATACGTGGTCTTCCTGTACCACACCAATCATCAATATAGTCAGCCAGTGCAAACTGCCGTATCATTGGTGTTGCTGATTGGGTGTGTATACCTGCATTGACCCAGACTTGAATTCGCTCGGCGATTTCTGCATAACGGAAACGAAATGCCTCTTGCAACCATGGTACAGGTGTGCATGCCTGAGCAGCTTTGGAGTTAGAGGCCAGTGCAGCGAGCGTTGGCACCGCGAGTGCTGCTGCGACACCAGTTCCGCTACGGCGTAAAAATGCACGACGATTGTTTGATGTGTTGGTCATTGTTAGTTTCCTCCTGATAATTATGAATCCATGTCCCATTCACTCCCATGACGAGTCAATGTGCTGCAACCTTTCCTCAACTATGCAACGAAATAGAAAACTCCGCCGCATTGTGTGACGGAGTTGCAGGAAAAGAGAACAACCTGTTAGCGTTGGATCAGGGGGAGAAAGTTGAAAAGTGGGCCATACGCCAGCGCATAAAAATCACCGTCGCTGTCACCATCACTATCAAAGTTCTGTGCTTCAGCCGCAATCCAATCGAGTTCAACACTCTGACCGACGGTGGGAACCACTTCCCAAATGTTATCGCTATTAAGTCGCACTACTACTAATTGTTCTTCTGCAATACCCAGGCGATTCAAAAGATCCTGCTTGTAGGAAAGGCGAACAAGGATTGGTGGGTCGGACACATTCCATGGACGGCTATTATCTTGATCTTCGGTGTTAATCTCTGGTTGGATATTGAAAGGCGTTCCCAGAAGACGTATCGGCGATTCATCTGTTGGTGGTACTGAACAGGCTGGTGTCGTCGTGTGTGCTACACGCGTATCTTTGATCTCTGCTGTTTCCTCTGGGGGAATATCTCCTGGCACTATCTCGGTCGTAATTTCTCCGCCCGAAAAGGGTGCATGGGCCCCGATGTATGCTGTGCCGACACCACCGCCAAGTTGGTATGTGACAATTGCTTCTGCATCACTCACACCATTTCGTGCATAGATATAACCACGCAGAGCAACTGGATTATTATCTGAAAAGAAAAAAGTGTAGGTGAATGTCCTATCTGATTCGCGTGTGGCTCCCATGGACTCACTACACACACCACCAGCCGGGCAATAGGCAAATGCAACCTCTTCACTTTGTGCACCACAATCCTCTAGTCGGACATTAAGTGCAACGACTTCAGAGAACGATGAACCTTTTCTCGTAGTTGTTGGAGCGACAGTAATGCTGGGACGCCAATCAGTCAGTTCAGTGGTGAGGTTATTGAGATTAGTTAGACTAAGAGGGGCAATACTATTTGGTGATATTGCAAAACGGTTGTCTGTGTTAGGGTCATTTACAAAGACGGCAGCACGATCTCCTAGGTCCGGGACAACCCCAAGAAACGGTAGTTGTTCCTCTGCGTCTGGGAGTAGTACACCCTGCCCAATAATGCGTTGTGGGTATTGACCATTACGCGGACGCACTAGATAGGCTTCACCTATAGCTGTTTCGGATAGTTCCCCGGTGACCTCAAGAGCAATGTCTGCAATCGAGTCGACTGGCCCCGGTGCACCATTGAAGGTAAAGAGGTTTGCCACGGGGCTCATCGGCCATGAAATTGACGGTGGTGGTGCATTGATATTTATATTAGGATAGAAGGTCTTGATAACTTCCCATTCTGTCGTACCTCCTCCATATATCAGTTCATGTGGCGTGTTACGACAAGCAATAGGCTGTTTTCCCTGCTGTGGTGCTACTCCCCCACGCCAAAGCTTATCGGTCGTGTAATGATAGGCCATCAAGGTATCATCTGTCCCGATCAGGGTTGGGTATGAAGGAGAGCCAAAATCAATACCAGATGCGGTACAGTATTGTGATTCTCCGGTTACAGCGTTAAAATACTGATCATATAAATACAACGCATGATGCCCCAACTCATGACCGAGCGTACGCCATCCGGCAGGATTGGACCAGCGTCCGCAGCGTGCGCCCTCGCCATTCCAGAGCCTCCCTAGTATGATGGGCAGGTCATAAAACACAATAGGTTTATCATCGATAGTGGTAAATGGTGATAGGGTTGGGTCATCAACAATCCCACCCACAAATGCACTCGGTCGGTAGGTGCTATCAGCAAGGATTTGAATGTCTGCCTCTTCCCAATTGTCACCACCAGTGTAGACATCGATGGTACCAAGCGACATTTGCCCCTCAGTGAAGTTATACAGATAGGCTGATGTGTATTCGAGGGCCAGCTCCAGATCCTGTAAATAGGTATAGTTCCCACCTGGATCAGGATGCCCAGGTGTCGTGGAATTGGCAGGACATCCGGCGGCCTCAATATCATTACGAATGCCGTCCTGGTTCCCAATAGTTTCGGCCTCACTTGGTTCCCACTCCAGTGAAACTGTAAGATCAAGCACCAGGGTTCCCACATAAACATCAATACTTGTCATTTGCCTCAATCGATTGGAGACAAGTGAAAGAGTATGAAAGCCATCAGTTGCCTCCTGTGGGATCGTAAACTCTTTTGTAAATGCAGCAGCATTGTTATCATCAGGTGGAATGTCAAAGGTTTCGCTATCCACCCCATCCCAGCGAATCGTATATGTCCCTGGTGGATAACCACTGCCAGTAAGCGTGACTTTCTCACCCGCGAACTGTCCCTGTGGCGACACATTTAGACTCGTCTGTGCAAATACTGTCTGTGGAGGTGCTTGCCACACTACGAGACCAAGCATACACACCAGCATGGTGCAGATTATCAGTGGTTTTCTTTGGACATAATACATGGTTGTGTGTCCTTCCTGCTCTTTGACGTAAACAATATGACCAAAAAAGATTAAAATGCGCGTTATCATGTTAAAGGTAAGACGTTGGTTAGATCCATGATCTTTCCTGCTATAGTTTGTCGGATTACGGTGATATTACTATCTTTGCAGTTAATATGGATACTACTATCATCTTTTTTAGTTCATCAAAGGTGATCAAACAACTATGAATCACGTTCGTAACCTTGGCACACTTCCTGATCTTACCCCGATGCAACAACATGTCTTGATTACTGGTATGCTCCTCAAAGAGTTTGATGATCCACTGCTGGAAGCTATCTTGCACCAGACTGTTACAGCCGAGTTTGATATGCTCCTTGAACAACACATGATCGAGGCTACGGCACAGGGATATCAGATCGTACCGACAGTAGTGGAAAGCATTGCACGGCTACCCGCAGGCCAACATCGTCACGCAGCTGAAAAGATTGTTGAATATTTTGCCTACCGTATATCACAGGGAACGCTACCTGAACGGGCGGCATCTGAACACACCTATATCTATCATCTGGAACACTTGTGTGAAATGGTCATCAGGCGGGAACCAAGAGCATTATCAGACATTATCAGTATGGTTCCTGTAAACCACCTATCTGAACCACAGCATCAATATCTGGTCGCGTACTATCAGGGACTTGGTGAAGGGCTTGCAGATCGTCTTTCTTCTGCACAACAGCACTTTGCTGAATTGCTTGCTGAGTCGCACCTTGCCCCTGCCCTCCGTGCTAGAACCCTGAACTCCAGCGCCTTCTTTGCTCATAATCAGGGACAGTATGAAGTCGCACTGGCTTACTACACGGAAAGCCTCACCTTATGGAGGGAACTTGGGAATATCCTTCGACAAGGTATGGCCCTCCTCAATATGGGGAGTCTTCATCATCAGCTTCATGCATTTGTGACTGCCAAAACCTGTATAGGTGAAAGTATTGAGCTTTTTACCCAGACAAAAGCTGATTTCTATCAGGCAACTGCTCTTAATACGCTTGGTGTCATTGAACGTGATCAGGGTAAGTGGGATGCTGCTATCGCCTGTTTTGAAAAAGCCTATACCTACTTCCAAAGTGTTGGTTCCAGCGATTACGCTGGTCGGGTGCTGCACAATATGGCAGAACTGGAGCTGTTACGCGGCAGTTTACAACTTGCTCAGGAGCAGTTTCAGCATTCATTAGAATTGATGACTACACAGATACATGCGGTCGATACGTTCATCGGTCTGGGGTTGCTCTGTCAGGCGCAGAGTGAACAGCAGGCTGCGTTGACACACTATCGGGAAGCTCTGCAACTGGCATATACCCTTGAGCGATATGACATCCTTGGATTGATACATGCACGTATCGGTCATACGCTCTGGCAACTGGCCGATTATGCCACAGCACGATCCAGCTATGCACAGGCCATTGCCGCCATTGAAGCCAACCGCCAACCACTGCGTGATGAAGGTTTACTCGTCAGTCTGATGGGGCGTTGGCAACAGATCTACGAAGCCGCAATCCTGTTCTGTCTGGAACGAGGTGATATAGTGACGGCCTTCAACTATGCCGAGCGTGCGCGTGCGCGTGCCTTCGCCGATCTGCTAGTACAACGTGACTCGACGCTAGCCGACTCACAGGCAGTACCACTCACATCTGAAGAGGTACGGCACCAACTCTCGTCAGAAACAGTCCTGCTGGCGTATTTTACCACCGGGCTTCATGGTCCTGAAACGGCTTTACTCAATGCGATGCCGTCCGAAGCAGCAGCAGTACGTGCATGTCTGGAAACACCATCACAGCTACTTCTCTTTGCTTTGACGTCTGCCAGTATAGATGCACACATATGCAATCTTGATCCGCATCTGCTCCATTCCGACTCGCCGTACCTCGCTGACGGCAAGCGCTTTTTGCGGCCACCCATTCTCCGACGAGCATATGATGCGTTGATCGGTCCTGTAGCTGATAGGTTGGAGCCAACCACCCACGTGATTGTGGTGCCACATGGACCACTGCATCAGCTCTCTTTTGCGGCACTGCTTGATCCAGCCGGAGGGTGTTTACTTGATCAGATTGCACACGTGAGTTATGCCCCCAGCGCGACGGTCCTGTTCCAGTCGATGAAGAGCGCATCCAGTCCACCGGCATGTTCATGTCTGGCCTTTGGCTTTGATGGTGTGGGAGATCGTCAACTTCGCCATACAGAAGCCGAGGCAACGCAGGTAGCGCAGGTGTGTCACGGTGATGTCGTGCATCGCGTAACAGAGCTGCAACAACAGTTTATTGATGTCGCAAGTGCCTATCGGTACATCCATTTTGCCTGTCATGGTGAGTTTAATATGGATGAACCGCTTAATTCTTGGTTGGAACCAGGCCCAGATACACGCATTACCGCCACACGCATCATGACTGATGCACAGCTTTGTGCTGAACTGGTGGTGCTTAATGCGTGTCGGAGTGGGGTCAGTCATATTGTGCGAGGTGATGAGCCAATGGGGTTCATTCGGGCGTTTATGCTGGCTGGTGCGCGTGTAGTGTTGGTGACACTCTGGCCAGTTGAGGATACATCGGCGCGGTTATTGATGGAGCGCTTCTATCAACTCTTGATGGCACAGGAGGGAGACCACAATATTGCGGCAGCGCTGTGTGAAGCACAAGGCTATCTGCGTGAGCTAACAATTGCTGAGATTCGTGCACAAATACACCATTGGGAAGAAACTATCGAGATAACAGGTAATCCCCACGAGCAGCCGTATGCGGCACCAGTGTTCTGGGCGCCTTATGTGGTGGTTGGGGTGGCATCACATGGGTCGATCTCGACCTGAAGATGGGTTAAGGCATCAATCGGCACCTGCTCAAAAAGCGCTTCGCCCCAGGGGTCTGTTTTGGTCTGACGTGATTTGTTGTGTACCTGTATACGAACTGACACATCGGCCAGATCGGGCCAGTCACGTTCGATCAGTGCCACCTGGATACGGAGGGTACATACCGAGGCATCCGGTGGGTTCGCATACGCAGTTATCTGCATGTTCGCTACGCCAGGGGATGGATTCTCAACGACCAAATTGATTAAGGAAGGTGGTTCACTGCTCTCACGAAAGGCTAGTGTTGGCTCTGTTGATGGTGTGCTTGTCAGTGCATCAAAGAGTTTTTGAGAAAAGATAAGCCGCAGTCTTGTCCCCACACGCTCCAGCGACCCTTGAAGTAATGCTGATAAGGAAACCCCATCTGAATCTGCGGGTGCAGTGTGCAGAAAGCTCAGATCTGGTATTGGTATCGATGTGGGTTGGTATGTTTCAGCTACGCGTGCCTCGTAGAGGAGCGCATAGGCCTCGGCACAGCTAACACAACTATCGAGGTGCATAGCAACATCAGGAAGTTGTGTTTGGTAATCTTCATCAGCAAGCTGAAGCGAGATATAGTCCTCTATAGTGTCAAGATAGCTCTGACAGCTTTGCTCGTCTATGGGTGTGGTGAGTATCTGTGCCAGTTGTCGAATTGGTTTATCGTGCTGTGACATTGATGGTGTCCTTATGTGCCGCTATGACTCTTTGTTCATAAGACGTAATTACTAGTCCCGACCTTTCTTTCACAGCACTTTAATCATCGATGAAATCGCGCAATCGTTCAAGTAATGCCGTGTCAGTGCGTAGTTTCGCCAGGTTTTTGGCACGAGTCACCTGAATATGGCTAGGTAGTATCGTCTTACCACTTTGCGAGCTTTCTATTTGGGCCAATGTCTCATCGGTTTGTTCGTCAAAATAGCGCCCAAGCACTACACGTTGCGAACGCTCGCTTAATGGACCCTGTGAGATGGCGGTATGCAGCAACGTTCGTAAATCATGCATATCCTGTAGTAAAGGCAGTGCTTCTGTTTGTGATACCGCTGCCGATTCTTCGGTGAGCGTTGCCCGTCGTGTATACTCCGATTTTCGCAGCTCATCAATGACGGTACGGCGGGTAATCTGGGCTGCCCAGCTACGAAACTGCTCAGGTGAATGACACTGCTCCATGTTGCGATGTATCTTAATAAGTGCTTGCTGGGTACATTCTGTGGCTAATGCCTCGGGATCAACACGATTGTAGACCATGGTGTAGGTAATCCGATATAGGTAGTTCCATAATATGGTAAAAGCTTGCGTTTGTTCAGGACTATTCTCGTGCCGACATGCTGCATACAAATCAGCATTCTCGATAGTATCTCGCATATGTTGCTACTCCCACATCATCGATGGATGTTTATTGTAGCATACGACTCTTCTCCTCGACAGAGATGTAGGCCCTACCCATTCGAAACGAGTCTATTCTTTGGTCATGATACGTCGATCCAGCAGTGGAATGACCCATGGAGCCACACGTTTGAGGAAGTTGATCCGTTTGGACATTTTGCCTGGATAAACGTGGAGTTTCCTTCTCCGAATGCCTTGGATCAGTTCTGCAATGATGAAGTCAGGATCATCGACGAATTTGTCTGGAACCGTACGACGTGGTTGGCTGCCAAATTGTTCTGCCTGTAAAATAGGTGTGCGTGCGAAAAAAGGATAGATATTGGTTACATCGACGCGATGTCGACGTAACTCTGTGTGTAGTGCCTCGCCAAAGCCCCGCAACCCGAATTTTGTTGCACAGTACGAGGCGAGCCCTGGTGTGCCAACCAATCCTGCAGCAGACGAGATGTTGACAATGTGACCGCTGCGGCGCTGCATCATTGCGGGGGCAAACTTCGCTGTCAGGCGCATGGGGGCCAGTAGATTGATCTGCATCAGTTGTTCCCACCTGTCCTGAGGAACATCTGTATGTAAGCCATACAATGCAATACCTGCGTTGTTTACCAGGATGTCAATGTGGGGTGTGATGATTTGGCATTGCTGAAAGACCTTGTCAGCCCCGGAAGCGCTTCCCAGATCAGCGCCAAAACAGCCCAGGATGTTGTTTTTAGCAAGATCTTTGCCCAGTGCCGCATGGATCATTTCTGCAGTTTGCCGCAGCGGGTCTTCGTGAAGGTCGGTCAAAATAAGGTTGCTCTCGGCCTGAAGAAACTGGCGTATCATCACCTGACCAAAACCACCACCGGCACCCGTGATCAATACAATCTTGTCCTGCAATGATTTCATAACACCTCCGAGATGAATAAAAAGAGAACAAGTGCACAAAAGCCCTGTCATATGAATGAGTACAAGATGACGATTGAGTACCATCATAACCGATCCTGTGTATGTGAAGATCGTTATTCCTTTGTCACAAAAACAATTGTAAAGTATGGCATAATCTCTTGATAACATTATGCCGCTCGAAGGGGAGTGTATGAATATGGCAAACTTACATACAACAATTTATCCTGCACGTCGGACACCGCTTGTGGCCGCTAACGGTGTGGTGGCTACGAGCCATCCACTTGCTGCACAGGCAGGTCTTACCATGCTGCAGGCTGGTGGCACAGCTGTTGATGCGGCTGTGGCTACTGCAATTGCGTTGACAGTACTTGAGCCAACCTCAAATGGCATTGGTGGTGATACCTTTGCCATGGTGTGGGATGGTACACAACTGCATGGATTAAATGGCTCAGGGCGTGCCCCTGCTGGATTAACTGTGGATGCGGTGCAACAGGCTGGATATACGGCGGTACCTTCTTCAGGATGGTTGTCGGTTACCGTTCCTGGGGCACCAGCCGCATGGCAGGATCTGCATCAGCGTTTTGGGAAACTCCCCTTTGCCAGGCTTTTTGAACCTGCAATTGCTTATGCTGAAAATGGTCATCCAGTGGCGCCGATTGTGTCGCGTGGTTGGTCGCAGGCTGTGGCGGCAGCTCAACAACGCAATGAACCAGAATTTGCTGGTTTTCTCTCTACCTTTGTGCCGTCCGGTGCTGCTCCCTCGGCGGGCGATCTTTTTGTCAGCCCTGGACATGCGCGTACGTTGCGCCACATTGCCGAACAGGGCGCAGATGCCTTTTACAAGGGTGCAGTTGCTGAAGCGATTGTGCATTTTGCCCAACGCACTGGTGGCCTGCTCACGGCTGACGATCTGGCAGCGCACACAAGCACCTGGGTTGATCCGATCAGTATCGAGTATCGTGGGCATACGATCTGGGAGTTGCCACCAAACGGACAGGGTTTGGCCGCGCTGCTGACACTGGGCATGCTCGAAGGTCTTGATATTGCTCAATACCCGCGTGACTCGGCAGCTGCTTATCACCTGCAGATCGAAGCCATGAAACTGGCGTTTGCCGATGCTTATCGCTATATTGCCGACCCCGCACACGCCGAGGTGCCGCTGCACAGTTTGCTTGATCCGGTATATCTCGCAGCACGGCGTGCCTTAATCGGGCCACAGGCGTGTTTTCCTGAACCAGGTCAGCCACCGCGTGGTGGTACGGTCTACCTCTGCGCGGCAGACAGTGAAGGTCGTATGGTGAGTTTGATCCAATCGAATTTCTGGGGTTTTGGGTCTGGTGTGGTTGTGCCAGATTGGGGCATTGCGCTGCAAAATCGTGGGCATGGTTTTACCCTTGAAGCGGGGCATCCCAATCAATTAGCGCCATACAAACGACCATTTCACACGATTATTCCAGCGTTTATGACACGTAATGGTCAGCCGATGGGGCCGTTTGGTGTGATGGGCGGCGAGATGCAGCCACAGGGTCATACGCAGGTTGCCATCAATACGCTTGACTATGGCATGCATCCCCAGGCGGCTCTGGATGCGCCACGCTGGCGGGTTGCAGGCGAAACTGTCTTTGTCGAGTTAGATACACCGCGTCATGTGATTGAAGGGTTGGCTGAGCGAGGTCATGTGGTGCAGGTTGCGGCAGCATCGGGTGGTTTTGGGCGAGGGCAGGCGATCTGGCGGTTGCCGTCGGGAGCATATGTGGCTGGGAGTGAGACCCGCTGTGATGGATGTGCGGTGGGATGGTAGGATAATCGGTCTTAATCTAGCAAAAGGATAATCCATGTTGATTACAATCTATCACGATGCTGCGACGTTTCTTGAAAAAGCGCGGCCTTTTCTTGAGTTTTATGAAGCAGAGAGCAATTTAATTTTGGGTATTAGTTTGCGAATGTTGCATTCCAACAGCCTACAAAGCGATCTTCCGTATTTTATTACTGTTGAAGACGAAGAGGGTTTGGTGGTAGTGGGAGTTATGACACCTCCACAGTCACTGATGTTGTATGGCGAACGAGCGGACTGCAAAGTAGCTATAGATCTGATTGTTGAAGAGCTCTACATGCGGGACGCCTATGTTTCAGGTGTTGTTGCACCTGTGCAAATGGCACATACCTTTGCCAGGACCTGGTCGATCATGGCAAAACAGCCCTATAAATTGCAGCGTCAGGAGCGCATCTATGTGCTTACCGAGGTGGAGGAACCGACCTGTAATGCTGGCCAACTGGTACTGGCTACCGAAGCCGATCTGGATCTGGTAACACGCTGGATGTATGCGTTTCAGGTTGATGCAGGTTTGCGTGGTTGGGGGCCAGAGACTGAGAATATTGCACGTCGGAAAATTAACAGCTGTGATATGTATTTATGGTTTGATGGGCAGCCTGTGTCCATGGGCGGCCGTACGCGTCCGACGATTAATGGTGTAGGTCTCAATGCAGTATACACGCCACCGGAGTTCCGAAGACGCGGCTATGCCTCGACATTTGTAGCACAACTGAGCCAGCATATGCTTGATATGGGCCAAAAGTTCTGTGTCCTCTTTACGGATCTGGCGAATGCTACTGCGAATTCGATTTATCAGCAGATTGGGTATAAGCCGGTATGTGATGTCGATGAGTATCATTTTAGCGCTACGTGATGCATGTAATGAGTATTCTTGACTAATCGTTCCAAATATGTTATACTCTTCAGCGTGTAAGGAGTATATAAAATGGCACGGCACAAAGAGTTTGATCAAAACCAGGTTATCAACAAAGCAATGGATCTTTTCTGGTCTCGTGGTTATGAAGCGACATCAGTTCAGGATCTGGTTGATCATGTTGGCATTGGCCGTGGCAGTTTGTACGATACCTTTGGCGATAAGCGTTCACTGTATCTCAATGCCCTGGAACGTTATCAAGAGCGTAGCGGGGTTGCGTTGTTCGAGTTATTTGAGCAGACCGATTCGGCGAAAGTGGCGCTAAAGCAGTTCTTTGAAGCGCAAATAGATGCTGCAGTCGCCGATCCTGCTCAGCGTGGTTGTTTTGTAGTAAATACAGCGGTCGAGCTGGCACCACATGATCCTGAAATCGCTGGTAAAGTACAGGCCGCGTTTGGCAAAACAGAAGATGCTTTTTATCGGTTAATCGCTAAAGGCCAGGCAACAGGCGAGATTGTGTCAACCCACGATGCACGTTGCCTGGCGCGCTTTTTACTCAACACGTTGATGGGTTTGCGTGTGATGGCAAAGGCAAAACTGGGTCGTAAGGCTTTGGAGGATAGTGTAAAAATAGCACTTTCGTCGCTCTAAAAATTTTTGTCTTTATTTTGGAATGAATGGTCAAGAATGAATTATAAGCTTCTGGTAGCTCTTTTATGTAAAAAAGAGAGGTAGTTTGCATGTCATCTACAACTAACGAACTTTGGATATCTGTATTCTGCATGTTGACGCCAGCGCTCGTTACACCGACTCAGTCAGTCGTCAGATCACCAGCTATATCGTTGAACATCTCACTAGCGAATTTCCAGATGCTACAGTCACTGCGCGTGATGTGGCAGGCGGGTTGCCATTCGTCACCGAAGACATGGCGCCTACTCCACGCCGCCCGAGAATCTCACCGATGATCAAGTGGCATTACTCGCGACATCTGATGAGTTGGTGGAAGAGTTACAAACCAGTGATGTGCTTGTTCTGAGTGTGCCGATCTATAACTTTTCAGTGCCAGCCACACTAAAAGCCTACATCGATCTGGTTGATCGTGCAGGTGTCACATTTCGCTATGGTGAGAATGGACCAGTAGGTTTGCTCAAAGACCGTAAAACCTATGTCGTGGTGACTTCTGGAGGAATACCATTGGGCAGCGATTTTGATGATGTCTCGGGATATGTGCGTCAGGTCCTTGCGTTTCTTGGCATCACTGATGTCGAGTTTGTCGCTGCTGACCAGCTTGCACGCGATCCAGAGGCAGCCGTAATGACCGCACGTCAACAGATCGGTGAGTCGCTTGAACAGGTAGCCGTTGCAGTATAAACATTCAAATAAACGTGTCGTATATAAAAGGTTTTACTACAAAACAAGGAGTATTTTTATGGGTAAGCTTGATGGTAAAGTCGCCGTTATTACAGGCGGTAACAGTGGCATCGGTTTGGCATCTGCGAAGGCTTTGCAGGATGAGGGTGCCAAAGTTGTGCTCTTTGGTCGCAATCATGAAACGCTGAATGCGGCAGCACAGGAACTTGGGGGTGATGTGCTGGTTGTGCAGGGTGATGTCGCCCAGTTGTCAGATATTGATCGGTTGTTCGCTCAGGTCGAAAGGACACTTGGAAAAATTGATGTGCTCTTCGTAAATGCAGGGATCGCTAAAATGGCACCGGTTGAGCAAGTGACCGAAGAGTTCTTTGATCAGATTATGACTACCAATCTCAAAGGAGCCTATTTTACTGTTCAGAAGGCCATATCATATCTTAATGATAATGCATCGGTTATTCTTAACGCATCGATCAATGCCAATATTGGCATGCCGACAACAAGTGTCTATGGTGCGAGCAAAGCTGCCTTAGTCAGTCTGGCACGCACGCTTTCTGCCGATCTGGTTGAGCGGGGCATTCGTGTCAACGCGGTGAGCCCAGGACCCGTCGAAACGCCTCTTTTTGGTCGTACCGGGATGACGCAGGAGCAGATGGTGGGTTTTACAGAGAATGTGGTTAATCAGATTCCGCTCAAGCGCTTTGGTCGACCCGAGGAGCTTGCGAGTATTGTAACCTTCCTCGCTTCGCCGGATTCGTCGTTTATTCTGGGGACGGAGATCGTTGCAGATGGTGGGATGAGTCAGTTGTAGAAACGTGTTGTGGATGCAGGGTGTTCCGGCGACTGTTGGGACGCCTTGTTGTTTTTTGGGGACGGTATGATATTTATTATGAGAGCATAATTGTATGGTTGAATTCTTGTAGGTATTGTTTGTGTGTAAAAAACAATAGATTTAAGCTTTATTCTTTGAGCCATTCTGAAGGTAAATTCATGAGTTTTTGTAGCGAAATACCTTCTATATGCTCCATCTGTCCATTATTAGGAATAACTTGATCAATCTCTGACAATAAGCCATTGATTGGTCGTTTTGCCCAAGGGTTGTGATATAAGCATAACTTGGTATCAGGCACATTCCATGGCGAAAGTCTAAATGCTATGAGCACTGCACTTACTCTGGTATACCGAGGTTTTGATTCACTTACCCAAGCCCCATTTAGTGATCTACTACTTTCAATGTTGGTAATAGAACGAGGTTTGGTATCAGTAAAGGTTACATTAATCATGTCGTCACCAAATAGTGCTTCTATTATGTGAGAATGTTGTGGATCGCCTAAGGCATTAACAGCAATTATGAATGGCCATTCTAATTCGCCATATCGTCCCGCTTTTTTTACTACTGCTCTGCGAATAGCCTCTGATGTTTTTACTTTTTCAAAGCCTCCTGTACAAATGCCGATATTACGTAATCCTGGCTTATTTCTGGGAATGGGAAAAAACTCGATATCCCATCCTTGGTATCGATATACCCAATGAGGAAGATTTCTCACCTGTGGTTCCTTTACAAGCACTTCTGTCAATTCCTCTGGATCAACACTGCATAATTTTTTCTCGAGGAAAGCAATGATTTTCGTTACAGGGATTGATGTTTCTGGTTTGCTTCGTATATTGATATTGATGAAAAAGTTTGGAGAGTGAAGATTTTGCTCTATTGCTTCAAGAATGTCGTTCATTCGGCTTTGTGCAGCGATTTCGGCATCACTTTCCTCTCTGGCAATTGTGGCTTCAATATAAAGTTTACTGTCACCTATAGTTAACTGAAAGTCTGGTCGTTTACTGTTGTTGGATGGAAGTTGTGGATGTAACATACACTGATAACCAAGACGATGTAGTAGTTCGTGTAGGAACAATTCAAAGAATGCCCCATCATACTGACTATTGTTGTTTGAACAAAATCTTTGCTTCAACTCTTCTCCTAAATTCTCAGGATAATGCGAAAACCAATTGTCTATAAATTCTCTAATCATATAAGCAATTGGTCTTGCCGATCTGTTCAGATAATTGTAATTGGTTTCACGATACAAAGGAACATCTATATCAAATCGAGCAATATCATCAAAAAGTTTCATAGTGATTTACTCCCTTACTACGCGTAAGACAATTTTGATATGTTCTGAGATGGATGCTGCTAATTAATATGACATTAAGGATTCATGACTGCACCTATATCTATATCCATTTTTAACTAAGATGGTTCTTCTTCTGAGGGTTCTGATATGTTATCTATGGCTTCTCTATCTCTTGGGTTTGCTTCTGGACATCTTTTTACTTCATTGTAGATTATTTTCTGGATTACTCTGCATCGATCCCGTCCCAAAGTTCTTCTATGGGGGTGATCTGTGTTGTCCTTGCCTCATGCCAGCCTTGTTGCACGCTCTCTGTTGCTGGTCTCAAAGTGATGCTGTCACGAAATGTTTGTACAATTTGTAGTAGATATGGTAGGTACTCTTCGGGAAGTGCGTTTACCTCACGGAGAACTTGTTCACGATACGGTGTTGTCGCCATGATTTGCTCCTTTTTGAGTCTACCATCAATATACCACAGACCAAATATGAAAAGAAATAATAGAATTCTTTTCTGTAAATCGCTACAAAAGACCACATTTACGCATAGCATCAAGAATCTCTTGCATCACCGCGATGAATGCTTCGATCTGGGCATGCGAGATGCGGGCCGGATGCACCATCGGCACAATGATACGCGAGTTGGTCCTGAGTGGGATGGCGTGTGCAACGCGAATGGAACCAGGGTCTGTTTCGAGATAATACTCCACCACAGCCCGCAGTGCGAGCCGTCCAATTGGGATGATGAGATAGGGGTTGAGCTGTGTTAGTTCGTCAAGCAGGAAGGGCAGACAGTTGATCTGTTCAGTACGTGTGGGTGTGCGATTTTCGGGTGGGCAACAACGCACTACGTTGGTCACGAAACACTGCCAGCGGGGATGCTCGGTTGGTTGGCTATTGTTCATGAGTCCAAGTGCCGTCAACATGCGTTGGAGTCGCGCACCCGAACGGTCATGGGTAAAGGGTATGCCGGTCTGGTCCGCGCCATGCTGCCCCGGTGCCTCACCAATAAACACGATTCGCGCCGACGGGTCGCCGTAGCCGTGCACAATACGACTACGGTTGGCTACCAGTGCCGGGCAGCGCACGCAGCTTTGATTGTCGATGAGGTGTTGCATTAGATACCGTATTTCTTATAGCAGCCATACATTGATCTATTGTACTGGTTTCTTTGACATAACATCATACGACAGACCCTCTTGAGGCCAGTGGTATAATGCGACATTCTAAACGACAACATCGGAAGGAGCCGGATAGTGTCGATTAAAGCTGATCGTTGGATACGGCGCATGGCGCTTGAGGAGAGCATGATCGAGCCGTTTGTGGAGCGCCAGGTGCGTGATGAGGTTATCTCATATGGTCTGTCGTCGTACGGCTATGACATGCGGATCGCTAATGAATTCAAGGTCTTTACCAATGTGTTTAACACGCTGGTGGACCCTAAGTGTTTCGATGAACGTTCATTCGTTGATATTACCGCTGACTACTGCGATATTCCGCCAAATTCGTTTGCGCTGGCCCGTTCGGTCGAATTCTTTCGTATTCCCCGCAATGTGCTGGCCATCTGTCTGGGCAAGTCGACATATGCACGCTGTGGCATTATTTTGAACACCACGCCGTTTGAACCGGGTTGGCGCGGCTATGTGACGCTCGAAATCTCCAACACCACGCCGCTCCCCGCGCGTATCTACGCCAACGAAGGCATTGGGCAAGTGCTGTTTTTCGAGAGCGACGAGGATTGCGAAACGTCGTATGCCGACAAGCACGGGAAGTATCTCGACCAGATAGGTGTGGTATTGCCGAAGTTGTGATGATATAGAAGAGACCCTGAAGGTTGCCACAGATTAGGTGGTGCAATCGTGCGTTCAGGTCTTGGAGATGCCGTGAAAGGAACTCTAAAGGTCTCCCACACTCGCCCCGTTTTCCCAACAAATCAGTATCATCACCCCAACCTTTAGGGTTTAATGTATTTTGTCGGTGCCGAGTGGTGAATAGACCATGGTGACGGGATCGATCAACCCTAAAGGTTGACGAGATACGCTTGGACAATGCGATTGAATTCAGCTGGTTTTTCCATGCTGGGCATATGTGCAGTATCATCGATAGTGATATGTTGTGCATGTTGTATGTTGTCTGTCATGATTTTTGTTGCACGTCGGACTTCAGGGTGATCAAGCGCTCCGTCGATAGCCAGAACTGGACAGGTGATTTCGTGTAAACGATTTATAGCAGGTGGGTCAAGGGGGGTAAGTGGCTGAGAATCGGCGATCATCCATGTGTTATTCTGAACAGGTGTCCGGTTCATTTCGGCTGCTTGCTGTCGAATTAAGCTGTTGACTGCCTCTGGTTCACGGTACATACCATCGATCCAGATGCGTATCTGCAGTTCCGTGACGAGATCAAAGTCACCCTGCTGCGATGCCTGTATCATCTCCATGACGTAGCGTGGTGGGTCTCCCTCCATATCAAAGCCATTTGGTACGGCGTTCACTGTTATTAATGATGTAACCGTTTCGGGGTGCTCGATGGCGAAATCAATAAAGGTAGCACCACTCAACGAGCTACCAATAAAAAGTGCTTGTTCGACGCCAAGTTGCTGAAGCAGATTGAGTAGTTCATCACGGCGGGAGATGGGGCCGCTAACCACCTCCGATTGGCCATGGCCCTGCATGTCGTAACGCAGAACTGTATAGTGGTTGGTAAATTCGTTCCATTGAGCATCCCACATACGGCTATCAACGAAGCCAGCATGCCCTAAAACGACTACGGGACCTTTTCCCACCATTTCATAGTAAATCCGACCTCCATCAATATTTACAAATGCCATAATCATTTCCTTTCACATATGTTTTGGATGGCAATGGTATAGTACACTAACTTGGATGACATGTACTGTCACTCAATAGGAAGGAAAATCGCATGCGCGCGGATCGGTTGTTGACGCTTATGTTGGTGTTGCAACAACAGGGCAAAACGACAGCGCAGACATTGGCTGAAGAGTTAGAGGTGTCACGTAGGACGATCTTGCGTGATATTGATGCGCTGTCATTTGCAGGCATACCTATCTACGCTGAGGGAGGGCATGGCGGCGGCATCTGGTTGGATGAAAACTACCGTGTGAAACTGAATGGCTTGAATAAGACTGAGGTTCAGGCGCTTTTATTGTCTATCAACACCTCGCTTCTTGATGATATCGGACTTGCGGATGCCGCCGAAACATCGGTGTTAAAGCTCTTAACCGCTCTACCATCAATGCAGGCACAAGCCGCACAGGAAATGCGTAATCGTGTGTATATCGATCCGACATGGTGGTGGCATGGCCATCAAAGGCTGACTTTTTTAAGTGATGTACAGGATGCCATTTACGAAAGAAACCGTATCGTAGTGCAGTATCAGAAACACAACGGCGAAGTAGTGGAACGCACTATGGAGCCGTATGGATTGGTATCTAAGGCTGGTGTTTGGTATCTTGTTGCTAAAACCATGAGAGAATTTCGGACCTATCGCGTATCACGTATTAACGATCTGCAGGTTGTTGAAGGGGCGTTTTCGCGTGATATGGATTTTGATTTGGTAGCTTATTGGGAAGCACATGTTGTGACATTTGAGACGGATCATACCCAATATCCTTTTACCTTGCGTATTACCCAGGGGAAGATGAATTTCATCAAATGGTACACACCGGGAGCGTATGAGATTATCGAAACAACCGATGATAGATGGTTTATTGCGCGTTTTGAGGTGGGATCGATAGAGATGGCTTCCATGCTGGTTTTTGGGCTGGGTGCCGATGCAGAGATAGTGGAGCCGCAAGAACTCCGTGATGCGTTTAATCAGACCCTAAAGGTCTGGGCATTTTGAAGGGTATCGAGTGGGGTTTAGCCCGTGAAGATGTGGTGAAAGGAACCCTGAAGGTTGGGGAGTGCACAGCGTGAAGGGGGCTAAAAATGGGTGATATGTACCAACCCTTAAGGTTTAGAAGATGTGCGAGATGTCGAGTGGTGTTTAGCTCGTGGCGATGCGGTGAAAGGAACCCTAAAGGTTTGGATGCTAAAAAGAAATCACCTAAACCCTAAAGGTCTAGGTGATTTTTAAGGTGTTGTAGTGTTATTTTGGCTTGGTGACGCGAAAAGACAACCTTAAGGGTCTCCTATTTGTTCCGCAATACCCGTGCTAACCAGAACCCGGTTCCAACCCCGATAAGCACCGACTCGAGGGGGAATTTGCGAATGAGTTTTTCGAGATCACTTCGCATGCCTGAGACATCGTGATGCTGCAAATAAGCTCCGGTTTGTTCAAGCGTATTCGCTGCCCGTTCGGCGACATCTGCGCGTAGACCCGTCGCTGGGCCACTCCCACGCAGCGAGTGCGAGATGTTGACCATGCGCTCACCAGCGACTGTCGTTGCGTGGTCAGCCTGTTCGGCGAATTGGATGCTGGCCTGTTGTACCTGTGTCTGAATGTCCTGCATTTGCTGTTCGAACTGGGACACTGTGTCGTGTACAACTTCTTTAGCCTGATCACGCGCCTGATCGACTTTCTCGTGTGCTTTGTCCGCCGCCTGATCGATATTTTGCTTGATACCATTGTTGTGTGAATGCTGTTCTTGATCACTTGCCATGACCCCGATCTCCTTTACTGTGTACTATAAACCTGTGCATATATAACTGTAGCACAAAATCGCCGATATGACACGCTGTGTTACAGAAATGACGAATGAGATACATTATTTGTTGCTACATCTCTCCTGACCACAGACGCTGGAACTCTGGAGATGTTTCCAGCAACTCATCAAGAGTGCTGATGGCGTCTACCTGCCCATCCTTGAGCACCACAATCTGATCGGCGCGACGGAAGGCCGCCCGGTGATGCGACACTACCAGACAGGTCTGTGCTGCGCCATTGGCCGTAAAATCGTCGAAGCGTTCCCACAGTTGTCGTTCGGTGTCGACATCGAGCGCACTGGAGAGATCGTCGAACACCAAAAGCTCTGTGTCGCGCACAAACATTCGAGCCGCTGCCGACCGTTGCACCTGCCCACCCGACAACCGGACGCCCCGTGGCCCGGCGACAGTCTCCAAACCTTGCTCAAGATTCGCCACATCCTGTTCCAGGACAGCGCGTTGGATTGCTAGAGTAAGATCGACACGGTCTTCGGGAAGCCCCATCAGTAGATTGTCGCGCAACGGCTCACTGAACAGCCGTGGCACCTGTGGCGTATAGGCGCTGCGTGGTGGGCAGAAAAAGTTGGCCGGGTCATCGACAAGGGTGTCGTTCCAGTGGATTGTGCCACTATCTTTAGGCAGTAACCCCAGCAGTACACGCAACAAGGTCGTTTTGCCCGCACCAATCCGCCCGGTGACGACAGTAAACGACCCACGGATCAGATGCAAATCAATCCCTGAGATGCCGCTGCTACTTTCAGGATGCCGATATGTTAATCCCTGGACAGCGAGCTGTTGCAGGATATGGTCATTCTTTTTCACAATATATGGTACCGCTGGCGGCTCACCATGTTCATAAACTGGATGATGTGCTACCAGAACCTCTGATGACTCGGGCCGCACCAGATCTTCTAACCGCCGGATTGCGACTTCCTGCTGTTTGTAGTCGCCGACAAAGGTGCCCAGAAATGACGACAGATCGGTGGTGAACCAAAGATAGTAGACAAAGAGCGCAAAATCACCGACGGTGAATGTTCCAGCAGCCATGGCTTGCCCTGCCAGCAGCAATGTGGCGCCGATGCCAAACATTACGGCGCTGTCCGAGATCGATGTCAACAGTTCGCTAAATGTGCGGTCCTTGATCATCGTCTTGCGCCGCACGTCGTTGAGTGTATGGAGCCGTGCGATCATACCCGTTTCGGCGTTGGCAACTTTGATGGCTTGTACGGCACCAAACAACTCGCCCAGAAATCCGGTGACGATGCCAGTTGCCTCGCGGCTGGCCTGCCGATAGCGCATAATGCGACCCCACGCCAATCGCGACAGAATGACCGTCAATACCAGCGGCACAAAGACCACCAGCGTAATTGTCAGGTTAATCTGGGCCATAATCACAATGGCGATGACCGACGCGATGACATTACCAGCTACGTTGGGCAGCCACAGCGGGAAATCGGCTACTTCAGCCACATCATTGTTCAGCCGGTTGACCGCATCACCGGAGGACACTGGCAGCGTCAGCGCACCGGGGCGACGCAGCACACTCGCGATGACATTGCTTCGTAGCATGGCACCGAGCATGTAGCGAAACGTGGTACTACTCCACACCTCACCAAAGGTTGTTGACAGACGTGCAAGTTCAAACGAGACGTAGAGCACAATCAGCCACCACAGACTAAACGTAATGGGTGTTGCACCGAGGAGTGTGTCAAAGATGGCTTTTTCGATCAATCCGGGGATGATCCGTCCGACGGCAAAGACGAGAATCGATACGGTATAAAGCACATAGGGCCACGGGCAATAACGAATAACGCGCCAGTTGAACGGCCAGTTTGCCATATGATCATCGTATGGTTTTGAGTCTCTATGAGTCATGCCAGAATCTCCTCATGGTCTGTTTGTAAGAGGGTGTAAAAATATGATCGCTTATCGCATGCCAACTGCTCACGTGAGCCATATTCCACGATACTGCCGTTTTCAAGTATCAAAATGTCATCGGCGCGCTGCACGGTTTGTAGGCGGTGCGTGATGATGATGGCGCTGCGTTGCGCGAACAGTCGGTCGATGGCGTGTGCCAGCAGTCCTTCGGTAGCGAGGTCGAGGCGCGAGGATGCTTCATCAAGGATAACCAGACCGGGGTCTTTCAGGAAGACACGGGCAAAGGCCAACAGTTGGGCTTCCCCTGCCGACAGCCCTTGGCCACCAGTGGTCAGTTGGGTCTCCAGGCCGTTGGGTAGCGCTTCGACCCACGACCAGAGGCCCAGCGTGCGGAGAGCCTCTTCGGTCTGGCTATCGTTAATAGTCTGACTGAAGAAGGTGAGGTTGTCGCGGATGCTCGCCTGAAACAGTTGTACATCCTGCGTCACCATACCGACACGATTGCGGAGATCGTCCACCCCAACCTCGCGCAGGTCAACGTCGTTCAGGCAAATGCTCCCCGCTGTTGGATCGTACAGGCGAAACATAAGACGGCTGATTGTGGTTTTTCCGCTGCCGGTGCGACCTAACAACCCCAGCACTCTCCCCGGCTCCAGACGAAAGGATACATCGTGGAGCACGAGTTGCGATGACTGTTCACTACCGTTTGGTGTCGCATCATTGTAGGCAAACGAAACGTTGTTAAAGGTGACGTTGAGTGCTCCCATGGGTAGTGTGGTGCGTGGCGTGTCCTGAACCAGGACAGGTATGTCGAAGAGCCCCTCAACGCGATAGATGCTGGCGGTCGCTTGTTGCAGGTCTTCCATCTGTTCGCGGATTTGCTCCAAGGGGCCGGCCAGCATGCCGATGTAGTAAACAAACAGGTAGGCGGTGCCTATGCTTACATCGTTTTGCGTGTAGAGGAACACAGCAAATGTAAGCCCCAGACCATACCCGAAGATAAACAAAAAGCTAACACTAATGAACGTGATGTTGCTGACCATCTGGGCTGTACGTTGCTTGCGAAGCATGTTCTGCATCAGGGTGTAGAGTCGCCGCATCACATAGGGTTCACCACCATTGGCGCGGATGTCTTCAGTTCCGGTGATGCGTTCCTCTAAAAATCCGTACTGCTCAGCGCTCGCCTTACGCGCTTCCGTCCACCGATTGACCGCGATACGCTGTAAGGCGACTAATGCGACGAAGGCTACGATGGCATACAGCAGAATGGCGAAACCGATGCGCCAATCTTCACGCAATAGCAGAACAATGATGCCCAGAATGAGCAGGGCATTGCCAAAGATATGAATGGCAAGTTGGGAGAAGAAATTTGCCATTGCTGTCACATCGCTATCGATCCGTTCGATCAGTTCGCCGGGAGTGTGGCGCTTGTGAAAGCCCATATCCAGCCGAAGACAGTGGCGTGTGAGGTCGGCGCGCAGGTTGTTGGTGGCGGCCCACCCGATGGTCTCACCAACGTAGACTGCGGCGAGTGCGGAAACCCGTTGCACGATAGTAACGGCGAAAAACAGCAATGCAAAGATGCTCAGGGTCTGCGTAGCACTACCTGCTGTGGCGGTGTCGATAAAGGCCCGTACGATCTGAGGGTTGGTGAGTTGCATCCCAATGCCAATAAAGAGGAGTACTGCTAGCCCTAATACCTGGAGCCAGCGTGGCCTCAAGTAGGTCACGAGGAGTTGCCAATATTGTCGAAGAGGCAAGTTCATGCCTGCGCTCCTTTATATTTGTTGATGATCTTGAGGACTATATGTTTGCGGCTCTGCGTCAAAAACATACAGTCAATACATAAGAAATGATAGGATTTAGTGTTGAGAGTGTGTTTGAAATATGGCAAGAGGCATTAACACCAGGCCACAGGGAGGAGCAGTGGATATAACCGGAGAAGTTTTGTTTGCAAAAAGATATTACAGAACGGGTTGTTCTGTGTTACCTGCTCGATCTAAGATGGCTAGAAATCATCTACGTGTGTCACACGCAGAAGTAAGTGCTCACCGGACACATTCACGCGAAGCAGCACCGTTGGCACAGTGTCACGCCTGGTTGTGTGATAGTAAGCATTGTCATAGATGGGTCTCCTTGGTTATTCATGTTGAACAAAGTTTATCGGATGTGCTAGTTGTGTGCAATCGGTCGAAAGGTTGAGAAGAGACGTGTTGGAGCGACGGATCGATGGAGCGGTTGAACAAGTTAACACAGAGACACAGAGGGGTAGAGGATTCAAAGGATTATGGGTTAGGTGGTTAAGGGTTAAGCTGTTCGTCGGGGCGGCCCCTGTGGCCGTCCCTGCACCGAGTAACGGGGATGTTTTGCGGGTGGTCTGGCGGGCGCCGCGCTACCAGAGGGGTGCAAAGGGGCGCCTCAGTCGCCTGAGCCTGTCGAAGGCCGCGAGAGTTAGCGCATAGTGCCCACATCCTAAAGCCACTGTAGTAATGCCCTTTATCGATTGTGAATCCTTAGAACGGCGGTTGCAAATCGCCGCTACTGGTACTTTCAGGATTACCGATTTGGCGGCTGCAAACCGCCACTACGAATGGGTGTAGTCATGCTGCCTGAGCCTGTCGAAGGCAGCGGGGTGTGGGACCACTTCTTGATTACACCATCGCACTACCGTTAGTCAATGTGAATCCTTAGAACGGCGGTTGCACACCGCTGCTACGACTCTAATGTGTTTCTCTGCTCAGATTACTTATTTCCCCCGCGCTTTTTCAAGACCGTGTTGTTTGAACCATGGATCTGCTGCTTCTGCAATGGAGCGTCCAAATCCTTCTGCAAACGCATAGTGGCCATATGGTACTTCAGCATAGTGCTTTGGCCCGCCCAGACGCTCATAGTTACGCTGAGTGATGGCTGGATCGCTCATGCGGTCGCGGTTAGGATTAATCACCAGTACAGGTAATTGGTTCTGTGCAAAAGGTATAAGCGGAGCTGAGTTTGCCAGACTGATGATGAACTTCAACGACATAAAGTTGAGTGGCAGTGAGTCCTTACTCCAGATGGCGTTCATATGTGGTTCACGTTCGTCAATGACACTCGCCCAGGCTTTTGCATTTACTTTTTTCCAGGGGAGACGTACCCAACTCAATGGCTTTAGCAAGAACCAGAAACGGGTGGAGAAGCGCTGGGCGAGTGTCCCAAAAAGGTCTGGGATATCAGGGCTGCCAGGCGAGAAGTCGTATAAATTGAAACACGCGATGGCATCAATCGGTGCGCCTTGAGCTGTGGCACAATAGGTCACTGGCCCACCCATACTGGTGCCAAACATAAAGACAGGTGTACCGAAGCGTGTCTTGGTCCAGCGTGCAATATCTACCGCATTCTGGGCATTTTGCTCAAAGGTCATAACGCCACGCTGCCCGCCGGAAAACCCCTGTCCAATGCGATCTCCGGCAACAACGGTATAGCCCTGGTCATAGAAACCCATGATCAATCCAGCCATCATACGGCCGTAACTCCTGACGCCATGATTGAAAATGAGCACTGGCGCGTTAGCATTAGGTTGTGGGTACGTATCGATATGTATGCGTATTCCAGTCGAAGATATGTCGTAGGACTGTCGCAGACACTCGGCACGTTCAGCCACATCAGGTGTACATAGATTTCGCCAGTAGTTGAAGTTCTTCTCGATTCGTTGAGTTTCCCACCAGCGTGTACCTACTTCATAAGCGGCAATGACGATGGCGGTAGCGATGGCTGATTTCTTAAACATGCTCAAAATCGTTGTTTCCTTTTTCTAAATGACGGTGTCTATTTTGCTCAGGCATCAAAAATTCCTCTCTATCATAGGCTGTAACAAGGGGTATGGTCATCTCACTCAGGATACATGCTGGGTTGATCTGAACACCAACAAAAGAGTTACCCACATCATGTGGGTAACTTCAACTATGCGGAAGCTGGAAGCAACTAGATGAGATGGAGCGCTTGAGCGCGTAAAATGGCCTGTGTTCGATTGCTAACACCGAGTTTGCCATAGATGTTGTGGAGATGGCGTTTCACAGTGCCCTGGGTAATGACAAGGCGTGTGGCGATGTCTTCGTTAGAATGGTCTTTCGCCAGTAATTGCAGCACATCTCTTTCGCGTTTACTGACCAGGTGAGTGGTCGATTGGGGAACTCGATGGGTATCTTTCCCTAATACTGCAAGGAGTTGATCGATATAGGCTGTTACTTCTGGTGGTCTGGTTTTTTGGTGGGTTGTGGTTAAGAGTTGGGTTAACAGGGTATGCATTGGTAATCCTTCATCTACAAACAAGCGTATACATCCACCGGCCTGTGCCTTCTGCACAGCTTCCATCAAGGAGGTCAATGCTTGGGGCATGTCTTTATGCTGTTGTGAAAGCAATGCCTGTAGAATCTGTATTTCAATACTATTGCGAACCCAACCACCAGCCTGTGCAGTTTGTTCCAACTGTTCTAGCAACATGGCTGCCCGTTGCCACTCTCCCTGTGCGAGAAAGACACGTACCAGCGCCAACTGAAGCATCTGCATTTGCATCATTGCATAGTGATCCTTGTACTCAGAAGCCATCCGCTCTAATTTGTGCTTCTGAGCGATCTGTATTGCTTTTGCGTCTTTCCCCATCTGAAGATACACAGTGATCGCCTCTCCCAGAACAAAATCGTGCAAATCATCTGCGATGTTGAGTGTGTGTACAATATGCTCTGCCTTATCCAGAAGAGCCTCTGCCTCATCTGATTTACCCCGTACACGCTGTACTTTTGCTAACAGTACCATACCTGTTGCTGCGTAAGCAGTATAACCAGAACGCTGCCCACCATCAATGGTCTGATAAGCATGGTATTCAGCAGCGTCAAGGTTACTCCATTCATAGAAGGCTTGACTCAATCTCGCATGCATTGCTGCTAGCATAGAATAAGCATTTGGGGGTAAGGTTTCTGGGTTCAGATCCGTCGCTTTGGTCAGCACTTCACGCGTCGTTTCTATAGTTAGATGAATCTGGCCTTGGGCTGCAAAGGTCGATACCAGAATGACAGCAAGCCCGGCGATAGCTGATGGAATGTCTTCAATGTATGATTGATCTGCGTCCTGCATAGCTTGTTGTGCAGTAGCCAGTCCCTGTTGTGCCAGGTCAGCGGAGGCTTTGAGATCACTACGCCAGTATGCATTATGGGTGGCAGCCAGATAATAGAGACTAAGCGAGGCGTTATCAAGACCGTCGGTTTCAATACGGGCCAGCCAAGGGTCAGCTAGCGCATACCGCCCATCCACAATGTATGCAATGGCATATGCCAAACACAGCCGGACGCATTGGTGCACCATGTCGGCTGGAAGTTTGCTTAACCAATGGAGTACTTCTGCCTCTCTCCCGTGCAGTAGTTCACCAAAAAATATGGTTTTGATTAATCCAGCAGCATGGGCGTAATCTGTGGTGCTCAGGCGGTGATTAATTGCTTCAGCGATAAAGCCATGGTGTTCATACCACTGGCTGGCACGCTGATGTAATCCTAACACCTGTTCCGGATACATGGTGTGGAGATGTTTTTGTAACGTCTCAGCAAACAGGGTATGGTAGCGATACCAATGACGATGATAATCTAATGGACTGATGAAGAGATTGGCGGTCTCGATGTGCTCTAGCATAACATGACTATCATTCCGTCCTGTGACTGTATCACACAGTGGTGCATTCAAGCGTTGGAGGAGTGACGTCTGAAAGAGAAAAGTTGCCAGGTCATTGGGGAGATGACTCAGTACTTCCTCGGCCAGATAATCCAGCACGTGTTGCTGGGCACCTGAAAACATTTGGGCAAATTGTTCAGTGTCGGGGTAATTGCGAAGAGTCAGACCTGCTAACTGTAGGGCTGCGGTCCATCCCTCTGTATGTGACCATAGTGTGTTTATGGCAGTTGGTGTAATGCCGATCCCTGTAAGATTTTCCAGCAATTGAGACGCTTCATCTGTAGAGAGCTGTATGTGGTCTGTGTGAAATTCAGCAAGTAGATGACGTGCCCGCAAACGTGCCAGTGATAACGGTGGCATTGTACGGGAGGTCAGTACAATCCTGAATGAGGGTGGTGAGTGATTCAGCAGGAACAAGAGCGCATCATGAATGGCCTGCTGGTTAATGATGTGATAGTCATCAATGACTAAAACCAACAGTGCTGATGAGAGGAGATCGTTTATAAGCAAGGTCAGCGGTATCTCCGCAGTGTCAATGTATCCGCTCTGTAATAAATATTCCATCGCTATCGAGCCAATGTCTTGGCGGATATATTGAATCGCCGTGACAAGGTAGGACAAAAAGTGTTTGAGTTCATTGTCACACTGATCCAGCGTGAGCCACGCGACTTCGACAGGAATGGCTGAGGCTTCGAGGGATTTGACCCATAGTGATACTAATGTCGTTTTGCCAAAACCTGTGGGTGCCGTTATAAGCACATGTTGCTGTTGCTGTATAGCCTCAGTCAATGCATCAACAAGCTGCGGTCGTTGGACAACATGTGATTGTGGAGCTGGGATATGTAATTTTGTATGCAATACAAGATGTGGGAATGCTTTTGTTGCGTCGATGCTGTGTGTTGTCTCTGGGGAAGAACTAGTGTGTAAGATTGGTGCTGCTTGTGTGGATAGGTGTAACTTGTAGGCGGCCTGGTGGAGATTTTCCAGGGTAAGATTTTCTGTTTTCCCAAGATAGGCTTTTCGTAGTTTTCCGCCACACCGTCGATAGGCGTACCAGTAACGCCCATTGGCACGGACATCACAACGGGCGGTAAACCTCCCGACATCATGCTTGAAGATGAAAGAAGGAATGGTTTCTAACCAACTGTACCATTCCAGTGAACCAATGGGAATACACTGTAATGAATTTTGCTCCTGTTGTACGCAACCATTCGAGACAAGCGGGGTCTGTTGCATAATCCTCACCTCTGTACGTATATAAGCTGCCGGGTATGGAGAACATATTGTTAGGTTGAGAGCTTTGTATCTATATCACGTAGTTTGTTGTTGGTTTGGGTATCGTATAAACAGTGTACCATGTTGTGGTGTAGAGAAGCACTAGAGCAGTGGAGCGGAGAGCAAGAAATAAGGATTAGGGGTTAAACTGTTCGTCGGGTGGCCCCTGTGACTGTCCCCGATACCAAGCAATGGGGATGCTTTGCAGTGGGTCTGGCGGGCGCCGCGCAATACTGCCTTCGACAGGCTCAAGCGGCGGGTCGTGGGGCGCAGGCCCACATCCTAAAGTCACCATCGGGCGATGAAATGCTAGAACGGCGGTGGCAAACCGCCACTACGGATGGGTGCAATCGTGCTGCTTTCGACAAACTCAGGCAGTCCGAGGGACGGCGGTTGCAAACCGCCACTACGGATGGACTACTACATTACAAGTGCCCCAAGGCATGTGCCACTAGCATCGTCGGTATCGCCACCATCACATGCGTGTACTCAGGGCGCTGCGCCTGGGCCGTGGGGTGCGGGGGCGACGGAACGCCCCTGCGAAAAAGCCGGGTATATCGACCTATCTGATAGACACAACCGTGCTGCCTTCGACAGGCGCAGTCAGCGGGTATGGGCGGTCACAGGGGACCGCCCCGACGCAAATAGCATTGGGAGGGCTTTCGTGGACGGATAGAACGGCGGTTGCAAACCGCCGCTACGGATGGGGGTAGTCATGCTGCCTTCGACAAGCTCAGTCAGCGGTGCGAGAGACAGCGGCAGAGCAGTAGAGCGAAGAGCGGCTGAATAGCTTAACACAGAGAGACAGAGACGCAGAGCGAAAAGAGCCTGTGCATATCGGGCAGTACGAGGGCGATTTGCTTAGGAGATGGGTGAGCGACGGGCATGTATTGCGGGTGGTCTGGTGGGCGCAGCACTGCCAGCGGGGTGCACAGGGGCTGGCCCCTGTGGCGGGGTGTGGGTCGCAGCGCCCACATCCTTACAGTAGTGTGCTATCACAAGTATCTTGAGGACGGTCACAGGGGACCGCCCCGACGCAAATAGCATTGGGTGAGCTTTCTTGGGAGGGTAGAATGGCGGTTGCAAACCGCCGCTACGTTTGGAATGCCTAACCTCCAACCTTATCCTTATAACCCTTAACCCCTATTCCTCACCATATGTCGCGCCTGCGGATTGTCCGTGCGAGGTCCGTCGCTAGGCCAGTGTACTGCTCTGGGGTCAGGGCACGTAGTTCGGCTTTGACCGCATCGGATACTGCGAGATCGTCGATAAACTCGTTGAGGCGCTCCTGCGTCAGGGTGTGCCCGCGTGTGAGGGTCTTCATCACCTCGTAAGGCTCAGGGTAGCTCTCACGCCGCAGGATAGTCTGGATCGCCTCGGCCAGCACCTCGGGATGTGCCTGCACATCACTGAGGAGTCGCTCACGATCTACGCCGAGTTTGCCAAGCCCTTTGTGGATGCGACGGTAGGCCAGCAGGCTATGCCCAAATGCCACGCCGATATTTCGTAGAACAGTGCTGTCCGAGAGATCGCGCTGGAGTCGCGAGACAGGCAACTTGCGACTAAAGTGTTCGAGGAGTGCATTTGCAATACCGAGATTACCCTCGCCATTCTCGAAGTCAATCGGATTAATCTTGTGGGGCATGGTGGAAGAGCCAACTTCGTCTGCTTTGGATGCCTGCACCAGATAGCCGGCGCTGATATAGTGCCAGACATCCTGGCAGAGATCGATCAGAATGGTGTTGGTGCGTTTGAGTGCATCGCACACTTCTGCTAAAGTATCGTGTGGTTCGATTTGAGTCGTCAACAGCACAGGTTCAAGATCCAGCGAACGCACAAACGCCCGGCTAAACGTCAGCCAGTCGACATCAGGGAGGGCAGCCTGGTGGGCAGCCAAGCTACCGGTGGCCCCATTAAGTTTGCCAGTAAGCTTTATGCTGAAGAGCGTATCTACACTGCGACGAAGTCGTGCGGCAAACACTGCGATCTCTTTCCCAAGGGTGGTGGGTGTCGCTGGTTGGCCGTGGGTGCGTGCCAACATAGGTGTCTCCGCTTCGTACAGCGCAAAGTTGTGTAGACTCGCCAGGAGTTCGTTCAGGATGGGGCGCAGGGCCAGATCGCGCGCCTCTCGTACAAGCAGCGCATAGGCGAGGTTGTTCACATCTTCGGATGTGAGCCCAAAATGGATGGCTTCTTTCCACTGGCTGAGGGTACGCTGATCAAGCTGTTCGCGCAACCAGTACTCGACAGCCTTAACATCGTGGTTGACTTTGCGATCCCATGCAGCGATGGCCGCTATTTCATCATCACCCATCTGTCGGTAGAGGCTGCGGAGATCGGCAATGGCTGATGCCTCAAGCGGTGGCACAAATGTTATACCACGTACTTTGGTCAACATGATCAGGTACTCTATCTCCACCCGCACACGATAACGGAACAGTGCAGCCTCGCTAAAATAGGCTTCCAGTTCAGCGATATCGTTACGGTAGCGCCCGTCGAGTGGTGAAAGTGCAGTTAATGAATAAGTCATTAAACTCCTCGTTTATTACGATTGTATCGATCTGAGGATCGGTAATGCAATAATAGTATGAGCAAAGGTACAAATATCCTAGCATATCTGTTTCTCAAGCGCAACAGAATGCTGGTTTTCTCTTGCCACATCCTCAGGAAGGTGAATCGTGTGAGTCATCCCAAAACCTGTTATACTATAGCTAATATACAAGTACCTCTCATGTCACAATTTGTCTATGTGTTCTTACACAACCACCAGTTGCTTGCCCGCATGAAACCAGCCTTCTGGTTATTTCGTACAATATAAAGGATATCCGTTCACAATAGATTATCTCAAAATATAGATGTAGAGTAAAAAGATAATGTATTGATTGTAGTAAAAAGAAGTGGTGGATTATGGATGCTAAAAAAGCACAGCCCGTTTCAACCGTCCGTAAAGGCGCTGTTTCAACACTTGTTGGTTTATTGGTAATACTTGGTCTTGTGGCCATTCTGGCAATGAATTCGGTTACTGTTGTAGATGCCGGAACACGTGGTGTTCTCAAGACCTTTGGTGAAGTCACCGATGTGTATGGAGAGGGATTGCATTTCCGTATGCCATTTATCACATCAGTCGTACACGTGAATGTGCGAACACAACGTCTGGAATCAGCCTCTACTGCGGCATCACGTGACTTGCAAAATGTGACAACCCAGGTTGTTCTGAACTATCGTCCCAATCCAGAACAAGTCGGTGAGCTGATCCGTTCTATTGGGATTGGTTATACAGATATTGTCATTGATCCTGCCGTTCAAGAGTCGGTGAAAGCAGCTACTGCACAATTTACTGCAGAACAGCTTATCACCCAACGTCCACAGGTCTCTAATACGATTCGTGATGTGTTGGTTGAGCGACTTGGCCCCAGCGGTATTGAAGTAGAGGCGCTATCAATTACCGAATTTAATTTTAGCGAAGAGTTCAGCCGTGCGATTGAGGCCAAGCAGGTAGCAGAGCAGGATGTACTGCGTGCTGAGCGAGAATTACAGAGTGCACAGGTTCAGGCCCGACAGCAAGTAGCTCAAGCCGAAGCCGCCGCTGAAGCACGTCTTGCTACTGCCCGGGCTGAAGCCGAATCACTCCGGCTGCAGCGTGAGGTTATTTCTCCTGAACTGCTCCAACTGCGTTACATCGAGAAGTGGGATGGTGTGCTTCCACAGTTCACTTCTGGGGATCAAGGCCTGGTGCCATTTGTCAGTGTAGACACTCTTGATCAACAGGCACGAGGATCATCTGACACGTCGGCTTCAGATTCATCGTCAGCATCAGAACCTGAGCCAAACACAGCGACTGCGGAAGAACCAGCAGATGGGACTGAACCAAATCCAAATCCGTGAATGAATATAGCTTCCGAGCTTGTGTGATTTTCACAAGAGCACTCTGTTTCGTAAAGAAATGGAGTGCTTTTCTGTGGATACCTATCCGTAAAAATCCGTAAATCCGTCGATGTCCAACCGCTCCAGCATACGGCGTACCTTTTCGGCGGAGTCGGGGTAAGGGGCTTGCTCAAGGGTGTCTGGATCGATGGTTGCAGCTTTGTTCCAGCGGCTTTGAGGTTGTCCCAGCAGCAATTCCAGCAGTGCCGTCAGTGCACGACGCAGACGGGGCGTGTCGTCGCCACGGAGTTTAGGGAGCATTTTTTGCTTGATCTGTTGGTCAAGGGCTTGTGCTGGTGGTATTACACCGCGCGCTTTGTCCACATAACGCAGCATTTCGGCGACGGTACGATAGCCAAACGGTTGTCCTGCGCGGCTCAGAATAGCGTGCACCTCTGTGATGATAGACCATGCTGTATCATCTATCGCTTCGGTGTAGTTTCGACGAAACGCGTCAAGATCCACGTCCGTGAGTTCGATGACATTTGCGCGGTCCAGCAGTTTGTCTGAGAGGGTGTACGTGGTTTCATCAACATTGACCGTGCCGGTAATTCGTAGGTTCAAGGGCAGGCGGAAGGGGTTTGGTAATACCTCACCCGTGATACAAGCAATAGTGGTACCTGGTGCACCAAGGTCGATTTGATGCCCCTCAGTTTCCAGGGCCGATAGTAGCGGGGCCAGGTAATATTCTGGTCGGGCCAGGTTCATTTCGTCTAAACAGACAAAGTAGGGCATGGCTGGGTCGGATGCTGCACGGTGGAGGAAGAGCAGAAAGGGTGTGGGGTGAAATGTGTTGGTGATGGCATTGTAGTAACCAAGCAAATCACGGGCGTTGTGCCAGTCGGGCTGGACGGCCACAATCAGGTAGTGATCGTTGTCCTGACCCTGGGTGAGAGCATTCTGGTAGACAGCATCGGCATAGAGCCGAGTCAAGCGCGTTTTGCCCGTGCCCGAGATGCCAGGCAGGATGACCAATGGCTTGGTTTGCAGCGCCACATGGTATGCACGAATAATCGCGTCGGCAAAGGCAAAACCACGTGACCGCATATGTTCTACAATAGTCTCGATTGGTGGTAATGTCAGTTGATTGTAGTTTAGGCGACGTTCACGCAATAATGCTGCACTATGTGGATCAAGAGCTTCGGCCTGTTCCATGATAGCTTCGTTAAGTGGGAACAGGGTGAGCATATCTTCAATAATCTGATTGGCAAATGCTGGTTGTGTAATGCGCTCATCATCCCAGCGGTAGGCAAAACCGGCCAGCAATGTCGATGATCGGCGGCTATTCAGATACCGATCAAGCCATGTTCCCTGGAGAGCCTGCTGGGGTGTTTCATCAGCCGTGTCGTTGGTCGTGGCAGGCAATGGTTCAACTGATACAGATGGTTCATTTGCAAAACGTACTTCCGTAATACCTTCGATAAGCGACTCCCACACTATCCGTCCGGCTTGCCAGACTGTCCGTAGATCCTGCTTGCGTTTGCGTGAGAGTTGTAGGGTTACGAGAATAAGCTGTTCAGCACTACTCACTGCAAGATAGATGCCGGTACCTCGTGGCGGTCGGTCGAGCACAAAGTGGTATTCATCAATGGGTGCGCGTTTGCCATTACGCATCACAAAGCGTTGGTGTTTGAAGCTCACTTCATAGAGTGGCCACTCACGGGGAAAGCGACGCATTCCTTCAATGCATAGTTGCTCAACCAGTGCGATCAGGACCGGATGCAAATGTGTTTGTATGGCGGTCCAGCGTTCGGTGAGCCCTGGTGTCACTAAGGTCTCTAGTATTTCATTTGTAAAACCAACAAATGGCTGATTAGATGAGTCTGTCATGGATCTTTACAAAGTATCTATTATAAGATGTGTCCGACAGGGATCTGCCAAGGTATACTCAGGCAGCAAACGTTTCTTCTCGTGGGCTATCATCGAGTTGTGGTGTTACCAGTGGTAAAGAAACCGTGAAGGTACTTCCCACACCTTCCTGACTCTCAACATGCACTTCGCCACCATGTAAGGTGACAATTTCTTTCACTAAGAATAAACCGATGCCCATGCCACTGATTCGTTTGGGATCAACATTCTGGGCCCGATAAAAGCGGCGGAAAAGCCGTGGCAATGCTTCAGCTGGTATACCAATGCCCTGATCGGTTACTACTATATGAGCAGTCTGTTCGCGACGTTCGACTTGAATACGGATCATATCCCCTTCAGGACTATATTTGATGGCGTTCTGAATGAGATTTTGCAAGACTTGCTCAAGTCGTAGCTCATCACCCTGGACCATTAGTGGTTGCTCAACACTATATAGTTCAAGTGTGTGCTGATCGAGGGTCATACGTGTTCGTTCTACAATGCGTTCGGTCAACTCACGTATATCGACAGGGATATGCTCGATGCCCAGTCGTCCCATTTGAATACGTGAAAGATCGAGGAGCGAGTCGATCAGTCGGTTCAGACGTGAAGACTGTTCCAGAATAATGGTGAGTGCACGTTGATCACGTTCTTTCAGTGTACCTTCACGTGTTGCTCGTCGCTGAAACAGTTCTGCATAGCCTCGTAATGATGTAAGGGGCGTTTTAAGCTCGTGAGAGGCGATAGAGAGGAACTGATCGCGAGTACGAACGGCTTCCTGTGCTTCCAGGTAGAGTCGTGCGTTATCTGCTGCGGTGGCTGCACGATGCACGAATTCTTCGATCAGCGGGATGTCATTGGTGGTGTAGCGGCGATCTGATTGGGTTAACATAAAGCTGATAGCACCCAAAATATGGCCTCGTGCAGTAAGCGGAAAACAAAGGTGTGATTGTATGTCTAGTTGATTCAGCATGGTGCGATGATCCGGACGGGGAATATGTTGTTCCCACATCGGCATTGGTGGTTCATACAGCAGTTCTGCCTGACCGGACTGAATAACCTGCATAACGCCATAGGTATTACGGGGATCGACAGGAAAATTGCGTTCTGTCTCCCAAAGTATATGCTCTTTGGTAATGTCCGCATGGGCAGCAGCAAGTTGACGTATCGAACCATCCTCTGTCAAGGCATGAATAGTACAGACATCTGCCAGGGTTGGTACAGCAACGTGTGCTAACGTCTGCATGGTTGTGGCATATTCAAGCGAGGAGGCCAGGCGGGTGCTGGCTTCTCCCAGAAAGCGTTGGGTTGACTCCGCCCGTTTGCGCTCAGTGATATCAAGGAAGGTTACCACACCAGCCACAACCTCTTCAACATGATTTTTAATGGGAGATGCACTGACGAGGATAGTGCCCAATGTTTCATCGTCTCGGCGAATATCGATTTCTTCATCAACAATGACTTCCCCAGAACGTATCGTTCGCATAAGGGGCCATTCTTCGGGTTCATATGGCCGCCCATCGGGATGAAAGCCAACATACTGATCATGTTGGTCGAAGCTGTTTGTGGTTTGAATAGGTTGGCGCATAATGTGCTCAACTTTGTCGTTCGTCAATATCAGGCGACCAGACTGTGCTTCAGCGATCATCACACCCGAAGGCATCTGGCGTAAGATAGTTTTGAGGCGTTCTTCATCGGAGCGCATATCTTCTTCAGCCCGCTCGCGCTCAATAGCGGTTGCGAGTACATTTGCGACGGCCTGGAGAAATGAAATATCATCCTTGGTAAATTTCCGCCGACGGGTAGTGTGCGTACTGAGGATACCAAAGGGATTTTCTCGGCCTTGAATGATAATGTTAATACCACTCACAATGCCTTCATCGAGAAAGAGGGGGATACCAGGAAAGCGCGTCTCTGTACGCAGATCGGTCACAATCACGGGCTCTTTGGCTTGTAGTGTATATCCTGCCTGTGATGCGGTGTTGACCGGAATACGGGTCTGACCAATGAGATTAGTTCGCCAACCAACGCCAGCTTGTAGCAGAAAATCCTGTTTGTCTGGTTGTAATGCCAGTATCTGGCAGTGTGTCACATCAAGATCACGGGCGATCAATGTGACGGCCTGGTCCATCAGTAAAGCGGTTGGGGTGCTTGCTAATGCACGTTGCCCTAGTTTAGCAACTGAAGCCTGTTGTCGTTCACGCACACTGAGCTTTCGTTGGTTACGGCGGCTGGTGGCGCTAAACACACTGATCAATATGCCCTCAAACGTAAAGAGCGTAAGCCAAATACCAAACCCATCACCATAATTGAAAAAGGAAAAGATTGGTGGTATGAAAAGATAGTCACTGGCCAGCACTGACAGTCCGGTCGCAAACAGACCAGGACCAATGCCTCCATGCCACGCACTGACAACGATAGGTGCAAAAAAGAGTAGTAAGGGGTTGGGAATATCGATAAAGGGGTTGATGAGTTGTTTGACAAGGATGGTTGCAACAACGGCGCATAAGGCTACAATATAACTAGCCAACCAACCACGTACAGTCTGGAATAAGTGGTGTAGTTGTCCTGATGTTGAGACCACTGGTTTTCCTCAGTGCAAACTGTCAGCTATGTACTACCTGTACCTCATTGGCTGATGACCCTTTGGGAATGTCCCGCTTGATTGTAGCAACCACGCAGGCCTCGTGCATGTCTTCAACCGCCTCTGGTTTTACACGATATCAGCGTATGGATGCTCCATGTCATCAGTCGCAAATGTGTGACGACGATGGCAACTGACAATCCGCTGTAGATTAAGAAATGGCGACTATCGCATTATAACACCCGTGGCAACATCATGATACAAACAAAAGTTCTAAAAAAGAGCAGGAAGTGCAGATCTGTGGTATAATAAAGGAACATTTGGAGGATTTGTTTTGACCGTCAATAAGCCTCAAAACTCAACAATCATCGATATAATAAGTGAGGGATATAGAGCAATCAATCGACGCCCTTTGATTATTTTAATACCATTGATGTTGAATTTGTGCATGTGGTGTGGTGTACAGGTCTCCTTGCACCCCTTGATTGATGCTGCGGTGACGTTCGTTCAGGAGGCTCCACAGCCAGCCATAAGTGAAAATCAAGCCGAGTTGACTGCACAATACGATCAGTTTCGTAGCGCTGGTCAATGGAATATGTGGCAATCTATGGCTGTTCTGAACTTTATCCCAACACTCACGATATACTCAATGGGTGGAGATAATGCTGAGAATCAAGTGATAGCAGCACCACCCAATATGCTCGTTTCGATCTTTCTTGCCTCTTTATCATTACCATATCCGGTTCCGCAATTGCTTAACCCTCAATTAGCGACATTTGAAATTAATGGTTTACCACTGCTTCTTGCTGCTTTTATTGGCATAAATATGGTGTTGCTACCAGCCAGTGCTGTCTTTCTGACCCGTTTGGCTGTTGCGGTGCGTCAGGACCAGCCTCATGGCATGATGTGGCTACAACAGGCCAAGAAGGCCAGTTTGAGTTTACTGGCGTATGTGGGTATTGCATATGGCTTGGGGTTTGCATTAGGAATACCTTTCCTGTTTTTTACAGGTGTGTTGTTAGCGGTTAGCCCACCTCTCGGCGGACTCGTGATAGGATTTCTCATTGTCATCATCTTTTGGGTGAGTATTTATGTCGGATTTACCCCGGAAGCTATTGCTGTCAGTGGTATTGGTCCTTTGCACGCTATTCGTGCCAGTTTTACCATTGTACAACGTGACTTTTGGAGCACCTTACTCTTTCTAGCACTAATCTTTCTTATTACAGCCGGTACAGGTTTAATCTGGAATGCCTTTGCAACATCGTCAGTTGGGGTCATTGCAGCGGCCATTGGTAGTGCCTACATTGGCAGCGGTCTATGGGCCGCACGTATGGCCTTTTACCGCGAGAAACTACAACGCTGGCACTCAACGATACCTGTGCCACATCCATCACCACAGTAACATGGATCAGATGTTGATCATAGCTTGTGCATATGCCAGACGATCAGGCACTGTGTATATGGTTTTACGAGGAGTGAAGTAAACATTATGACAGTTAAACCCACTGAAACACACGACGACTACACCGCTAGTCGCATTACCGTTCTTGAAGGGCGAGAAGCGGTTCGCAAGCGCCCTGGCATGTACATTGGGCCAACCGACATCAACGGCTTGCATAATATGATCCGTGAGATTGTAGACAACTCGGTAGACGAGGCATTGGCAGGACATGCTGATCGTATTAACATCATTATCCGAGCTGATAACTCTGTCACTGTTGAAGATAATGGTCGTGGTATCCCTGTTGGTATTCACCCTATCAAAGGTGTTTCTGCTCTTGAACTTGCGGCAACGGTTTTGCACGCAGGTGGTAAATTCGATGCCGACTCGTATAAAGTGTCCTCAGGGCTGCATGGTGTTGGTCTTAGCGTTGTTAATGCCTTATCTGAGTGGATGCGTATCGAAGTTCATAAGGATGGGCAACTCTGGGCTCAGGAGTACGAAGCCGGGTTGCCTAAGGGTCCGGTAGCTCCCGTAGGTTCAAGTGACAAAAAAGGTACCTACACGAGCTTTTTGCCGGATGTGGCAATTTTTCGAGAAGGTATTGATTATCAATTCAAGGCACTTTCACAACGCTTTCGTGAGATGGCCTATCTTACTAAAGGATTGCGCTTCCATTTTGTTGATGAGCGTGCTGATAAAGAAGTTAGTTTCTATTTTGAGGGCGGTATCAAGGCGTATGTTCGACACCTTAATAAAGATAAAAATGTATTGCACAAGCAGCCGTTCTACGTTGAGCGTGTTTCCAATAATGTATCCGTAGAAGTGGCGTTGCAATACACTGAAACATTTGATACCGACTCTATCTATGCATTTGCCAATAACATCAATAATGCCGATGGTGGAGCACATCTGAGTGGTTTCCGCACGGCACTAACCCGTGTTATTAATAGTTATGCACGAACAAAAAGTTTGCTCAAAGAGAACGAAGCTAATCTGACCGGTGATGATGTTCGTGAGGGACTCACTACGGTTATCAGTGTGAAGTTGCAGGACCCACAGTTTAGCTCACAGACGAAAGAGAAGCTAGTGAGTCCCGAAGCATCGAGTGCGGTCAGCAGCGCTTTTGGTGATGCGTTTGCAGCCTGGCTGGAAGAGAACCCTGGTGACGCACGGCGCATTATCGAGAAAAGTATCTCGGCAGCACGCACGCGTCTTGCGGTTCAGAAAGTCCGCGAGACATCGCGTAAAGGTGCGATGGAGGGCTTCTCGCTCCCTGGCAAACTGGCCGACTGCTCAGATACGAACCCAGCCCGTTGTGAACTGTATATCGTTGAGGGTGACAGCGCCGGTGGTTCCGCCAAACAGGGTCGTGACCGACGCTTCCAAGCCATACTCCCGCTCCGTGGTAAAATCCTCAACGTTGAGAAGAGCCGGCTTGACCGCATGCTCTCCAACAACGAGGTGAGGGCGCTGATTACTGCAATTGGTGCGAGCGTGGGCGATCAGTTTGATGTGGCTAAACTACGTTATCATCGTGTCGTATTGATGACGGACGCCGATGTTGATGGCAGCCATATTCGTACGCTCCTGTTGACGTTCTTCTTCCGCTACATGCGTCCAATCATTATGAGTGGACATCTCTATATTGCTCAACCACCACTCTATGGTATCAAGATTGGTAAGGGTGATCAACTGTATATTCCCGATGATGCGGCCTTGGAACGACATCTTGCTACTCTGGCAAAGGATCAGCGGGAGAAGGCGCATATTCAGCGGTACAAAGGGCTTGGCGAAATGAACGCAGATCAGCTGTGGGAAACGACGATGAACCCCGTGAATCGCACGATTCTCCAGGTGACATTGGAAGATGCCCAACAGGCCGATGAGACCTTCACGATGCTGATGGGTGATCTGGTGCCACCACGCAAGCGCTTCATTCAGACCCACGCACTGGAAGTCAAGAATCTGGATGTGTAGTTCAGCACTTTGAAGTTACGTAAAGCTAAATCGCTTTGGATCGGGCCGTTTCACGCTGAGTGGAGCGGTCCTGTTTTTTGCCACAGTGATCATTTGATAGTAAAGATGTGAATATTGGTGATATTGAGGCTTTTATACTAGATTGGCAGCATCTATCTATGGTATGATATTATGCACGTTATGAGTACATATATACGACTCTAAGCAAACCATAGCTATCTTCTTGGGAAGAGTAGGGACTCGTTTATAGTGTTTGTCTCAACTTGGACAACCCTGTCTGGGTTACGTCTTTGGCCTGAAATCTTGAATGATAGATGAAAATGTCTTAAATATGCATTCAGAAGTTCCAAAAAACTGGGTTCTAACAACAATAGGCAATATCTGTGACATTAATCCTAGAGTAACCTGGCCTGAAAATTTTACGGACGATACTAAAGTTAGTTTTGTGCCTATGGCAGCCGTAGATGAGATTTCAGGTACTATTACTAATTCGGAGGTTAAGCCAATCAGTGAAGTTTGGCAGGGATACACACGGTTTCTTGAGGGTGATGTGCTTTTTGCTAAGATTACTCCTAGCATGGAGAATGGCAAAGCTGCAATTGCCACTAATCTAACTAACGGTATAGGCTTAGGTACCACAGAGTTCCACGTTTTAAGTGCAACTGATCTATGGGTTGCAAAATGGATTTATTATTATATTCGTCAAGAGGTTTTTCGTAAACATGCAGCTCGTAAAATGACAGGTAGCGCTGGACAGCTACGTGTTCCAATAGATTATTTAGCTGAAGGATCTATACCTCTTGCTCCACATAATGAAATTAAGCGGATCGTCGACGAAATTGAGTTCCACTTCTCACGGCTAGATGCATGGCTTGAGACTATGCAAAAGCTGCTTAAGAAACTGACTCGTTTGCGTGCATCCATCCTCAAAGCAGCGGTCGAAGGGCGGTTAGTTACACAAGACCCAAATGATGAGTCAGCAGAAGTCTTGCTCCAGCGTATTGTGGATGAACGTCGTCGCAAGTGGGAAGATGATTACCTTGCCGACCTCAAGGCAAAGGGTAAGCCTGCTCCGAACGATGATAGATGGAAAGAGAAATACAAGGAACCAGAAGCACCATATCTCGAGGATTTGCCTATATTACCTGTTGGATGGGTGTGGGCGTGTATTGGTTGGATTGCTGAAGTGCAAGGTGGTATTCAGAAACAACCGAAACGAATTCCGAAGGACAATGTTTACCCATACCTGCGTGTTGCAAATGTTTATCGTAACTTTCTTGACCTTTCTCAAATATACGAATTTGAGTTATTTGATGGTGAACTAGAGAAATACAGGTTAGAATTTGGTGATGTTTTAATTGTAGAAGGTAATGGAAGTATTGATCAAATAGGTCGGTGTGCTCTTTGGGGTGGAGAGATTAATAATTGTGTTCACCAAAATCATATAATTCGTGCTCGATTGAATCATACATTACCTGAATATGTTTCTTATTTCCTTAATTCATCCATAGGAATGGAAATAATGGCGAAAGCGGCTGTAACTACAAGTGGTCTATATACTTTGAGTGTTTCAAAGATTAAAGACATCACTATACCACTTCCTCCTAAAAATGAACAGAAAAGAATTGTGGATGCGGTCAATGAATGCATATCTATTTTGGATAGAATACAAGAAATAATTCGTATCAATGTCAAACGTGGACAGCGGATGCGCCAGTCTATCTTGGAAAAGGCGTTTGAGGGACGTTTAGTTGAGCAACATTCAGGTGATGAACCTGCCAGCGAATTACTGGAGCGCATTCGGGCAGAACGTAAGCGCCGTACTGAAGAAGAAAAACGAAAACCAAAACAACAGAGGGAACGCAAAGTGAGAACAACTAAAGAGGTGAAGAAGCCTCTCTATGACACACTAAAAGAAGCAGGTAAGCCACTATCTGCTAGTGATTTATTTCAACAGGCAGGATTCTCGCGTGAAACGATTGACGATTTTTATGAGCAGCTTAGACAAATGCTACGTGAGACTGAAAATATTCGGGTGCAGCGTAAAAATGACGACACATTCTTAGAGGTTGTGCGATAATGCGTATCGATGAACTCTGGATATCAAATTATAAAAACCTCCAAGATTTCACAATTGATTTAGCAGAAAATGAATTAATCTCAGTTGTAGTTGGCCGAAACGGCACAGGAAAGTCAAATCTGATCGAAGCAATTGTGATTATTTTTCGTGATCTAGATTTAGGTGAACGTAATATCCCTTTTGCTTATCGTATTCGCTATCAAATTTCTGGTAAAACAATAGAGATTGATGCTGATCCCGACCGTGAGACTCGTGACCGATTTAAGATTAAGGTTCTAAACTCTGAAACTAGCGAGATTGAAAAGAATTTAAGTATTAATCAATTCAAAAATGTAGAATATCTCGGTAAATATAGACCAAGATTTTTATTTGCATACTACTCAGGTGATAGTCCTCGATTGGAAGAACTATTCGTAACACACAAGAGGAATTTCTATGGTGATGCCCGAACAGGCGTAGAAAGACCCTTGAGACCGTTCTTTTACGCAGAACTGATCCATAGTCAGTTTGCCTTACTTACTTTCTTTATCAGGCAAGGGAAAGATGATACAAAAATTCGCAAATTCATGCAAGATTACTTGAGTATCCAATCACTTGACTCAGTTCTTTTTGTAATGCGTGAGCCTGATTGGAATAGTAAGGAAGGAGATCCACGCTTCTGGAATGCTCGTGGTACTGTGCAGGAAATACTGGATCGACTTTATAAAATTGCATTAGCTCCAATTCGCTTGAACCAGCGTATTCCACTTGAATTTCGGAAATCTGCAACGAAAGAGCATTTATACCTTTACCTTTCTGATGCAGAAGCATTGCAGCAATTAGCTGACAATTATCCGAACCAGCAAGAATTTTTCAAAGCTCTTGAGAGTATGTATCTGTCAGATTTAATTAGTGAAATTCGGATTCGTTTCAAGATTCGCCAAGTAGATGGCTCCTTAATTTTTCGTGAATTAAGCGAGGGTGAGCAACAACTCCTCATGGTATTAGGATTAATGCGGTTTACTAAAGAGGATGAATCTTTGTTCTTGTTAGATGAACCCGATACTCATCTTAATCCCGCATGGAGTATATTATATTTAGATTTCATTGCAGATATTGTTGGAACACAACAGAACAACCAAGTTATTATTTTGACACATAATCCGCTTACGTTAGCGGGCTTGACCAAAGAACAAGTGAAAATTATGTATCGAGATGAGTTTACAGAAGAAGTGTCCTCTTCATCTGCAGAAGATGATCCTAAAGGCATGGGTGTTGCCGGTATTCTTACCAGTGATATTTTTGGCTTACGCTCGACACTTGACACAGAAACTCTTCAAATATTAGACGAAAAACGTGTTTTATCCGCACAATCGAAACTTACGAGAGATGAACGCCAACGTCTAGATGATCTCAATGAACAGCTTGCTAAACTTAAGTTCACAGAAACTGTACCCGATCCACTATATGAACTATTTGTTCAAAAGATGATGGAGATTGAACGAAAACATGTAGGTCAAATTGTCCTGTCACAAGAAGAGCAAGCTCAACGAGAGAAAGAGGCATTGAATATATTGGAGAAACTTCTCAATGAAGAGGATTGAATGAGGTACATTAATATTGAGAATATTGAATTACCAAAGGATTGGGAAGAGAGAGCCAGGAAAATATGTTTCTTTGATGATTTTGATACTTTATCCCAGGAAGAAAGGAAGGAGCGAATCAAAACAATCAAAGGATTGATTGAAAAAAATTCAAACTTATGGAGCGAATTAAAACCCATCTTGGCCAAATTATCCTACCAAAAATGCTGGTATTGTGAGATGACAAATCTTGGTTCAAACAATGATGTTGATCATTTTAGACCTAAGAAAAGAATTATTGAACTTAAGGAGGGTCATGATGGATACTGGTGGTTAGCATTTGAATGGCGAAATTATAGATTCTCGTGTGAGCATTGTAATCGCCGTCGTAATGTTGAAACTGAAGATGGTTCTATTTCATCTGGTGGTAAATGGGACAATTTTCCAATCCTCGATGAAGATAATCGGGCTTTCTTACCAAGTGACTCTCTAGAAAAAGAACATCCTTTATTACTAGATCCAATAAATCCATTGGATGTTGAGTTACTATGGTTTGATGATGAAGGTAAGGCAGTACCACGAATTAGTGTGCCAGATCAAAGCAGTATTGAATATCGTCGAGCTTGTGTTTCAATAGAGCTTTATCATTTAAATCATCCTTTGCGAATTCCTGAACGAAAAAAGATTTACAATCGAATTAAACGATTGGTTTTGCGAGGGAATCGTCATTACAAAAACCTAGTTCTGAATTGGGCTAACAGTGATGCTCAAGAGAACCTAAAAGATACTGTTATTGACCTTAAGGATCTTATTGCAGACGATGCAGAACTATCTGCTACAGCAAAGGCATATATCTTTGGATTTAGAGGAAAAGACAGTGTGGATTGACAGATTTGTGTTAGGGATTTCGTCTTAGATTGGATTAAAAGAGAATGAGCAGCTCTTCTCAACTTGTACAAAAACTATGGAATTATTGCAATATTTTGCGGGATGATGGGATATCCTATGGGGACTATGTTGAGCAACTGACGTTTTTGTTATTCCTCAAGATGGATGACGAACGACGTGAAGTTGCTGAAGTGTTCGGTGCACCCTTTGAGAGTGCTATTCCTGAGCAGTATGTATGGAAGAGTCTGATAAGTAAGAATGGAGTTAAGTTAGAGACACACTACCATAATCTTCTTCATGAATTAGGCCAACGCGAGGGGCTCATTGGTGTGATTTTTCATAAAGCCCAGAATCGTATACAGGATCCAGCAAGACTGAAACGTCTGATTGAACTTATCGATAGCGAGACCTGGACCGGGATGGAAACCGATGTCAAGGGCGATCTCTATGAAGGTCTATTGGAGAAGAATGCTCAGGATGTAAAGTCTGGTGCAGGGCAGTACTTCACACCGCGCCCCCTTATTGAAGCCATTGTGTATGTAATGCGTCCACGTTTGGGTGAGCGCATTTGTGATCCAGCCTGTGGTACTGGCGGCTTTTTACTAGCAGCTTTGGAGGCAATGACTCAGGAGAAAAAGCTTAGTCGAGATGAGTTAAAAAGGTTACAGCATGAGTCGCTTTACGGATGGGAAATTGTTAACAGTACGGCTCGTCTATGCGTAATGAACCTATATCTGCATGGTGTCGGTATGAATGGTAGTGAGAGTCCTATTCGTGTAGAAGACAGTCTTGCTCGTGATTCTGGAATGCGATTTGATGTAGTATTGACTAATCCTCCGTTTGGTAAGAAGAGCAGCATTACGATCCAAAGCGAGAAGTCAAATGGAAAGAAGAAAGACGATAGCCCTGTTCGTGAAGACTTCTGGGTAACAACCAGCAATAAACAACTTAATTTTATTCAGCATATCAAAACGATTCTGGATGAGAGTGGAAGAGCAGCCGTAGTAGTGCCAGATAACGTGCTTTTCGAGGGTGGTGCTGGTGAAATTATTCGTCGTAGCCTCCTTGAACAGTTTGATGTTCATACGCTCTTGAGGTTGCCTACCGGACTTTTCTATGCTCATGGCGTAAAGGCCAATGTTCTCTTCTTTGATCGGTGCCCAGAGGATGATATGCCGAGCGATAGACAGCTCTGGATCTATGATTTTCGTACCAACAAGAACTTTACCCTTAAAAAGAAACCGATTACCAGAGCAGATCTGGACGAATTTGTGGAGTGCTTTAATGCTGACAATCGTGCCAAGCGAACTCCAACTTGGTCTGAGCGTAACACAGGTCGTCGGTGGCGTGCATTTAGCTATGATGAGCTACTGGCACGCGATAAAGTCAGCCTTGATTTCTTCTGGCTGAAAGACGATAGTATCGAAGACAATGCTGATCTACCTGATCCTGACATCCTTGCAGTAGAGATTCTTGAGGATTTGGAAGACGCGCTTGCTCAGTTCCGTACAATCGTTGAAGATTTAGAGAAACGATAAGATTATAAAAAACGCACATTCTTGATTTGGTCATAACAACACGGTCTACCGCCCCAACTCACCCTCAGCCAATACCCATGCCTTTGGTGCAAGGGAGTTTTGTTCCTGGGTAAGATCGATGGTGGGGTCGATGAGGAGTTGGCTGGGCCGCCCATTGAGGCTCACATAGACTTCGGCGCGAATGGCAACATCGGCGTAGCCCTGCTGTGCGAACTGCTCTTCGAGGTGATGTGCAAAGGCCAGGACCATATCTGGTTGAAACGCCATCTGCTTTTCCTGTTGATAAGTCAGATAGTCGTTGGGGTAGACATCCCACTCACGATCACTCACCGGATCGTGCACAAAAAACGTCGCATGTCCGGTCTTCTCCACCAACATCACATTCCATGCAAAGCGAAAGCCCTCATCGGTCCAAGTCACGTCGCCTGGGTAAAGCCAGTGGCGCAGTGGAAGCATAAGTTGCACAGCAAAGAAGCAGATCAGCATGGCGGCTACCAGCCTTGCGTTGCCAATCGACCGATGAGCAGCGCCCCCTTCTTTGAGTCTCGGTTGGTCGATTAGGGTTGGTTGGGTCTGGCGGGAATGCCGCATGCGCTGGAACAGCAACCACGCATTTTGATAATCCTGCTCATCAAAAAACACAAGTGTACAGGTGATCATAATCCAGGGAAACATCCCAATCGGGAACAGCATGACTGTCATCACATGGAAGCCGATCACTGCACCATACGCCAGCAGACGGGTACGGCGCCACAACAGCCAGAGCGCGATGGTGAGGTCGTAGAGTGTGCCTGCCCAACTCATCAGCAGGGCAAACCAGCGCTCGTCGAACCATGCACCAAGGAGCGGAAAGCTGGTGTGTTCGAGCAACCAGATGCGGAGTGGCAGCCCTTCGAGTAGCCAGTCAGGTTTGAGTTTGGCGATACCGGCGAAGACATATACCAAGCCCAGTTGCAACCGTAGTACGCCAAGTGTCCACGCGGGGACGGTCGGGCGGTGTAGTGCAGGTCGTCGCCACACATCCAGCGACCAGGCCCGATGCAGGGGGAGCCAGATCAGGAGGAAACTCAACAGTGAGATGAAATAATAATGGTTCAGGTAGTAGGTCTTGTCGAGCAGTTCGGTGTAGGTGAAAAATAGGAAAAACAGGATGATGCTCACTCTGTAGTGGAGCCCCGCTGCGATGCACAGGCTGAGGAGTGCGATGAGGACATAGACGCTGGTGAGCCATGGCTCTGGGAGTGGTTGCACCCACCCAAAGCCATAGTAGGTAAAGTGGAACGATGGCACGACATAGAAGGTGTGTACCCAATCATTTAGAAGGAAGCGCACCGTACTGGCGAACATCAACAGGCCGAAAGCCACGCGTACCACCACCAGCGGGAGGATACCCACAGGCGCGTTGAGCCAATTGTGCAGTGTGGCATGCATCAGTCGCCGTCGGTATCACCAAAAGTGAGCGTTACACCAAGGGTGCCCGCCATATCGACCTTGGCCAGCACCAGCAAGTTGCGGGCTTCTTCATAGGCCGCCTCGACCTGCTCAGGCTGCTCAACAACGGCCACATGCAGCGGCGTCTCGATGGCTTCCAATGCGGCTATGGTCGACTCGGATTGCTGCACGATACGCTCGGCAAGCGGTTCATTGGCGGTGTCTATCTCGAGGCTGTCCAGATAATCATCGAACCCCATTCCCGCGTCCCCGGTGAAGGTCTTCTGGAAGGCAGCAATGGTGCTGACGATGGCGGGAAGTGCTGCGCCACTCAGGGTTGCTTCAGCTAGCTCGGGCTGGGCTTCACCGCCATTGCTGCGGCCCAGCGGATCGCCCAGCCGGGTCTGTACGAGCGTTTCGAGGGTGTTGACCAGTTCGTTCGATAGCTCACTGACAGCGCTCTGCATCACCTCACCGCTGCTGTCACGAGCGACGAATTCGGCGGCATAGTTCTCGCCGTCGGGTGACCAGAATTGCAGGAGGTTTTCGGCATCGTTGTTAAGTGCCTGTGCCGTGGCGACGACATACTGCATACGTTGGGGGCGTTCATTCAGCGCTACCAGCACAGCAGCATTATCGCCAGCCGGATCGAAGAGCAGGTACTCGAGTGCGGGAAGTCCTCGGGAAGTTGCGCCGACGCCGCCGACAAACTCCGCATCAATGTCGTCTCTCTCAGCGATAAAGTCCTCAATAAACTCGGTGTTGGGTGGCCACTTGTTGATACCACTACGCGTAACGGTGAGCCGAATGTTGTCAACTTCATAGAGCATAAGTGGTTGCCACGCGATCAGTGCCTCTTGCCATGCCTGTTGTGTAGCCTCGAGATTGGCCTCGGTCGGCTCATCGCTGAGAGTTTGTGTTGCCTGAACAAGATCGGCTGTACGGGTAGCAAACTCCTCATGAGCAGGTACAATAACAGTGTCGGTCAGATTTTGCAGCATTGCCTGACGATCAAAGTTGTCGTCTGTTTCACTCGCTTCCGCGGTACTGGTGGTATCTGTTGCGACCACATCCGTTGGTGTATCAGGGCTGGTTGGTGCAACAGTTGACGTTGGTGTTTCGGCAGTCGGCGTACAGGCACCGAGCAGCACGATACATACACAGAGATAGCAAAGATATCTCATAATGACTCCAGAAAGGCGATCAGTGCATCGCGTTGCGCTTCATCAAAATTCAGGACATTGTTTTTCGCGGCCTCAGCCTCACCGCCATGCCACAGTACGGCTTCCATCAGGTTCCGCGCACGCCCGTCATGCAAATAGTTTGTGTGCCCATTGACGGTTTCAAACAGCCCAATGCCCCACAGCGGTGGGGTGCGCCATTCGCTCCCCGTGGCCTGAAAATCGGGGCGACCATCGGCGAGATATGGCCCCATATCATGTAGCAGCAAATCGGTGTAGGGGTAAATCGTCTGATGCGATAGGGCCGGGATCGTTGGATGTACACCTGTCTCTAACCATGATACATGACACGAGACGCAGCCTACCTCGAAAAAGAGTTGTTTGCCTTGCAGCACCGTTTCATCATCCCAATCACGACGGGCGGGTACTGCCAGCGAACTGGAGTAGAGCACGACCTTGAGGAGATCGTCATCAGCGATTTCGGTCTCATCGCCTGCGAAGGCGTCGCTACACTCAACCTCGAAATCAGAGCAGTTTTGATCAGGGAAGAGCCCCGTGGTAATACCAATATCACCAAGGAAAGCCGATGCGACCTGTTGCAACAGATGCGGCTGATTGGCTTTCCAGCCAAAGCGCCCGATGGCCAACTGGTCATTATACACATCATAGACGTAGTTGGGGCGACCTGAAATGCCATCGCCATCCTGGTCGGTCGGGTCGGCCATCTCGAGTAGAGTTTGTTCTGGTATCGCTTCGAGCAGCCCCAGACCGATCATCTGGTTGGCGACGCGTGGTGAGAACATCGTCTCAGGGTGCAGCTCTCCATATGCTAGATCGACAGGTGTGTAGATCGGTTTTTGCAAGGTGTAGGAGGTGCCATCGGCAAATTCACCTTCAATCTCTTCGTATGTGATTCTGATTTCGCCCTCGGTGGGGACATCTTCAATCGACTGATTTTGCAACTGCTCACCATAGTTTGGCTCGGTGATTGGTGCATGGTACAGCGTTTCGCCGGGAATGCTCAGGCGCATGAGAAAGCCGGTGGATACCTCACCGAACTGTTCTGGTGGACGGCCACGCCCATCCAAGAAGTGGCATCCTGCACACGAACGTGAGTTGAAGAATGGCCCCAGTCCATCACGAGCAGTGGTAGAAGCGGGGGCAGTCACCCAGTTCTGATTGAAGAACGAATTGCCCACGAAAAAGAAAAGCTCATCCTGCCGTTCCAACCCTGGTGCAGGATGGGCAAACGCATTGCGGGTGGTGTCGAACACGGTGGCCTGCCCACCCGATAATTCTTCACCTTCTTCAAGTAAAGGGGTTGCATCAGATGTTGGATTGCTTATATCGGCTGCTTCCTGTCCTACCTCCACGGTTGGTTGTTGCCGGGCAGGCTGTTGGCTGCATCCTGTGACAATGACCGTGGTGACAAGCAGCAGGCTAAACAGCCGTGTGGTTCGTCGTGTGCGTGAGAGACTCATTGCTGTGGCTCCTCAGACCATAGTGTGTTACACCCGCTTTCCTCAAGTTGCGTAGGCAGCTATAAGTCAGTGGGTGTGATTGCCGCGATCGTCTTATTATGGTAGGGCTGTGTTGATACTAAAGCCCAGTGCAGAGCCTATCTCTGCGATGGTGTCGCCCTGGTCCTGGAGAACCGTAACTGCATCGAGCACGACGGGACGTTCTTCAGGCAGAACAATGGCCTGGTCAAACGGAACATAGATTTGATTGGCATTTTCCAGAGATTGTTCAAGCAGCGTCAGCATCTGATCGTTCAAGTCGGCATCAGCCGCCGCGACAACTGCTTGTAGGCCCGTACCTTCGACGGTGGTTTCTGGAGTCAGGCCAGCGTAGGTGCCTTCATACACATTACGAATGCCCTGTGCGTTAGTGATGATATCGCGGTGAGTGTTGTCACTAAAACAGGAATGCTCATCTTCCTGGTCCTGGTTGTCATAGGCCGTGAACATGCGCTCGCCTGCCAGTTCCGATTTGCTCAGTACGCCCATTCCGGTAAGGATATTCTGTATCGCTGTGTCGGGTTCCATTGCCAGAAACTCGGAGCGGTAGTTGTCAGCTACATCGGGGGTCCATGCCTGCTGCATCTCATCCAAATGTACTAGTAACAAATCGGTTGCTGCCACGAGGTAGTCGGCGCGGCGTTCCTGGTTGGCTGCCGTTCCTTCATCGCCAGCAATGTAGTCAGTGAAGGGGCGATCTCCACTGCCATCTGTGCTCAGGTCCTGTCCCCAGAGCAAGAACTCAATGGCGTGGTATCCGGTACTTACGCTTTCTTCCGACCCAACCTGATTTAATTCAACCAGAAGCTCCTGCGTGATTTCGGGATACTCATCGGGATTATTGATGATGCCCGAATCAGTCTCTCCCTCGACATAATCAACATACACCTCATCGAGTGGCCAGGAGTTGAGTAGTCCTTCAGGGCCATCCTCATCATCAATGGGGCCGCCGTAGAAGCGGTAGACCTCAGTCTGTCCGTAGGGCTCCTGGGCGGCCAGCCAGGCTTGCTTCGCACTCTCCTGAGTTTGGGCAGTCGGTTCTGCCACAAACGCATTGATGGCTTCCTGAAGTTCGAGTGCCGTCTGATATGAGTCGACATAGCTTGCGTAGGCAATATCGGCGTAGGTGGTGATGGCCGCTTCCTTTGTCGCTGCCGTCTCGTCATCTGCGGTGGCTTCTTCCTCTGGATCAGTGGCCTCTTCTGTGTCAGCAGCGGCTTCTTCCTCAGTTGCCGTGTCTTCGGCGGGGGCATCTTCATTCGCTGCTGGTGGTGTACCACCGCCACACGCAGTGAGTAGCGGCAACAGGACCAGTACAATCACGAACAGACCAGCGATAGAGCGGCTCGTCTTCAACATAGAAACCTTCCTTACTGAGAAGCATATAATCTGTGTAGCAAGTTGTATAAGAATATGCTAACATATACTATTTGTCAAGACTTTTATTGGGTGGAGTATGACCTAATGTCTGGTGTTTGAGGAATAATAGTACAGAGGTTTTTATCTTACGTAGGGTTATTCCCAAAGAATTTGTGGGGTTTTCTCTATTTCTGCAAAACACACACTCTCCTACAATAATCAGCGTAATGAACGTATTGGTAACGCAAGTAAACACAAGAAAGGACACAGACCATGAGTTCACTGTTCGCCTATTTTTGATCAGTCTTCTGGTTAAATGTGGTTATACCTCTTGAAATTAAGGAGTGGTTGTTATGCAAAGATACTTGTTATTCGACTCTGGTTGTTCGGTATGTACCGGCTTGGCCTCAAAAATTGAGGAAGAAAGTAATGGCTGGCTAACTGCTTGCAGTCTACGTGATACAGATATGCAAATTCTTCTGAACAATACTCAATCCAAATGGAATTGGGAACCTACATTGATAGAAGTTAGTGACACGCGAGTTTGTATATTTACTGGTTTTAAAATGAGGAGTCGAATTGCCCTAGGGTTGGGTATACGCCGCTCTTGGAAGATTACTCGTCCAGTATAGCATTGGTTGATGAAAAACCCTTTACCTCACAAAGACGTAGACTTTTGCAACAGTCCAAAGTTTTTGCAGGCATGGTGTTTCTACCTGGTCTTGGTATCACTGCATTGAAAGGTCCTACACCAAATGATAGCTCTTCACTACGCGTAATGACGCCAACTGAGACTGCTAATATGGTGCCTCTTATGACATCGTCAGCACCCTATCGTCACTTCCTTGCACAACTTGGCACTAACGTAACGCCAAATCAGCCTTTTGCAGTAGAGCACGGCAGCACTTTGTTTGTAACTCTTCCTTTAGCAGTTAATGGGCAATCAGAGAACGCCTTTTTTACTGCCGCGCTACAACGTAAAACCGAGCAAACAGCAAATATATTAGAGACAGTAGCTGTTCATCGTGAAGTTGTGCCTCAAGGGAAACATATGTGTATATGGGTAAAGACAGCACTAATATCTGATACACTTCTTGATAATAATGGAACTATACTTGATGGTTGGATGTTAAAAGAAGGACAACGTATCAATATTGCAGGACAAAATTTTAGTACCCAGGGACGCGAGCAATCAGACGCAATACTTCAAACACTTATGGCCAATAGCGATGGTTCTCCAAGCATTGCGTCAACGTGCTATGATGACTGTAGTAGTGCATGTGCAGTACCAAACGATATTGCAGGAGCTGCTGCTCTTGTTTGTGCAGCAGTTTGTATTGGTAGTTTGGGTGCTGGATGTATAGCCTGTGCAACCGTTGCTGCTGGAGTCTATGCCTTTAATGTTGGTTGTTGTCTTGTTAAATGCAATGGGGCTCCAATCTTACCATGTTGTGGTAGCTAAAGATTTTCCTTGATTGACAGCAGCTACCTTTCAAAATCCAAACGATGACTATCTTTGCTAACCAAACATGATGTCATCCAAATAACATCATGTTTGGTTATCTTATAAAAGAATTTAGTGATTTAATAGGATAAGTATCAAGTAAGAGTATATCATCATGAGAAAGTCTCTCTGTAGGGGTAAATACAATCTAGCTGAATAAATGTGGAGAATATACTACTGAAGTGATATACTATGTAGGTGCCAATAGATACCAGATTTAACCGTAACAGTGCTGATTGATTGTGTTTTAACCAAGTAGAATAAGGAGAAAATACATTATATGGATGGAAGAAGATTACAGCAACAACGATTGGCAGCAGTGGGTTTCACTTTTCTATTTTTAGGTATTATGCTTGAGCGATTTTCGACACGTATTCCAGAATATACTACATTGATTGCCTCTGGAAGCCTTTTAGCTTTTCTGATAGCAATTGTATTGTTGATTAGCACACTGGTAAATATTCAACCATCAGATAAAAAAAGAAAGGGTTATATTCTGGGGTTTTCGGTACTTATCATCAGTTTTGTATTATATCCTCTCATAATGTTTACACTTTTTTAGTACACGCATTGCAACCAGTAAACTTAAGAAAAAAGATCATGTATATAGTGTGTATATAATATATCATGCCTTAATATAGTTTTTGTATTTCGTGCCCACATAACCATTTGGCGTTTTGAGGAATATACTGTTGTGATGTGATGAACAAGTTCTAAGTGTTAGTGGCATTTTCAATGTTGCATCTTACATAAATTAAATTGCATTCCCTGTACATATATCCACGGCTGAAAAATACTGGCTTCTGTGGGTTTTTTGTTGTTGTATAGTGTCTGTCATACAAACGCTTGTCACAGTTTCACGAGAATAATCTCTTTGTTGGCAACTTGTTCCAGTTTCTGGCCATTCAACCATCGGTCGAGATGCGTGCCATGGACCGTCCGCAGTCTTTCAAACTCCATACCACACCGCACATTGAGTTTCAGAATGTGTCATTTCATTATCCGGGAACTGACAAACCGGTATTAGATAATTTGAATCTCACTATCAAACCAGGTGAAGCAGTGGCATTGGTTGGGGATAATGGCGCTGGAAAAACGACCTTAGTAAAGCTTTTGGCCGGATTGTATGAGCCAACAGGAGGTCGTATTCTTTTCAACGATGTTGATATCAAGACAATTAATCGGCAGGATCTCCGAGCGTGTCTGAGTGTGGTATTTCAGGATTTTACAATTTACCACCTTTCGGTCGCTGATAACGTGGGGCTTGGTCAGGTTGAGGATGTAGATAATCTGGCATATATTCAAGCCGTAGCAGAGCGAAGTGGTCTTGATCAACTGGTTCAGACTTTCCCCCATCAGTACGAGACTATTCTCGGACGCTGGTTTGAACGCGGCCATGAACTTTCTGGTGGACAGCGCCAATTAGTCGCATTGACGCGGGCTCTGATGCGAGAGGCACCTGTTCTTATCCTTGATGAGCCAAGTGCAGCACTTGATGTCCATGCGGAACAACATTTCTTCCAACAGCTTCTTGATCGACAACGTGCCTTAACGCAAAGTGTTCTGTTTATTTCCCATCGTTTTGCGACGGTGCGTCGGGCTGATCGTATTGTGGTTCTCGAGCAAGGGCAGGTACTTGAACAGGGGACACACGATGAATTGATGCGTTTAAATCAGCGCTATGCTGAAATGTTTACTCTTCAGGCGGAGCAGTATCTTATCCAACCAGCGACACTATCGTCAGCAACGGTAGCATTATCAACAGAAGCTGTTGCGTTGTAAATCAATGTACGGAGAAATATCATGTTTGATCAGTTAACAACAACACTACAAACATTTGAAGCACAACGTCATAACCCAGTCTTATTGTATATAACAGGGGAACAGACATTTCCTCCAAAAACGATTGAGGAATATGATATCCCCCCACTCTATGATTGTTTACGTGCAATAGGGCCAACCCATCAGCTTGATCTCATTCTGCATACTGTTGGTGGGCATGTAAATACCTGTCGTAAAATGAGTTTGCTCTTGCGTGAATTTGCCCAACACGTTACGGTGTTTGTCACGTACAAAGCGCGCTCTGCCGGTACATTGCTATGTTTAAGTGCAGATCAGATTATCATGAGTCCTATCGCTGAGTTAGGACCTATTGATCCTCATCAGATATCGAATGCACCTTCTCAGGCAGGTGGTCCTCCCGCGATTTCTTCAGAGAGTATTCGTGCTTATAAGCATATGGCAGAAGACTGGTTTGGATTACCGTCTGATCAGCATGCACACCAGCTCTTTTCTGTACTTAATCAGCATATTTTTCCTACCTCGCTCAGTACGTTCTGGAGCGCCGATCAACAAATGCGCTGTATTGCATCAGAATTGCTGGAGTATCAAATTCCCCATAATCCTGAGGCGCGGGCGACGATTGTTGAACAGCTTATTAGTGGCTATCATGCCCATGATTACTGCATTACCGCTCATGAAGCACGCGATCTTGGTTTGTGTGTGACACACCCAGAAGCGGAAGAAGAGTTATTATTATGGTCATTGTGGCATATAGCCAACCAGTGTTTCTTGAAAACACCTGCAAATGTGACCTTAAACAATCAGCAGGAACGTATCGATAGCATCATGGCAACTGCCCATCAAACCCATATTCATCTGAAGCAACCTCCTGAATTTCTTCCAGTCATGAATGGAAATACCAGTACCCATGTACGTCGTGTGTCTGATACATATTGGCAAAAGCTTGAATAAAAGCAGCAAGGTGATAATGGTATGACACGTTTCTGTTTCTGCATGATATGTGAGGTGTTTTGTTGGTGTATAGACACACAATGTTTCTTTACGACTACTATCTCTTGACAAATAACTACATATTTATTATCTTTAAGTGAAAGCCATGAAGAAGAGGATTATATTAGCTATTCACTTTTGCTTCCACATCACCTGATATAAACCTTCTGTTTTCTACTGTTTCATGTAATCAGGCATTATGTTACAGGATAGAATCGTGGTAGATTTACCATACAAGATACAAGTTCCGCAACGCCCGGCGGAACTTGTAAGCCGTGTTCGGTTGTTGCAAGACTTACAGAAACGTGTACAGTGTCGTTTAGTTGCATTGGTTGCCCCCGCTGGATATGGCAAAACGTCGTTACTCATTGATTTTGTACATACTGAACAACTGACTGTTTGTTGGTATAGTCTTGACACATTTGATACGGATCCATGGGAATTTATCCGTTACCTCGCTGCCGCGATTCAATATCAATTTCCCGATACCCTGAATCAAACGCAGACATTGCTCGATGGCTCGGGTCAACCATCGTTCCAAACGGTAGTCACCACCCTTGTTCGTGAAATCAATAGTTTGTCTCAAACGATTATTTTGTGTTTTGATGATTGGCATTGTGTTGATCAAGTAGAGGAGATTAGGAATCTTGTGGGCCACATCACCACACGTTGTCCTAATAGTCGTGTCATCCTTACTTCCCGAATGCATCCTTCGTTGCCCAATCAGATGCTATTGGCTGCCCGTCGCCAGTTTGTCAGTTTTGATGAAACACATCTGCGGTTTTTGCCAGATGAATTGAGACAGGTACTATCTCAGGAGGAATACCACCTGACGGCTACTGAACATGTAGAGCAGTTGGTTACACAGAGCGATGGTTGGATTACGGGTGTACTACTGGCATTGCAAGCAAACAGTGGAAATGTCTCACAGGTGGTTGAATACAGCATTGCATCAAATCGCTCGGTCCGACATTTTCTGATGGAGCAGGTATTTGACCAACAGCCTTCAGATGTGCGGGAGGTGTTATGTGAAACCGCTCTGTTGGAGGAGATTTCAGAAGAACAATGTCTCACTATTCTACAACGTACAGATGTATGGCATATATTAGAGAAATTGTTAGCACAGCATCTTTTCATCAATGAAATAAAGCCAGGTATTTTGCGCTATGCACCTTTCTTTCAGGAGTTTCTCCAGCAACGTTTGCGTACCGATAATGTCGAGCGATTTCGTGCGATCGGACACCGGATGGCTGAGATGGCCATCCAGTCTGAACAATGGTCGGTGGCGTTTGATGTGTATAGCAGATTGGGAGACTGGAAGGCATTTGAAGCTCTATTGTCTGCACATGGAGACCATCTCTACGCTCGGGGGCGTTTAGAAACGCTGGAATATATTTTTGCATTATTACCACACGACCCAACACATCCTAGATTGCTGTGTCTTCAGGCGAAGATGGTATTAGAGCGTGGCGATGTGGATCAGGCCCAGACGCTTATCAATCAAGCAGAACAACAGTCTGGTCAAGTCGATCCGTATATCACCATACAGCAAGCAATACTTGATAATGTAGCTGGACGTTATGATCTGGCTGCTCAACGGGCACAACGCGTACTTATAATGGAAGATGCTACTGAATTACGCAGTACAGCACTCCGTATTCTGGGAATTAGTCAGTACCGATTAGGAAAAACCTTTGATGCCCTTAAAACCCTGCAACAAGCATATGATCTGGCCACACAAGAAGGCAACCTGGTACTTCGGGCTCAGGTTACACATCAGCAAATGCTTTGTTATCAAGAAAGTGGGGATTTATACCACACTGAGCGGGTTGGGTATGAGGCAGAGGCGCTCTGGGCAATGGTTGGCAATCTTGGCCGACGTGCCCTGACCCAAAATGGTCTTGTATTTAATTATATGCTGCAAGGAAGGTATCAATACGCATATATACTAATCTGTTCTGTTTTGCAGGATGCACATGATGCTGGTACTACCCATTATGAAGCTGCTGCTCTATCAACATTAGGTGATATCTATGCTGCACTGGGATGTTGGGATTTTGCATTTTTAGTTTACTGTAGTGTGTCTGAGCTTCCGGCTTCTGCTCATATCCAAAGTTTGGTGTTTATAGCTCAGGTTCGTGTTCGTATAGAACAACAGCAGTATCAACTTGCTGCAAAACTAATCCAGCAACAACAGGTTACATTGACTCCCCAACACACAACGGATCTGCTACTGTTGCAGGCCAAACTAGCCGGGATTGATGGAGATTATGAAGCAGGTTTAAAACTGGCCGAAGCGGCCCTTGCAGAATACAGTGCCAGAGGATTTGTTTTGCAACAGATTCGGGCCTGGGTTGCGATTATCTGGCTATATGACAGAGCTATTTCATCTCATGATGGAGATATCAAGAACGCTTTACAAACCATTATACAGTTACGTGAACAACTATCTGCTGACGCAGCAGTTGTTATCACCCTACGCATGATCGAATCGGTGCTGGTACCCTTTGAAACCTCCTTCCCAATTATCACACGTTGGCTTCAGGATCTTCGGTCATTGTCTGACGTTGCAGACTCACTTGAGCAGCGGCTTTTGCCAAATATACCAAGTCTGGATGCTCTGCGACACATGATGATCCAATCAGATCAGCAAGCAGATACACTACCTGATACTCACCCTACATTACGTCTTCAATACCTGGGAAATGATCAGGTATGGGTGAATAATCAGCCGTTTTCGCTTGGTTCTGGTCGCCCCCGTGAGACACTTGCTTATCTTGTCTTACATCCACGCAGTGTTTCACGGGCTGAATTGTATCAAGCCCTGTGGGGTGAAGATGAGCCATCCAGTGATGCCAATATACTGAGTCGGATTATTTATCGTCTTCGCAATGCGCTCCCACACAATGTCATTGTGACACAAAATCGTGACAGCTACTATCTGGATCGTACTGTAATACGAGTTATTTCAGATGTTGATCTATTCGAAAAACGTTGTCAGTCACTTTGGGAGGGAACTTTGGTAATTGATGACGTGCAAGCTCTTCAAGAGACTTTGGAGATGTATCGGGGGCCATTGTTAGAATCCATTGAATCGCCCTGGTGTGTTGAACTACGTACACGTCTGGAACGCCAGTATCATCAGCTTATGCGAAGCATAGCTGAAATATATGAAGCTCAACAGCAATACCAAAAAGCCCTTGAGTATTTTCATCAACTTATTATTGCCGATGCTACTCATATCGCAGCGAATGCTGGAATTATGCGCTGTCATGTTGCTCTGGGTGAGCCTGCACTGGCTGTTGCTCAATACCGTGGTTTGGTTTCTGCAATGGATGAAGAGTTGGGAATGTCGCTTGATCCTGAGTCAGAGCCAGAACAAATCTATCAAAGGCTTCTTGAAAATTGATCTCATTCATATGCGACCATCCTCCTGTGTTGTTCGTCTTAAGTATCAGCACCTTAATACATAGTATAAACCCCCCGATCTATTAGGATCTACAATCTTTTCCTGTGGAGTGAAGTTGGAATGGCTTAGGAGTGCTAGTGGAGTGGCATAACATCGAGGTTTGTTATGCTAAGAGCAACAGATAAACGCGATACAAACACAAGATTATCAGGAGGCATCTATGCTGTACACGCGCTGTTGTTCATTCGTTATGTCGTTGTTCGTTATGGGCGCACTCTTTTTTAACACACCAGTATTATTCGATGAAGACAGTGGGCAAACTCCCCCGCCACCACCTACACCAGTTGTAGGGATGTGGTATGAGGAGTAATGACATGCATACCCCACTATCATCACAGCACATTTTATTAGAGCAGCACTTTCCAGGTTTACAGCGTCTCATCAGTTTGGCATTATCACAATCTGATTTTGCTGCCCGACTTATGCGTGAACCTGAACAAGCACTTATCCACTTGCCAAAAGATATTTCGTTGACACAGGAAGAACAAGTGATCGTTTTACAATCTCAGGGAGCCACCCATATCGGCGATTTCGCCAGACGATTGTATATCAATGCTCAGACATACGTACAAAGACAGCATTCATTCCCAGCAGAAGAGATGGAGCCATAGGGACCAGACTAGTATGTACATTCACTATGTGAGATTTGTCATAACATGTGAGGAGGAGTTATGTTGCAAGCATCATATGTATCAAGTCAGGTTCGTGTCGGAACGAAGCAGGCTATCACTATTATTATTGTTGATATGTGTCCTATTGTACGGCGAAGTCTTGTATCATTGCTCCACTCTATACCGACATTTGCCGTTGTTACTGATGTTGCAACACCAGAGGACGCATACATCACGCTCAGCGATGGAACGATTGACATCGCCATGATGGATTTGGATCGGGAGCGAGATTGGTGTGGGGTTGTTGAACACATGTACTATCTCGTACCACACACACATATCATCTTATTTTCGGCCCATATCTATCCATTTCAAACCCAGCAGTTGCTTGCGCTGGGAGCGAAGGGGATTATTGACAAACAGGTTACAGCGAGCCAACTGATTACCTCTATTGAACAAGTACAAGCTGGTCAAGAGGTTGTGCTACTCGGGACACATATACAAGAAACTCAAGCCCTTAGTCACGCCCGATGTAAGGGGTCTGAAGCATTTGAACAACTGACACCACGAGAACTGGATGCTCTGGGTTTTGTGGTGAAGGGAGCCACAAATAAGGAGATTGCAGTGCACATGCACGTAACAACCAAAACGATAGAAGCCTACCTCCATCGTATTTGCGCCAAACTCCAAGTATCTTCACGTACAGCTGCAGCCATACGCGGATTACAACTTGGTCTTGTCCAAGCGGCGAACCTTTATGAGATGTAGCCTTTGAGCTATGTCACACGGCATATTATCAATCCATCATGTCATATTGCACACAGTTCAAATCTAACTTGTGTATATTAAGGGAGTTTTATTATGCCCAAAACTCCATTTGTAGCTCAACAGAGCTATACGCAGACCAGTAGCGATCCTATCGATTTACCGTTTCCGGGCGCTCATTATACTCACACATCTTCCCAACGGCGCATGGTTAGCGCAACCACATCTGTGGAGCCTGTTCTGACAATGACGGGCCTTACCAAAAAAATTGGCAACACAACTGTTGTTGATAACGTTGATCTTATGGTTTATCCAGGTGAGGTTTTTGGTCTTCTTGGTCCAAATAGGGCCGGAAAAACGACGATTATTGCAATGTTGCTTGGGCTAGTCCACCCAACCAGCGGAACTCGTGCTATCTACGGCTATGATATTGACACGCATCGTACCGAAGCCTTGCAGCACGTTGGTGCAATGATTGAGGCACCCAGTTTCTACCCCCTATCTCTCTGGGTGGGACAACCTGAAGGTGCTGAGTGCTCCTCGCGGTGCGATTTCCAATGAGCGGATTCGTGAAGTACTTGAAATAGTCGGTCTGGCAGAACATGCCGGAGATCGGTATCGTACCTATTCGCTGGGCATGAAGCAACGGTTGGCCATTGCATTAACCTTAATTCATGATCCCCGTATCCTGATACTTGATGAACCAACGAATGGGTTAGATCCTCGTAGTATCGTTGACATTCGCTCGCTGATAGAACGCCTGGCTCAACATGGAAAAACCGTTATTCTATGCAGTCATTTAATGCATGAGGTTGAACAGGTATGTCATCGTCTGGCCATTATCCGCCGAGGCCAGATTATTACGCAGGGAACCGTTCAAAACATTGTTGGTCAACGTGACCTGGAAACACTCTTCCTGGAACTGACTGAGAAGGAATTATCATGAAACACCTCATTATAGTTGAATGGCGAAAACTGAGCCGACGACCATGACCGTGGGTTGTGTTAGGAATAGTTATTGCAAGTGTGGTAGCTGTTGTTCTGGGAGGTGCTCTTCTCGCTATCAGCAATGTGATTACGGTTTACGACGAAAACGACAATGCGACTAATGCTGCTGCTATTCTACCATCGTTTACGCTTCCTGGTGCTATTCCAATGACCTTAAGTGTCGTCTGTCAAGTTGGTACGTGGCTTCTGATTATCTTTGTCGCTATTACTATTGGCCATATGGTACCTTACGTATCATGTTGAGCACAGGTCTTGATCGAACACAGTATTTGCTTGCAAAACTGATAGTGCTGGTTGGTTTCACCATTTTCATTGCAGTGGCTGGCTTAGTAACGGGATGTCTCAGTGCTTTGGTAGTGAGTGCATTCTCGCCAACAACTATCACTCCTGAACCTGTCGAGGGATCGGTTCTCTGGATGAGTATGGCAATGTTAGTGCGGACGATAGGTATGCTTTGTTTACCGGTGGTGCTGGCCTTTACGGTCACGGTGTTAAGCCGTTCCCAAACGCTTGGCTTAAGTATTACCCTTGGGTACTTTATCTTTGATATTCTGGTGAGCAGTGTGAGTGCTTTCATGGGGAATGCGGGTGAGATTGTGCGTACACTCCTGATTGGCTCCAGCAGCACTACGATTATGCAGTTAAACAGATGGGGGCAACCAATGACGTTGACCGAAAGCTGGTCAACTGTCGCGCCAAATGTGCTTGTGTTAACCACTTATGTTGTCGTTTTGCTGTTCGGATGCTGGTATGTGTTTACCCATCGTGATATCACATCAGGCACTAGCTCATAATACCTGATATTGGAGGAGCATGTTATGGTGAGCAACAAAAACGAAGTTTATCGCTCAATGTCTCAAAAGAGAAGATATGGGTTTCTCATTATTGTGCTGGTGATGTTTGTTCTGGTTGGGTGTGCAGGACCAGAGGCAGTTCAAGAAGCAGCAGCGGAAACTCAGGATATTGCGAATGCACTACAGACAGCATATGGCACATCATCAGAGGTTGAGGTACAACTTTCTGAGGGAACGAACGGAAGTCGTATTGCGGTTCGTATGCCATCAACAACCGTAGAACTTGACTCGGCGGAGGCAGCAGTGCAGGCCCGAGATATTGCCCAGACGGTGTTACGTGAATATGCTGAGCCAGAGCGTGTTGAGGAAGTCGTGGTTGAACTGCTGCAAGAGCGTGTGGATGGCGCTGTAGAACAGACAGAGAGTCAATCGTACAATTTTTCCCCTGATGAGCTTACAAGTGGGTCATAAACGCAAACCCATCCCATTTCCAACATGAACACAAAGTATTATGCAGATGTCCTGGCAACATCTGCTTTTTTGTGCATGGGAACTATTTCACCATCGCATGCGTCTATTCCATATATTCAGATGCTTGCACATGTCAGATATAAGGAGCAAGGCATGCGTTTCAGATTCCTCTTTCCCGTATTGATGAGCCTCTTAGCGGCGGTGATAAGTGCCTGTGGACAGGCAGGAGCCACAGGAGATGCGAATGGCGATGGCACTAGTGGACCACCAGCAGTTGGTAGCACTGCACGTCTTACTGGCGAAGTGGTCGATACCATTGATGATTGTGCGTTTGACGGTATTTGTGCCTACGTTGTTGATACCGATCAGGGCCAATATAAAGCTATCTGGGCTCCGGGAATGATATCCTGTGAGGGAACGATGGACGAGCATATTGTGGTCGGCGATACGGTCGAAATCTTTGGTGAAGTTACCGAAGCAGATAGTATCTCCATCTGTACCAACTCTACATATAGTATTCACAAAGTGACCTCGTAATACATTGTTGTTCATCACGAAATATATTGTTGCGTAGAGGGATGTCAGATTCGCGCCTCCTCATTTCATGTACAAAGTTCTTCGAAATATCCTTGACAAATGTGTTGAGAGATGATATTATATCCTTTCACTGTTTAGTTGTGATACATATGTGGAGTGGAGTAAAACTACCTAATCAATTGATAAACTATAACGCTCACATCATGCTTTCCAGCGTGTTTCAGTAGAATTAAAAATGGTCTTTATGAACATCAGTCCACAGGCAGTTGCCCAAAGAGGGGTAGTAGCTCGGGTTGATGTGTTTGTGCATTTAGCGTTTTGGGATTCTTGTGATGGTTAACTAGCATATGGTAGGTGCTGTTAAAATCCGCCTTTACAGCAAGTGAGGTACACATGCCCCCCCTGACTGAAAGTGTTGTTCTTCAACCGCTGATTGTGTCTAATGATTCTGGAACGGACCGATTGCAACGGAAGAGTAGTCGAATGTCGTTTGCACGCATTCAAGATGCAATTAATGTTCCAACATTGATTGAGACCCAAACGAAAAGTTTTGGATGGTTTCGTAAAGAAGGTTTACGTGAGCTTTTTGATGAAATTTCACCAATTACTGATTTTACCGGCAAAAACATGGAATTGCGTTTCCTCGATTATACATTCGGGGAACCACGTTATGATGAATACGAGTGTCGTGAACGTGATATAACTTTTGCTGCACCACTACGTGTGAACGTGCAACTTCGTATGCTTACCACTGGTGAGTTGAAAGAAAGTGAAATTTTTCTCGGCGATTTCCCGCTTATGACCGAGAATGGTACTTTTGTCATTAATGGTGCCGAACGTGTGGTTGTGTCTCAGCTCATCCGTTCACCTGGGGTGTATTTTAAAGAAGATAAAGATCCAACCAGTGGCCGTGGATTGCACTCAGCCAAGCTTATTCCCAATCGAGGTGCGTGGCTTGAGTTTGAAACCAACAAGCGTGATGTGGTATCTGTAAAAGTTGATCGAAAACGTAAGATACCAGTCACGATCCTATTGCGAGCTGTTACGGCTTGGAAGGCTGAACCAAACGGTGAAGGCCAATGGGTGCCTGATAGTGAGTTGGATCAGCACGGACACGACGAACATATTCTGGAAATATTTCAGCATCTTGATGTTTCTGAGCACGATTATATCAGAACGACGCTGGATCGCGATCCATCGAAACATGCTAAAGAAGCGTTGATGGAATTATATAAACGATTACGACCGGGTGATCCACCAACGCTTGACAATGCGCGTAGTTTGCTAGAGTCTTTGCTCTTCAATTCACGCCGTTATGATCTGGCAAAGGTTGGACGCTATAAACTCAACAAGAACCTGTGGGAAAAAGACTCACGCTATGAGGTGCGTACACAAGCGCCAGATATCAAGGTTCGTGTGTTACTGCCGAACGATATCTATAAAATTGTTGAGCGCATTATTTTGCTGAATGACTCGGTACCAGGATTTCGTGCTGATGATATTGATCACTTAGGTAATCGCCGTGTGCGTACAGTAGGTGAGTTAATCCAACAGCAATTTCGTGTTGGTCTGTTGCGAATGGAGCGTGTGATCAAGGAACGCATGTCATTGCAGGACTCAGAAAGCGCTACACCGAACGCGTTGATTAACATCCGCCCGGTAGTTGCGGCAATGCGCGAGTTCTTTGGCGGCTCACAGCTTTCGCAGTTTATGGATCAGACGAATCCATTGGCAGAATTGACCAATAAACGACGTTTGTCTGCTCTTGGCCCCGGCGGTCTTAGCCGTGATCGTGCCGGGTTTGAAGTGCGTGACGTTCATCACTCGCATTATGGCCGTATTTGCCCGGTAGAAACACCAGAAGGACCTAATATTGGCCTGATTGGTACTATGTCGACCTTTTCACGGGTCAACGAGATGGGTTTCCTCGAAACACCCTACCGCAAAGTATATCGGGAAGTACCTAATGCATCGGAGTGGACACGCCAGGGCCTCGTGTTGCGAGATGTCCGTGACATTCGTACAGGAGAACTTATTGCAGCCCGTGGTACGCGTGTTGATGAAGAATTGGGCCAGCGCATTGCCATTGCCTTGCTACGAGGCCAGATTTTGCGTGAGGATATCATCAACCCTGAAACGGATGAGGTTATTGCCGAAGCCGAACAGGAAATAAATCGTACGGTGGCAGAAAAAATCATCCAAACGCCGTTGAGAACCATTAAAATTCGTCCTGTTGTATCACAGGAAGTTGATTACCTCTCAGCAGATGAAGAGGAACAATTCATTGTAGTGCAGGCGAATGCACCATTGGATAAACACAATCGTTTTGAGCGAGGCCTGGTATCTTGCCATTTCAAAGGTGATTTTATTCAGGAATCAGTTGATCGTGTTGATTATATGGATGTGTCACCCAAACAGGTGGTGAGCGTCTCAACTGCTCTGATCCCCTTTCTTGAACACGATGATGCGAACCGTGCGTTGATGGGCTCGAATATGCAACGACAAGCTGTGCCTCTCCTTCGGCCTGATCCCCCTATCGTCGGTACCGGTATGGAATATCGTGCTGCACGTGATAGTGGTCAGGTCGCGATTGCCCGACAGGATGGTGTGGTGTTGTCGGCGACAGGTGAACAAATTGTTGTGCTTGAAGATACGGGTGGCGAACGTACGTACCGCTTACGCAAATTCACCCGATCTAACCAGGATACCTGTATCAATCAACGACCGAGTGTACAGCGTAATCAACGTGTGCGTACTGGCGAAATTATCGCTGACAGCTCCTCGACTGGCGATGGTGAATTAGCACTAGGCCAGAACGTTCTCGTTGCCTTTATGCCCTGGGAAGGTGGCAACTTTGAGGATGCTATTCTGGTGAGTGAGCGCCTGGTACGCGAAGACATCTTTACCTCTATTCATATTGAGAAATATGAAGTAGAAGCGCGTGATACAAAACTTGGCCCAGAGGAAATCACACGCGATATTCCCAATGTTGGCCAAGACAGCCTGCGTAACTTGGATGATCGTGGCATCATCTATGTTGGCGCTGAGGTCCAGCCGAATGACATCTTGGTTGGTAAAATCACTCCCAAGGGTGAAACGGATCTTACCGCAGAGGAACGCTTGTTGCGTGCCATCTTCGGCGAAAAAGCACGCGAAGTGAAAGACTCTTCGCTCCGTGTTCCCAATGGTGTTCGTGGCAAAGTTATTGATGTGAAAGTCTTCGCGCGTGAAGAAGGCGCCGAACTACCTGTTGGGGTGAACCAGATTGTACGTGTTATGTTATGTCAAAAGCGGAAAATTAGTGCTGGCGACAAAATGGCTGGACGACACGGGAACAAAGGAGTGGTGAGTCGGGTTTTGCCAATCGAAGATATGCCTTTCTTGCCAGATGGTACTCCCGTCGATATTATTCTGAACCCCATTGGTGTGCCAAGTCGTATGAATATTGGCCAGATTTTGGAGACACACCTTGGCTGGGCGGCAGCGCGCCTCGGGACTCGTGTTGCAACACCAGTGTTTGATGGTGCAACAGAACTGCAAATTAAAGATATGCTTGAGCAATCTGATTTGCCACGTGATGGGAAAATAACCCTGTATGATGGGAGGTCTGGCCAGCCCTTTGATCATCCGGTTACAGTTGGCTACATCTACATGCTGAAGCTCGCGCACTTGGTGGAAGATAAAATCCACGCGCGTAGTACTGGCCCGTACAGTCTTGTGACCCAGCAGCCACTCGGTGGTAAAGCTCAGTTTGGTGGGCAACGTTTTGGTGAGATGGAAGTCTGGGCGTTAGAAGCATATGGGGCAGCCTATATTCTGCAGGAGATGTTGACGGTTAAATCTGACGACGTAGTCGGACGTGTCAAAACATATGAAGCAATCGTTAAAGGTGAACCGATTCAAGAGGCTGGTGTCCCAGAGTCTTTCAAGGTATTGATTAAAGAACTACAGTCGCTTGGTCTTTCGGTTGAAGTGCTTTCTGCTGATGAAACGCCGGTTGAGCTTACCGACGATGCAGACAGCGACCTAGCGGCACTTGATGGTATCAATTTGTCAGGTATGGAACGTGGTGAGATGTAGGCATTCAGCAGGTGTTGGGTTTTGAGTGTGTATTGATGTATGAAACACTTGAGACCCAATTTCCCTACTTCTGGAGTGTGTAATGCTAGAAATCAATGACTTTAACGCTATTCGTATTAGCCTGGCTTCACCAGAAGATATTAATGTCTGGTCACATGGCGAAGTAACAAAACCAGAAACTATCAATTATCGTACATTGAGACCAGAACCAGATGGTCTCTTTTGCCAGAAGATCTTTGGCCCCATACGTGATTGGGAATGTGCGTGTGGTAAATATAAGCGTATCCGTTATAAAGGTGTTATTTGTGATAAATGTGGTGTTGAAGTAACACGTTCGAAGGTGCGGCGCGAGCGAATGGGACATATTGGGCTTGCTTCTCCTGTTAGTCATATCTGGTTTGTGAAGGGTACGCCCAGCCGATTAGGATTGTTGCTCGACATTTCACCGCGTAATTTGGAACGTGTTCTATACTTTGCATCGTATGTGATTACAGATGTTGATGAAGAGGCTCGAACAGCACTGCGTGAACATGTCCAATCTGAGTATCGTGAAAAACGTGAGGCTATTCAGCAAGAAGCTGACAGTCGACAAATCGAGCTCTCCTCGCAGTTAACTCAAGATCTGGGTGGTATGGAGACTGCTCAGGTTTCTACACAACATCGTATTGAAGCAGATTATACTAGTGAACGTAACAGTATCATTGCCGATGCAGAGACCCTGCGAAGTGATCTCGAAGATAAGATGAGTACCAAGGCGCAAGAAGATATCGTCTTTCGTAGCGTCACCCTTTTAGAAGAGGGTGAGCCAGTTGTCGAAGGTATTCTTGATCAGTTTGACGAACTGCTTGAGCAGGAATTGGACTCATTAGAGCAACGGCGACAGCGTGATGTTGCTGATGCAGAACTACTTACAGGTGCTGAGCGAGAACGTAAAGAGTATGAGGCCTCGCAAGAGCGTGAACGTCTTCAGGAACGATTACAACGTGAGCTTGATACGTTTGTTCGCGAAGAAAAAGAAACAGTTGATCATATTGATAACCTGAAGTTGCGTCGTATTCTGACAGAAACTGAATATCGCAACCTGCGAGAGATCGCTCCTGGGGTGTTTCGTGCTGATATGGGTGCTGGTGCAGTGCGCGAGTTGATTATCAAATGTGTTGACCTGGACAAACTTGCCGAAGACCTACAGCACGAAGTACAAACAACACAGGGCCAGCGACGCAAGAAAGCGACCAAGCGCCTCCGTGTTGTCGAGGGCTTTCGTAAGAGTGGTAATCGCCCTGAGTGGATGATTATGACGGTTTTGCCTGTGATACCACCTGAGTTACGACCGATGGTCCAACTTGACGGTGGCCGTTTTGCAACAAGTGACTTGAATGATCTGTATCGGCGTGTCATCAATCGAAACAATCGCCTCAAACGACTGATGGAACTGAACGCTCCTGAAATTATCGTGCGTAACGAGAAACGTATGCTTCAGGAGGCCGTCGATGCGTTAATTGATAATGGTCGACGTGGCCGTGCTGTCAGTGGTAAGGGTAAACACCGCTTAAAGAGTCTTAGCGATATGCTCAAAGGTAAGCAAGGCCGTTTCCGACAAAACTTACTTGGTAAGCGTGTTGACTACTCTGGTCGCTCGGTGATTGTGGTTGGTCCCAATCTTCAATTGCATCAATGCGGTTTGCCAAAGAAGATGGCTCTGGAACTTTTCAAGCCCTTCGTAATGCGTCGCTTGGTCGAAAAAGGTTTTGCACACAATATCAAATCTGCCAAACGAATTGTTGAGCGTGTACGCTCTGAGGTCTGGGATGTGTTGGAAGAGGTGATTAAGGACTACCTTGTCTTACTTAATCGTGCTCCATCGCTTCACCGTTTGTCTATTCAAGCATTTGAAGCCAAACTGATCGAAGGTTCTGCTATCCAACTCCACCCGCTGGTGTGTGCGGCATTTAATGCAGACTTTGATGGTGACCAGATGGCAGTGCATGTACCGCTCTCACGTAAAGCGCAGGAAGAAGCGCGGATGCGGATGCTCTCCAAGTACAATCTCTTGTCACCTGCCCACGGTGCTCCGATTATTACCCCTTCTCAAGATATCGTGCTTGGGTGTTTCTACTTGTCGATGACTAAGGAAGATGCAAAAGGTTTTGGTAAGACCTTCTCATCTGTTGAAGAAGCGCTTCTCGCCTACGATAAAGGCATTGTTGATATCCGTGCACCTATCTGGGTTCGTATGGAAGAAACATTGCAGGGACACAGTGATCGTCCTTGGCGTATGCTTACACCTTCCGAGGATGGAACGCAACGTATTTTAGCGGAAACCACCGTTGGTCGTCTTATATTTAATGCGGAACTTCTGCCACCGCTGAAATTTCGTAACCGAATGGTGCCAAAGAAAGGTCTTCGAGAAATTATCGCCGACTGCTATCAGTACTACACCAATCTCAAGAATATTTCACCAGAAGAACTTGAGGAAGCACGCCAGATCCATGGGGATCGCCCGGATGACGAACTTGCACGTCTGTATGGTTCAGAGCGAACTGCTGAACAGGCGGATAAGCTTAAATCACTGGGTTTCAAGTACTCAACTCATGGCGGCATGACTATCGGTGTAGATGATATTGATATTCCAGAAGCAAAAACGAGCATCTTGAAAGAGTCAGATAAGCGAGTTGTTGAGATTGAGAAACAATATCGTCGTGGTCTGATTACTGATGATGAGCGTTATCGAGATATTGTGGATGTATGGCAACAAGCTACCAAAGCCACCTCTGCAGCGGTGAGTGAGAGCTTAAATCCGTTTAGTCCAGTTGCGATGATGGCTGTTTCTGGTGCTCGTGGTAACATCAACCAGATTAGCCAGATGGCAGGTATGCGTGGCCTTATGTCTGACCCGACTGGTCGTATTATTCCGCTACCTATTCGCTCAAACTTCCGTGAAGGTCTTTCAGTACTGGAATACTTTGTGTCGACTCACGGTGGACGTAAAGGTCTGGCAGATACCGCACTGCGTACAGCAGATGCTGGGTATCTTACGCGCCGTCTGGTTGATGTGGCTCAAGATGCCATTATCACGATAGACGATTGTGGTACCGAGGAAGGTGTCTGGGTCTATCGTGATGATGATCGTGGTGTTCCGCAGGGACTTGATGAACGACTCATTGGTCGTACAGCAGCCTCTCCGATCAAACATCCTGAAACAGACGAGGTGATTGTTGAACGTGATCAAGGCATTGATGAGGAGCTAGCGCAAGTTGTCGCTGATGCTGGTGTTACATCGGCATATGTTCGTTCGCCGATGGTATGCCAGGCCGACCATGGCGTCTGTAAAGCTTGCTATGGACGTAATTTAGCCACAGGTAAGCTGGTGGATATCGGTGAAGCTGTTGGTATTATTGCAGCGCAGTCGATCGGTGAACCGGGTACCCAGCTTACATTGCGGACCTTCCACACTGGTGGTGTGGCATCAGCAGACGATATCACACAGGGTTTGCCGCGTGTTCAAGAGATCTTCGAAGCGCGATCTCCCAAAGGGCGTGCTATTCTGGCGGAGATTGATGGTGTTGTTGAGATAACACGTGAGGAAGACATTCGCAAACTTAAGATTGTTTCTTCGGAAGTCTATACAGATGAGCAGCCACTGCCTGAACATTTTGTACCTCTGGTGGCAGAGAATGCAGAAGTTGTTGAAGGGCAGCACATCGCTGAAAACAATCGGGCTGATCTGGAAGAGGCTCCTATCGTTGCGCGTCTAGCTGGAAGAGTTCATTTTGATCGCGCTGAAGGCAAAGTGCATGTCGTTCAGGAAGAGCGTGAAGAACGTGAGATTGTGGTACCACATGCCTCGCGTCTGCGCGTTGAGAATGGCGACCGTGTGATTGCAGGAATACAATTGACTGATGGATCAGCTGATCCACAGGAATTGTTAGAATTGCAAGGCCGTGAAGCGGTGCAACGGTATCTGGTGAACGAAGCACAAAAAGTATACCGTTCACAGGGTGTGGATATCAATGATAAACACGTCGAGATTATTGCGCGCCAAATGCTCCGTCGTGTGCGAATTGAAGAGCCTGGTGATACACGGTTGCTGCCGGGTGAGTTTGTCGACGCGGCTGAGTTTGCACGGATCAATGCTGAGATTATCAGTCAGGGCGGTGAGCCAGCAACTGCTACAACCATGCTTCTGGGTATTACCAAAGCCTCACTGACGACTGAGAGTTTCTTGTCAGCGGCTTCCTTCCAGGATACCACTCGTGTGCTGACAGAAGCAGCCATTACTGGTAAGGTTGATTACCTGCGTGGTCTGAAAGAGAATGTCGTTATCGGGAAACTTATTCCTGCCGGTACGGGTATCGAAAAACGGCGTGCACTCGCTGAAGAAATGTTGGGCGAGCTTGCTAGCAGTAGTAGCCGGAACAATCAGGGTGAACGCAATCTGGAAAATCAACAAGTGATATCAGACAGTCAGAAGAGCATTTCAGAAGATCTGCAGCCGTCCGCTGATGATGAGAAGATACGTGAAGCATTACGTGCATTACTTGAAGGCGGAGATGATGGCGATGGGAATGGCTTAGAAACGATGACAATGGAAGATATTGAGCGATTTGCATCACCTCCACCTGATTCGCAGGATAAGTAACAAGGTATACGGTTGCGATGGGTGATAAAGGGCCGGTAGACATATGTCTATCGGCCCTTCTTATCGAAGACCCAAACACTTAGAAAACAAAATGTGCAGGGATGTCGGCCCGTTTTTGCCCGACAATTGCCATGTAGTAGAGTGGTTGCCCATCGATTGCTAATCTATGTTGATATGGTTCTTTTACGTGAATGTCTAACCGCCCATCACTCACAGTACGCTCTATAAGACCGGCAAAACCACTTTCATCGTGTGCATGGACAAAATCCTCTTTGATACTAAATGCTACCCATCCATCATCTGTAATAAAATTATAGCCCTGAGCAAATGCTTCTGGTGGGATATCGCCAAAGCCAAGGGCTGCAACACACGATAAACAGTTAAATGGAGTTGACTCCAGCTCGTTGTGCACTTTCGCAGGCAGATCACAGAGATTTTCAACGTAGTATGAGCTGTATACGTCAGGACGATCACGTTTGGTTGCCTCGGCTGCTTCAGGGACAATATCAATACCTACAACTTCTTTTACCCCTTGCTGTCGTAACGTTTCACCAACCATTCCATTACCAGCACCCAAATCAAGAACTATGAGATCGGAAATAGTATTATCAGTTTGATCAACCTGGTTAGCAAGCAGAGAAGAAATGACGGTTGGTGAGTTACACTTGAGCCGTTCATAGAAGAGATGCTCATAGAGGCCAGGAATTTTATAAATCTCTCCATAGTCGTGAAATCTTATTTTCCGTCGATTGCCCTCATGTGTAACAAAAAAGAACTCCTCATCTTGTGAAAGGTTGCGAACATCGTCTGGTATTTGTACAAGTAACTCAGACTCGGTCATTCAAAATCCTCCTATTTGGTACTACCAGTACCAGACAGAAAAACCACTAGGTTTTTGATTTATATTTCTGGTACCTTATTACTTTACTCCACTTAGAACTTTTTTACAAGTTAGGTTGCATAGATTAGTATTTGTATACTTTTATCAGCACAGACTCCACTTTATAAATATGAGAATATTCGATGGGGATCATTTTTGTGAGCATTACCGCATCTGTTATGAGTGAAACGTTAACTATTTTGCCTGCACATATCGATTACGAATTGTAAAGAAAAAATACGTATCGATCCGATGATCGATACGTATTTTGGGCGTAGCAGGAATGACGATAGCTAAAAATCTATCTCACACACTCCGGCAGAACATGCAAGTTCCTGTGCTGCGGTTGTAAGATCTTCCTCTTCATAGCGATAGATCTTAGAAAAATCAATGTGAGGAAATTCGGCGGCAAGTTTCTCATATTCGGATTTGGTGATTTCCATGTAGGGCATCTGTGCATAATTGGCATCAAAAGCCGGTAGGAATGACAGACCGCCTATTTGCTCACGATGCGTCCAGACCCATTTCATAAGGTCGAGTACCTCATCGGGTTGGTAGGTGATCGTACAGGATGGGTTATGTTCTGTCCAGTGTACCTTGTTTTGCAACCAGAACTCACATTGCTCTACGGCTGAACGATCTTTGCGGGTGATTGAGCTTTCAGGTGCTTTGACCGGGAAGTGAACCACCCAGGTCATTGCATTATCAGCCGTTTGTCCATTTTCTGGATCCATTGGAACACCAGTATCGCTAAGAACTTTGAAAATAGGTGAGTGTGCTGCTACCCGTACATTACGGATATAGTACGGTGACCAGCGGGCGTGTAATCCTGATGCACAGTCAAGGAGCTGCGATGAGTTACCACTGGGTTTCACACATGTAATAGCGGCTGACTGGTTAATACCAAGTGCCGTAGCAGTTTGACGGTTGGTTTCAATCGCAATTGCACGTAGTTGCTCTTTTATGTGGGCATCTTGAGCAGTGGGGCTATCCATCTGACCAGTGATATCCACACCTAGCAGACGTTCGTCCTCACAGTTTTGCTTCCACGTCGGGCGTAGTCCTGGGAAGTGGGTTGCTAGTGATTGGATGGAGCCGATAATTGTGGCGACTGCGACTTTTTCGCGTAATGTGTCTAGTGTGTCATCGGCACGTGCAACAGCGGCTGTGAGGTTGCAAAATTCCCAGGGACGCAGATTAATTTCGCCGCAGTTGTGTACATAGAGACCATTGGCATCGAAAGCATGAATGTCTGATACGGAACAATCGTACACCATCTCTTCGCCATCTGGCACAATTTGGTCAACTGTCACCACAAAGCGTTCACGATTCGGCGTCCGCTGATATCCGGCAAGCTTGTTTTGGAGTCTTTCAGCCTTCTCAAGATCAGAAAAACCAATATGTTCTGCAAATAAATGCAGATTATCGTTGGAAATCACAAGTTCGTGATCAGTCTGACATTCATATTCCTGATAACCTCCACGTCCATCTGGAAGCCAGTGTAGCTGTGCAGGTCGGCGATGAGGGTAAATTGTTGAGGCAATACCTAAACGCAGAAGCATACGTTGAACTGCTTCCAAAGTTGTCAAATTGAATTGAGCTAAACGGACACTGACACCTTTCGTTTGTGTTCCAATAACACTACCATCTGCATCAAAGAAGCCTTGTAGAAAGCCGCAATGGAAGGCGCTTGAGGTTTGCTCAACGAATGGTGTAATTGTTTTCATTCCATGGTAGATACCATAATCAGCGGCAAGATCTCTCAGACCTGTGGAGTTAACAATGGTTCGTTCATATTGTGGCTGATCGTGGTCCTGAAGATCAGAGCGAGCACGTAACACATCATGTATCATGGTGACCGCACGTTGTGCCATAGTTTCACGATGGTTTCCCCAGTAAACAAGTTCTGCGGTTTTTTTATCAAAGGTTCCATCACCGATAAGTGATCCTAAAAGCCATCCTTCATCGAATGAGCCTTCACCATCTGTCATATACTGCCGATGATTGTGAAGTCTAATCTGGTCGCCGGGTCGAAGGGTGCCAGCTTCGACCCATTCAGGGCATTCTGTTTTACGTGATATGTATGGAATGGCTAATACTTTATGGTTGGCGGTGAGTCGTAGTGTATAACCCTCTTTGGTCTGAAGTCGCAGAACTGGCTTGATACCAGTTTCCCAGAAGCCAGTTGCGGCATATGCTTTCCCATCAACAATAGACGTGTGATCAACGCCAATCAGATCGCTAACCTGGCGTGGCCCTTGATCCGTCAATATCCACGTATCTCCAGTAATACATGGATTTGTGCCGAATTCGGCTTCCTGACGGCGTGCAGTCCGTATTTGATTGGCTGCTGCACGATTGAAAATGCCTGGTTCCCCACGCCCTGATTCAACCATTTCGAGGAATTGCTTAATAAAATCTGTCTGTGTCAGTCCCCCGGTAGGCCACACGGCTGAATTATTCGCATTCCAGCGCTGACTATTCTCGCGCTCAAAATCACCACTTTTACATAAACGCATTTCATCGTCATCATAGTCAAAGAGTGAGATCATCGCGGTACGTCTGACGCCGCCACTTACGGCAGCATTCCCGACTGCACACATCATATCGTGAGCGTCGATGGGACGGAGAAAACTGCCCTGTCGTGCCAGGATGCGTGATCGAATAAACTCGAGCATGGTGCGTAGTGGTTCAGGGCCAGATGCTCGTCCGCCTTTAATTTTCAATGGGGCACCAGCCGGACGGAGTAGCGACAAATCAAAATGGACATCGGCTCCCTGAAACCAATGTTCAAGGCCAAAGCGCAGCGCGTCTGCCCAACCTTCGGCAGAGTCATCAACTATGAAGGGGATGGGAGTGGTGTTGGTCTGGCGTCTGACTCGTGGAAAGTTCTCAATGTAGCGTGTCTCAACGGAGTAACCCACGCCACAACCGCTCATTGAGATGATCAATGCTTCTACAAAGGAGTCGATGCTCTCGACGGGTTGATACGAACAGTTATAGATTGTAATGTTGTTGCGACGTGCGGCTGGTCCAGCCATTGCAAGTAAGCGCATTGATGGCATCGCATGCATGGACAAGATCGCTCGTCGTATGCGTTCATAGGTCTCTGACGGTAAGCGACTGCCAGCAAGTTCATACAAATAATCAACGGATCGATCAACTGTCTCAATCCACGTTTCACGGCGACCTAAGTCATAGTTAAAGCGGGCATACTTGTCAAAAAACTGAAACTTTTGCAGTGAGGTTGGGAAATACTGATCTGATTCGGTAAATGCCGCGCGTACTGATTCGGGTATGGGGCGTGTTTCACGCTTTTTTGCGTGTTCTGCGCGATAGAGTATATAGCGTTTGGCAGCTTCAAATTCACCTTCTGCCTGTAATACCATCTCAACAATATCCTGTACTTCCTCAACAGTTGGGGAAGCTCCGCGTGTTTTGGCTGAAACGATATTCAGAACGTGTTGAGCGATTTCCTCTACGGATTTCTGGGGTTGTCGGTCGAAGCTAGCAAAGCAACGTGTGATGGCACGTTCAATGCGCGCCACATCAAAGGTCACAACGCGACCATCACGTTTGACAATCGTTGTTGGTGTGCTGATCGCTTCTTGTTCCGTAGCCAGTTTTCCGTGAGGTTTTGTCCCGTTGGTTGGCCGCGATTGCTGGATTGTCACCAGGAGTCCTCCTTGTCGATGAGTCTTTCATAACACAGATATGTTCAAAAGAGGCAAAAAAGCATCGGAGTACATTGATGTCATATGCGTAATCCGATGTATACAAAACAACAATAATATGTAAAGCAAATTTTGAGCAACTAAAATTTTCTTGGTTGTCAATATACTACATTAAGTCATGAAATTTCCTGATTATCCACAATTAATCCACATATTGTGTGATTTCCAAAAAAACTGCTAAATATGGGAAGTGAGTGTATCACAGCACCATATACCTGTCAAGAATTAATCGGTGTGTTCAAAAAAGCCTTTACAAAAGTTGGGTGGTAAAGTGACTGCCTTATTCATGATACAATGGTGAGGTCGAGAAAGAGGTGTAAGATTGCTACTCAAGAGATAGAGTACACACAATAGCCATCAGTTTCCTATATCAGTTTTCGTGCGCCTATTTCTACTACACCACTATTATGGCACATACTACACAACCTGCAAAACAACCACTGCTCAGCCTTGATCGTATCTGGATTATAGCCGCGCTAACGATGTTTGTGCTACGCCCTTTGCTGACACCTATCCCACCCAATGATTTCTGGTGGCACATGGCGACAGGGCGTTTGATTATTTTTCAGGGCGCAATTCCCACACTGGACAGCTTTTCGTTTACACAAGCGGGTGTTCCCTTTTACAATCAAAGTTGGCTCTCTCAAGTTGTTATGTATGGCTTGTATCAGCTTGGCAATATTCCGCTCGTGTTATTGGTACAGGCGGGCGTCATCACGTTTGCGTATGGGCTACTGCTCCGTTTGTGTATCCGACGCACACAACAATTACGCTTGAGTGTGGTAATTATTTTAATAGCCACGCTGCCTCTTTCATTTGATAACTGGGTTGTTCGACCTCAAAGTTATGCTCTGCCCCTTTTCGTGGTGTTTCTCACCATTCTCACCGAGTATCGTTTGGGATGGAACAATCGATTGTGGGTATTACCTTTGTTAATGGCTTTGTGGGTCAATATGCATGGTTCTTTTGTGCTCGGTCTTGCTTTGCTCGGTATTATCTTTGTTGGGGAAGCTCTCAAAGTGATTGGTAGGGTGCTACGACAGCCACCCACCAATCATGCACCTGAGCATCCAGTGACGCCTACAACACCTGTGTTGAGCAAGCAGTATCTAGTATGGGGAAGTCTCACAGCACTGACGATCCTGATCAATCCACAAGGTTTTGAAGTGATAGGATATGTACGTGATCTACTTGGGAGCAGTTCTGTAACGAGTCTCGTTGTTGAGTGGGCTCCGCCAACTATCCGTGATACAAATGGTCTTATTTTCTTTGTTTTTCTGATTGGATGTGGTGCTATTTTCACTTATGCTCGGCGTCACCCTGATCTAACCGATGCTTTGTTATTCGTCGCTTTTTTATGGCTGGCGCTTGGTGCTACGCGGAACATTGTGTGGTTTGGTTTGGTGGCAACACCACTTATTGCGGTACAGGCTGCCACACTGTTTTCATCCGCAAAGCCTGCGCATAAAACCATTGGATCTCCATTGCTCAACCGTATGATAGTTGGGTTGCTGGCGTTTTTGATATTTCTGGCCCTGCCCTGGATCAAACCGGCGGTGTTCCCTGAGACAGTGGGTGCCTTGTTATCTGAGGGTACTCCAACACAAGCGGTCGAAGCTTTAAATAATCTTGAGGAACGGCCACAGCGTTTGTTTCATGAAATGGGCTATGGATCGTACCTCATTTGGGAGGTACCTGACCAGCCGGTCTTCATTGATCCACGGATTGAATTGTATCCATTTGATCAATGGGCGGACTATATCAATCTTGGTCAGGCCAATAATGCTGGGCAAATCCTGCGTACTTATGCTATTGATGGCCTTTTATTGAGTAAAGAACGACAAACTTCATTAGTTGATATGGTTCAGGATGATCCAACCTGGCAAAATATCTATGAAGATGAATTGACGATTCTGTTTACCAAACAAGGTCCATAATCCTTCACCAACATAAATTGTGATAGATATTATAATTTAACCTCCTTCCCGATCACTACATGCTTATGCTATGATGACTATACATAAGAGAATTGGTGTGTATGGGGAAGAGCTTATGTTTTGGCGTTTGTTTGACAGAAGCCCAGATGATAGCATACATGGCATAACGCATGGGTATGAGTTTGCAGTTGGTGATGTCGTCGAACAACGCTTTGAAATTGAACAGGTGCGCTCTGGATACATGGGTATTGTCTATATCGCCTATGATCGCCAGCGCCGTCGCCGGGTTGTGCTCAAAACATTTCAGAATAAATATCTCTGGGATGAACAGGCCATTCAGCGTTTCTATATGGAAGCTGAACTGTGGATACGGCTCGGTAGCCATCCAAACGTCGTACGTGCATACGACCTCCGTATCTTGCTTGGCAAACCACATATTGTGGCCGAATATGTGCATGGTAGTCCTTTACACACCCTCATTGGCCACTTATCCCCTCAAGAAGCTATCGATTATGCGATCCAGATCTGTTGGGGCATGATATATGCGGTCGAACAGACGGCTATTATTCATGGTGATTTGAAACCAGATAATGTGATGGTTTCCGTAGAGGGTCAAGTAAAAGTAACTGATTTTGGCCTGGCGCGAGTACTGCCAGCCTGGCAAATGAAGGAAGCCGACCAACCACACCACGCAACGCAACGGTTGCAGGTAGATCCACAATGCATGCCGGGTGGAACTCTTCCCTATATGGCGCCCGAAGTACTCAATGCGTCCTCTTCCTCTGGTCCATGGAGTGATATCTATGCTTTTGGCATTACGTTGTTCGAGTTGTTGACCGGGGTGTTACCTTTTTCTTCCGAGCGTACCGAGTCGATGATCCGTATGCACCTTTATCAACCCCCACCAGATCCACGTGAAATACAATCACACATTCATAAAGGAGCCGCGTACATCGTACAACGGTGTCTTGCCAAACGTCTTTCTGATCGATATCAGCAATTTGCTGAAGTTGAACATGATCTCCAATTACTACGCTATCATCTGTTCAAGCAACGGTTGACCATCACATGGAAGTTTGACTCTTCACCCGATCACGATCAATGGGCTGATCGTGGCTTGATGCATCTCGAATTGAAGGAATATCACGAAGCTTTGACATGCTTTGGTCAAGCTATTCGTATAAATGCCAACTCAGCAGAGAATTGGTGTTATCTGGCGCGGGCACACTTGAATTTGTGGCAATACGAGGAGGCTTTGCAAGCCATTGATGAAGGGCTACAACGGGCTTCTCGTATTGCCACATTTGGTCAGTTGTATCAGGTACAGGGTGATACCTATGAATTGATGCAACAACCTGAAAAAGCTAGTGATGCTTTTGATAAAGGGCTTTCGTATATGCCCAATGCTCCCGTTCTGTGGCGTAAGAAGGGCACCATTCTGTTACAAGAGGGCCTACTACGAGAGGCATATCACTGTCTCCAACAAGCTACGACATATGATAAATTCGATGAACATGCGTGGTACCTTCTTGGCGATGTGAATATGCTCCAAAACAAGATCGATGCTGCTTCACGAGCCTACAGACAGGCACTCAGATTGAATCCTCGTTCAGCATATTGTTGGTCAAGGTATGGTGTGTGTCAGTTTACGAGACGTCGTTTTGTGCGTGCGCTGCGTGCGTTTGAGACAGCACTCAAGTTAGAACCAGATTTGCAAGAGGCTGTTGAAGGGGCCTATCAAGCAAAACAGCATGTCTATCGCAAACCATTGGTACGAGGAGACAAGAGATAAGGGTATAGTCTAAGCGACATGGAGCTCCCTACAGTGCATCATTACTGATTGTGTGCACTTATGCAGGAAAACATTGCCATGGTCGTCTATACCCTTGTTGTGTACTAACTGCTCATGCGTGAGACCCAGAGTTGTGGATTACGTATCTCTGCCATTGTGGGTAGATTTTCGGGACGTTCCCAAACCTGATTAAGGAAGGCTACGCCACGTTCATCTGCCACAGCATTGACAAAGGCCTCGCCCTGCTGATACTGAGCCAACTTTAGATCCATACCAGTGATGCGGTTGAACAGCTCTTCAAGCAGCGATCGATTTTGTTGTCGTTGATGAATGCGTTGCTCGATCTGTCGAAAACTGGGCAACAATTGCTCGCCGATAGCATTCATAATATGGTTGGAATAGCCCTCCACCAGTGACATCAACGCTTGCATCTGATCAAACACACGTTGTTGTTCAGGAGAAAGCATATTCTCGATCCAGTGGCTATCTGTGCCTTGCCCACGCAATAAACGACCAGCGAGTTGACCAATCCCGACACCCAGGCTTGCCATCTGATCAGAGACAGAACCGAGGAATTGTCGCAGGAGATCATTGAAGTACTCACGTACCCACGGAAACGCCTCAAACTCGAACACATGCGTACACTCATGCAGCGTAATCCAGAGGCGAAAGTCTTCATCGCTGAGGCCGAGTTGTGTTTGCACCCGTGCGATATTTGGTTCAACGAAATAAAGGGTTCCCTGCACTTCTGGATCAGGTGAAAGGAGACTCAGATCGTACTGCCCCATAACGCGTCGTGCGAGAAAGCCCCATAACGCGCCCATTTGAACGCCAATGATCTTGCCATTGAGATCGCCAATCGCATTGCCAATGACGCCCTGGCGTGCGCTGATCTTTGTATATAACTCTTCTATGGGTGCGAAAAGATGTTCAAAAGAGTTGAAATTTGCCAGGAGCCAGTCACGCCGATCAACCACAAATACACGATTCATTGGTTGTGGCAGACTAACACCCATATATTCAGCAATCAGTGGTTCGCTTTGCTCAACCATACGCATATATTGTTCACGGCGTGCAGCACGATCAGGAATATTCGCTTGTTCCCACTGTGAGACCTGGAGCGCAATGGATCGCGCTTGCTGCCAATCAATCATACGATTTGATTTAGGTGTTGTAGTGCGATTAGCACGTGTAATAAGATACCGTGCACCAGCACCTGCCACCACACCTAATAGAAGCACTGTTCCAAGACGGCGAAATGTATCATTTGACTTTGAGGGCACAATTATTTCCTTTCACACGTACATTCACGTTTTTGTTAGCATGAAGCATACCACGTAAAACAAAACACGCAAATTATTATTTATGACATCATTTAGACGAACAGATGACCAATTTTGTCGCACAGCCCAGGGAGGTGAGTGAAAGTTTGCCATCTGCTGACATTACAGAGGCTGTTGATCTTAATAAAGCACCCGCATATCGCCTTCACGGCGTGTGATTTTACAGGTATCAAGATATTCCAGAAGCGCCAGTGCATACTTACGGCTTGTCTGAAAATGATTGCGAAACTGTGCTACCGTGATACCGCCCGTTTGGTCAATCTGATGATGAACCCAGTGAACCATTTCTGTATAGGCTTCTGGTGCAAAGAGTACATCTTCAGAAACACGTACCAGGTGGTTCTGATCCAGCAACCACCCGAGCAGTTCTGGCTCAATAGATAGTGTTGGTGGGCTGTATAGCGATGTCGCCATAGTTGCCATAAGCTGCTCTACAATTTGTTGTTGTTTATCTGATAGTGTTGGATGGTGATCTGACAGGTACACGGAACGATCATGAACGCGTACAACCTGCTGTGAGATGGCTTGCTGCATGATGACATCGAGTTCTGTGTTTTTAAGTTGGAGGCGACTCCGCAATTCTTCGCGTGGAATGCCTCTTCGTAAGGGATAGCGATGGTGGTACTGGCTTATTGTTTTGGTTAGATTGGTGTTCAAGGAATTCCAGGTATCAACATGCAGCACCCATCCAATCAGTGAGATCGTGTCTGTCGTGAGATTAGTCATTATCTCACCTGATGGGTCCAACACCATAACCGTTCTTTGTTGCAGCAGTTCTTGCACCCCTGCCAACACATTCTGCTCCTGTAGCTTACTGGCTTTCACCAGTGTTGGCCAGGTATGGAGCTTTGTGTCAACCAGTGCACGTTGTACAAGGTCAGCTGGTCGACCACGTGCCAGGGCTTCGAGCGACTGAATGACTTCAGGGCGAAACCGCCGGTGTCTGGGCGGATGTGTATCAATGATGGTGCCGCCACCAATTGTCGCAGATGGTGAGGGGAGACGCAGAATAAAGCGATCTCCAGCTACTGCCGCGATAGCATGTTCCAATCGTAGTTGAAGCCATCCAGAAGCGCCTGGGAGCAGTTCTTCCTGATCAAGCAATGTGGCACGACAGGGTACCTCTGCTGCGCCAACAAAGAGATCAACAGCCATATTTTGCTGTAATGGCTTTAGTGCAGCACTCACGAGTCGCACATGAACATCAAGTACATTCGTGGGCTGGAGGGTGCCTGGCATTGTGAGAACGTGGCCGCGTGCTACATCATGGTGCGAAATGCCGGTAATGTTGACCGCTACCCGAGCGCCAGGTTGGGCCACCTCTCGTTTTTGCTGGTGCGTTTGAAGGCCACGCACACGACCATGCATGGCCAGTGGCACAATCTCTATTTCATCACCAAGGTGTAGTGGTCCCCCTGATAATGTTCCGGTGACAACAGTACCAAAACCACTGAGGGTAAAAGCGCGATCAATGGGCAAGTACGGAGCTCCCTGTGCAATGATTCGAGAAGGCGTTTGATCTAATACCTGGTCGATGGTGTGCAGGAGTGTATCAATACCTTGCTCCTGTCGTGCAGAAACGGGTACCAGCGGTGCTTTCGCAAATGTGGTATGTGCCAGATGCTCATGTATTTCCTCGGAAACAAAATTGAGCCATTCCTGTTCAACGAGATCGGCTTTTGTAATAACAACTATGCCATGTGAGACACCTAAGAGATCGAGGATTGCAAGATGTTCTATTGTTTGTGGCATAATTGCTTCATCAGCAGCCACAATAAGCAATGCTGCATCTATGCCACCGATGCCAGCCAACATATTTTTGATAAAACGCTCATGACCGGGTACATCGATGAGACTTACCTCGCGCCCGCCAGGCATGCGGAGCCACGCGAAACCAAGGTCAATTGTCATTTCACGACGTTGCTCTTCTTCCCAACGATCTGGGTCGATACCAGTGAGCGCTTTAATAAGGGTGGATTTTCCGTGATCTACGTGACCTGCGGTGCCAATGACATACATATATAATGTAGCAGTACAACAATTATGTACAAGAAAGTTTGGTAAGAAACAGGAAAAGAGTGTTAGAATTCTATGAAACGTCATTGTAGCATAGCCATAAGCTGGCCTGCAAACAAGTAGTGGCATGCAAAGGCATACGGTTTTTATGCAGGTGTAGAAATGGATAAAATGGATTGCAACAATACCATAACCTTTGTCGTCATATGAACCAAGACGGGACTGCGATCACTTACACACGAATCAAGATCGCGCTCGAAAGGAAGGACAATAATGCAGCCACGATTAATGCGTAGTCGCACGGAAGTCGTTATGGGAGGTGTCTGTGGGGGCCTCGGCGAGTATTTTGGGTTTGACCCAGTCATCGTTCGTTTGATTTTTGTGCTGGTTACTTTAACGACAGGTCTGGGCTTGTTGATATATCCGGTATTATGGATCATTACGCCAAAAGCTCCTACTGGTACTGTATCGCCGTTCCAACAACCAGGATCGCAGGGTCATTACCAACTTGGTATGCAGGAGGAGCAGCTTGAGTCTCGCCAGCAATCATCTTATGTGATGCAAGAATCAGTGAGGGGAAAGCCTTTACAGGTCAGTAGCCGCACAGCTGGTCCACCACCCTATACTGAGAGATACAATTTTGACCCACAAACGGGTCAACCAGTCAATCCAGATGATCCTGCAACGGGCCAGACCGTGCAATTGGCACACGACCCAACACAACAGAATCAGTTGTATCAACAGGGTACCGTTCCTCCTGCTTCAGCACGTAAGCGTTGGCGCTGGTTTGCTTTTGTGCTCATTGGTTTTGGTACACTCATTCTTGCAGATACCCTTAGTATTAATGTTGAATTTGTGTTTCCCATCATTATGATTGGTATAGGTGCATGGTTGTTATGGCGGCGTTAATACAACAGCTATGACGTTAGATGTTGTGGGTGAAATTTTTTGACATCTAACGTCATGGGCCGCACTCCTTAGCGATATCCCGAGGCTTGTAGTTCAAACAAATGGGCATAAGTGCCGCAGTGCTCCAACAATTCCTGGTGTGATCCCATCTCGCTCACGCGCCCTTGTTCAATCACCACAATCTGATCAGCCATACGTACTGTGCTGAAGCGATGTGAAATAAGCACGGCGATCTTGCCCTCTGTCAACTCGCGAAATCGCTGGAAGATCTCATATTCGTGTTCAGCGTCTAATGCAGCAGTAGGTTCATCAAGCACCAACACTTCGCTATCCCGCATAAATGCACGTCCCAAAGCGATTTTTTGCCACTGCCCACCAGACAACTCATGGCCATCTTGAAACCACCGCCCAAGTAGCGTATCGATGCCACCTGGCAGCGTATCGGCAACTTCATCGGCTCCGCCACGCTCGGCTGCCTGCTGAACCCGTTCAGTATCATCCATGGCATCGATCTGACCAACCCCAATATTCTCACGAAGAGTTAATTGGTACTTGACGAAGTCCTGGAAAATGACGCCAATTCGTTTGCGTAGTTCGTCAGGATGGTACTCGCGCAGATCGACCCCATCGAGCAAGATTTGTCCCTCAGTCGGATCGTAGAGTCGGGTGAGTAATTTGATCAGGGTGGTTTTTCCAGCACCATTGGGTCCGACAAGTGCGATTTTTTCACCTGGTGCAATATGTAAATTAACGTCCTGAAGTGCCCAGTCTTCACGTCCAGGATAGCGAAATGAGACGTTTTTGAACTCTAACCCATGTGTGAAGTGCTCTGGCGTCGGTGTTGGGGTGTCCGTTGTCGGCATTTGAGGTTTGAGTTGTAGAAAACCAAACAGGTTGTCCATAAACAAACCATTTTCATAGAGACGATTCAGATTGTCGAAAATACCCTGAAATGTTCCCTGACTCTGGCGAAAGAGCGTGATGTAGAATGTCATCAGACCAATAGAAATGACCCCACTCACCGTTGAAAAAATAATCCATGCAAACGCTGCATAATAACTTAATGTGGCAACCATCCCCCATCCAACGCTGACGACTGAACGTTGGCGTGCAAGTCGGGCATCTTCCTTGAAAATGGTCCAGAATGTGTCGGTATAGCGTTTGAGCATTGGCTCGCCCAGTCCAAATAGTTTGACTTCTTTGACACTACTATCGACGGTTAATACATGCTCAAGGTATTGCATGCGACGAAATTCAGGTGCACGCCAGGTAAGCAATCGAAAATACAGATTGCTGAACTTACCTTGTGCCACAAACGATGGAATAGTCGCACCAAAGAGAATAAGTGCAATAAGTGGATTAAATGCGACCAGTGCGACAATAAACGTAAGGAGTGTAATCACATTCTGTACAAACAAAAACGTACCGTTGATGATGCCAAGCGCACGAAAATCGGCTTCACGACGGGCATTCTGGAGTTTGTCATAGAAATCGGCATCTTCAAAATACTGGAGATCAAGTGCCAGTGCTTTCCGAATAATGTCAACGTTAATAGAGTGTCCCAGCCGACCATTCAGAATGTGTTCTATGAGACGACGCACCTGTGAAATAATGGCACCAAGCAACACGAGGCCAAACTCTGCCACAAGTAATGGGATGGCTGCCTGTAGACCGATTATTGCTCCGGCACCAGTACGTAGCGACTGCTCAACTGAGTTGATAATGAGGGCAGCTACCCATGCCTGTGATATGGGCAACAACGCACTCACCAGTGTGATCAAGGCCATTATGATGGTACTGGTTCTGTCAGCATTCCATACCAGCCGAAAGGCTCCGGGGATGTTTGCATAAGCTGTGCGATATTCCTCTAAACGCTTACGCCATGGCTTGGGTGACTCAGGGGACGGTGGTGCGCGGCGGTTGCGTGTACGTGGTGGTGTAACTATCATAAAACCTCAACTTTGTAGATAATCAGCAAGATTAAATGCTACCACGAAATGCTGGTCTATAAACCTGGACAAACGACTAGAAAACACGCTAATTATTGTTTGCTTGTGCATTTACATTTCTACGTTAAGAAATAACAAATATCCGCTTCTACGTTTGACGCGGTGTATTAACGATGTTATGATGCAAATACCTCAATATGTATTTCCACATGTCCTGTCACGTTGTGGGCTTTGGTAGCCCCTGGGAAGGATAATCTATGATTGAACCCGTTCGCGAGATCTACTGGAATGTCGGCGAAACCGTCGGTGCTGCAGCACTATATCTTAGCGCAATCGTTGCACTTGCAATAATGACGTGGGGTGTTGTGCGCGACATCAATCGCTGGCGTAAAGGCAAACCAGATGCACGTATCTCTCAACTACCAGCCCGATTATATAATGCAATTGTCCAGGTTTTTGGGCAAAAGCGGGTGTTGCGAGATCGTCGGCCTGGCTTGATGCACGCGTTGATCTTCTTTGGCTTTCTTACCCTCTTCATTGGTACAGATATTATTGCTGTCGAAGAAGATTTTACAGTTCCTTTAATCGGACCTGATGCTGGAACAATTCTTGCTGGTACTTTTTATCAGGCATATGAGTTTACCCTCGACACAATGGGGTTGGTATTCTTGGTTGGATTGGTGTGGGCAGGGTGGCGTCGTTATAACTCAAAGCCTGACCGTCTCCACAATCGTGGCACGGATATGTGGGTGCTGGCTACCATGCTCTACATTGCTGTTACTGGCTTTCTTATTGAGGGATTGCGAATTGCCAACCAAACGATTGGTGGACAAGAGGTCTTTGTACAATCCTGGGCACAGCTTTCGTTTGTTGGCTATACCTTTGCTGTCCTGTTCCGTGGGGTTGGTCTTGGTGAGGGATCTGGAATTGCGCTGGGTATACACCAGTTCTTCTGGTACACCCATATGATCTTTACCTTCGCCTTTATTGCCACGATCCCCTTCTCCAAGTTTAAGCATATCATCTACACACCACTAAACACCTTCTTTAGCGATCATGAAGCAAAGGGTGCCTTGACCGCTATTGCTAACCTGGAAGGTGAAATTGAAAAGGATGAGCCATCGCTTGGTGTTGCGACCCTGGCTGACTTTACCTGGAAACAACGGCTTGACTTCGATGCTTGTATGAGTTGTGGGCGATGTCAATCGAAATGCCCGGCTAATGCATCTGGCTCGGATCTCTCGCCAAAATTCCTCATCACCAAAATGGCTGATTTGATGCGTGGGCAACCGATTATGCTCAATGATGGAACCTTCGCGCGTGTAGTACCTGAAAATACAGCAGGAAGCACCAATGGTTCTAACGGCAGTAATGGGCAGAACTACAAGATTATTGAGGGAGTTGCCGACACCATTCCGCTGGTAGAAGAAGGACTATTTACCGAAAATGAGCTGTGGAGTTGCACTACCTGTCGAGCATGTATGGAAGAATGTCCCGCAATGATCGAGCACGTTGATGCGATTATTGATGTGCGGCGTAATCTGGCGATGATCCAGAGCGAGGTACCTGGTGGTGTCAAACGTGTACTGGAAGGCATCGAACGTGCGGGTAATCCTTGGCGGTTGCCTACCCGTGAGCGTACTGCTTGGGCTGAGGGCCTTGATGTTCCTGTCTTAGCAGAAAAAGAAACTGTTGATGTGTTGTACTGGGTCGGATGTGCACCGAGCTATGATGAGCGTTCAAAGCGGGTTGCGCGTGCCATGGTACAACTGCTTCAACAGGCTGGGGTAGATTTTGCTATCCTTGGCGATGAAGAGACGTGTACGGGTGATGCTGCACGCCGCATGGGTGAGGAACTGCTGTTTGCACAACAGGCTGAAACGGTCATTGAGACGATGCATCAGTACAAGTTCAAGCGTATTGTGACAACATGCCCCCACTGTTTCAATACCATCAAAAATGATTATCCCCAGTTTGGTGGCAAAGCGGGTGTTGATTACGAGATGATCCACCACACGCAGTTGCTTGCTGAACTTGTCGCTGAAGGGAAACTTACACCAAAGAATACAGTCAATGAACGTGTGGTTTACCATGATCCGTGTTACATTGGCCGCTACAATGACGTGTATGATGAGCCACGCAATCTGTTGCACAGTATCCCGGGGGTTGAGCTGGTTGAAGCACCTGACTGGAATCGTCAGCGGGCGATGTGTTGCGGCGGTGGTGGTGGTAATGCATGGATGGAAGGCTGGGGTAAGAAAGACGTCAATGTTATTCGTCTGGAGCAGCTTCAGAAAGAAGAGCCCAACACACTTGCTCTTAGCTGTCCGTTCTGTATGGTGATGTTTGACGATGCTGCCAAGAATACAGGCGTAGATGAGACATTGCCACGGAAAGATGTGGCTGAGTTGCTTCTGGAGTCAGTTGGACCTGCTGAGAAGTCAACCTCGCCATAGCGAATAATTACTACATTTAATAAAAGAGCGGCGCATCAGAAAAAAGGTGTGTCGCTCTTCGTTTTATAGTTATAGGGAAGTTCTGCGAACAAACTCAGGTAACTCCCCTTAACCTCATCAAAGTCATAACAGATATTGATCATTAAGGGACTTGCCACCCATGGTAGGATATGCGTACTCTGATGGTCAGAGATGTTCGCGTTTACAGGTGAATTGACTATGCACGTTACGTTGTCGTCTGCAACCACCAGTAAAAAACCGATACTGGCCAATCTTCTACAATTATATCTCCACGACTGTAGTGTATTTGATGAACGTGGTATTGATGGCAGTGGTCTCTATCATCATGCATCCTTCGAGAGCTACTGGACACAGCCAGATCATCACTCATTTCTGATATATGCAGATGAACGTCTGATGGGCTTTGTTTTCATTAATCGTACCAGTCTCATACATTCTGCTTTTGATGGCTACGCTGTCACAGATTTTTTTGTGCTGCGTAGATATCGTCGTCTTGGTATTGGTCGTGCAGCAGCAGAGACTCTCTTTAATCGTTATCCTGGAAAATGGGAAGTTGCTACCTTTGCAGCGAATGTTCCAGCACAAGCCTTTTGGCGTAGCGTTATTGATCAGTACACTGCTGGCAGTTACACTGAAATATGGCAACAAACAACAAACTGGCGGGGTCATATCCGCCAGTTTGCTACTAAATTACCATTGATCAGAGAAAGCTGATCACGTTTTGTGTGTTGCACTATTACCGTTGCCCAATGAGAGTGCAACTAAGAGCCATTATGTGTTCGTGTTTCTCTTTAACCGCCAGCCGTGTCAAGACTTGGCGGCAGAATAACACTGTCAAGAACGTAAATGACTCCGTTTGATGTTTCGATCTCTTCTGCAATAACACTAGCAGTGTCGTTGAGCATGATTACATCACCCTCAGATCCTATAGTGATCTCTTCACCCTGAATCGTTGGAAGCGTTTCGTTTTCAGCCAGATCATCTGCTGTAAAGGAACCATCCACAACGTGATATGACAGAATATCGGTTAGTGCCAAAGGATCTGCCTCTAAGCCTTCCACGATTTCTGGTGGCAGGTCAGCGAATGCCTCATTAATCGGAGCAAACACCGTAAATGGTCCCTCTCCATTGAGCGCATCTGTTAAACCAGTTGCTTCCAATGAAGTCAACAGTGCTGTGAAGCGACCATCAGCCTCAGCAACTGCGATGATGGTGTCTTCTCCATCTGCTGCATCACCTGTACCTGCATCGGTATCAGCGTCGGCACCAGCATCAGTACCGGTGTCGGTATCCATGTCGGTACCCGTATCGGCACCAGCATCAGTATCGGTATCCATGTCGGTACCCGTATCGGCACCAGCATCAGTACCGGTGTCGGTATCCATGTCGGTACCCGTGTCGGCCCCAGCATCGGTGTCGGTATCCGTGTCGGTGCCAACGGCAGGATCAGTACCAGCATCTGTACCAGGATCAACACCAACGGCAGGATCTGCTCCTGTGCCAGTGTCTGCTGCAGGATCAGCAGGTGCAGCACCACCGCATGCACTTATAACAAGACCCAAAATGAGAGTTACAGCTAAAAGCATAAAACGATTCATAAAAACCTCTTTCAATTATTGATCAGTATCGGTGCCAGGGTCCGTTGCAGGATCGGCGGCAGGATCGGCGGCAGGATCAGCAGCGGGATCAACGGCAGGATCAGCAGCGGGATCAGCGGCAGGATCAGCAACGGGATCAGCGGCAGGATCAGCAACGGGATCAGCAGCGGGATCGGCGGCAGGATCAGCAGCAGGATCAACAACGGCAGGATCAGCGCCAGTACCAGGATCAGCGGCGGGATCAGCTGTTGTAGCACCACCGCAGGCGCTCACAGTCAGACCCAAAATGAGAGTTACGGCTAAAAGCATAAAGCGATTCATAAAAACCTCTCTCAGTAAACTTTAGTTTCGATCCTCTCGAAACTTTCTAATAACAATGTGATCTCTATATCGCATGAAGCGTGCCGAGGTTAACACTTTCTTGATGAGAGATCGATGAGCCTGAGGGACCTGATAATTGGCACATGCGGCAACGAATATGGCACGTTAGAGTGCTTATGATTGTCATACGCAAATGTTTTTACTTCATTAAAAAGAGATAAGGGCGCTCTTTTCTACCAAAAACAACGTGCTGTATTTATTTGAGCATATCGGGAACAAGGTTCTATAGATTGGGCTTGCTCTTCATGGTAAAGTACCTTTGTGTACCAGAATATTCTGCGAAAGTAGAGGCTTCCGCGTGATACAGCCAACTCATCGTTTTCACTGGTTTACTCTGTTTTTGTCTATTATACTGCTGGCAGTGCTTTTTATACCCTTTGTGACCCCAGCTACACGTGCCAACCAGGAGCAACTGACTCTTGCCTCTGGAGATCGCTTAATGGTACGTTGCGACACGGCTCTTGATGCCACGTTAGAAGGTCAACAGGGAGAAATTATTTGTGTTGAACCTGCATCAAATCCAACCCGTAATGTTGATGCCCCCGTCATCACAGGTTTTGAAGGCATCACATCAGGACAGACGATTTCCGGTCAGGTTGATCTGAGGGCTATAGTGAGTGCACAGGAAGATGTACAGGTACGTTTCCAACTGACTGGTCCTGCTTCGGCAACACATACTGAAAAAGCTGAACCCTTCTATCTCTTTGGTGATCGGTCAGGTGAACCGAATGGCTGGGATACGCTGAATGCCCCTGATGGGGAATACATTTTGACAGCCACGGTACGCAATGCGGCGGGTGAGAGTGACACGCAGGCGATACGATTTCGTGTAGCCAATAACCCCACCACACAACCTGAACCTATCACAGAGGCCATTGCGTTTCGTGAAGAGCCACTAGAGTTTGGTGCAGCTGCCCATCTCTTCTATGTGGATCGTGATCGGCCATTGCAGGCAGCAAGTGCGGCTGGATTTGGTTGGATACGGCAACAGATCCACTGGCGTGATATTGAAGGGCCAGCAGGACAGTATGCGTGGGATGAACTCGATGACATCGTTGATGCTGCGAACGATTATGATATGAAGCTCCTGCTCTCTGTGGTACGTGCGCCCGATTTCTACACCGCTAACGGACGTGATGGTATGCCAGAAGATCCTCAAGACCTGGCGAATTTTGTGGCAGCCCTCACGCGACACTACGAGGGTGATATCCACGGTATCGAAATCTGGAATGAGCCAAATCTGGCCTATGAGAATGGTGGAAGACTTTCAATTGATGATGCTGAACACTATGTTGAACTCCTCAAAGCTGCTTATACCAGTATCAAAGCTATTGATCCTGATATCTATGTTATTTCTGCTCCAATGGCTTCTACAGGGTTGACTGTTCCAGGTGTGTCTATCGATGATTTGACATATTATGAAGCGATGTTTAGCTATCAAAATGGGGTGATTGGTGATTACATGGACGCACTTGGTATGCATCCGGGTGCTGCTGCTAATCCTCCCGATACACTTTGGCCAGACAAACCAGGCCAAGCCGATGGCTGGACAGATCATTCAACATTCTACTTCCGCCATATTGAACACGTTCGTGATCTTATGGAGCAATACAATCTTGATGATCGGCCAGTCTGGATCACCGAATTTGGCTGGTCAACGCCCAACAAGTCATCTGGATATGAGTTTGGCAATCAGATTTCATACGAGCAACAGGGCGAATACATCGTCGAGGCGATGCAGTGGACTGAAGAGCAGTACCCATGGGTTGATGTCATGATTTTGTGGAATCTGAACTTTGCTCCGTTGAAGGCTGAGGATGGTAAACCTTATCATGAACAAGCCTCCTTTAGCATTCTCGACTCAGACTATAAGCCGCGACCATCATTCTGGTCTATTCGGAGCTATCTCAAAGGGCAAAACACCGTCCAGGAACCATAGAGTATTGTGTCATGGGTTGCCAAGGTACACGCATCTGATTTATTTCACTCCTCCATACTGCAAGGTCTCGGTCGCTGGATCGAGGCCTTGTAGTTTACACAGGAATATGTCGATGGCTTTCTCCACATGCTACAATACATAGCGATTTGCTTTTTCTAATCGGTAGTCTTTGTAGTATATGTATGAGGTGCCACGTTGCGCTACTTTCATTGTCCTCCCAAGATGGTCATTGTACTTCTCGCATTCCTTTTGATACTGGTACCAATGGTTGGCCTGCAAGCAAGAATGGCAACACTTGCTTCTACGCCCATTGTTTTATACGATGGAACATTGGGTCCTCCTGATGAACAAGGGTTTCAATTACGCACCATTTCGCCCAATCCTGCTCAGGCCAGCGAACAAAACTACTTTGCTGAGGAAAATGCGACTCTTCTCGATAGCACAGCTAATCGCAGTAATCTCGCAGGCTATTTTGCGAGAGCTGAACTGGTGCCGGTGCTTGACCGAGAACTTGGCTACACGTTGCGGTTCCAGGCCCAGGTGCTTGCCGAAAAACATGATGGAAGTGATTTCAACAACGATGGCCTTGATGATCGTGCAGGGTTTAATGTCATCGCTTTGAGTAGCGATACACGTGGTGTTGAGTTGGGCTTCTGGACCGATCGTGTGTGGGCACAAGAGGGTGGTGATGATAACAACCTCTTTACCCAGGCTGAAGGCGCGGAGTTCGATACATCTTCGTCACTCATTATGTATGAGTTGGTTATCTCTGAAAATACATATATACTCTCTTCAGGCGACATTACTATATTAACTGGACCATTGCGAGACTATACAGCATTTGATGGACCAATCGATCCATATGAGACGCCCAATTTCATCTTTCTTGGCGATGATAGTACCTCTGCCAGCGCACAGATAAAACTCGCTTCAGTCGAAGTTGTGGCAGAAGAAGAGATGCCGCCAGTAACCCCAATGCCCTCAGTAACTCCGGTGCCCCCATCTGATGAATTTGAGACTTTTCTGCCACTTCTTGTTCGATAATCTGTTTGAGAAAAGCACAAGGGCCAACATTCATACAGATGATGTTGGCCCTTGTGCGAAGTTTAAAACGATTTACATTTCAACTCAGTTCGTTAAGCGTTATACGTTGCCGGTAGTCGATAAACTGGTTGTCCGTATTCGTTCAACAGGACATATCCAGTACGTGTCAACACATATTTGTACCCACTATGCTGCTCAACCGGGACAACCTGTGCGACTTGCTCTTGACCATCGGGCATAATGATGCTTAGTCGTTCAACTCTTTTGTTCCCTTTGTAGGTGTAAAATCTGCTCTCAGATGAGCCAATATTTCCTTTTCTCAGACGTAGTCCAGTCATTGCAGAATGAACCATTGTCGCGAAGAAGATAACCAGCACAACAGTCAACGAAATAGCCGCATATATGCTATATACAGCCAGTAATGCGACGCTCATCATCGCCAGACCAAGGGCGATTAAACTGTTACGTCCAAAAGTGTGCAATTGTGCCATCTTATATTCCTTATCTATATTCACAGGCGCTGGGCCTGATTGATGCCTTCGCTCTCTTGATTACACTTACTATGATAAAACATGTACATTTTGGTAGCATTAGTAGAGTGTTAGCGAGGTATTAGAAATATCCTGTGAGCAAACGAGGATGCTGATCTATAATAGGAGATACAGTCAATCCTTTCGTATATCGAGTCAACGCCACGACCTGCTTTGCGTGTCGCTGCGATGCCTGCAATACGAGCAAATATTCGTAGGAGGTGTGTACATGTCAGACTGCTATCAACCGTGCCCGGAGAACAAATTCACCTTTGGTCTTTGGACAGTCGGGAATGTTGGGCGTGATCCATTTGGTGAGCCAGTTCGTTCTCCACTCTCACCCATCGAGATCGTACATCTGTTGGCAGATATCGGTGCATATGGAGTGAACTTTCACGACAACGATCTGGTGCCGATTGATGCGACTTCGGCTGAACGTAACCAAATCATTGGCGCGTTCAAAGCAGCGCTTCAGGAAACTGGTTTGACAGTGCCAATGGCTACCACAAATCTGTTCACCGATCCCATTTTTCGAGATGGTGCATTCACCGCAAATGATCCAAAGGTACGTGCTTATGCTCTACAAAAGACGATGAATGCTATCGATCTGGGCGTTGAGCTGGGCGCGCAGATCTATGTCTTCTGGGGTGGGCGCGAAGGTGTCGAGACTGATGCTGGCAAAAACCCTCAGGAAGCGCTCAAATGGTTCCGTGAGGCCTTAAATTTTCTGTCCTCTTATGTACAGGATCAAGGCTATAATCTCAAATTTGCGTTGGAACCGAAACCAAACGAGCCGCGTGGTGATATCTACCTGTCAACCGTCGGTGCAATGCTGGCATTTATCGAGACACTTGACCACAAAGAGATGGTCGGAGTGAATCCAGAGGTCGCGCACGAACATATGGCCGGGCTGAACTTCCTTCATGCAGTGGCCCAGGCATGGGATGCCGGTAAGCTTTTCCACATCGATCTGAATGACCAGGCGTTTGGCCGCTACGATCAAGACTTTCGTTTTGGGGCACACAATTTGAAGTCGGCCTTTTTCCTGGTGAAGTTCCTTGAAGACGTGGGCTATGATGGTAATCGCCATTTTGATGCTCATGCATATCGTTCAGAGGATTATGAAGGTGTAAAAGATTTTGCGCGCGGGTGCATACGTACATACCTTATCTTACAAGAAAAAGCGAAGCAGTTTAATGCCGATACGGAAATCCAGTCTTTATTGGCTGAGATTCACGCTGATGATGGCGCGATGGCACCGTATCAGGGTGCTTACAGTACTGCCAAAGCTACTGCTCTCAAGCAACACGTCTTTGATCGTCGGGCTATCAGTCAGCCTGGACACGCCTATGAGCGATTGGACCAATTAGCCATTGAGTTGCTCTTAGGTGTGCGTTAATTGCCAACCACTTATTGAGTACTCAATCGAGGGTATCGTGAGGAAGCGGTGTGGGATGTGCCACAGTGCTTCTTCTGTTCAACCATATGCTTTTTAATACATGCCCCCACGCACATGTGATTTGCCGCTGATGATTCAGTAAGCTGTAATACCGCATATTTTCATTGCTATGAATTACGGTAGTCTTCCTGTAATCGACACCTACCACATTGACTTTATCACGATTACCTATCCATACAACTAAAAGCCCCTGTATTTGCGTATCATATACCAGGCGTGTTGCGAACAGTCATGTGTGTCCACAAATATCAATCATTGAGCACGATCCATGAATGGAGGTAGTATGCGGCGAGCATGGTTGGTGGGGATCTGTCTTCTGGCACTGATGCTAATGTGTTATGCCGGGCTCTTATCATCGCGCGAACGTACATGGAGCCGCTTGATCATTCCAGGGGTGAGTGATGTGCGTATGTCATATGGTGTTTCACGTGTGTGGGTGAGTTATGTTCTTGCTGATGACCAAAACCTCCACGATGTCAGCAGGCATCTGCGGAATCAGGGATGGGTCCAGATCAAGATGCATCCGCCGGTTATGGATGAGATGGGGGTTACCCTGGTGCGAAGAGATATGAATGGGTTTATCCAACGAACAATGACAGTGCGGAGCTTGCCACCAGATCGCAAACTTACCGACATTCGTGTACGAAGCTGTGTTAAGATACAAGAACGACTACATTGTTTTTAATACTACCTGTATATATACCGCATATCAGAAAGGCTTTGATGTTTTATGACCACCACGACACATACATTACCTAATGGTCTTTCGGTGATTATTCGCGAAGTACACTCGGCACCAGTCGCTACCTGCTGGGTGTGGTATCGTGTTGGTTCCCGTAACGAATTGCCAGGTGTTACTGGTATTTCGCATTGGGTTGAGCATATGTTGTTTAAGGGTACCCCGAGCATTCCCAAGGGCCAGATGGACCGCTTGATTGCGCGCAATGGTGGTACCTTTAACGGCTTTACCTCATATGACTACACGGCATACTTTGAAACACTCCCTTCTGATCGCATTGAGTTGGGTCTACAGATTGAGTCGGATCGTATGATTAACTCTGTTTTTGATCCTGACGAGGTTGATAGTGAGCGGACCGTTATTATTTCGGAACGCGAAGGACATGAGAATGACCCCGAATGGTGGCTTAGCGAAGCCGTAATGACCGCTGCCTTTCAGTTTCATCCCTATCGCAATGAGATTATTGGCTGGAAGAGTGATCTTCGCGCAATGACCCGTGAGGATCTCTTTCAGCATTATCAAACGTACTATATGCCCAACAATGCTGTGCTGGTGGTGGTTGGTGATGTCGACACACAGGCCATCATGGAAAAAGTTGAGCACTACTTTGCTGGTCTACCTACTGGCCCTGAATTGCCGCTGTTCCGGGCTGAGGAGCCTGAGCAACAAGGCGAAAGACGGGTGGTTGTTCAGCGTCCTGGTGCGGCACACTATGTACAGATGGTGTATCACGCACCTGACTGCCGCCATGCCGATTATCCAGCAATGGTGGCGCTCGATGCTATTCTGTCAGGTGGCAAGGCTATGTCCTTTAGTGGTGCACAAACCAACCGCAGTTCGCGGATCTATCGGGCATTGGTCGAAACACAATTGGCTTCCTACGCCAGCAGTAGCTTTCGCGCAACCTATGATCCCTATCTGATCGGTTTTGATGCAACGGTGAGTAGTGAACATACTCCCGAGACTGTCGAGAAAGCCTTTCTTCAGGAGATAGAGAAGATTCAGCAAGATGGTGTTTCTGATGCGGAAGTTGCCAAAGCTATCAAGCAGGCCCGTGCACAGATCGCTTATTCTGGTGACAGTGTAACCAATCAGGCGCTGCTGCTCGGCATGTGGGAAGTGCTCGACAGCCACCAACGTGTCGAAACACTGCTGGATGAGTTGCAAACTGTGACTGCAGCCGATGTGCAGCGTGTTACACAAAGCTATCTTAGTGATCGCAATCGTACAGTTGGGTATTTCATTCCGACAGATGATGGATCGGGCAATGGCCTGGAGGGAAATTTTGCCTACAATCGCGCTACATCACCCTCGCTGTTCCGTCGCAAGCCACGTCATGTTTTCTTTTCGATGGGCCTTGAAGGATGGGATACGACCGACACGCACGCGATTCCGACACGTGGTTTTGCGACACCAACTGCCAGTACAGGTGGGACATCCATTGAGCAAACAATACGCCATGTATTGCCCAATGGTGTTACAGCCCTGATCTACCGTAACACCAGCAGTCAGACCGTGAGTGTTCGTGGGGATGTGCGAGTGGGTGCAATCCACGAAACGTCAGACAAGAATGGATTGTCGGTTTTCACTGGTGCTAGCCTCATTCGTGGCACGACTGAACGTACCTTTCAGGAGATCGTCTCGGAAACTGAGGAACGTGGTGCCAGTGTCAATGCAAGTGGTGGTGTTCATGTCAGCGGCTTTGCAGGCCGTTCTCTTGCCGAGGATGTGCCACTTGTGCTCGAGACCCTGGCGTCAATGCTGCATAGTCCTACATTTCCCGCAGAAGAAATTGAACGTCTGCGTATGCAATTTCTGATGAGTTTGCGTGAGAGTGAACAAGAAACCCGAACGCAGTCCTCACGTGCGGTGCGTGCACTCCTGTATCCGGCAGAACATCCCTACAGCCGTGTAAGCAGTGGTACGATGGAAACAATTCAGGGTATTACACGCGAAGATTTGATGGCATTTCATCAACTGTATCATCCTGCTGCCACCAGGATCGCTATTGTAGGAAATGTGGAACCAGATACGGTCATCGAGGAGTTAGAGCGTACTTTTGGTATGTGGGCTGCCTCTGGGGAGCCACCTGCGATGATACTCCCTGACGTACCGACTCTTCAAGGTGTACAACGCCGTGATATCGCAATGGCAGGCAAAATCCAGAGTGATGTTATCTGGGCGGTTCATGGTTTGAAGCGAGATAGCCCTGATTACTACGTGGCGAGTGTTGCCAATATGATCCTTGGGCGCCTCGGGCTTGGTGGTCGCCTTGGCGATAACGTACGTGAGCAGCAGGGTCTTGCGTATTATTGCGGGAGTAGTGTAGAGGCTGATGTTGGGGCGGGTCCCTGGGCTGCGCTTGCTGGTGTCAATCCAGCCAATGTCGAGCGGGCCATCGAGGCTATTCTCCATGAAGTTAAACAGTTTGGCGTAGAGGGGCCCACCGTGGAAGAGATGGATGATGCTCAGAGCTATATGATCGGCAGTCTGGTGCTAGGCCTTGAAACCAATGATGGTATCGCTGGCACACTACTGGCAATTGAGCGTTTCGATCTGGGGCTTGATTTTATTGCACGTTATCCTGACATCATTCGGAGTATCACGGCTGAACAGGTGGTTGCTGTCGTTCGTAAATACCTGTCGACCGAAAATTATACGCTTGCTGTGGCTGGGCCAGAAGTAGCATAATACCTATTGCATTTTTTAGAATGGAGCTATGTGGTGAGTGAGACTGATAACTGGATTCAGATGGTTGAGGGCATTCGACGGCGTACACTTGTCAGTGGTCCGCAGATGATGCAGATGGCTGCTAAACTTGATAAAGGAAGCAATCTCCCCGAACACGAACATCCCCACGAACAAATAACATATGTTGTTCAGGGCAAATTACACTTTTTTCTGGCCGGTACGTTACATGCATTATCTAGCGGTGAGTCTCTCCTCATTCCTGGTAATGTCCCACATGCTGTTGAAGTTTTGGAAGATACCCTTGTGATTGATACATTCAGCCCACCTCGTGAGGATCTGTTGGAGCAAGATCGTGCACATGCAGGAGGGTAATTTTGTATTCGAGCAGCCGGTGGTCAACCACCGGGCTGCTAGTTCTGCATCGTGAATGGATGCACTAGATTTGGTTTGGATAGAGTTGTATGCGTGGGAATCCTAGCTCTACTTCTTCCTCATCCAATGCCCTATGTTCGATATTTTGCAGTTGTCTTAACAGTATCGTTCAAGCAACACGCGTGAATGAATCTTATATAACCCCCTCACTAATAGCTAGACGTGATCGATCAGCTATGCTAGACTGTGCTGCATTATACGGTTATACAGTTCATATGTGAAAATTATGCCACGTATCTTTGACAATATTGATCAGTCTCTATTGCCTGCGCTACGACAAACCCTCGATATTGCACATCGAGCAGATTTTTGTGTTGGCTATTTTAATTTGCGTGGTTGGAAAGAAATCGATAACTATATTGATCAGTGGTCAGGCGATACGAACAATTGTTGCCGCTTGTTGATTGGGATGCAACGTCTTCCACAGGAGGAGTTGCGAAATGTATTGAGTCGTTCTCAATTCAATGGGAGTATCGATAATCAAACAGCATTACGTCTCAAACGTACGCTGGCAGAAGAATTTCGCACACAACTGACTCTTGGTGCACCCACTAATCAAGATGAAGCAGGTCTTCAACGTTTAGCTGCACAAATACGATCAAAAAAGGTTGTAGTCAAGCTATTTTTGCGTCATTCACTCCATGCCAAACTTTATTTGCTCTATCGCCAAGACCCTATTAATCCCATTGTAGGATACCTTGGTAGCAGTAATCTTACTTTTGCTGGTTTGTCCAAACAGGGTGAACTCAATGTTGATGTGCTTGACTATGATGCTTGTCAAAAACTAGCATCTTGGTTTGAGGATCGCTGGAATGATCGTTGGTGTCTAGACATTTCAGAAGAACTTGCACAAATCATTGAAGAGAGTTGGGCACGCGAAGCAATTATTCCCCCCTACCATATCTATGTCAAGATAGCCTATCATCTCTCACAAGAGGCTCGTGCAGGTCTTTCCGAATTTCGTATCCCACGTGATTTTGATACCAAATTGTTTGAGTTTCAAACAGCTGCCGTCAAAATTGCTGCCCACCATCTGAATAAACGTGGTGGAGTATTGATTGGTGATGTAGTTGGGTTGGGGAAGACTCTTATGGCGACTGCCTTAGCGCGAGTATTGGAAGAAGATTATTTCTTAGAAACATTGATTCTGTGCCCAAAGAACCTGGTTAAGATGTGGGAGGACTATCGTGATCAATATCGTCTACATGCGCGAGTACTCTCACTCAGCCAAGTCACTCGCGAACTGCCAAACCTGCGTCGCTATCGTGTAGTTCTCATTGATGAAAGCCATAATTTACGCAACCGTGAAGGCAAACGCTATCGTGCGATTCAAGAATATATTCGTGAGAATGAGAGCCGTTGCATTTTACTTTCGGCGACACCTTACAACAAAACATATCTCGATCTCGCCAGTCAGCTACGTTTATTTCTTCCTGAAGACAAGGACCTTGGCATACGCCCTGAAAAACTATTGCGTGAGATGGGAGAGAACGAATTTCGGGTACGTTATCAAATACCGATTCGTTCGTTAGCAGCATTCGAGAAAAGCGAATACGCTGATGATTGGCGCGACCTTATGCGACTTTATATGGTGCGTCGCACGCGCCGATTTATTCAGGAGAATTATGCTGAAACAGAAGTAGAAACAAGCCGCCGCTACGTTGCTTTTGATGATGGTAAACGTTCGTATTTCCCACAACGTAAAGCACATACATTGTCTTTCCCTATCGATGATACCGATATGACTGATCAGTATGCACAGCTTTATAGTAATAAAGTTGTTGATCTTATCAATGCGCTCACATTACCACGTTATGGGCTAGGAATATATGTTTCAAACCAAGCAGAACGACGGGCCACTAATGATGAAAAGCGCATTTTAAACAACCTTTCTCGTGCTGGGAAACGCTTAATGGGATTTTCGCGCACCAATCTGTTTAAACGTTTGGAAAGTGGGGGTCAAGCATTTGTTCAATCGATTGAGCGGCATATCTTACGTAACTTTGTCTTTCTCCATGCGATTGAGCACAACCAGCCATTACCTATTGGGAGCCAAGATGTGAGTTTGCTTGATAGCCGTTTGGACGATGAAGACACAGATCCTCTTAGTCTCAAAGCGAGTCTGGTTGAGGATGATAGTGATGTGAATGAAAATACCAGCAATGATCTGCTGAGTGAGATTAATCAAATATATTCAGAAACGATCTTTAAACAACGTGCAGCTACAGTCTATCATTCGTACAGTACGCACTATCAACGACGATTTACTTGGTTGCAGCCGAACTTGTTTGTGAAAGAATTGGCGGTGAGTCTGCGTAAAGATGCTCTTGCGCTACTAAAAATCCTGCGTACTCATGGACATTGGGATGCTGATGGTGACGCAAAACTAGGAATGCTCCTCGATCTTCTGGCACAGACACATCCACACGAAAAGGTGATTGTTTTTACCCAATTTGCTGATACTGTGCGCTACTTAGCAACACAACTGAATAATCGGGGTATTGATCGTGTTGCTGGTGTGACTGGTGACTCCAGTGATCCGACAAACATAGTGTGGCAATTTAGCCCAAGAAGTAATAACAAGCGCCAGCAAATTGTACCTGAGCAAGAACTACGTGTTTTAGTCACGACAGATGTGTTAAGCGAAGGACAAAATTTGCAGGATTGCGCTATTATTGTCAATTATGATCTGCCATGGGCGATTATTCGCTTAATACAGCGTGCTGGACGTATTGATCGGATTGGACAACGTGCGGAGAACATTATGTGTTACACATTTCTCCCTGCTGATGGGGTTGAACGGATTATTCAGTTACGTGCTCGTGTCCGACAGCGGCTACGCGAAAACGCAGAGGTAATTGGGGCAGACGAGACTTTTTTTGAGGATGATGCTAACGAACAGTCGCTACGTGATTTGTTTACCGAGAAGTCGGGAATCCTTGATGACGATGATGATGCAGAGGTCGATCTAGCATCGTATGCCTATCAAATCTGGAAAAATGCTATCACACGTAAGCCAAACTTGCAGCAAATCATTCCTGATATGCCGCCAGTAGTCTTTGCAACACGGCAGCATCACTCTGATGCACAACGCCCCGAAGGAGTATTAGTTTATTTACGTACTTCTGAGGGCAATGATGCATTGGCTTGGATTGATGCAAATGGCAATAGTGTAACCGAGTCGCAATTAGCAATTTTGAAAGCAGCAGAATGTACCCCTGACACGCCTGCGTATCCACGTCACCATCATCATCATGAGCTTGTACAACGAGGGATTGATTTAATTGCAGAGGAAGAACGTTCGGTGGGAGGACAGTTAGGTCGTCCCTCAAGTGCACGAGCACGTGTCTATGAACGGCTACGGCGATATGCAGAACAGATCAAAGGAACTTTGTTCGATATGCCACCATTGTATAAAGCAATTGAAGAAATCTATCGTTATCCACTGCGTCAATCAACTGTAGACACGCTTAATCGCCAACTACGTAGTGGTATTACCGATGTGGATTTAGCTAATTTGGTAGTGGCATTTCAGGAGGAGGATCGTTTGTGTGTTGTGCACGAGGAAGTGCAAAAACAGGAACCGCACATTATTTGCTCGATGGGATTATTTGAGTGAGAAGATGTGGTGATTTATGCAACTTGATGTAAAACGTGTACGTGAATGCTTACAGGAGTTTGATTTCAAGAAGCTGTTCATTGAAGAGTTAGGTTGGTCTAACTTCGAAATATATCATCAAAAAACCTTTGACTGGGGCACTACAAGCTTTGATCAGTGCCCAGTTGCTGAATTGGCGGGAGTGGTAGTATTTGAAATTCAGACGCACAATGGAACATTGCCGTCTCGTAAAACCTGTGCATCAATCTACAACGATATTAGTCGGACCTATCATGAAAATGTCCTTATTTTTGTCGACCAGCAGCGTACGCAGAGTCTATGGTACTGGGTCAAACGAGATGGTGATCGGAATTATCCACGTGAACACTACTATTTCAAGGGACAGACTGGCGACTTGTTTTTGAGCAAAATCAGCGCTATGTTTGTTGATATCAGCGAACTAGACGAACATGGCGATATCGATATGATCAACATCCTCAAGCGTTTGCAGCGCTCGCTGGATGTTGAACAAACGGTACGGAAGTTTTTCGAGCTATATGAAGAGCAACGACTGTCCTTGATTGGCTCCATTCATGGTATAGATGATGAACATGATCGCCGTCTCTATGCTTCTGTTCTGCTCAATCGCTTGATGTTTGTTTATTTTTTGCAGCGTAAGCGCTTTCTTGATGACGATTTTGACTACCTACAAAATCGATTACATAAAAGCAAAGGTGATGCCCCTGACCAGTACTATTGTAGTTTCTTGAAAACGCTCTTCTTCGAGGGTTTTGCCAAACCAGAAGAACAACGTGCCCGACATGCCAGAGCACTGATTGGTAACATTAAGTATCTCAATGGTGGATTATTTCTTGAACATCCTGTTGAGCAACGCTGGCCTGATATTAATATTCCAGATCGGACGTTTGAACATATTCTGGATCTTTTTACGCGCTTTTCCTGGAACCTTGATGATACTCCCGGCGGTGAAGACAATGAGATGAATCCCGATGTGCTCGGGTATATTTTCGAGAAATATATTAACCAAAAAGCCTTTGGTGCCTACTACACCCGTCCACAAATCACTGAATATTTGTGTGAACAGACAATCCACAAACTCATTCTGAAACACATTAATACGCCAGGTGGTGGCAGTGTCCTCTCACGCCAGTTTGAGTCGCTCTCCGAACTGATGGTCAACCTTGATACGACCTTGTGTTGGGAGTTGATTGAGATTCTTCCTAAGCTCAAATTACTTGATCCTGCGTGTGGTTCAGGTGCATTTCTGGTTGCGGCGATGAAAACACTGGTGGATATCTACACAGGACTCACTGGCAAAATCCCTTTTCTTGGGAATGACTCGCTACGAGCCTGGTTGAGCAATATCCAATCACAGCATCCAAGTTTAAGCTATTACATCAAGAAAAAGATTATTACCGAGAATCTGTTTGGTGTTGATATTATGGAGGAAGCCGCTGAGATAGCGCGTCTCCGCCTCTTCTTGGCGCTTGTTGCTTCAGCGCGAACCGTTGATGAACTAGAAGCACTTCCCAATATCGAATTCAATATTCTGCATGGCAATTCGCTCATTGGGCTTTTGCATGTCAATGAACAGATCTATGATCAGTCCAATATGTTCCATAAATCGTATCGTCAGATCGTTGCCGAAAAGAACCGATTGATTAGTAGCTATCGTAATGCAACTGGCTACACCGAGGATTTGCAGTCGCTTCGTGATAGTATTCAAGAACACCGCGAAGAAGCTACAGCGACACTCGATGATCTTCTGCTTAGTGAGTTTAGTGCTTTCAAAATCAAGTATGAGCAGGCGCGTTGGGATATAACGAAGAATCGTGAAGGCAAATCTGAGAAACGTTCAGTCACCATTGATGACATCACCGTGTTGCATCCCTTCCATTGGGGGTATGAATTCGATGAAATTCTCCGTGAGCATGGCGGTTTTGATGCGATTATCACGAATCCACCCTGGGAAACCTTTAAGCCTCAATCAAAAGAGTTTTTTGCTGAACACTCGGATTTAGTCACCAAAAATAAAATGACAATCAAAGAGTTTGAGCGTGAACGGGCTAAACTTTTGGTAGATGCCGAGATACTTGGGGCATGGGAAAGCTATCTGAGTCGTTTTCCCTACCAGAGTGCCTTCTTCCGCGCCTCGGAACAGTATAAAAACCAGATTGCGAAGGTCAATAATAAGCGTGTGGGAACAGATATCAATCTCTATAAACTGTTTGTGGAACAGTGTTACAACTTGCTGCGGGATGGCGGGCAATGTGGGATTGTGTTGCCCGGCAGTATTTATACAGATCTCGGGAGCAAGCAATTGCGCGAGATGCTGTTTACCCAGACACAAATCGATGGATTGTTTGGCATGGAAAATCGCCGTCATGTCTTTGAGGGAGTCGATAGTCGATTTAAGATCGTTGTGATGACCTTTGAGAAGGGAGGACAGACCGAGACGTTTCCGGCGGCATTCATGCGTCATGATGTCGCTGAACTAGAAAGATTCCCACAACCCGGTGCATTGAAACTTTCAGTTGGTCTGATTCGGCACTTTTCGCCTGACTCTCTCTCGATTATGGAGTTCCATAGTGCACTCGACGTGGCAATCGTCGAAAAGATGGCACAGTTTCCTTTGCTAGGCGAACATATAGCCAATACATGGAACTTGAAGTTAGGGAATGAGTTCCATATGACGAATGATAGTCATCTGTTCAAAACTGAGCCAGGTTTAGGTCGGCTTCCTCTGTATGAAGGAAAGATGATCCATCAGTTTACTCATCAGTGGGGAATGCCCAAATACTGGCTTGATGAGACAGAGGCAAGAGCACATTTAATTGGTAAGAAAAACCTGGATACAGGTCAGCAACTTAACTACCAATCATATCGTTTAGGTCACAGATCTGTGGCCAGGAATACCGATGAAAGGACAATGATTGCAACAGTTTTGTCTTCAAATGTCTTCTTTGGACATTCTATAAATGCAACAGGTGAATTGCTAAATGCAAAAGATTTGATTTTTTTAGTTGCTATGCTAAATAGTTTCACTGTCGATTTTGCATTACGCCAGCGTGTTTCAGCAAATGTAACAATGTTCTACATTTACCAACTCCCCGTTCCACGCTTAACTAAAGACGATCTTCGATTTGCCCCAATTGTTGAGCGTGCTGCAAAACTCATTTGTACCACATCTGAATTTGACGACCTTGCCCAGGCAGTTGGCATAGGCAGCCATACGAACGGCGTTAGCGATCAGGATGAACGTGCGAGGTTGCGTGTCGAACTGGATGGCTTGATCGCGCACTTGTACAATCTGACCGAAGAAGAGTTTAGTCATATCCTTAACACTTTCCCGTTGGTTGATCCAGCGATAAAAGATGCTGCACTACAGGTGTTTCGTGTGTTAACTCCTGAACCTGATGATCAGATGGTGGAAAGACTGATTGCAGGTGGTGAAGTTGCTCAGGTCGAGTTTAAAGTCGCGGCGGCGTGGAACGCATATCGGCGGGGCAGAGATACCTCGATGCGTGATAACATCGTGCAGGCAGTTGCATCGTTTATGAACAGTTATGAGGGTGGAATGCTGCTCATTGGTGTAGGCGATGATGGTACAGTTGAGGGGTTAGCGAATGATTATCAGTCCGCCAATGCCAGCAAACCCAACCGCGACGGATATACACTATTTTTGCGTGACATACTAGGGAGCAGTCTCGGTCGGGCCAATAGTGCGTTTTATGACATTAGTTTTCACGAAATCCAGGGGCAAGATGTATGCCGTATTGTGGTGCAACCAGCGTCAGCACCTGTGTATGTAGGAGGTAGTGATTTTTATATTCGTGATACCAGTGGCAAGTTAAAGCTCTCCGCACGCGATGCCGTCGAGTATATTAAAGGTGGTCGTTGGTAATGTGCTCCTATCGGTGAAACACTCAAATGGTAGTGATGCCCTCTCAATAGGCCCAAACTAACCCGCTTGAGTGGGTGCATCTCTAAGTATGAGGGTTTGAGACCTATGCGCTGTTGAACTAAGCCTTGTGTGGTTCTGTTTGACACAAAAAACGTAGAAAGATGAGCTATGTTGTCTAACAAAACACGCATTCCACATCTTCTTAAAACATTTGATTTCCATACTTTATTTATTGAAGAACTGGGATGGGATAATTATACCAATGTACTAGAAGTTAATGTTGGCACTCTGATTTTTCGTTTACAGGCTGTTGCAGAGAAGCGGGGAGTTGTTATTTTTGTATGTGTTTCAATTGATGATGGTGATATTCCCCTGGCTTCAATTCGCCAGATAATTGAACAACAAGTAAATCTATCGGTTCGTGAACATATCATTATTTATACTAATCAAATACAAACAGAGCAAGTGTGGCAGTGGGTCAAACGTGCCAGCAATAATCCCGCAGAATATCGTGAACATCACTACCATGTTACTCAGCCTGGTACTGCATTAATGCAGAAATTACAAACTCTTACTTTTGATATTGACGAAGAAGAACATCTTACTCTCATTGACGTGGTCAGCCGTCTCGATACAACATTTGTTGCCAAAGTAACTAAACACTTTTACCAACGTTTCAAACTTGAACATGATGTCTTTCTTGAGTTTGTAACTGGCTTAGAACATATTACAGAGCGAGAATGGTACACCTCATTAATGCTCAACCGCCTCATGTTCATCTACTTCATTCAGAAGCGTGGCTTTCTGGATAACGACCCCAATTATCTCCGTACGCGTCTCAGCATAATCCAGGCCCGCCAGGGTCCGAATCGCTTCTTGAGTTTCTATCGCCACTTCCTGTTGCGTCTCTTCCATGAAGGACTTGGCTCCTCGACGCGCAACACAGATCTTGATGACCTGCTGGGCCACATTCCCTATATCAATAGTGGTCTCTTTGATCGGCACGAACTGGAACGCGAAAATCCTCAGATCGACATCCCTGATCAGGCATTTGAGCGGGTCTTTGATTTTTTTGATACCTTTGACTGGATTCTTGATAATCGCCCACTGCACGACGACAGCGAAATCAACCCGGATGTTTTGGGGTATGTGTTTGAACAGTATATCAACAAAAAGCAGATGGGCGCTTACTATACCCAAGAGGATATCACCGCCTACATTAGCAAAAGCACGATTCTGCCCTTTCTCTTCGATCAGGTTGCACAGCAACACCCTGACGCTTTTCGCGCTGATGGACCAATCTGGTGCATGCTGCAACAGGACCCCGACCACTATATTTATTCCGAAGTTCGCCAGGGTGTTGATCAAGCGCTACCCAGCCATATAGCAGTGGGAATTCACGATATCACCAAACGTGAGGGGTGGAACCAACCAGCCGATCCGCTCTTTGCCCTGCCCAATGAAACATGGCGTGAGCATTTGGTGAGGCGCACACGTTGCCAGGAACTGCGAGAACATATAGCCACGGGTGCAGTGACCTCGTTCAATGATTGTGTTACCCACAATCTCGACATTGGTCGCTTTACACTGGATGTTATTGAGCGATGCGCTGACTCACAGGTTTTGCTCACCCTGTACCGCGCTATCGAACGTATCACTGTGCTCGACCCGACCTGTGGGTCGGGAGCTTTTCTCTTTGCGGCGCTCAAAGTTCTGGAACCCCTGTACACCGCTTGTCTACGGCGTATGGATATGTTCATCTCTCAAAACGATATAGAAAAAGAGGTTATCGACGTTTTTCATACCATTCTCACAAACATTCAACAGCATCCCAACCGAACATACTTCATCCTCAAGTCGATTGTCATCAACAACCTCTTTGGTGTGGACATTATGCGAGAAGCGGTCGAAATCTGTAAACTGCGACTCTTTCTCACCTTGATTGCAGCAGTGGCTCGCTACGAAGATATCGAGCCACTCCCCGATATCGACTTTAACATCCGTGCAGGCAATGCACTTATTGGTTTCGCCAGTTATGATGCGCTGCAAAAAGCCATTCAGGGTGACCGACAACGTAAGATTGATTTTGATGATCAGATGCGCCATTTTAGCGAACAGGCAACCCAGACAAATGCGGCTTTTCAAAATTTTCGTAATATGCAGATCACAAACAGTGTAAACTCATCCCAACTTGCCGATGCTAAAAGAGCATTGCAGCACCAGCTAGAATTACTCAGCAAGGAACTCAATGGTTATCTGGCGGCTTCGTATGGTGTTGTTGGTGATATCACGCTTGATCAGTGGCGCGAGTCGCATCAACCATTTCATTGGTTTTCGGCGTTTTATGGAGCGCTGCAATCTGGTGGTTTTGATGTCATCATCGGTAATCCACCCTATTTGTCATACAGCAAAGTTCGTAGCGACTATCGTATTGAGGGGTATCAAACGGAGCGCTGCGGTAACCTCTATGCCTTTGTGGTCGAGCGCTCGTTGGCATTGCTGCGTGAAGGGGGGCGCTGTGGCATGATCCTGCCGATTGCCTCAGTTTCAACTGATGGTATGGGTGAACTGCAACAGCTCTACGATCAACCATTCCAATGGCATAGCCATTATGCCGTCCGTCCCGGTAAACTCTTTGCAGGTGTCGATATGAACCTGACCATCTCGCTCTTCTACAAAACGTTTGGATCACACCAGGGGCGAGGATACACAACTAGCTATCGTCGCTGGTCCAATCGTGTACAGGGAGATCGCGCAAGTCTGTTTCCAACCCTTACCTATGTTTCCAACCCACAGTTTGCGAATCACACAAACCATTTTCCCAAAATTGGTTCTACTACTGAAATTGGCATACTCCACCGTATGTTAGCGCATGAACGAAAACTCTGTCATTACGCGATGCACAGAGGGGTAACGCTGTTTTATCATTCAGGTGGACGCTACTGGCGCAAAGCCCTGCTCAGCAAACTTTCGTCGCACTACAAACCATTTATTGTGGCAGAGCATTTTGCACCGATTGTATTGGCATTATTGAATAGCCAACTCTTCTACTGGTACTGGATCTGTAACTCAAACTGTATGGATGTGGTGGCGCGAGAGGTGTATGAACTGCCCATCTTTGTGCTCGAAACAGCAGATGTAAAGGTATTTCAGGATTTGATTGATCAACTCTTCACTGCGTATACAGCACACTCCTCGATTCGCCAGCGCAATGGTACGCGCATCCAAGTTTCCGAACTCAATGTTGATGTGCAATATGCCAAACCAATCATCGATGAAATTGATCAGGCTTTAGCACATTATTATGGGTTTACATCAGAAGAGCAAGATTTTATTCTCAATTACGACATTAAGTATCGGTCAAAGATTAGCTCGGGAGTTGCAGGATAATATACAAAGAGGACCGTAAAACACGATCCTCTTTGTACAAAAATTAAATGGTACTAATCTGTATAGATTAGCTGCGGCGTCGCAGTGAGATACCACCAGCGAGCAGCAATGTTGCAAACAGGGCGAAGAGCACAAGTGGTGTTGTCTCACCGCTGGTTGTTGGCAACTCAGCAGGAGCTTCTTCCTCGGCAGGAGCTTCCTCTTCAGCAGGAGCTTCCTCTTCAGCAGGAGCTTCCTCTTCAGCAGGAGCTTCTTCCTCGGCAGCCGGTGGGGTATTGGTGACAACTTCTGCAGCAATGCTGGCCAATTCACCAGTAGCAAACACATCGTAGATGGTGCCTGCATCGAGTGTTGTACCAGACAGATCTAACACAACATCAGTGGCACCGGCTGGTGTTACGCTCAGGTCGTAGGAACCAGCAGGAACTTCGAGATAGTCGCTAGCAGTTGGGTATTCAAGTGCTTCAATCAGCGCATCTTCGCCTGCCAACACGTCAACCGCAGGGGCATCTGGTGAAAGGTGAAGTACGCGAACCTTGGCCTGACCGTCGGCTGGTGCTGACAAATCATCCTCGAAAATGGTTGCGGTGATATCGGCAAGAAGACCGGTTGCGGCAACAGTGTAAGCCTGACCGCCAACAAGGGTTGCTGTCGCATCGATGACAGCGCTATCGGCAGGCTCGCCCGCAGGGGTAACCTGGAACTGATAGTCGCCAGCAGGCAAATCAAGGTAGTCACTGGCTGCGAAGAACTCAACGCCCTCAAGCGTAAGATCACCGTTTACGTATACGTCAACAGCTGGGGCATCCGGCGAAGCATGGACGACACGAACCTGTGCGTTGTCCTGAGCTTGTACTGCAGGGATCGCTACCAATGCGATCAATAAACCCATGATTACAGTAAGCAACGTGGTGGGCTTCATCATAAGACCACATCCTCCTTAACAAATATTTGCATAGCTTAGTTGCCAGACTTTCTCGCAACTTTTGTGCGTGTTCGTTGCTCGTTACGGACAAAATAACTTGTCGGATGTATAATTTATCGAAAGCTCTATAGATTATCCAACATCAATCAACAAATGTGTTTGATAATATTCTTGTAGTTATTATTGTCTTCATGCAACAACGTGTGGTAATACGCGGCGTTGAGTTTCTTGGATGTGACTTAGGTATGGTGTGTGTAACATCTCATCCCTCTCTCATCTTTCATTATGTCGAATAGGCTGTTGTAAAAACCCTAAAAATTATCTAAACTTAACATAAAATGAATAATTTTTACTGTAATGTATATACAAGACTTATAGTCCATTACTTAATCAATAGATAGATAGAATAGAATGGTGAAAGCTAAGTCAACCCCTCATTTACTGTTTCCAGTAAATGAGGGGTTGACTTAGCTGCAACCCCCTGATCGCTGATAGGTGGTCTCTAGCGGAAGGGTGGTGAAGCCAGCACGCCACCAGCGCCGAGGTTCCACGCCTTATTCGGTCCACGTTCCAACTCAAACGGGGTATCTGGTCCCAAATTACGATTGTAAATATCACCGTAATTGCCAACCTGGATGATAATCTGCAACGCAAAATCATTTTCCAACCCTAACTCCGCACCAAATTCGCCTTCAACACCCAATAGTCGTTGGACGCGTGGATCATCGTCTCCTTGAGCAAGTTGCGCCACATTGCTCTGATCAACCTCTAGTTCTTCAGCATAGATGGTCGCAAAGACCGCCCACGTGACCACATCCAGCCACTGTTGGTCGTTCTCGATAAACACGGGGCCGAGGGGCTCACGCGAAATACGATCAACAATAACCACATGATCATCGGGACTACTCAGGGTCTCGCGTTTGGAAGCAAGCTGAGAACTATCGCTGGTGACGGCGTCACACTCACCTTCATCGTAAGCCGGATAGAGGAGACTGGCATCGGGATAGAGTTGCGGGGTAAAATCAAGGCCACGTGCGGTAAACACATCGTTCAGGTTGAGCTCACTGGTGGTGCCTTCGGCGACACAGATGGTGCTCCCAGCGAGGTCATCAATGGTCTCGATACCGGAGTCGTCGCGGACCATAAAGGTTTGACCATCGTGGAAGGTGGTGGGACCGAAGGCCACGTTGTATTGCGGAACATGACATCAACGGTGCCGTTCCGAATGGCTTCAAACCGCTCATTGGCGCCTGAGGTGGTCAACCCGACAAACTCGACGGCGGTGGCATCACCCAGCACCGCTGCAGCCACCACCCGACAAAAATCAACATCGAACCCCTGCCATTCACCGCGTACATTGTCATAAAAGCCAAACCCGGGAAGATCAGCGTTGGTGCCACACAGTAGTTGTCCACGATCTTGAACTCTTTGTAACACACTTTCAGACGGTTGTTCGGTCGCTACAGTGTTGGTGTCCTGATCAGGTGTAGCAGTTTCAGTTGTGGGCTCAGGTTCAGCCTCCGGTGTGACATCTGTATTTGTGTCTGTATTCGTATCCGCATCTGGCTCTATGGTAGCAGTTGGTTGTTCGGCTGCGGCGCCAGTGGTATCAGTAGTATCTGGGGTGGGAGACGCGATGACAATGATGGGATCTGAGGCTGGTAGCAAGTTACACCCTAAGAGTGCACCGCTGACCACTAGTGTGATTATGCCAACCAGAACCGCTTGACGTGGTCGGTATGTGGTTATACGAGTAGACTTATCATGAGATTGGAACATGGGCTGGCCTCCTTGATTCTTGCATATTAATATACAAAATTATTAACACTCTATCAAACATGCCAATATGTACATGTTCATATTTTAGCATGTGCAAGACGTAGCTGATGAACATTTCACCGTTACGTTGTCAACAATGGCTGGGAGTATACTACACCATCTGACTGATATACATCCCTATCTCATCTATGTACGCAATTGCCTCTGGCGTCGTATTTACACTCTATTGGCAGCACATGGGACTTCAATGAGGGGCTGACTGGTAATAGTAACCCCTCAGATATCGCTGATAGGTGGTCTCTAGCGGAAGGGTGGTGAAGCCAGCACTCCACCAGCGCCGAGATTCCACGCCTTGTTTGGTCCGCGTTCCAGATCGAACGGGGTATCTGGTCCCAAATTACGATTGTAAATATCACCGTAATTGCCAACCTGGATGATAATCTGCAACGCAAAATCATTTTCCAACCCTAACTCCGCACCAAATTCGCCTTCAACACCCAATAACCGTTGGATGCGTGGATCATTAGTTTCCTCAATGAAATCAGCTACATTATTTTGCTCAATACCTAGTTCTTCAGCATAGATGGTCGCAAAGACCGCCCATGTGACCACATCTCGCCACTGTTCATCATTTTCGATAAACACGGGGCCGAGGGGCTCACGCGAAATACGATCGACAAAGATAACATGATCATCTGGGTTAGTAAGGGTTTCTTTTTGGGAAGCTAATTGGGAACTATCGCTGGTGACAGCATCGCACTCGCCTGCATCATAGGCTGGATAGAGGAGGCTGGCGTCCGGATAGAGTTGCGGGGTAAAATCAAGGCCACGAGCGGTAAATACATCGTTCAGGTTGAGCTCACTGGTGGTGCCTTCGGCGACACAGATGGTACTGCCCACCAGATCGTCGACGGTCTCGATACCGGAGTCGTCGCGGACCATAAAGGTTTGGCCATCGTGAAAGGTGGTGGGACCGAAGGCCAGCCCGTCAATATCACGACTAATTGATCCTGTCGTATTGCGAAACATGACATCAACGGTGCCGTTCCGAATGGCTTCAAACCGCTCATTGGCACCCGAAGTGGTCAGTCCGACAAACTCGACGGCAGTGGCATCACCCAGCACCGCTGCAGCCACCACGCGACAAAAATCAGCATCGAATCCTTGCCATTGCTCCCGCACGCTGTCATAAAAGCCAAATCCAGGAAGATCAGCGTTGGTGCCACAGCGTAATTGCCTCCGATCCTGAACTTGCTGTAGCAAGCCCTGGTTTGCTGAGTCAGTAGTTGTGGTATCTGGATCTTGCTCAGGTGCTATAGGTTCAGGTGTGACATCTATTGCATCAGTGGTATCTGTATTTGGCTCGACTGTAGAGACTGGTTGTTCTGCTGTATCTCCGGTCGTGTCAGCTGTGCCTCCGGTCGTGTCAGTATCTGGGGTGGGGGACGCGATGACAATGACTGGCTCTTCCGATGGTAGCAGGTTACACCCTAAGAGGGCGCTACTGACCACCAGCATTAATATGGCAACAAGCACTGACCGTGGTGGTTGGAACGTGGTTGTGTGAGTAGATCTATTATAGGATTGGGACATTGGAACTGACTCCTTGATTCTAGCATATGGATATGTAGAATGATTGATACTAGATTCACAAGACCGCTTCGTGTATGTTTGTATTCTAGCATGTACGCTACGGTGCTAACGGATATTTCGCCGCTACGTCGTCAACAATAGCTGGGAAAAAATGCTGTCTCATATTCCTTCCAGTTGTTATGTGTGTACGAACATATCACCTATTTTGTTACATTTAAACAAGCTGTAAGCTCCACGATTGATGAGATGAGTTTCTTCGCGATCTGTATTTTTTCAAGCATGCTAGTCTTACTATGCTATTTCACTACGTTCACATGCTCTGTGTAAACGGAGTAACTATAACTGCTGTACCTGAATTCTGGTTTCTGCAATCACTTCTGATGAAGTATAAGGATACTGAAACAGGCTTTGTAACTTCTGACTTTATGCTACGTATATGTACATGGCTATTTGTGGAAAGCCGATAGTTTTGTAGATTTCAGCGTTCTTTATCATGCAAAGCTTTCTTTTATACGTTTTGTGTCATGTGTGCTCATCACATAATGTATCGAAACCAGGAGGTGCATCCTATGAGCAACGTGTGTCAGGCAACCGTACTCCTTACGTATTCTTATACTGGTTGTCTTGATGCATGAAAAATATATCGTTAACAAGACATCATACCTTGGATCTTTGTCATAAACATAGCAGTATCAATTTACTCGAAGGAGTGTAGCGCTTATGAAGCGATTGTCGTTGTTAATTGCTCTTATCGCATGTTCATTGTTATTACCCTTACTTGTTCAGGCTCGTGCACCTGCCGAACAGCAGTTTATTCGCCTTCAAACTGCCACATTTGATCCACTCGTCGATAGTAATGTTTCCAGAAATCTTACATCTACGGCACAAACAGATCGTTCTGAAAATCCATATTATATTCTCCAATTTGATGGGACAGCGGAATCCATCAGCATAGAGCAAATTGAGCGATTAGGGGCGAAGATCCTAGGCTATATTCCTGATAATGCCCTGCTCATACAGGTTCAACCGGACGACCTTGCGAAAATACAAAGTGTGCCAACAGTGCGTTGGATTGGCCCGTACCGTGCTGATTATAAAGTGTCACCATCGCTAAACTCCTCTAATACTCGTCTCGCTGACACCAACACGGCCATAGCAGCGACGATTGTGGCATTTCCTGGTGAGTCAATTGCTGATATACAAACGGACCTTCAAGAAGCGGGGGTGATTATTGAGCAGACCACGAACACGGATTTAGGGCCAGCTTTTCGTGTTCGCGCAAGCCCTGATGTGCTCAATGGCATTGCCCACAATCCGGCGATTCGGTGGATTGAACCATATTTTGAGCCCCAACTTGCCAATGCAGAGGGCCGTAAAATTATGAATGTGGAGAGTGTCTGGCAAAATGAGGGCTACTTTGGTGAAGGGCAAATTGTGGCGGTTTCAGACTCTGGTCTGAGTGTTGAGGGAAATCTCAATGCAGACTTTGAAGGACGCCTCAAAAAAGCCTTTCCCCCTAGCGAAATGAATTTAACGAGTGCTGAATGTCGTAATAAAACGACGTGGACCGATCTTAATGGTCACGGCACGCATGTCGCTGGATCGGTTTTAGGAAATGGTCGCAACTCGGGCAGTGATCCGGCCAGTAAGCAGTACACGAATTCTTTTGCAGGAACTGCCCCTGAGTCCCAACTGGTTTTTATGGCGTTGAATACAGATGGGAGTGGTGGCATTCAGTGTGTGGACGAAAACGCTGATTTTATCGCTAAAGGATACCAGGAAGGAGCACGTATTTCGTCTAATAGCTGGGGTGGGCCAACTGGCGGTACTGCACAGCAACCGGGGGCTATACATTCACCTCAAATATCGTTGATAACTACATCTGGAATAACAAAGATTACCTCGTGTTGTTTGCCGCAGGTAATGCCGGCCCTGGCCCGGATACAATCGGAGCGCCTGGAACAGCGAAAAATATATTGACGGTTGGCGCTTCAGAAAATAATCGGCCTGATCTGGGTCAACAATCAGATGGGAGTAACATTGCCGATGATCCTGATACGTTGGCCTCATTCTCCAGCCGTGGTCCAACAGATGATGGGCGTGTGAAGCCAGACGTTGTGGCACCTGGGACTTTTATTCTCTCGGTACGAGGCGCACAGGCGCCTGATAGTAACTTCTGGCTTGGTTTGGATGAGCATTATGCTTATTCTGGGGGTACTTCGATGGCAACCCCACTCACCGCTGGTGCAGCAGCACTGGTACGTGAGTGGTCAGGGAAAGAGCGTGGCTTGGCGAATCCCAGTGCAGCGATGATGAAAGCACTTATGATTCATGGTGCGGCCCAATTGCCGGGGGCATCATCACCTGATGCTGAAAGTGGCTGGGGACGTGTCGATCTGAAGAACACTCTGAATGCCCAGTATGCTATTTTTGAAGACAATGTACAGGGTTTAACCACGGGCAACTCCATTGTTCGGAGTATAGAAGTAGTTGGCTCAACTGCCAACGGTACCCTCATCGCTGGCAGCCCAATCATCAATCAGGCTGAGCCAAAAGATGTGACAACCCAAAAACTTACTGATACTGAGCCGCCTCCTGCAACGCCTAATGCGGTGACAGAAGCTTCTGGTTCGTTTGACCTTCAAGCTGTCCCCGGTTTTGATGAACCATACGAGTCAGCTGGTATTCCCGACAGTGATACTGATGGCAAAGCGAAAATTACATCAGTTGAAGGTATGCTGCCGAAGTTACCATCAGATATGCCTTCCACCACTGTTCCCCGGGCTCTACAGGATGGTGGCCCAGTCACACAGAGTTTTCTTCAGAACATGGTTGGTGGCGGCGACTTTGAAGATCCTGCCTGGAGTAGTGTCTGGTCGAGTGTCTGGCAAGGTATCGGTCAACCAGTACGAACCGATGGCTCTGATGGTGGAGTAGTGTTGAATGGCAGACATTCAATCTGGTTGGGAGGTACACCAACAGACGATTCGGTCTGGTATCCATTGAGTTTTCCTAATACCATTGACACAGATTTTCCCAGCGGTCTGGAATTTACCTTTCAAATGCGTAATCTTGATCGTGGCAGTGATTCGTTCTGTGTGGCTGTGATTGATGCGTCTGGCTCAATTCTGGGGAATATTGCCAATTGTTATAGTTCAGAAAGCGATGGTATTGAAGCTGGCGAAACCTTTGTCTACACCAATACCTTTGATAGTACTGAGCGCAATGCATTACGTGGACAGACTGGCTATTTAGTGTTGTTTAATCTTGGTGATGGTCAATCTCCTCATCTCTCTACTTTTGTTGATGATGTGGCCCTGGCAATAGACTTCGCTGACGTAACGCTTGAGGCTACACCATCTGCGGGTCCTGCTGGTACCACGTTTCTTCTCACCGGCAGCAATAATGTTCCGTATGGCGAGGTGGAATTTTGCGAACAGACCTGCAATGATCCTGATAATAGCCTTGGTTTTGTGTTCGCCGATGCACGTGGTGATGTTGCAGCCTATTTACCAAGTGCAGAAACGGCTGAGCCGGGCACATATGCGGTTATTTCGCGTAATGTTGCTGGACGAACTGCAACCACGGATATTAGAATTACTGGCAATGAGGTACCGCCGTCGGTATCTGTAAACCCTCAATTGGGGATGGCTGGAACTGAATTTACCTTTACTGGGACAGGATTTATACCAGGTGATAACAATATTGAAGTGGCTGTCAATGGAACCGTGTTAGGCACTGTTGGTAGTAACCTCGATGGAGCTATCGCATTTGCGATTCAAACAAGCTCGAATACACCATCCAACACCTACAATGTTCGTGTTACCGATAGTGCAAATCGCTCTGCCACTACCTCGTATCAGGTTACTGGTGTTGCCAGTGGTAATCCCACAATGTCTGTAACACCGGAGTCTGGCCCTCCGGGTAGTGGGTTCACGTTTATAGGTCAGAATTTCACTCCCAGTCAGTCAGTCAGTTTTACACTTGATGGACAATCAGTGGGTGAAGCTGCAACGAATGCCTCGGGTGGTTTTGAGGTGATACTCAATACAGCGAGTGATATTCCGCCAGGCTCATATACACTTGAAGCAGTTCAGGGAAGTGTGCGAGCCTCGGCACAGTTTGAGATTACTGGAGGTGGTGGTGGCGGTCAACCAAGTGGCAATGGATTATATGTGACACTTGCGTGGACTGATCCTCCTGCACAGGTAGGGGCACAAAGCACGTTGGTGAATAATCTCGATCTCCGTGTTGAAGGGCCAAATGGGCAGGTTTACCACGGCAATGGTGGCAATGAGCCAGATACACGTAATAATGTAGAAAATATTCGGCTGGAAAATCCTGCATCGGGGACCTATCAGATTATTGTCGAGGCATCACGTGTCAGTCCAACTTATGGTTCACAGCCATTTGCATTGGTGGCTACTACTTCGCAAAACTATGGGTCCAACGAAACAGCCGTTAGTTTTGGTAATCAGATCTATCTGCCGTTGATAACTCGGTAACTACGCTTTACTCCGTATACCAGGCATTAGTAGTAATTCTCGTGCCTGGTTTTTGTGTGTAATACGGCAGCCCGCTATGTAGCGTATTGTTAAAAACTCGCTCTGAAAACATAACAAAAATCCCTGATTACGCCCGAATCGTTGTGGTGCTGCTTACGGTTTATGTGTCGAAGTTACTAATACAAATCGTAAGTCGTGGACAAATACAAAGCCGTGAACGCTTGCTTGATTAGCACAAACATTAGACGTTCCTCAACTCTAACGGTCTTTTATTATAGAAATGCATAGTTAGGAAGGCTGTATGACTAATAAGAGCAATTTGGTTTTCATAGGATCATCAGTAGCTATCCTCTTACGGAAAACGATTGAAATGCATCCCCCCGTAGATTCTAGTGGAGTATTGCAGGTGGCTTCTGGAAAAAGCAACCAGAAACTTGGTACTTACTTATGTTCATTGGGGTACATTAGCCCTTTACAGCTTCGTGAAGCACTAGTTGAACAACAACGTTTGATGAAAGAAGGCCAGTACTGGCGGTTAGGCGATTTGTTTGTCAAAAAAGGGCTCATTCATCCACAGGTACTTGTTGCGGTATTACTTGTGCAAATGACAGATCGTTTACTCCATCAGCCTGGCCTGCTTCCTCAGTTTCTGGGCGAACGACTAGTGGCTCTGGGAGTGATATCGCCGATGGAGTTGGCACCAGCCCTGATCCAGCAGACATGGCTACGACAAGCAGGTACACATGTGCTCCTGGGAGATCTGCTGGTTCAACATGGTGTCTTGCAAACGCAAACACTATCGTCCGTATTGTTCTTTCAAAATCAACGAATTGCCTATTCAATCAATACACTTGTTGTCTAAATAGAGGAAAAATAGTGTTAATTAAATAAACAGTACGTAACATGCTGTGTAACATCAAAAATGAGGGAATTCCCTCATTTTTGTATTTGAAATCACCTGGATACATTCTACAGATAAAACCGATAAGGCTGAATTTATAGTAGTAGCGGTGCTAAATCAACATTCCTGGATGCTCAATTGCTCGCTTCAAGTCTGCGAGAAAACGTCCTGCAACAGCCCCATCAATCACCCGATGATCAGCGGTGAGTGTACAATGGGTCATTGGTTTGACAACAATGCGATCCTCTTCGATTACAATGGGACGCTTTATTACTCTTCCAACAGCCAGAATAGCAGCTTGTGGCGGATTGATGATGGCCTCAAACTGCTCCACACCAAACATTCCCAGATTCGAGATGGTAAATGTGCCATGTTGTATATCCTTTGATTGCAGCTTCCCTTCACCGGCTCTTTTGCCTACATCAGCCAGTTGGGTGGCAATGTCGACCAGACCTATTCGATCAGCCTGATGGATTACAGGGACGATCAGCCCCGTCTCCACGGCTACAGCTATTCCGATGTTGATATCTGCCCATTCGATAATGTCATTGGTCCTGTACGAAGCATTGATAGCTGGATGGTGGATCAATGTTCGAGCACAGGCTTTGACCAGCAATGCCGTAAGTGTTACACGTGGAACACCTTCCATGTTTCGCAGGTCTTCTACAATGTCGATAGCTCGTTCCATCTGGACTTCAACACTAACAGTGAATTGGGGCATTTCACGTACAGCCCCTGTCAAGCGATCCGCAATGGTGCGGCGCATCCCTCTGAGTGGGATCGTCTGGCGAATAGCGATAGGCTCATCAATAATCTCTTCTGGTATGTGTTGTGGCGCTATAGAAGGTGATTCTGGCTGAGAGAGTTGCACGACCTGTTGCACATCCCGCGATTGAATACGCCCCTCAGGGCCACTACCGGTAACCAATTGCAGATCCACACCTAACTCATGTGCCAGGCGGCGTGCTGCGGGAACGGCCATGACAGCGGTTGTTTTAGTTTGCTGGTTACTAAGATATCCTTCGATATCTGCCTTGGTGATGTGTCCCGATCTCGTCGTTGATACAGATTGCAAATTAACCTGGTGCGCTGCGGCTATGTTCGCTGCCACAGGTGTAACTCTGGGTTCCACCAGCGATGTTGTTGCTGTCGTGCTAGGTATCGCTGTGATCGCTGAGGTTGTAGCTGATGGTGCAGGGGTCTGCACTGTGTTCTCCTGACCTGGTGCTACAATGTAGGCGATAATATGACCAACCGGGACCGTAATACCAGGATCGGCATTGATCCCCGATAACACGCCACTGGTAGCAGCCTCGACTTCCATATTAACTTTGTCAGTCTCGACTTCGAGAATTGCCTCACCCTTTTCAACGCTATCTCCCTCTTGCTTGAGCCATCGCACGACGGTTCCCTCTTCCTGATCCATCCCAAACTTGGGCATAATGACTTTTTTGGCCATCGCACCACTCCTATAGTTGATAGCGAACCAGCTTCTGGGCTGTTTCGACGAAATGCTCCACCTGTGGGACCATAGCTCGTTCGAGAGTGCGATTGTATGGCACTGGCACATCAGCCCCACCTAACCGCACAATGGGCGCTTCCAGATAGGCAAATGCCTCACTCTGTGCGATCATCGCCGCGATTTCGCCCCCATATCCACCGACCAGTGGCGCTTCGTGCGCTACAATAAGCCGCCCTGTGCGCTTGACTGACTCAATGATGGATGTTTCGTGGTATGGTTTCAGGGTGCGTGGATCGATAATTTCAGCCTCAATCCCTTCCTGTGCAAGTTGGTCGGCGGCTTCTAACGCTCGCGCAACCATTACACCAGTCGCAACAATGGTCACATCTTGTCCTGTGCGCTTCGTATCAGCCTGGCCGAGTGGAACAACATACGGTCCTTCAGGAACCAAACCTTTTCGCTTATAGAGCAGTTTATTTTCGACAAACATAATCGGGTTGTTGTCAGCAATAGCAGCGAGAAGCATCCCTTTGGCATCATATGGTGTGCTGGGCATAACAACTTTGAGACCAGGGACATTCACAAACCAGGCTTCGAGCATCTGCGAATGTTGTGCGGCTGCGCCAGTGCCTGAGCCACCAGGTAATCGTAGCACCATGGACACATGCGCTTTACCACCAAACATGTAGCGGATTTTGGCTCCCTGCAGGACAATCTGCTCCATCGCCAGGGTCACAAAATCCATAAACTGCATTTCAGCAATGGCGCGCATACCGGTCATTCCAGCGCCGATGGCAGTGCCAGCAATGGTATTCTCAGAAATAGGAGTGTCGCGAACACGTTCTGCACCGTATTTCTCAATCAAACCAACCGTCACGCCAAAAGCCCCGCCATATACACCAATGTCTTCGCCAATCAAAAATGCCTGCGGATCGTGTTCAAGTGCCAGATCCATCGCTTCGCGCAAGGCTTCCGCATAGGTGATTTCACGTTCACCAGCAGGTGGATTGATCGGTGTTTGTGCACCAAAGGTGTGTTTGATCCAGCTCGGTAACGTATCGTTCGGATTAGCTTTGACTTCTGGCTCTTCAAAATACACCGTTTTGGTTAAGTTAGCGACAGGTGGCTCGGTCTGCTCATCGGCAAAATCAATCGCTGCTTCTAATTCGGCTTCAGCTTGCTCGGCTATTGTCATCCCTTCGGCTTCGGTTAACAATCCTTGCTCGATCAACCAGTTCTGGAAGCGCTGAATCGGATCGCGTTGCCGCCACTCCTCGACCTCTTGTTTAGTCCGATAGACCTGCTTGTCGCTCTTGGAGTGGCCATTGTAACGGTATGTGGTAAGTTCTAATAACATAGGTCCTTCACCACGACGAGCGCGTTCAGCGGCGGCCTGTACCGCATCGTAGACTGCAAGCACATCCATACCATCAACTGTTTGGCCAGGCATGCCATAGGCACTGGCTCGTTCCGATGCACGTGGAACCGCAATGGCCTTCTGTACGGGCATCGACATAGCATACTGGTTATTCTCACAGATAAATAACACCGGTAATTGCCAGATAGCAGCCATGTTCAGGCTCTCGTGAAAATTGGCATTGTTGAGCGCTCCATCGCCAAAGAAAGAGACAACGATCCGCTTCGATTTCTGGAGTTTGCTACTCAATCCGGCGCCAACTGACAGCGGAATACCACCAGCGACAATACCATTGGCACCCAGACTGCCCAGTGACAGATCGGCCATATGCATTGAGCCACCCTGCCCCAGACACACTCCAGTCTCTTTCCCAAGCAACTCAGCCATCATCTCGTGTACACTCTGGCCTTTGGCGATAGCATGGCCGTGGCCCCGGTGAGTGGACGTAATCTGATCATCAGGGTGCAGGGCAGCGATGGTACCAACGGCTGTGGCTTCCTGCCCAATACACAGATGCATCGTCCCATGCACTTTTCCGGCTGCATATTGTTCAAATGCCGCCTCTTCAAATGTCCGAATAAGGTACATTTGGCGCAGCATGTCAACCAGCTTATCAGTTGACAAGTTTGTTGGTTTTACTGTTGCCGTGTTGATGACGTTTACGTTTGATGTCATCAGTTCAAACTCCTTTATATAAAATGGTATATACAGCAAAGCAATGTAAACACTTTCTCTCAATACATAGAGTGCTGATGTGCCAGTAAATAGCTCTATTCCATGTAGTTTGGTTCAAGGCCGGTTTGATACATCAGTGTCGTGAGGCGTGCGACATATTCCAATGCCTCAGCGCGCCGTGCCACATCCGAAAGTGATGTACCCCACACTAACGCTCCAATACCTGGGATAAGTAGTGCCTGGTGCATATCAAACATGGCAGTGCTATTTTCAGCAAGTATCTCATCCGCATGTATCATCCTCACCTCTCCAATGGATTGGAAGATCTCTGGTGCTACTGGCTGCTCCGGCAGTCGTTGGGCATTGGCCAGCGTCAGCGCACAGGGTGGTTGACATAAAACGACAGCTTGGGCGGGTGCCTTGGCATAGATAATCCGGTGCCAATCAAGGTGCCGTGTGGCATCGTCTAAAACTTTATCGTTATCAAGCGCTCCGATCACGAAGTGCTGATCTGTGAGTTGGGCCAGATCGCTACCCAGCGTATTTACCACAAGCTGCGATGTCTCAAGTCGCAGACTCAATTCACCCGTCGTAGCATGGACCAGACCCCGCTCAACTAGCAACCTTCCCGTTGTGATTAACTCCTGCTCTTGGGGCTCCTTCAACAAGTGTTTGTTACGGTACTGCGCGTAGTTTTGCTGACGTGGGGCATTAACAAATTGAACCAGTTGTAGCGTGATATTTTTATAGCGCTCGAACATGCCTGTGCTTTCTATGCATACAACATCTGATCTTGTAATCGACGCAGATGTACAATAGTCAACGACTCATCGAGTTCCACATCGTCATAGGTGATCGCAGCCCCCTGCGAAACATCTCGCCGTAAGATGCTCCCTGGCGCAAGGCCCAGTGGCAGCAATCGCTCACGGCGGGCGGTGTCGGCGCGTTCGATCATGCCATAAATCGTATATCCTCCCAATGTATCCAGTGATTCCCCCGCTTTCAAATCTCTTTTGGCCATCGTGATGGTCTCAGCCACAGGTGGAATGTCTGTTGCCAGTGTGGTTTCTTGCTTTAAGACCGCTCGTGCGATAGAGATAGGTGTTTCCAGACTGGTCAGGTGGTAGGGGCGATAGAGTGCCCAATATGGTCCATTCCCCATACTGAGGTATTGCAAGTCACGCACGATCTTTGGATGATCCGTCGTGAAAATGATAAAGACCCCTGGTGCCACACCAAGCCCGTACTCTACCGTTTGTGTCTGGTTGAGAACACCACCATGTGAAGAAGGCACGTACACGTCAGTGAGTGTTTGTGGCGTAACCGAAGGGCCGTGCATACCGCGTATATCTGGTACAAAGCCAATGGCGTTCCCTAATGAAGTCATTTCAACCATCGTTTTGGTGCCATCAACAAATGAAGTCAGCATTTTGGGATTCATCATTTGCTTTTGTGCTTTTGCAGCTAATGAATCCGGTGTGGCTACTCGATCAAGTGGATTGTTTTTACCTTTGCCAACACAGATAACCTCAAAACTAAGGCTCTGGGCAAAGTCAAAAAGCTCCATAGCTGCCCCCGGCTCATCGCCTGCAGTGAGCGTATAGACAACGTTGGTAGCGCTGGCCATCTGTCGTAGGATATACCCTACCGTCGCATCGGTCTCAACATTCATTTGCAACACGTGTTTGCGCGCCAGAATACAGTCTAATGCAATTTTGGCACCGACTTCGGCGATGCCTGTCGCCTCAACGACAATGTCAAGATTGGCGATTTTGGAGAGCAAACTGGCCTCAGTTGTGGCGACGCGTTTCCCGTCGGCGATGGCCTGCGTGGCCAGACCAACATCATCTGTTGCGACCACTTGCTCTTGTGGAACATTGGCCGATCTAAATACCTCAGCGGCTCGGCCAGGAACCACATCTGCAATGGCAAAAGCACGCATACCATGCATCATCTCCATCTGGCAAACGAGCCCTTCGCCCATTTGCCCTGCTCCGACAAGGCCAACACGGATGAGGTGTCCTGCTGCTTGATAGTCTTTTAACAGGTTATACAGTATCATATGAGTCCCTTCTGGATAGATACAATGCCACAATGGTTAGGACATCCGTCAATTTTCTATCAGAAACTCAATTGCCAGCAATGATTTTGACAATAGTTCCTGGTTCAATTGGAGGTGTTGGTGTTTTTGCAACAGAAATATCGCCGGGCATCTCGGGTTCGCTTTGTCCATTAAACTTCACTACCAAATGTCCCAGGTTTGCCACATTGTCGTTGGCTACCTCACCAACCGATAGAATTTCGAGAGCTTTTTCGCCAATGACAAGCCGATCTCCTGCATGAAAGTGTTCATGTAGTTGCCCGTGCTGATGTAAAATGGCAAATTCAGCTAACTCTTCGGGAGCACTTATATCAAAAAAAACCAGAATCCCCTCGTCAATAAAATCCTGTGATAATGGGCCAAGTTGGGCCACTTCTGTCTCATATTTTGTTTTCATCATAGAAAGAATACCTTTAGGGTAACTATCAAAATATGGCTCATTGATCCGATCTTTCTAGAGTTGCGATGAGGGGAAACAACTGTATCAATCGTTTCCCTTGCTCAACGGATTCCATCCTACTTCTCATCCAATAACGTAATGTGCTGTTCTGTCACACCAGATACAAACAAATCTTCGGTGATGAATTTCATCAGTGGGCCAGAGGGAGATGCCCCGTGGATGTCGATGGTCAACACACCTTTCATAGGATACACACCGATTCGTGCAGTTCCGCCACAGTCGATTACGGCTACGGCAATTTCGTCAAAATCTGCCTTGGACTTGAAGCCATCAAAAGGCTGTCCACCAGTCAGATCAGCAATTCTTTGGGCAATCGGATGGATGCCTCCGCCCGTTACTGAATAAATAAGATCTTTGCCGGGTTTAGGCTCAACAACGAGGGGCCCGCCCCATCCACGTATACCGCGTTCAACACGGACTCGACGATAGGTTCCGTCTGAGACGGTTGGCGAATTATTTTCTACAACTGCAGCGGTGGATTGGGTTGTTGCATTTGGTATAGCTTGTTCTTCTTCGGGTGGGTTCCCAAGCAAGATTTTTTTAAGATTTTCCATGAAGCTCATTAGTGTGCCTCCAAGAGAAGTATCAAAAGGATAGAAAGTGGTAGTAAAATGTGGTACTACCACCTGAAAAATCGACTATTGTGCGTAGAGACCCAGACTTGCGACCCAGGCGATGGCGACGGCTATTGGGCCAGTGATGAGGCGTGAGAACAGGATGGCAGGGACACCAATTTCAACGGTTTCTGGCTCTGCTTCGCCGAGGGCCAACCCCACTGGAATAAAATCACAGCCGACTTGAGGGTTGATGGCAAACAATGCTGGTAGCGCCAGACTGGGGGGAATGCTCCCATTGGCAATCAGGGTGCTGCCGAGGAGCGTACCAACCACCTGAGCGATGACTGCACCTGGCCCCAGGAGTGGCGACAGGATGGGGATGGCACAGATGAGTGAGATAATGAGCAAACCAACTAAACTTCCAGCCAATGGTGCGATGAGATTTGCAATAGCGTCACCAATGCCAGTTGCCAGAATGATGCCGATCACGAGCGAAATAAAGGCCATGAAAGGAATAATATTTCGCAGAACTTGATCAACAGCATCGCGGCCAGCTTGATACAACGCTCCAACAACCCCTCCAACGCCTCGACCTAGAGAAACGAGAATGCTATTCATCAGAGATACTCCTTATACTTATTTGGCTGGTACAGCGGTTGTACTAGCAGTGTTCTTGCGTGCCCACATCATTGCCGTGATTCGTTCGGTGACAATGCCCCGGATAAAGATGACCAGCAACCCAACGAGGAGATAGCGCACTGCGAGCGGTACGACCGATAGGCCGAGCGTTTCGATCCCTGCGGCAATGCCGAGCCATACAAACAGTTCGCCTGGGTTGACATGGGGAAAAATGCCGGTTGGTGGGTGGACATAGGAAACCGCTGCATCATAGAATGCTGGCTTAAAGCGCTCGGGGAGAAAGCGCCCCATTGTGTAAGCCATTGGGTTGGTGAGGAAAAAGACAGCCAGGAAGGGTAGGAGCATGTAGCGAATCGGATAGAAAATGAGACCATCACGGGCGGCCCATCTCCCGACACGATCAATACGCTCAGGCCCAATCAACGCAATGAGGGCGTTAACAAAGGTCAGTAGGATAATCAATAGAGGAACGATACCAGTGACAAGGCCGACAAACACATCACCGCCTTGTTGAAATAAACCAATAAAGCCTTCAGCTAATGCGACTAAGAAATCCATGGGTTGTAGCTCCCTTGCTAGGTTTCATACGGTGAAAACACCCGGTGTAATGACAGATGCAACGTTGATATTTTGTGTAAACAGTACCTCCTTGTAAATTTTCGCACATTTTGAAGGGATAGAAAGCCATACTGTGCCTTGATCAGACAAAGCAATTGGTTCATTTCCTTCTTGACTTTAGCGATGTGAAAGACGCAGTTTTTCGGTTAGTTCGGTTCAGGTGTTGGTGTTCCGGTGCCTTTTTCGCGTGCTTTCTGGAGATCGTTAGCAGCATTCACGAAGGCAGTTCGTAGCTTTTGTGATACCGGCAATTGTGCTTCGTCTTTTAGCATATCCTGAAGTGCGATGCCTTCAAGTGCCGGTACCCGCCGGAGTTTTGCAAATACGGTCCACCCACTAAATTGTTCGGCGTGCACCACGCGATCCTGTTCGTTGATGGTAAGTACGGCATATGACCGTCCCTTGTAGCGGTCACCATTGAGACCGACCGCTGTGAGCCCATTTTTACGCAACTCGGTCATGCGCCCGTAAAAACGCTGCATTTGCCAGTAGGCTGCACCAAATTGGACAAACCAGAAGACTACGAGTCCTACAACGATAGTGCTGCCATTTTCGACGATAACATCAAACATGGACACTCCTTTCGATGTGATGCGTGTCTGCTTTATATATAGAAAGAGTTATTCAGATAAAACACCATATGGTGGCATAATACGAGCAACAGCGACTATAGGCATATTGGAGAGGTCTAGCCTATGAAAAGAAAAACATGGCCAATTAATATAAGAACATGTCTATGCTCGTCTTGTACCTATTTAATTATTGTATTATGCCTTTGGCGAGAGATCGCTCAATAGATGATTAGTGTTGTAGAAGACAACATTATGAATAGAAATCAGGCGTACTTGATGTTTCTAGTGTCTGTATGTAAATCAAGTACACATGTTGCGGTAACAGCATCTGTGACTAACACATCAAGATACTGCCCCTTTAACGCAGCTAAAATGGCAGGTGCTTTTACTTCGCCTCCGGCTACCCCGATAACGGTTGGTGTGTGACGAAGTGACTCCAAGTCCAGTGCGATAACACAACGATTAGCATCTATATCAAGTATCTGTCCTTCAGAACCAATAAACCGCCCAATTATATCGCCCACTGCCCCAGCTTCTCGATGTGTATTCATGTCTTGTTCATTAAAATACCCTGTCCGATAAAGACCGGATAAACGCGAGTCAATAGCACCGATACCTACCAGATGAATATCGACTTTCTGTGCCAGGGAAAGCGTTTCAGCAATGGCGCGTTCGTTGAGTAGCGATTGTGCGACGGCTGCGGTTTCCACAAAAAGTGGTGCAGGGAGAAAGCGATGGTGTGCCCCAAGTTTTTGGGCCAGCCAACTTGCCAGTTCACTCCCATCAATGATGGGGTCGCTATGTCCCGCAGCGCCCATAATCTGAATTACGCGAGCATCATTGATCTGTACTTTGTACACGGAACGAACGAGTTGGTGCAATGAAGCACCCCAGCCAATACCGATCTGAATGCCATCACGTACTTTCTCGTGTAAACAACGCGCACTCAAACGTCCGAGGCGCCGCAGTAATGTGGTGCGATCGTTGATAGGTGGTTCTGCCAGTACCCATGCTTCTGATAGTTGAAAGGTCTCACATAGTTTTGCTTCTAATGCTACATCCTGTTTGAGCGGATATGTTACACGTATCTCGACAAGACCCTGTTCACGTGCTTCCTGAAGCATTCGGGAGATCATCGAGCGAGATTTCCCGATCCGTTCAGCAATAACAGATTGCTCTAAGTTGTCTTCGTAGTACCAGACAGCGACTTGTCCCAGTAACTCAAGACGATCATTGTCCATAATACTCACATGTGTGAATTGATTGTAACATTATTGCATGTTTTTATTATAGTTAGCTGTTTTTATTTTGTCAACCAGAAATAACGGGCAAATTTCGCAATGTTAAGAATATACCAACAGGTAGTAGGAATAAAGGAGGTGATGCTTCGGTTGTGTTTTTGCATACTGTAGCAATTTTTCTTAGGTTCGCACGCGCTCAGTGAGTCAGACAAGCGCAGAGGAAAGACAAAGAGGCCAAAGAACTATAAAGGCGTAGGATATACATTTCCCACGCCAGCGCCGCGTCGTTGATTACCGGTATAGGGTGGTTCCAATGAGCAAGATGAACAATAGCAGCCAGACGATGATATATGCTGAACGCATCAGTGCCTCCTTCCAGATTAGCTATAATCAGACTTGGGGGAAGTTTTGATACTAACGGTCAAACGATATGATGCATATCTCTGTACTCATCACACACCACGTTGTTGCACAATCGGTGCCAAATTGGGTTGATGCAGTGGAAGAGTTGGTGGGGATATTGTGTTTTCCTTAATACCCTCGTCTGCATCGGCTAACGGGCCTTACCCTGCCATCATACGACACCATATTCACATCGGTGTCAACCGATGATCTCTGGAGTATTCTGATGTTTTGGGATGCCGAACACCTACTTTGAAATGGGGAGTGATGGTCATGATAGACAGGGTGAATAGAGCGATGTCTGTACAATAGTATAGACAGGTGGTATAGGGTGATCTATGGTAAGAAGGACTCCCACTAGTTGTTCGCCAACTATCATACGAATCAGAAAGAAGCCAGAGCGTCGTTTGACATGGTATGCAGCAGTACCCTCTTTCGTTTGTCGGGACAATCTACCAGCTGGTTTACTGTAGCTCATAGTCGATGCGTGATCACAAACACGCACCAAAAGGGGCCACGAACGTGGCCAAACGGAAAAAACGCACATTAACAACTAGTGGGATTTGGCATCAGGAAGATGGAGCCGGTGGTCGGGATTGAACCGACGACCTACTGTTTACGAAACAGTTGCTCTGCCACTGAGCTACACCGGCATGTCTGTATCTCACGCCAATTATTGTAGCATGGGTATGAATGCCGTGCAACTTGTTTGCACTATGTTTTGCATGCTATACTGGCACGAGATGCGGTTACAACGATAAATCATTAAGTAATTCCATATATGTGCAGGAGATAGTATGACTGCAGGTAACGAGGTGGTACCACCGATTGCTGCTCGCCCCTTAGATGAAACACAGCACTTCTTTAACCGTGAAATCAGTTGGCTTGAATTTAACTGGCGTGTCTTACAGGAAGCCCTTGATGAACGCCATCCACTTCTTGAGCGGGTCAAGTTTCTCGCTATATGTAACACTAATCTCGACGAGTTCTTTATGATTCGTGTTGCCGGCCTCAAACAGCAAGTTGCTGCTGGTGTTGTGAGTCGTTCGGCAGATGGTTTGACACCAGCCGAGCAGATAGTTGCCATCAGAAAGATTGTGTTGGAACACAAAGAACAGCAGATGCTTTGCTGGAATGAGGATGTGCATCCACACCTGCGCGATCAGGGTATTTCTCTCCTGGATTATCATGAATTGAATGACATGCAACGCGCCTATATGAAGGATTACTTTGAGCGTGAGATTTTTCCGGTGTTAACACCGCTAGCGTTCGATCCTGGAAGACCTTTTCCTCATATTTCAAACCTTAGTCTAAATCTGGCGGTGGTTGTCAAAGATCCTGAAGAGGGATCTTTATTTGCAAGGATTAAAGTCCCTGCAGTGCTCCCAAGGTTGATACCATTGCGTGGTGAGATGTGTGATGGTCCCAGCGGCATTCCGGCTGAACGACGCGTCTGTTTTACCTGGATCGAGCAGGTCATTGCCGCTAATGCGGCGGCCCTCTTTCCCGGAGAAGAAATTATCGATGCGTACGCGTTTCGTATCACGCGCAATGCCGATGTCGAAATTCAAGAAGAAGAGGCCGACGATCTCCTGCGAACAATCGAACAGGGGGTGCGCCAACGCCGTTTTGGGGCTGTTGTTCGTTTGTCTGTGCAACAGGAAATGCCACAATACATCCGCGACTTACTGCTGCACAATCTCAAACTTACTGCGGATGATATGTACGAAACAAAGGGTCGATTGGGTCTGTCTGATCTGATGGCCTTAACAAAACTGGATCGCCCTGATCTCAAAGACCCGCCATTCTATCCCAAGATACCCAGTATACTACGCTTTGCACGTTCAAGTGCCGATATGTTCAGTGCTATTCGCCAACGTGATATCTTGTTGCATCATCCATTTGACTCTTTTCAACCTCTTGTTGAGTGGATTCGTGCTGCTGCAAGTGATCCAAATGTTCTAGCTATCAAACAAACGCTCTACCGTTCAGGATCGAATTCGCCAATTGTGAAGGCTTTGATGGATGCTCGTGAACAAGACAAACAGGTGACGGTGTTGGTGGAGTTGAAGGCTCGTTTTGATGAGGAGAACAACATCACCTGGGCACGTGCTCTTGAGCGAGTCGGTGTTCATGTGGTGTATGGCCTTTTGGGTCTCAAGACACATGCAAAGTTAACGCTTATCGTGCGTCGTGAACATGATGGTCTACGCCGTTACGCGCATCTAGGCACGGGGAATTACAACGCGACGACCGCGCGCGTTTATACGGACATGGGATTACTGACCTGTCGTCCTGATATTTGTGCTGATGTTGCAGATGTCTTTAATTCACTCACTGGTTATTCACGTCAGGTTTCATATCGCAAACTGCTCGTTGCACCAGTCAATATACGCACCTGTCTTAAACTGCTCATTGAGCGAGAGATTGTGCATGCTCAGGAAGGTCGCGGAGGCCGACTGGTCTTTAAGTCAAATGCGTTGGTCGATCCAAAGATAATCAGATTACTCTATCAAGCTTCGCAAGCAGGTGTGCAAATTGATCTGCTTATACGCGGCATTTGCTGTTTACGCCCAGACGTGCCTGGTTTGAGCGAGAATATTCATGTTCGCAGTATCATCGGACGATTTCTTGAACATAGTCGTATTTATTATTTTGCAAATGCTGGAAATCCAGAAATATACCTTGGTAGTGCTGATTTAATGCAACGAAACCTTGATCGCCGTGTTGAGACGTTGTTTCCGATTGAAGATTCAGCATTAGCTGAACAAATTCACGATGATATACTCACGACCTACCTGCGTGATAATGTTCGTGCACATGTATTACAGGCCGATGGGAGCTATCTTCGTGCAACACCTGACAATGATACGGTCCCTCTTGATAGCCAGGCTTATTTTAGTACAGGCCGTGAAGCACCGCCTGAACTTGACTCAGCGCTGAGTCCGGCTAGTGACCGAGTTGGTAGTATAGAGCAATCGTAGTTGATACATATATGCTTGAAATATGACCATGCCAGAAACCTGTCGCCTGTTTATTGCTATACCCTTGCCAAATCAGGTCAAACAAACCTTACAGGATGTGCAAAAGTTACTAAAGCGAGATAATCATCCGGTTCGGTGGGTTGCCCCGAACGCCATGCATCTGACACTTCAATTTTTAGGTGAAACAAATGTCAATTTGTTGCCACAGATTAACGATGTATTGCAGCATGTCGTAAATCAAAGAGTCTCGCACACACTGGTTCTTGAAGCTCCCGGTGTTTTTCCACATCTGTGCCGTCCCAGCGTCATCTGGGTTGGGGTCGGTGGTGCGACAGAGCCATTAATACAACTTCAAGCGACGCTGGCTCGTGCGCTAGAATCACTAGGGTTTACCAGGGAAGCACGTCCGTTTTTCGCTCATCTTACCATTGGGCGTGTTCGGCGTGATGCAACTGGTGAACAACAAGAACAACTTGGCCGAGCAATTTCCGCATTGCCTCCGATCTCTCCCGTAAGTTGGCAAGTCACCCAGATCATGCTCTTTCAAAGCGAACTTTTGCAGAGTGGACCGCGCTATACAGAACGATATGCTGTGGAATTACCTGGATGAGTTGTATATGTGTGAAAGTTAGCCAGCGTCTTTGGAGATAGGAGTATTATGCAGATGCGATGTGTTGGCAACTTCCAGATCTGCTCTGTCGGTAGGAGTGCCTGAACTTGTGGGAGACTCATCAGCAACACTATGTGCCCAGCGCCCCACGAGTACATAGGTAAATGGTTTCCCGCGATACACCTGTAGCGCACCGTACAATCCATACAGCATAGCAACAAGCGCGAATCCCAGTGGTACCACAAAACCAATCAGGACCAGCCAAAATATATCTGGGGGACTGGTGGTGTAGAGGTCAGGGCGAAATGCCACTGGTATGAGCGACAGCCCTAAGCACCCGGCCCAGATAAGTGTGAGAAGCATACCGATAGCCAGCATGAAACTCTGATAGATAACTGCCTGGAGTGCCTGGAAACGTACGAAGGGTGATTTTTCGCGTTGGGTCCCCCAAATAAGCGCTGCCATAATTAACCCTATGAGGTTAGCTGTATTTGCGACCACGCTTGCGTGGGCGAGTGTTGCGAGTAACCGTTCATCTTTAGTTGGTTGCATTGGATACATACCTCCGCCTCAGGTCGATCAAGCCGCGAGCATTATAGCATAGGACCTGAAGAGCGCATTCTATAGCATGCACAAGCAATATCTTAGTACTTAATAACTATTTTTTGACTTGAATCAATAGCTGATCCGACATATAATGGAAGACACATTGCTGATATTATCTGTGAAGAGGACCCAACTGCGTTTTGGTTGAAGACAACGATAAAATTGTTGTTTGTAGATGTATTTATTTTATGGCTATCTGATCTGTGTTTGTATAGATCCAGTTAATCTGTTTTAGCGTAAACCAGGAGAGTTTTGTGTTCAGGAAGCGTTCTAAACGGTTGAACAATTCCCTGATAACATTGTATATCACAGTGTTAGCTTTGCTGTATGGACCAGATTTTGTTTTGGCTGCTCCATCAAACTCTTCAGCTATTCAAGCACCTCAATCCACAGCATCAAACCATGTAGCGGTTACAACCACACAAGACCGTGTTGATGGAACCACCACATCGTTGTCAGCGCTCAATACCGATGCTGGGCCAGATCATGCCATTTCTCTTCGTGAGGCCGTGCTGGCTGCCAACGAAACCGGCACAGATGATGCTATCACCATCTCTTTTGACATTCCAACAACTGCCTCAGGTTACTCTGCAAACAGCAAGACGTGGACGATTGCTCTAGAGAATACCCTTCCTGCGCTCACTCGCGGGAACATTACCATAGATGGCAGTACCCAAACGACTACTAGTGCTCATCCTCCAATCGTTATCGATGGAACAAATGCGCTTGACACAACACCTCAGACCAATGGCTTTACGCTCACATCGGAGAATAACCGCTTGCATCGTCTGACCATCATCAATTTTTTTGATGGCGGTCTGCTTATTGACGGAGCCGATGCAGTCAATAACCAAGTGTCAGGATGTTACATAGGCATCAATGCGACAGGTCTATCGGCAAGCCCCAACGGAACCGGGATACGCATTCAAAACGGCGCACGCGATAATCTGATTGGTGGATACACGGTCAGTGAACGCAACATCATTGCTGGGAATGATTATGATACCGGTATTGCACTGCATGGGGCTCAAACGCAAGCAAATACGGTTGCTGGTAATTGGATTGGCATCAGTTCAAGTGGACAATCAGCTATTCCAAACGCGTACGCAGGTGTTCGCATTAGTGGACAGGCAACCGATAACCTCATAGGCGGTACGAATGCTGGGGCAGGCAACATCATCTCAGGAAATCAAAGTGGTGTCTTTATCGAAGGAAGTTCCTCCAATACGGTTGCAGGCAATACGATAGGTCTTGCAGCCGACCGTAGCACACCGCTTGGGAATGAGAATGGTGGTGTGTATCTCACAGATGGTGCAAACAAGAATCTTATAGGTGGTACGGTCACAAGTGCTCGTAACATCATTGCAAGTAATAATGGGTGGGGAATTTACATTGCCGACTCTGGTAGTAATCAAAACCGTGTTCAAGGAAACTACGTTGGCGTCGATCAGACAGGCACATCTGCGGGATATGGCAATGTTAACTATGGTATCTATGTTGGTTTGAGTGCTCAGGCAAACATTATTGGTGGTACCAACACACAGGCTGGGAATGTTGTTGCTTACAACGGGGCTGGTGGTGTGTTTATCGAGTCATCAAACAATAAGGTTGCCGGGAATATCATCGGTGTGGGTGCTGATCGAAGCACACAATTAGGCAATCAAAATGATGGGGTCAAGGTACACGGCGACAATAACATCATTGGCCCACATAATCTGATCGCATATAATCAACAATCTGGCATTATGGCTGATGGAGCAAACATTACCATTAGTGACAATACGATTGATGCCAACGCGCGATCGGGTATCTGTGTGTCTGGCTCTCAGACAGCAGTGCTCCAAAACACCATTCGCTGGAATGGCGGCAGTAATGGTGTCTCGGCGGATTGTGCTGTGCAAGGTGGTATTGCGATTACTGGGACGGATGTGCGTGTCGAAGATAATGTTATTTTTGCCAACCGAGGATCTGGGATTACTGTTCGCAGCGGTGTCCGAAATCGGCTCCTCACCAACAGCATCAGCAACAATACCAGCGCGGGGATTTTGCTGGACTCGGGTGCAAATGGCAATATCGCTCCGCCCGTCATTCAAGGTGTGCGTGATAACACCATTGTAGGTGATAGTTGTCCCGAATGTCTGGTAGAAGTCTTCACAGATGTTGGTGATCAGGGAGGACATTTTGCTGGTACAACGACCGCGACCGCTGAGGGTACCTTTCAGGTGCCTCTCTCAAACATTGATACTGATAGCTTATTTGTAACAGCCACCCAGACCGACGCTGCTGGTAATACGTCGTCATTCGCATTATCAGTCAGCATTGCCGAAACCCAGGTATATCTTCCAATGATTATCCGTTAGCTGTTAAGAGATTTTATAAACTTGCAGTTAACGCTGCCAGGGCGATAACCTCAGCGATTTCACATAGGGCGCCATACGTGTCACCAGTTAACCCACCAAGATCTTTCGTCCACCACCACGCAATAAGATGCGTTCCCCCCCATACCACGAAAAAGGTGATGAGCCCCTGTATTCCAGCAATCAGCATAACGAGCGAAAGTGTGATAACCGTAGCAACGGCAAAATCGGCATGTTGTACCTGTGACTGAAAGTTGCGCCCTAATCCGCCTTCACGTGCTGGAGGGAACCAGAAAATACCGTAGATATCGGCCCAGCGCCCCAGTACAGGCGCCAGAATAATGGCTTGTACCCAACCCGCACCTGCGACGCCGATGAATGCTATCTTGAGCACCAGAATGGCAATCAGGGCGATAGCACCCATCGCGCCCACCCGACTGTCTTTCATTATTTCTAATTTACGTTCACGTGGTCGCCAGCTCATCACTGCGTCAAACGTATCACTCACACCATCTAAATGCAGTCCAGCGGTGAGTATACCCCAGGCAATGACGATGATAACCGCATGTATCGGTACTCCCCAGAATGTGTTAGCGATCAGCCCAATCATTACTAGCAGTACGCCGATAACTGCACCTGCAAGTGGAAAAAAAGGGATAGCGCGGGCAATACTGGCTTCCGACATGGGGGGCATCCCAGGTATCGGAATAATCGTTAAAAAGCGCAATGCTTCGCCGAGCGGCCAGAGTGGTCCCCATTGGTTTTGATGATCGTTAGGAGGTTGGGTCATATGATACTAATATCCTCACCAAGCAAGACCAGTCCGAGTTTGTCTGCGACGCGTTGGGATGCGTGATTATCCCACCACGTGCTGTAAAAAGGAATACGGCCTGTTTCATGTATGAGCATTGCCCAGCGAGCGGCAGTTTTCGCAGCAAACCCTCTACCACGAAATGCTGGATGGGTTTCCGCACCTGCTTCAGCTGCCTGCTCGGTTAGGCGCGCGCAGTAACAGTACGATACGATATGTTTGTCTTCTACGACTCCCACACAGGGAAACCGTGGTGCAGATACAGGTTTTAAGCCCTTATATGTGTGAAACATCTCTTCAGAAAGCTGTACAACTTTATCTGAATAAGGCAGTTTTTCTGGAAAGAGATAGGCTGGGCCACGATATTCGTGTTGGATAGGCTCATGTTCTGCAAGGAGTTTTCGTATCGAATGATAGTGTATTGGTGGTGTCGCGAAGTCAGCGGATAGCGGCTCCATGGCACAGAATTGGTTGAGTTCTTGAACGAGTTCGCTGGGTAGATCGTGTCGAAAGTGCCAGATATTCCCACGTGCGGTTCGGCCCATGAAAAACTGCGGTGCCTGCGGAAAACCGGACTCGTTAACAGAGAGCAGACGGTCATTGTCGTCAGTACAATAGAGTGTCTGAACGCGCATTCCCATTAACGCGAGTACGTTTTGATGTGTGTCTGCTGTTAACTCCACGTTTGTTCTCGCGTTCTGTTAAGCAATTTTCTCATCGACACCAGCTTCGCCAAATGTAGCCATGTCGCGCATCACATGGGCCGCCCCCTGAATAATGGGGAGTGCCAACGCAGCCCCACTGCCTTCCCCCAGCCGCATATCGAGCGTCAGCAGTGGTTGTAGCCCAAGATGTTCGAGCGCAATACGATGGCCTGGTTCGTCTGAACGATGCCCGGCTATGAGGAAGTCGCGGGTGTGGGGGGCAAGCGCTACCGCTGCTAGCACCGCACTGGTTGCCACATACCCATCGACCACCACTGGTATGCAATGGGTGGCAGCGGCAAGGGTTGCTCCGGCAAGCAAGGCAATTTCGTAGCCACCAAGTTCTGCCAGAATACCGAGCGGGTCTTCTTGGTCAGGTTTGGCACGATCAAGGGCTGCTGCCACAACTTGTTGTTTGTGTGAAAGTCCATCATCATCGAGTCCTGTGCCACGTCCAGTCGTCAATGCTGCTGCGGCACCTGTGAAAGCGCTGGTCAGGCATGCGGCTGGGGTGGTGTTTCCGATGCCCATTTCGCCCAATGCCAGCAGATCGAGACCTGCTTCTCTTTCGCGCTCAAGCAATTCTACACCAGCCAGAACAGCCTGCATTGCTTCGGTGCGGGACATAGCTGGTTCATGGAGTAAGTTGTTGGTTCCTTTGCCAATGGCAACACGCTGGAGTTGTGGATGATCGGGTAGGCCACCTGCAACGCCAGCGTCTACCACAATGACTCGTGCACCGGCGTTGGCGGCGAGCGCATTGATCGCGGCCCCTCCATGTAAGAAGTTTTGCACCATCTGAATCGTGACCGATTGCGGGAAAGGGCTGACATGTTCCGCCACGACACCGTGGTCTCCTGCCGCGACCAATACGGCCGGGTGTGCAAATGTTGGCTGGATGTTGCCGGTGATCGTTGCGAGCTGCACGATTAACGCTTCAAGTGCGCCCAGACTCCCCGGCGGTTTGGTTAGCTGATTCAGCCGTGTAACAGCAGCAGTGGCGCTTTCTTGGTCGGGAGTCGGCACATTCTGACATAATTGGTAGAGTTTTTGTACCATGTACTCATTGGACATAATATGATCCTTCAGGCTTTGTAGCAGAGTATCAGACCTATTCCTAGGAAGATTTTGATAGTAGTTTGGGCACTTCATTTACTACACGTACAATAGGACTTCCGCCGTATATATCTATTGATGTAACGCTCCCTAGATCAATACGCCAGCGCCAATGGAGGTCGGGAGACATGCTGCTAATGGCACACAGCACTAACTGAATGGGTGTTGCGTGTGTTACGACCAATACACGACCTCCAGGAAGCTTTTGTAGAATGTTTTGCCACCCTGCCATCACACGTTGCATTACTTCAGCCAGACTTTCGCCGTCGGTGGCCCGCCCATTCAGCGGATCGGCAAAGCGTGAGGCAGCTTCCCTAGGGAAGCGTTGGGTGACCTCACGGTAGGTGAGCCCTTCCCAACATCCATGGTTTGTTTCGGCCCATTGTGTGTCATCAACGAAGGGAATCGACCGTTCTGCGACAATAATTTCAGCCGTCTCTTGTGCACGCTGGGACGGGCTCACAATAACAGTGCGAAATGGTATGCGTTGGAGACGGTGTGCAAGTGCATGGGCTTGTTGCTGGCCATATGGTGTGAGTGGGCTGTTTGTAATTCCCTGATAACGTCTGGCTTTATTAAGTTCGGTTTGCCCATGACGGACAAACCAGATACTCGTTCGCATATGCGTTGATTTCGTGTATGGTCTTGGTTGCTGTTTATGGCCACATAGTACCATGGATTTAGTTGCAGAGAAACACACCTGCATGTGTTTGAACCTCGAATACACCATGCTGGGCAATCTGATCGTTGATGAGTTGTGCGCTTTCTCGCATAATCTCTTCCCACGTCACTCCATCTGACAATGTTTTTTCGATAGTTGGCCGCATGCTGTCTGCATACGCAAGTACAGGGGCAACTTCAGGAATCTTTAAGACACCCGTCAAGTCTTGTCGCTCAATATGATCAAAGGCTGTGCGTAGCAGTGATGCACCGTTTTCTAATGAAAACCGCTGACTGATCCGTGGAAGGAATCGCGCAATATCTCTATTCTCGGTCATATTGCAAAGTACCATACAGAAAACTTGCTCGATTTCATGGAGATGATTTTCTCCGTTTGTAGCTACCAATAATGTTCCGCCAGAACGAAGTATACGGCGTAGTTCGTGGGCTGCCTGCTCAATATTGGGGACATGATAGAGCAGATGCATAGCAAGTACTATGTCATAGGAATTGGCTGAAAAGGGAAGATGCTGTGCATCAGCAACGCCAAGATGTGGGAGTGGGATTTGTGTATCCCATTGTTGTGATAGGTCTTTCAACATGCCAGAGGATAGGTCTACACCGATCAAAAATAGGTCATCAACTGTTGGCTGGCTTAGTTGTTTCAGATACTGTCCGTAACCACAACCAACGTCGAGTACCCGCGCCGCTTCAGGCCAGTCAAGGTGGTTTATTGCCCATGTAACGAAGTCCACCTGTGGATCACGATGATGATAGATGCTGACCCGCGCCTGTAAATTCGTACTATCTGCATATGCAGCAGTGGTCAGATGCTCTCGTTCAGTAAACAATTGAGAAGTGATGAAGACATAGGTTATCACTCTCTTTCAGTTTTCGCTAACATACATAGCAATAGCAGTATAGTATTGATGAGAAGAGTCTCCGTGTTTTCCAAAAACGAAGACGAGCACCGTAACAATTATGTCGTAGTGCTCATCTTTAGTTTTGGTCTCTTAGTTTATGCTGTATTGTGGTGAGGCTATCTAGTGACCTCGAAAAATACCCTGACCAGGGGTGAGGACGTTATCCGGATCGTAGCGCCATTTGGCATCGCGGAAAGCGCGCCAGACCCGCCCGAAATGCTGACGCCAATCGCTTCGTGAGAAGGGAACGGCACCAATCGCATAACGGTAACCTCCTAAATCACGATTGCGTTCAAACAACTCACGATTGTCTGCGACCATTTGCTCTGCCACTTCTTTTGAGGGTGCTGTACGTAGAATGCTGAATAAGAATACAACCGATTCATCTGGCACACGGAAGAAAGGTTGCGTAAAACGAGCCGTTTTGACAGGATAGAGTAAGACAGGGCCTTGTCCCGTATCCTCCAATGTCAGGTTTGCCGCGATGTCGCCAACGTACTGGTCCACTTCTGAACCAGGTACAAATACATCAGTCCAGGGGTGTGGTAAGAACCAGGCGCCTATGGATTTGAGGAACTC
>WYDT01000002.1 GCA_013122435.1 Chloroflexi bacterium AL-N1
TGCGGCGGCGTATGATGGGACTGGCCAGCGCCGGACCTACCCGTGGGGTGAGGATGCGCCAACCACAGCACATGCGGTGTTCGAGGACAGTAAGCTGAAACGCAGCGCACCGATAGGATGTTATCCACAGGGAGTGGCTGCCTGTGGTGCCTTCGACATGGTTGGCAATGTATTTGAGTGGACTTGTAGTCATGGTGCGTTCTATCCCGAGGAGGGTGATCAGGTCATGGCAGACTTTGATTCAGGTGAGTTTAATACTCCTATACGTGGTGGTTCATGGAGTGGTAAGATAGAACATATGCTCTGTCGGGCGCGCCGCCCGATTTTTCCCGACCGCTACATCCGTGACTACCTAGGGTTTCGGGTGGTTGTCGCCCGTCGCGATGGCGGGGCGTAGGCACCGCTGGCCACCGCGAGGGGGGCAGGCCACTGCAAGGCTCCCGCGAGGGGACAGATCACCGCAAGGGTGACCTGTACCGACGTGGGGAAAAGATGGGCCTGAGATTAGCGGATGAGCAGCGGTAGGAAGCTGCGTGATGGTTCGATGGGCGGTAGGTCGGGTGTTGGTGTGGGCGTCGCGGTTGGTGGAATGGTTGTTGGCGGCGGGGTGCTGGTGGCGGTGGGTGTTGCGGTTGCTGTTGGGGTGGGTGTTGGTTCCCATGGCACAGCTAAACACTGCCCAAAGACCTCCATCTCATCTTCAACCAGCGTGCCGGTATTATCCTCACCCTGCCAGATTGCTATGTATTCATTGTTCTGTTCATTGGATGCCAGAGCTGGCGAGTCTGCATAATAACTTGGATGGCCTTCGGGCCCCATATCACTGATCCGAACATCATCGATACCAATCTCGGCTCCCGTGCGGCCATCGAGCAATTGTCCGTAGAGTTCAAATTCGATATCGTCCATGGGGTGAAAGAAGCGGCCAATAGTCCAAGCGACCAGATATTGATTGGAAGGGGAATTGTATGCTACCGCTGGAGGGCCGGTTAAATACAAACCGTTAGGAGAGGTGATTTGACTAATAGCAAAGTTGTCTTCGCCTACCTCGCCACCTGTTGCACTCAGACGCTGTCCATGAATTTGATAATCGCTAAACTGACCAGTATTGCCACCCCACACTACTAGATATTCGTCTGTCGTCTTATTGTAGACTATGGCAAGATCGGGGGCGGAATAGTAATGATCTTCTTGTTTCATGTCACTGATGCGGGCGTCGTTGGTGCCAACTTGTGCTCCCGTTGTGGCATCCAGACGCTGCGCGTAGATATTGGTGGTGTTATTTATTGGAAGTATGGACCAGACCACCATGTATTCATTGGTGATGGCATGGTGGGCTACGTCAAAATCGATCAGTGTAGTATCGCTGATGGAGGTGATGGGCTGACCGATGCGGGTTCCGTTGGCAGCAAGCCTTTGTCCGATCATTTCTGACTCGCTGTATTTATCAACGGGATACCTTCTCCACACGACGAGATATTCGTTCATGGTGCTATTGTAGGTTACATCAGGCGTTGTCACATGATAGCCGGGTTCGGATGGTGGCGTATCAATGCGGAAATTATTGACTCCTACGTTGTCACCTGTCGCTGCATCGATCCGCTGGGCAAAAATGCCGTATGGTGCCAGTGCAGGGTTTCGAAAGTCACCATTTGCCCAGACCACCATGTATTCATTTGTGATAGGATTGTACGTCACATCTGGTAGAAAGCTGGGAGGAAGTGTTTGGTTGATCTGGAAGTCATTCGTCCCAATTTCGGCACCTGTTGTAGCATCTAGCCGTTGACCATAGATGTGAACAGGGCCGGTCGGATCATCATTCGCGGCCCAGACGACGAGATGTTGATTGTTCTGGCTGTTGTAGGCTACTGCTGATGGTGACATGATCTCGGACCAGATGTCGCCATACGGTCCCATGTCGCTGATGCGGAAGTCATTCTCACCCACATCATAACTTGCTGTGGCGATTGACTGAACAGCAGATCCGCTGGCATTATCCGCAACACTCTGTGCAACAGAGTTGGGCATGCCAATCAGACTCATTACCGCTAACCCAAATACAACGAACAGGCTAATCAACCAACGGTAGCGGCTCAGGGAGGTGTCCATTGATCGCATCACCAACCATCCTTTCTGAATCCAGTTCCTCTTTGTGGTCGGGCTGCAAAATGAAACGAGCGCTCTATGTATAGTAACATCGTCATGGGGCTCAATTAGGCATGTGTTTGGTTACACATCCTTTACGTGGAACAACAAGATGGAAACCTGTGGGACCGCAATCGCCGTTGGGAATGTGGCGAGGCGGCAGGCTCCCGCGAGGGGGCAGGTCACTGCAGGCTCCCGCGAGGGGAACCTGTGCAGGCGTGGGGAAAAGATGGGGCTGCGATTAGCGGATGATCAGCGGTAGGAAGCTGCGTGATGGTTCGATGGGCGGTAGGTCGGGTGTTGGTGTGGGCGTCGCGGTTGGTGGAATGGTTGTTGGCGGCGGGGTGCTGGTGGCGGTGGGTGTCGCGGTTGGGGGTAGTGTTTGTTGCCCAACCAGCCGCTGCCCAAAGATTTCAAACTCATTATTGACCAGCGGCCCTGTGTTATCGTCGCCAGACCACGCAACGAGATAGGTGTTGTTCTTGCTACTATAACCGATGGCCGGGCTGTAGGGTTGATAGGCACTATTGTCGTCTGGCCCCATATCGCTGATGCGAAAGTCATCGTCGCCCACTTCAGCCCCGCTTACACCATCAAGCCGTTGCCCATAGATTTCATACTCCTCTGCATCCATGGTGCCAAAGTACGTATCCACGGCCCAGGTAACAAGGTACTCTTCGTCTATCGGATTGTAAACGATAGTTGGCTCATTTGCAGTGTACAGTTGACTTTCAGAGCCTATGGTACTGATCAGAAAGTCATCATCTCCAAGCTCTTCGCCACCAGCACTGAGCCGTTGCCCATAGATTTCATAATTGATATCGGCGTCATCAAGTCCACCCGACCAGACGACCAGAAACTCCTGCCTGGTGTCGTTGTAGGCTATGGCGGGATCGGAGACCACAAAATTGAGATCAAGATCAAAGCCCATATCGCTGATGCGAAAGTCGTCATCCCCAACCTCTGCTCCTGTTGCGGCATCCAGTCGCTGGGCAAAGATTTCTAATCCTTTGGTATCGTCATTGCCTGCCCAGACCACCAGAAATTCATTCGCTACCGGGTGATAGGCTATATCAAGACCGTATGGCATCATGGTAGTAATGGCAAGATTTTCGCCAACAGGTTCTCCCGCGCTGGTAAGCCGTTGCCCAACTATTTCAGATGGATTGTCGTCTTCTCTTAGATCACTCTCCCAGACGACCAGATACTCATCAGCAGTGCTGTTGTAGGCAATCGAGGGCAGTGTATCGAGATAGCCAGGTGTGGTAATGGGTTGATCAATTCGAAAATCGTCCGTACCTATAGCAGCACCAGTGTTGGCGTCCAGCCGCTGACCATAGATACCGCCGGGCGTTGGCTCAGGGCTTAACAGGTCATATGCGGCCCAAACGACCAGATACTCATCGGCGGTAGGATTGTACACTATATCAGAAGTAAAAGCCCGAAACTCTGGATCGATGTTCGCACGAACCTGACTGATCTGAAAATCGTTGGTACCCATTTCCTGGCCCGTGTCAGCATTAATGCGTTGACCACGTATCTCGACAGCATCGCGGGTCTGGTCGTCGCCGGACCATGTGACCAGATACTCGTGGCTGCGGGTGTTGTAAGCTACAGCTGGTGAGGAAACACCGAAGCCTGTGTTGCCATCTGGCCCCATATCGCTGATACGAAAGTCATTGGGTTCCACTTCCATATCAACAGCAAGCACAGCACCCTGGGTAGTACCATAGACAATGGAGCTACTCATGAAGGCTATACTGATGAGGCTTACGAGTAATGCGATAATTATGATAAGCAGGTAGTGGGAATATCGCGACGTTGCAGAAACCCTTACCATAGATCAATATCCTTTCTCTGGTTGAATCTGATCAGTACAGGCTTTGATCACAGGATAAACAGTATTATAAATATAATGCTATTTGTCTTACTTATATATACGCTTAAACCGATAATAATGCAGTTAAGCTTTGGTAAAGTTTTAGCACATGTTACCCAAATCACAACGCAGATAAGAAGTATATCAACAACATTGCTTCCTGTTTAACCCTGACTTCGACAAGCTCGGTCACTGTCACATCCTCTTGACAAATCATGGAAACGGTGATATCTTTAGTTTACGGTGTTAACTTGAATGAACACATTAGGGGAAAGATGATGACACTCACCCGACGCGAGCGATTGCACACGGCAACACGTGAAGAAATAAAGATGATAGCTCGACAACACATGGCGATGGAAGGGGCCGCCGCACTCTCTCTGCGCGCCATCGCACGTGATATGGGGATGAGTGCACCAGCGTTGTATCGTTACTATGAAAGCCGTGATGACTTGATCACTGCACTGATTCTGGATGCATACAACGCGATAGCTGATGCTATCAATGCAGCGCTCAACAAGTACCCGGTTCCGGATTATGCCAATCGGTTATATGCAGGAATGCTCACCTATCGTGCATGGGCGTTGGCCTATCCCGCTGATTATGTGCTCATCTTTGGTAATCCCATCCCTGGATATAAAGCACCTGGTGAAGCAACCACATACGCTGCACGGCGGACGAACACAATCTTTCTGCAAGAGTTGCAAGGTGCCTGGCAACATAAACAGTTAACAATTCCAGCCGAATACACAGACATACTGCCACAGTTTCAGCAACAGATCATTGGTGATGAGCAGCGTTATGGAGCGGAAATACCACATCCGTTACTGGAAATATTATTGGCTACGTGGAGCAAGATCCATGGCATGATTTCATTAGAATTGTACAGCCACTTGCAACCAATTATTGGCGATCCTGGTGCGTTCTATCGCTTTGAGGTGCTGGCCCTGCTCCATCGCATGGGCTTTACACCAGATTTATAAATCGCATACAAAATTGTGCCCATAAGATGCAACCTTTCAAAACAAGGCAACGTCATACACATTAGTTAACACTAGTCACAAAAATAATTATATATCATAAAAATGCACGTGTAACACAATTATTGAAGAGTTTGTAGCACACCTTTCAGAATTGACTTTGTGGCACGGTTAACATGTTTCACTAAAAAGAATATATATAACAAAGGAGGATTTTTCATGTCAATACAACGAATGAGTCGCAGAAGGTTTTTAAGTACGTTAGGCGCAGGTACAGTCGTTCTCGTTGCTGGTGGTGGCGTATGGCGCGCCGTCGATCAGGGTGTGTTCAGCAGTGCACAGGGCCCCGCCTACGCAGCCTGGGAGACATGGCGTACGGATATGAGCGATGGACCGATGGCACTGGTACGCGCAGGCATCCTGGCTGCCAGCCCACATAATACCCAGCCCTGGCTCTTCCGTGTCACCGATACAGAGGTTGAACTGTTCGCTGACACCCAGCGACATCTTGGCGCAATGGACCCCTATCTTCGTGAGATGCACATCGGTCTGGGATGTGCCATCGAAAATATGATGTTGACCGCACAGGCGATTGGGTATGATGCAACGCTCACGCTGGAGTCGGGAAGCTTGACTGGTCCCAACGATGCTTTAGAACCGACGCTTGTCGCAACATTTGCGCTCGCAGAAGGATCGCCCGCACCTGATGAGCTGTACGAAGCCATTCCCAACCGCCACACAGATCGTGCCGCCTATGATATGACTCGCCCTGTCACTGATGCAACACTCACAACACTGCGAGAGTTGGCAGATAAGGAACCAGATATTGTGATCATGTTTTTTGCACAGGGAAGCGAAGCATATACCAAGGTTGTCGAAGCCACCATCGATAGTACCGAGATGATTATTGCTGATGAGGTTATGTCATACGACAGCCACAAATGGTTTCGCAGTTCCTGGCGTGAAGTGCAGGAACACAAAGATGGACCATTTATTGATACAGCCGGGGTTCCGCCACTGTTACGCGGTGTTGTCAAGATGTTACCACCTATAGCCGTTGAGACCATTGATAGTAACTGGTTGAGTGCCACTCAATCAACTCTCGATGCAACACCAATTGTAGGATTTATTGCGGTGCGGGATCTGTACGACCAGGTTCAGGCGGTCAGCGCGGGTCGTTTGTGGCAACGGATGCACCTCTGGACGACCACACAGGGTCTGTCGATGCATCCCATCAACCAGATGCCCGAGATCGTTGATCGTGAACGTCAACTGGATCAGCCAGCACAGATGGCCGAGTTCATTGATGGCATTACCCAGAATGCCGATTGGCGACCAACCTTTGCGTTCCGTCTGGGCTATCCAACTATGTCGTTACTGCCTAGTGCCCGTCGTCCGGTTGAGGAAGTCACGGTGTAACCGTCATCAACTCTCACGATATTTATAGAAAGGTCTCAAATCATGAATATGCAATCTCATTACGTCATTCTGGGAGCAGGTCAGTTAGGTTTGGCGGTGATGGATGAACTGGTCGCCAGAGGAGCGTCGCTCAAACTGATCAATCGCAGTGGAAAGGTCAACGAAGCACTTCCTGAAAAGGTCAGGCTTGTGGCTGCGGATATTACTCAACCGGATCAGGTTGCGGACGTATGTGTCGATGCTGATACAGTGTTCTTTTGTGCACAGCCACCCTACAACCAGTGGCCAGAGTTGTTTCCCCCACTGGTCAAAAGCGTGATTGAGGGCATAGCACAAGCAGGAGTAAAACTTGTATTTGCCAGCAACCTGTATATGTATGGGTCAACAGAGGGGCAGGTTTTACATGAATCCTTACCATACGCAGCCCAGACGCGTAAAGGTCAAACACGTGCTAATGTTGACCGCAGGTTGCTGGAGGCTCATAAGCAGGGGCAGATTCAAGTGACGATTGGCCGTGCCGCCGATTTTTATGGCCCCCGTGTGACCAACTCGGCTGTTGGTGAGATGTTGTTCAAGGCAGCCTTAAATGGCAAAACGGCGAATCTTTTTGGCGATATCGATCTGCCCCACACCTACACCTACATTCGTGACTTTGCACAGGCATTGGTCACATTGAGTGAGCACGAAGAAGCCTACGGTCGAGCCTGGCACGTTCCCAGCGCTCCCACCATCACCACACGACAATTCGTGCAGTTGCTCGAGGCTGAAGTGCAACAACCTGTTCGCGTTCGTACCGCAGGCAAGCTGATGATGCAGATGGTGGGCTTGTTTAACCCCATGGCACGCGAAAGTGTGGAGATGCTGTACGAATTTGCAGAACCGTTCGTGGTCGATCACAGTCGGTTTGAGGCAGCTTTTGGCAATGGTGTGACACCCCACAAAAACGCTATTCAGGAAACTATCGCGTGGTATCGCACCCAAAACACCTAAGGAGGGCCCGTCATGGCGATCATCGGCGAAACATACACCAATCAAATAACTGGCGAGCAGGTGTGCTTTGTGCACACCGCCACCTCAACCAGCGGTGCATATGTCCAATTTGAGAATGTTATTCGAGCGAGACAGGCTGGCCCACCGATGCACATTCACACCCAACAAGAAGAGCAGTTTACGGTCGTATCAGGTGAACTCAATCTGGTGGTACAGGGTCAGGCCATCAAACTTCGTGAAGGTGAAACAGCCGTTGTCCCCGCAGGGGCACCACATACCTTTGATAACCGTACGGGGAATGATGTGCTCTTTCAGGTGAAACTCACACCAGCGCTCGATAGTGAGCAAATGTTTACTGAAATGATCCGCCTTGCCAACGAGCGTAACGCTGCAAGGCCAGGATTACGCCAACTTGCTTCGATACTGCAAAAATTGGATGGCCGCTTCTATCTGGCTGGACCACCACGGTTGTTTCAGGATCTGTTGTTTTCTCTATTAGCAGGAACTGTTCGCAAGACATCATAAGACATATCGTTCCCATTGAACTTACCCTCTTATTACTCTGATAAATTGACATAAGGAAAAAGCTATGGTCACGTCACCAACAACTCGTACGATTACCAATACTGCTAACCCATCATCGCATATCGCTATCTACCGGATTGCCGGAGTGCTCTTGCTCGCACAATTCGCTATCTTTCTCATTCCAGTCATTGTATTGGGCAATGCCATCAACTGGCCTGCCAGTCTGGGTGAGCCTGCATCGGTTGTATTGCCCTTGATTACTGAACAAAGCGGCGCGGTTACCCTTGGCTATTTTAGCTATATGATCTCTGCATTTCTCATCATACCGATTTCGGTTTTACTCTATCGTATTTTTCGCGAGCATGCACGAACCTTGATCGGTATCAGTGCAGCCATGGGGCTTATCTCGGGTGTCATGAAAATCCTGGGGATTGTACGCTGGTTAGTGGTTATGCCGACCATTGCAGCCATCTATCTGGAGCCATCAGCGAGTGCCGCCACCCGTGATGCTGCAGCTGTAGCGTTTGTGGCATTTAATGAATACGCCGGTGGGGTTGGAGAACTGTTAGGTGTTGCTTTCTTTAGTGGCTTGTGGACCAGCTTTGTAGCTGTCGCTATCCTTCGTACAGGTGTCTTGCCACGCTGGATCGGCTGGTTTGGTCTGATTGCCGCATTTGTGGTTATATACCCCTTTGCCTCAGTCTTTGGCATAGAGATGGGAACGGTCATTCTGGTGGGAAGTGTCACACTCTGGCAATTGTGGATGATTACTACGGGAGTCGTGCTGTTATTTAGCCGTCCACCGCAGCACACATCTTAGAAGGTGGTAGAAACGATTGTAAAGTTTGGTGGCCATGCTCTTGTAAAACAGGGGCATGGTTGCGGTGATCTTATGCCTCATCCTGTTATGTATATGGTACTATGTTGGAAAAGAAGGATGAAACCACTAAAACAAACAACGCCACGCCAGAGAATAACATACCCTTTCCCACATGCATGGGCAGATTCCCAACGTCGCAGTTGTTCGGGCGATAAGCGGAATAGCGAGCACTGCGCTTACAAACCGCAGCTATGTTACATAGGTATGGTTTGTACATCTGTTACAGGCACTCATATTGGCACTGAAGCGGCTGCTTGAAGCTGCCGCTCATAAAGCTTACCCAACATGCTTCATGTGGTATATGTCTGACTCGTTGGCTATATCACCCCTGCAAATCAAGCATTTCCCAACCGAGGTGTGTTGCAATGCATTGTGCCACGTGGAAGCGCCACAGTAAAGCCGTGGAGTGACTGAAGATCTTGCGATTGAGTAAAGCGCTCATCGCTGCGAATTTCGAGATCATAGCTCAATACGGTCTCCTTTGGCTTTACGCAACCGCGCCAACTGTGCTTCCAGCGCCTGCAAGAAAACATCAGGGCTGCGCTTTTGATTAAGTATCGCATACCATTCATCGTGGAGTGATGTATCGACCACATGCCCGTTGACAATTTTTAGCACATTAGGGAAACCAATCTGCTCGATATTGTGGAGCATATGGGAGATATACGTCTCGTCGAAGGTGCTGATCGGCTTTCTCCCTTCCAGTTGTATAATGTGTATATGTGGATCCAGCGCTGACAGAATGTGTTCTTCCACAAAGGCCCGACTAGTCATTCGGTTGGTGTAGCAAAAAAACTCTGCGCCTTCGTGTTGAGCAAGAAATGCAGCATAGCGCTGTTCAGATTGTCTGGCACGTATCCGCGATACACCCATCAACAGGAGTATCAATGGTAAGACAAAAGGCAATACCACCAGCACCCCGACTACTCCGATCGCAACACTCACCCAGTGTAGAATTAACATTCCAGTCTGTTTTACACTCATCTGCATAGCCTGATATGCTACTTTGTTACAATCATTACCTATAGACAATTATAATCCAACCATTCAATGTTATCTGAATTACACAAAGCTTTAACAATAGTAATGCTATACTTTCGACAAAGAGCTTTCACCTGAACATATAGAGGGAATAGCTATGCAGCAAGAAGTCACTATAACTGACAACCAGGCATTGACCATGCTTCTTGAAGGAAACGAACGCTATGCCACCATGCATACGACCCATCCTGACCAGACACTTGAGCGACGTAGTGAAGTTGTTGGTGGACAGCACCCGTTTGCCATTATCTTCGGATGTGTCGATTCGCGTGTGCCTCCTGAGATTGTCTTTGACCAGGGGTTAGGCAATCTGTTGGTCATCCGTACGGCTGGTCATGTTATTGGTGATGTTGCACTCGGCAGTATTGAGTTTGGTGTTGAAGAGCTTGGTATCCCGCTTGTCGTTGTGTTAGGCCACGAACAATGTGGCGCGGTTGCCGCTGCCATTACCGCTGTGGAACACCATGTTGCGGCGCATGATAAAATCCAAACATTGGTAGACCATATTCGCCCGGCTGTTGAGCAAGCGCAGGGGCAGACTGGTGATCTCTTGCATAATGCGGTCTGGGCTAATATCGAATTAGCCGTCAACGAATTGAGAGAAATACCATTGCTACAGGAATTTATCGAAAAAGGCAAACTAACTGTTGTTGGTGCATGCTACGAACTCGATACTGGAAAGGTAATCCTATTAGAAGCATGATGATAAAAACTAAGCAGAGAAATGCAGGGCCAGTTAACATGGATCTTGCGGCTTCGTATTCGTTATTAGCATAACACCAAATGCTCTATCGACACTCATCGTTGGCTGGTCGCCATGCTGATATCCCCAGGCAAATCAGGTTTGGGTTGGTGCGGCCTAACCACCCTCTTTGCTGCACATTCCTGGCTGCCATAGCTCAAACTATCTCGCGAATAATTGTCTTTTCCCCAACGTCTCCGCTAATCCTTCAGTCAGGCAACAATGCATCACGACTAATCATCCCGCTCATAACTAACAGCAATTTGAGATACAACATCAGAAGCACGTAACCATGGCACGTTTGCACGAGTTATCAATAGTAGACGAGAATTACGTGTGCTTCTGCATACATATGCGTGATACAAGCCATTCATCAATCGGAGCGAGCCCTGTGTTCAAAAAAATAATCGTTGGTGTATTGGTTGTGCTCATCACTGTTGGTGTATGTATTGCAATGCCAGTGATCTGGGGCTATCTCAGCCTGGTAAGCGACGATCCGACAGTGTGGGAGTCTGCTATTGTCGATTTTGAAGCTATGGATCGTGAAATCTCTCCACCACAGGACGCTGTGGTTTTTGTGGGCAGTTCCAGCATTCGTAATTGGGAGACTCTCGCGGAGGATATGGCACCACTGCCCGTCATTCAGCGTGGTTTTGGTGGCGCTAAAATTGACGATATTGTCTACTATGTGGATCGCATCGTGACCGTGTATAAACCCAGAGCAGTGGTATTATTTGCCGGCTCGAACGATCTGATTGGCTATACGAATGACAAAACCCCTGAAGAGATCCTTGCAAGCTATGTCACATTTGCCTCTATTGTGCACACTACTCTACCGGAAACACACATCTACTACATTGCCATTAGTCCAACGGGAAGACGTTGGGAGCAGTGGCCAGATATTCAACGCACGAATCGTCTCATCTACGAATACACACTCCTCGATCCACGGCTGTCTTTTATCGATACGACCACAGTTCTGTTGAATGAAAATGACCTCCCAAACGATGACTTCTTTTGGTCCGATCAATTGCATTTGAGTGCAGCCGGGTATGCGGCCTGGACATCTGTCATCCGACCTATTCTGCATCGTGATCTGCTTGAGGCAACGACATCGCCGTTTGTAACTCGTCTGTAACGCCATTGTGACTCATATCCGGTAGACTCTCCCCACACTCATGTTCCGATGAGCCGATCCCTGTATCTGGATATCAGTAGTTCTACAATCCTTGCATAAGGAGGCACTCGATGGTGAACAACGCAATGCGGCGACAGAGAAACATGCTCATTTTACTCATTTTAACGCTTGTACTCCTGGTTCAACCAATCTCATCCGTACATGCCGGAAGCTGGGTTTTTGGCTCGGCCAGCGCAGCAGGTGGTTCGCGCAACTACAAACTCTGGGTTCCCTCAAGTTATTCGAACACCACAGCAACACCTCTCGTCATGGTCTTACACGGATGCTCCCAGACACCTGATACTATTGCGGCGGGCACTCAATTCAACGATCTGGCTGATACCGAAGGATTTCTGGTCGTCTACCCCGCACAATCCTGGTTCGCCAACTTTAATCGCTGTTGGAACTGGTTTGAACCGATTCATCAACGACGTGGCTCCGGTGAACCTGCGATCCTCGCGGCAGTTGTAGACGACATTCGCTCCTCATACAATATTGACTCGCGCCGAGTGTATGTAGTCGGACTTTCTGCCGGTGGTGCGATGGCGGTCATTATGGGTGCAACCTACCCTGATATGTTTTCTGCTGTTGGTGTTGCTGCCGGTCTGGAGTATCAGGCTGGTACCAGTACGCTCTCTGGTGTACTCGCCATGTCACAGGGTGGACCAGACCCGAATCGACAGGGCCTTGCAGCGTATCAGGCAATGGGCAGCGCTAATCGCCCTGTTCGTGTGAGTGTGTTCCACGGCACCAGTGATTTTGTGGTCTATCCCATCAATGGCGAACAGGTCGTAACGCAGTGGGCCCAAACAAATGACTACGTAGATGATGGCAGCGATAATGATTCTGTCGATGACACCGCCGACACGACCACGCAGGGACAGGTACCAGGTGGGCGTAACTACATCAAATATACTTATAACGATGCCTCAGGAACTGTATTGCTCGAAAAATGGACTGTTAATGGTATGGGACACGCCTGGTCTGGTGGTTCAACGGCTGGCTCCTACACCGACCCTGCTGGTCCCGATGCAACACGTGAGTTCTGGCGTTTCTTCTCAGGAAGATGATGTCCGTTTGTTAAGCCACACATGTAGCAGTTCGGCCTTTTCCATGCGACCCAGAAGACGATACGCATAATACTCATACTCAAGCGAGAGCACCGGAATGTGTAAGCCAGCAACCCTCTACCCAGCGTCGATGTGGGGAGAGGTTGACTGGTGCCTCCCACGTATCGTCGGGGAGGCGCTTCTGGATGTCACCCATGATTTCAACCGTTATGCCATCAAGCTCAAGTGCACCAAAATGTGACCGGATACATGGGACTCCCGGTATGTGACTGGGTCAACCACATGTTGTTGAAATAGCTGCTCGATAGCATAAGCCCCTGGACAATCTGTTTGAAGATCGATATCGTGAACCGCTACTTCGACACCTTGCAGCACAAAACTACAACTTCCCGTTACGACTCAGATAGGTGGTTGATCGTCAAGCCGTGTGGTGAGGGTACGAAGCACAGTCTGGTGTGGTTGTGGAAGTATCAGCGTCTCCTGGTTGACATAAAACGATTGGCGGCATACAAACCCGGTCAAGTGATGCTGTCATGATGCCAAAAAGATGACGAAACATTGACAGTATGATGATATTGTATTACACTCATGCCAATGCTAGCACATCTGAGCGAAGGAGGAAGCTCATGCATATGGCAGTTACTCGTTCTCTTGAAGACATTCGACAGCGTCGCGCGGAAACTCGCCGGGAGTTTGCTACCTATCTTGGCATTACCGAACAAACATATCGCCGTTTACTGCAACAAGACCCATCAATTGAAGGGCCAACGCGTCGGCGTGTTGCCGCCAAATTGAACCTTGATCCTATGCTTATTGTAGAACTTGTCCCCCCACCAACTAACGGCTACATTACACAACTGACTGCTGCCATTGATGAGGCAAACCGTAGTGGATGGTTCACCTATGACCCGGACACCAGCATCTTAAGTGATGTCCCTGTTCCTATTGAGTGTCCGCCTGGCAACGCTACAGATAGCAGATGACCAAACCCGTCGATGTCTATGTGACTGCATCTGTAGCGGGAGTCCTGCGTCAGATCACTCCTGTTCAACGTGCACAATGTGATCGTCTGATTGCTGCGATTCGCATTGCACCACAGGTGGGACAATTTTACGCACATGATGGAGAAAATCGACTGCTTCGCATCGCCAGCGCTGCGGATGTACATCTGATCTATACTGTAACTTATCAAGTATGGCAGGATCGGATCTTTCTTGTCGATCTGGTTGTAGCTGATTGGCATCCTCCACACTCAGATATGCCATAATGACTGGTGGGAGGAAAGCTGGAGGTCCTACTCAACCTCGAAACGATCGCCCTGTTGCATAAACTCGATGCGATTACCAAAGGGGTCGTTGGCATAAACACGACGCACATGTGGTAGGCTATCATCAGGTGTGATAGGTACGCCTGCCGCTTCCAGTCGGTGTCGGCACTCTGCGAGATCCTCGACTACAAATGCCGGGTGGGCTTTGCGTGCCGGGTTAAACGATGCCTCAACCCCGAGATGGATCCCAATCCCTGGTCCCTGAAACCAACATCCCCCGCGGGCCTGTAACGGCAGTGGTTTAGCGACTTCAGGTAGTCCAAGCAACTGATTGTAGAACTGGCGTGCACGTGCTTCTTCACCTGCAGGCATGGCGAGTTGTATATGATCAAGCGTGACGATTTGCATAGCATTCCTTCCAATCTATGATGTCGCGGATACAACTATAGCTTACAGTGTGAGACGCAAGAATGCCACAAGAATCTGTCTATGGATACCATTGACGTTTGTTATATGAGTTCACTGAATCACCCATACCCGCCGCCGATCTTCAACTGTCGTGCAATTTCTGCCACCCGTCTACCAAGGGCACGTGCCTGCTCACGATCTTCATCCGTTACCTGACCTATTGCCGTTGCACCATAGTACGAGCCAGATCGCTCCATTACTGGCGTCCATGGCAAACCAACGATCATCATGCCGTTGCCAAGAAACCAGTGCAAAACGTTGAGCAGGGTAAACTCTGTACCAGAGTGGTTGCCAGCACTCGAGGTAAATGCCGCACCGACCTTCCCCGTGAGAATGCCCTCTTCCCACAAATCGCCGGTGGTATCCATCCACAGTTTGAGCGAGCCTTTGATGCCCGTCCAGTTGGGTGTCCCAAAAATCAACGCGTCAGCCATCTCCAGATCGTGTTTGCTCGTCTGACGGGGCCGTTGCAGCACCACATCCGACTCCGGAAACATCCGCGCTCCCTCCGCAACCGATTGAGCCAGAATATCGACTAAATCACCCTGATCGTACAAAATCAGAATACGACATTGTAATTCCATACTGTTCCTCCAGACACAAGGTCTTGCATAATAAAGACAAATACACTCGGACAACACTTGAACTGCCATTGTCCTGACAAGTTACTGCCTCCTTGTCAACAGACATCAGCAATCAGTCTGTTCTACACTTTAGCCATAGAACATCTTATAGTGTAACAATTGTTCATCATCTCAGACACAAAGTGCACAAAATGGAGTGAACATATGGCATTCCTTTTCAAGGAGGTATTATCCATGGATGGACTATCAGCGCTTTTTATCATCATTATCATTTCATTGTTCTCAGGTCTGTTGATTGGCGGCATCATCATCATCATGATCCCTCGTCCACCCACTATTGTGTATATGCCTGTTAATAAGCCGTCACCTAAATCAAAGCTGAGCTTTTTCCCACTGATGATTATCGTGACCATTATATTCATGATGTTTATGCTTTTGAGTAGTGTGTTTTAGAATCATTTGATACATCAATATATGTTGTTGCATCAACACTTTATTGGGCGGGTGAAAGAAAAGGGGTGGTATGATGCAAGATACGTATTTCCAGCAACCTGTAACGCAAATAAACCTGATTGCTCTCTCAAGAAATACTTTCTGCGCTATTTTAGGATGGTTTGGGCAAGGTGCTGATCTGGGAATACACGAAGTCAACAGTAATATGGTAGCATGTATCAGCATTTGTGCGCTATGACGTATTGAGCGTACATCCAAACAAGGAGATTTCTGCTCGTGTTACGTGATGATATTCATGTGCGACGTACCCTCGCTCGCTCAATTTTAGAACGTTTAGCTGAGACTGCACCAACTGAAGACGGGCGTTCAGGCAAAGTCGTCCGTATGACTGATCTGGTCAACAATTCGTTTGCCGTTGCGTATGGCATTGCGCTTGTTGATATGCTCCGGGCGCTTGGAGCAGTTATTGCCGATCCCGAAGACGCAACTGTTGTAAGTGTCTCGTCGGTTCAAGCAGGCTATTTTATACACGAAGTGTGTGCACTACTGGAAAACGATACACCACTTGTTGCTGACTGGACCCGTGAGGGTGTCAATGGCGAAGTTGCACAGACGTTTGAAGCAGGCGTCAACCTCTTGGCTGCGCTGGAACAGCGTCGTCTCAAGATGACTGCCAATGCTGGTCCGATTCGTAATATCAGTGTTGCCGTCGGCGTTATTGCAAAACGCAACGATGCTGGTGAGCGAACCTACCTGTTCTTTTGGGATGAACCAGCGCGACGGTGGCAGCTTATTGGTGGCCACTTTGAGATGAGTGATGGTTCATTAAAAACCACGCTGCTTCGCGAACTGAGTGAGGAATTACAGATTCCACCAGTGGAAGAGTCAGTACATGTGCTTGTTACCGAGGTTGGACAACCGTTTATCGAAAAATGGCGTTCCCCAACCTATGGTCTCCTCACCAATACGATCTTCCAGGCTTACGGTGTACGTTTTATGAACGGACTACCACCGTTACATGATCAACTGCGCTGGGTTACCGAGCAAGAGGTCTTTATTGGGCGCACGACTGATGGTGAAACTATCTCCAATGCTCCCCTCCACCGCCTGCTCACACAACCAGGGATTAATCTTGATATGTTTTTACTGGATTAATGACAGGGAGTTGCCAGCCGGTCGTCAGGCACCATGCGGAGCATTACGCTACACTCAAGATATCTGTCTTTTCCATTGATTGAATGTTGTGTGAAAGAGACCGCATGAAGAGACCTAACCCACCATTACCACTCGCATACCGCGCAGATCTCTTACGCCAGATCGTGCCATGTCTTCAAGCAGGCGAATGTTGTTCTCTCGTTGGCGTTAGTGGTGCAGGAAAATCTAACCTGGTACGTTTCTTGAGGTGATCAGATGTTCAGGCTACCTATTGGAAACATTCCCTGACCTGGATAGTTCTGATCGATACGCATAGCCTGGTATTTGGTGAACAATCTGTCGAATATGTGGTCGCCGAATTGATGATTCACCGCCTCATCATGGAAGCTGAACGACGCAACTTGTCGAACGAGTTGACCACCCGGGCTGATGAATTGCATATGCAATTGGCTCATCAGCCCGATGCGCACATGGCGTTTCGCTATCTGGAGCGTATTTGCGCCCAACTCTGTGAACACCACAGCATACAGATTGTTTTTGACCAGTTTGAAGATCTCTGGCAAACGGCCCCTGCACGCTTCTTCCTTAATTTGCGAAACTTGCGTGATCAGTTCAAATACCAGATCGTTTATGTACTCTTTACCCGTGAGCGCTTACAACGTACGCGGAACGAGTTGCGTGAAGTTGAAGCATTTTGGGAATTGTTTGCTTCACATATCTATGGTTTGGGAATGTATAACCAGGACGATGCCTATTATATGCTTGACCAGCTGGCCAGTCGCTGGGATGGCACACACGAACAGTCAACGTGAACAAGCCCTGGACATTAAGTGGGCGGCATCCAGGGCTGTTGCGTGCCATGTTTTGGGCACTCTGCCGAGGAGCCTATAATGGTGATCCAACGCCATTATTGCAGGCTCCAGCCGTAACAGAGGAGTGTGCAAAAATCTGGCACGACTTTCTACCGGATGAGCAACGGCTGCGCCATATTATCGCCTCAGAGTTGCCCCTCCATCAACCCGAAGAAGCCACCCTGTCTGAACTACGGCTTTAAGAAATCCTCGTGAACGACCCACCCACTATCTTTGCTCCTATCATGCAGGCGTATATACATGAGCAACCAGGCAACGATGTCTTAGGGATTGTGGTTCATCTTCAACTACGTCAAGTGTGGTTGGATGGGCAACTGCTTGCCAAACAACTCTCCCCTCTCGAATTTGACCTCCTCGCGTATCTGGCAAAACATGCTGGAACCGTCTGCATACGTGAAGATATTCTGCGTGAACTCTATGGTGAACAGATGTATGATGGTAACGATGAGCGCATCGTTGCTACGGCGTCTCCGCAGCGCACTCAATGAAGATGCACGCAACCCACGCTACCTGATCCCTCATCGTGGTGTAGGACTTCAGCTTCGAGAGGGTGGGTGGATCTCTCTAGGATTGATAAGAACGCTCAATTGAAAAGGGTTGTGATGATTTCTCGAATAGCATCAACGGCTATTTCTCCACTAACCAAACCGAATGACCCAGAGATTGCAATGATGAACAATGATAGGTAGGTAAATGTTGCTATGTGTGATTGCCAATTGGGCTTAAACCGGTACATTGCCCACCAAATGATTGTCATTACCATGGCACCAACCAGAAGAAAAACTACTACAGCCGCAAAAAAGCTCACTTGCATCAGTAATGCTAAAGCAGGAATTCCTATAGTAATTAATGCAAGGGCTGTGCTCATCATCCATTTTGATCGAATTTGATTGGACTTGGGTGCCTCGATATCCGATGGAGATTCTTCCGATGGGGTCTTTTCCTCGCTGGCAACATTGGTTTCAGGATGAGCTATCTCGGGCAATCCAACGTCCCACTCAGGCCATTGATCGAGCCGTTGACAAAGTAACGATGCCGCAAGCAAAGCATGTTCTTTTTTAGACGAGCTGATATGGGGCAGTTGCAAGATTTTGAGCGTATGAAACAACAATGTCCAGTAATATTCACGCATATCCCCGTCAAGTACAATCAATTTGTGGGCGATCTTGCGTAAAATCACAATTACACGATAGGCTTTTTCCAGATTAGGGTTGCTAAAAGATGGTATTGCCGATGTATCGGCAAATGATGTAGCCTCAAGCAAGCTATTCTCAAAGTCTAATAACGCTGATAGATCAGTTACCTGTAATAGAATAGATTAAATTTGATATCGGTCTCTAATTCAACAAAATCGCACAGTGCATGACTTCGCTCAACGCGTGCGAAATCGATTAACCAGAAACGATTATGATCATCAACCAGAATATTACGCCCATGCAGATCGCCATGACACAGGCATTGACGCGAGAGTGCCTCAAAACCGCGAAACTGATTATTGGGCATAATCCAGGTAATGGGATTCCAGAACGATCCTTTGATTCCACGAAAGCTGAGTTGGTAAGCACTGGTGATACCAGGGCGTAACTCTTCTGCGATTTTACGAAGCTTATCTGGTCACAAATGCAGTTCCACCGTATACATGGCGATAAGTGATAAACGTTCGCGTGGTGCATCAGCATATAATTGTCCGAAAGTTTGCTGAAAAAAAGTTTGTAGTAATATGATAATGTGTTCAGTATTTTCATACCAGAATACGTCATCAAAAACACGAATCGCATCCTATTTTTCAGCACCAATGAGTGAATAGACAAGACCACCGATGGTACGTGAGAAAGCGATACCTCGTAACCCGGCGCGTCGATTGCCACCCAGGAAGGGTTCAATCGCATCATAGTTCAATCTCTTACGTTCAATTTCCTCTTTGGCTCCCATTTTGACCACCTGTGTGTTTGTCCATCCTTCCGCACGTCTGGAGCGTACCTTTAGCAAGACAGCACCAGATTGGGTTCGTTGAGTAGCCTCTTCATCAGACAACAACGCATCAACATTTAATGCCAGTGCTTTCAGAAACCATCTACGCAAGATCTCTTGTATATCTTCCTGGGTTGGAGAGACAATCTCATCGGTATCAGGAATCCGTATCTGTTTTGCCACAACATCAAGAGAAAGTGAGTTGTGTAATTCGAGCTCGAAATTAACCTGGACTTCTTTTGCAAACAAATCATCAGCAGCTGCAACCAATTCGGTTGCGGCATTCGTGATCTGGCTCTCTTTGTCGATAATCCGTCTGGTACCTATGTCCCCTCGCACAATCTCAGTATGTTCAAGGTCTTTGTAGCCCGTGTAGATAATAAACGGGATATGGGCTGGGATGGATCTAGCAAAATCAAAACCACTCCGATCCTTCACCAGGCTATCGTTTTCAAGATGAATATCAACCACAGCGACATGAATAATCTCTTTTGCAAGTAGTTCCTTGGCCTGTTGAATTGATTGTGCACTGAATACCCTATAACCCGCCTGTGTTAGATTAAACTTGACGGCATCAAGAACACTATCAACATTATCAACTACGAGTACATGTTTGTGTGTGTATGTCGTCATATCAAAACCTCATTTCTCAATCAGCGAAGTATTTATATCCGTCGTGATAGGCAATCGCATTTGAATGATCGTGCCACGGCCCTCTTGTGAGTCAATCATCTCTACATCCCCACCATGTTGTAACAACACAAAGCGGACAATGAGGGCACCCACACCTGTCCCGGATGTGTATTGACAGTTTGGAATAGTCTGCTTGAGAAAAATGAGATCAAAATGTATCTGTATATCACCACGACCATGACACCAGCGTTGCACCAGTTCTGGCAACTCTGCATCAATGAGTATTCGTTTGGTATGATTATCTGGACGTTCAGCTGGAACCGGGCTCGCAAAACCGACTGACCGAATACTCTCCATCGCTTCGGTGATGCCGCTAAGCGCACGTGCAATAACAGGATCAGGAGCATGAGATGAATGTTGGCGGGTAAGATAACGCTGTAGACCATCAGTGTAATTCAAGACACTAAATACTTTTTGATTAATCGAGTGCTGCCAAGCTGCACCAAACAAGCCCATCTGTGCAACCGCTTCACTGGCAAACTGATAATCTGGTGTGGCATCATTTCGGTAGGCCAGGTTGCGACAAATTTGAGATGATCACCTTCAATCATCTGTAAAGTGCCAAAAGATGCACCTGTTACCTCTACTGCCCGCGACAGAACGGCTTGAAAAATAGTAGAAGTGTTCATGCCTGCCCGCACAATAATGCTCCCTGCGGTGTTGAGTGCGCGCATACGATGACGGCTTTGTTCTAACAGCTTCTGGGTATTATCAATTGCCGGAGAGTCATACACTGCAAGTTCTTCAAGCAGTTGCTGATCGTTCAGAGAGAAGGCTCCTTCACGAGGACTCTCCAGATTAATAATACCGATCACACGGTCAGTCTTACTTTGAAAGATGGGCACGGCCAGTTCTGACACTGTCGAAGACAAAGCACTGTAGCACATATCCTTCCAATATGGATCGGTTGTGACATTACAAATGAGGGCTGCTTGTTTATGTGCTGCAACCCATCCCTGAACACTACACCCACCAATAGCATAGGGGCGTTCTGGATAGTCTTTTGGTTCTCTGAGTGTGATGGTGATGGTGACAGCATCTTCTGACTCATTGATGTAGCCAAAACTCCCCATCTCTGCTCCCGTTAACTGCATCGCCTTTTCCAGAATATCACGCCAGGTTCGCCTGGGATCCATGGAAGAAGCCATTTGTGCTGTCATATGGATCAGCTCTTTTTCGCGCACTTTGCGCTCATAAAGGCGTGCACGTGCAATCACCAGAGCAGTCTGGTTGCCAATAGCTGCATTATCGACAATCAGAGGTACACCCAGCCAGCTATTTATGTGAGGGATTTGATACTGCGACTCACCCAGGCGGGGAAATATCATATGTACTTTAGAATAACGCAGTGGAAGTTTGTCACTCCATACACGCACATTTGGGTATGTATCTTCTAACGGAAATACGAGCTTGCGAAGATTACCGGGTTCTGGAAAACCTTTGTTCGCCACAATCTCCAACGCCGATTGATTCGTATTGATGAGTTGAATCGATGCACTATCGCAGGGCAACATATGTGTTATTTGATCAAGCGATAATTGCAACACCTCGTCTATATCAAGGGCTTTGCCAATGACTGTTGCAATATTGCGGAGGTTTTCGGTGGTGCAGACTTCTTGCATCGCGCGTGCAGCCTGTTTGAGATACCCAAGCAGTTCACGATCACGCTCATGTCGTTTGGTATCATTTTCCCAAAGACGTTCGTCAAAGAGCAGGACTCCCATAGCCTTGCCTTCACCCAGGCGAAGTGGCATGGCACAGCGCTGTAAGTTGCCTATTGTTTCACGTAACACAGCATTTTCGTCCCACGCACGTGCAATGAAACTGTTGGTATCGATCGGCAGTATCCACTCTTGAGGCGGCTGTATGGGAAATGCATCATCACCAGATTGGTGTATCAATGTCAAGTTGCTCATATCAGATGATACCAGCCAGATTTGGGCCTGGTGTATTTCAAAGGCCATAGACAGCGCACGCAACGCAAATGATGCAGCACGTTGGGTGTTGCCAGCCGCATACATTGGGCTGATTGTTGCTTTTAATATATCGTTGCGATGGATCAGTCGACCAGCTTTGATCTTTGCATCAAGGTAATCAATAGCGGCATCCCACCGACCTGAAATAGCAAGAAGATGACTAATGTGATTTGGTTGGAAGTGTTTGTTCAGATATTCTCGATACAATTCATTCCGAAACTGATAGTGTTCTGCATCAACCTTCCGCACCATTCCAGTGAGATACAGGGGATCAATGTCGGAAGTCAATCCCAATGGCAACCTGTATCGAGGGACAATCGGCTGTTCCAAAAGCTGGACATATATAACAAGAGGTCAGGATCGTCTTCAATTAACCGTACTGCTTCACGAAGTGGGCCATAATGTGCTGCAGCATAACGTATAAAATGTTTGATGGTCTTCTGTACATCGCGCAACCTGAGCTGTTCTCTAGCGCTACCTGGCAGGGACTCTACACATTCACGACAGATGCGATTCATCAGATGAATAGTTCCGCCAGCCATATGTACAAGATAGTCGTAAATTGCATCCTCAACTACAACTCCCCGATCTGTCATAAAAGATGTGATATATACAAGACTTTCCTGTTCTGTGATGTCACCGACATATACCGTCCGGGCGATGCCATAAAAGGGTGACGATTCGCCTACTGTTAGGTTGGAGAGACTCAGTGCACCGGCAACAACCACTATAAACTTTTGGCCATTACCACGTTCCATATAGACAGCACGTAACGCACTCAACAATGCACGCGGAATATCGGCTGGAGCGTGTTCAAGATGATCGACAATCGGTATACAACCATACAACTGTCGATCAAGAATGGTATGGAAAAATCACGCAAAGTTGGACCATCCACAACATCAATGGTTTCATCATATTGCCCTATCTGATGACAAATAGATTGAGCGATATCAGCAAAAAAGGTTGATTGTGCTGATGTATTGAGATTCTCCAAACTAATATACACCCCTGACCAGACAGTGTCCTGCATATGAGCATATGTTGAATATGGTGCAGTAACACTGATTTGCCCGAGTAGCTTGGCCCAAGCAATGTACAACAGTGTCCATCCTCAATACAATCAAAAATCTGTTGAATCACACGGCGATTATGATCGAGGAGTTTTGGTTCAGATATGCCTAATTCATGTGCCTTCATAAACCTTCCTCCATGGCTTTTTGGAAGAGGAAATGTACGTCGTAGGTCTGTTGCAACACGCGCGCAAATACAGGTGAAGTCAAAGAGAAATCACGACCTTTTTGGTGCAAAATACCGATAAATTTTAAAGTGTCACAAGCTGCATCAAGGGTCTGATGTGGCACACAGATGGTATGCTGACGCAAAACCATATCCATATCTGCCTGGGTAAAATAACTGGAACGATCAATATTCATGTGATTTAGCAGGGCATAAATAAGCCCTTTCTCGCGATTTGTCGTGTTCTGCATAAAAGACCCCACCAGATGACCTTTGAAACTATCATCGCGATACACATCAATTAAATGGTCTAAGGTAATGGCTCGTTGGTCGTTTTTGTCGAGATGACGTAATAAAACCATGCAGTAATACTGGATTAAATTAGGATTTCCGGCTGTTTTTTCATAAATACGACTAAGAATGTCATTTTTGTGCTGAAACGTGACACCTAAATGTGCCATTGGTAATACAATCAATTCACGAGCCTGCTTCCAGCTAAATTCATTCAGACGAACTTCCTGAGCAAAATTGAAGAGCGGTGAGGCATTGGTGAATTGTTCCTGCATTGCTTCACGAAATCCAGCACATATGTAACGAAAAACACCTTTATTTGATGAAGCACGCAACATACGAAACAGATCCCACCGTTCACGTTGTGCAATTATCAGATTGTCGATTTCATCCAGTAGAAAAATAATTTTATGCTTATACATGCGTTGCATACGTTCTAGAAAGTCGGGAAAAAAGAAGCAATAGTTTTGTAGATGTAATCGTGGTAATTCCTTTGGATTCAGTTTTCGCACAACTGCCTGAATATAATCATCGGCACTTACCAGATCACTGCAATCCAGATAAATGATATGTGGCGATGACTCACCTTCATCCTCACGTAGCCGTCGTTCAACTTCCTTAAGCAGCGAGGTTTTCCCGATACGGCGAATCCCCAGAATGAGATGGTTGGTGTTAGGGCGTTCCAGAATACGTGATATTTCATATTCACGACCAAAGAAACGACTCCCTGTCACCGATGCAGCAGTTTCATAGGGCGAGAGCATTGATATCGGGATCTGGGTACAGATGATGTCACGCAGATCACCACTGGGACGCCGTGAAGACTGCACACGTAGTTGTGCCTGAGTGTCAATAAAAACAAAGCGACGCCGATACGACAGGCTGATGGTTGAGCGGATGATTGCCTCACTATCTCCATCAAACAACACCAACGCCGGCTCGTAGTGCAACCTGTGCTCTCGTACAATATCTACAAGCTATCAAGGATGTGTTGCACTGAGCGGGATTTGATATCCGGCTGCTTGACCCAGATCAGGACCGTTCGGTTGGAAAGCCGTAACTTCCATCAGGAGAGATCGGTGTAGAATAACTCGTAGCCAAGTGTGGTTGGACCGGAACGGACGTGGTAGTTGAAATCTTCATGGAGATAGGCAAGCAGATGAGGCCATTCATTACTCATGGTCGTTCTCCCTATGGTCTGGTACGCGCAGTGTAATTAACTCATACGCGTTCAGCACGTGCAAAATTCCTTGAACTACATTGGGCGGTAATGATACACAGCGTGTGAGTAGCCCAATATCTATGACATCACCACTCTCTGGCACATGGTCGTATACCACTGCAGCGAGTCTGGCCGTTTCATCATCACCAATAAAACAACTGGAAATACGCCCTGACTCTGCTCGCAAAACACGTTGTAAGCGATCCTGATCCATATGAGCCTGTACACCGGAACGTGCAATCAAGGATTGTGTTTTGATCGAGTTATCCGCTGGCGTGATCTGCTGAAAATTCTTACGCCAGACCGTTTCATCAAAGTTGAGGTTCCCTTGATCAAATACCAGGTGCCCATCGATCACAATACTGGGGCGCTTGATGACCATATTACAATGAATAACACTTTCAATGGTGCCACCCATAGATGTGTTGGAACCAAATGCAATATGAGCAGTTGTTGCCGCTTTCTCATCAAAAAGCATATTGCCTGTCAGATGCGATACGGCAGGATTAACACCGATGCCAATTTCAGCCAGATTGGACCAATTTGTATCACCTCTCTTTTGAGCCGGGATCGTTTGCGTTTCACAGAGCCATCTTGTCGCTTGCCCATCGGCAGGTTCAATTGCAGCCACATGACCGTTTGAAAAATGCAGGACAATGTAGTCTTCAGAGTCAACGATCCAGTTGTCAAATGACCCATTAATCACCACGCTGCCTTCTGTACTACCCTCAATCAGAGCAATATAGGTCTCACCAGAAGGAACATTGCCCCACATGCCATCCCCAATCACCCCGTCGCTTGCGACTGGTGTTTGTTGCCTGCCGCCGATATTAGCACGTGATATATGTTGTCTGCCATCAGAGGTATACGTAATCAGATCAAGCTGATGACCGCGTGCGAGCATCAATTCGCGCTTCTGACAATCGGTAATCAATCGGTCGTAATCAACATTGGCAAGTTTTAGCACATCAAAATTCACACCTGGCATATGACCAATTCTGGTCCGTGCCGAACGCAACGAATCCAACGTATAATCACGAAATGGTAAGCAATCAGGACGTGCATTTACACACGTCAGAATCGCACGGGCCTCTTGTGCTGCGCCAACTGTAAGCAAACTGAATTGACTTGACTGGGGAATGTAGCGTTGTAGTACAGTAGGTATTAAAATGGTTGTCTGAGCAATCTCAAGACGATGTGCTGTCTCAGCAATGAGTGTTGCAACATCAGTCGCTGTCTCATCAGCTAGAATAAGGAGCTCTTTGACCTGGTGTTAATGCTAAACAACGCATAATAATCTGTTCGGCGCCCATAGATACCTCATCAACATCGTTCATAGAAGCACCTTTGCGATTCTTTTGTTGCTTGCTTCCCACAATGCCTCAGCTTTCTGATGTGCGTATGTCAAAAGAAGAGTATTTAAATGACAAAAGACTGATATGTGGTGATAAATATGTTATGAAAGATGTAACTGTGGAAACGACGACCTGAATTTCCTCACGACGGCAAGAGCGAGGTTTCTGGCAATATCGATGAGAAAGTTAGTTCATATACTTTGTAAGGCGAAATATATATCGAATATCGCAATGTGACACTACTACATAAATACAAAGGATAGAAAATGTCATTTTTGGGTTCTTTTTTTGACAACATCAATGTAAAACAATATGTTTCTTGCAAGTATTATTTATTTTGTGAAAGAAATACTTTTTGACACTAATTGACGCGAAAGGAGTGTATGATGACACAATATCCTGACGAAACCACCATTGTATGGGACCGCTTCACCAGTGACGCGCTAGCCGACAATCCACTTGGGGATCCCGCGATACGTCGCCTACCAGTGCTGTTGCCGCCCAACTACGATCCACAGTCCCCACGCCGTTACCCGGTGCTCTATGGTTTATCTGGGTACCTGAGTCGGGGTGCATCCCTGCTGAACGATGCGCCCTGGCAACTCACACTATCGGAGCGCCTGGATCGTTTATACGCTGATGGCATGCCTCATGTCATTGTGGTGCTGCCGGACTGCTTTACCACCTTTGGCGGAAGTCAATATCGCAACTCTTCAGCAACTGGTCGTTATGAGGATTATCTGGTGCAGGAGCTTGTGCCCTATATCGACAGCCATTACGTGACGATAGCTGCTCCAGAGGGGCGTGGGGTTTTTGGTAAATCCAGCGGTGGCTATGGTGCGCTGGTATTGGGGATGCGGCACCCAGATGTCTTTGGTGCCCTGGCATGTCACAGCGGTGATATGGCCTTTGAGTTATGCTATACGCCTGATTTCCCCAAAGCCGCCAACGGCATCAATCGGGCAGGTGGTCTCAAAACCTGGTGGCAGGTGTTTCAGGACAAAACAAAGAAAGATGGGAGTGATATTGGTGTCATCAGTGTAGTTGGCATGGCGGCTTGCTACTCACCTGACCCCACTGCACCACTGGGCCTGCAGTTGCCCTTCGATCTGGAAACGTGTGAGCTACGTGAGGATATCTGGGTACAGTGGCATGCTCTCGATCCCATCACTATGGTCGAACAGCACACCGAGGCGCTCCGCAATCTGCGGCTACTCTATCTTGATTGTGGCAACCGTGATGAGTATCATCTGCATTTTGGTGCGCGGCGCTTTATACGGCGTCTGCAAGAACTGGATATTACACACGAGTATCAAGAGTTTAATGACGGTCACCGTAGCACGTACTATCGCTACGATGTGTCACTGCCAAAACTGGCTGCGGCCTTGAGTCGTGCTGAGTGAGATCGCAGCACAGTTGATTGTCGAAATCCTGTCGTTATCATGCAGAGTTCGGTGGCCTGGGAATATAGATAACCGCATACGAATTGCCGTCCCGTGATTCACGCAACCGTCCAGCGCGATCACGTGTGCGAACCAGCCCTTGACGTTGGCGTTTCCTGGAGTGCGGTAAGAACGAAATCATGCCGTTGGGGAACCAGCGTCAGTTGCGATCTACAGTCGGGCTCCACAGACCATGGTTGTACCGATGATTGTTGATCAATTCTGCTGCTTCAACTGCATCGAGCCGTGAGTGATAATCACGATACGCATCACGTGCAATGCGAAACAGTCGATCATTATGCCTGAGTTGGTAGAAATACCCTGGTTGTGGTGTGCTACGGATGCTCGTTGGCAACCCTTGACCGCCATGTCTGAGTAACAGACGCTGGCGTTCTGCTGGGTCATCATCGAACCAACCACGGCGAAACTCGCGATGCAATCGTAGGTTGCTATCAGCAAGATGGGCGATGGCGCGCTGCTCCCACGTGCGATATACTGCTGGGGCGACAACAGGCCACCAGGACTTACGTGATCGACTCACCCGCTGCGGTGCTTCAACAACCGTGCGTTCCACACGAACAGTTGGTGATGGGCAGTAGGTATAATAAACTGGCAACACACGAACGCGAGGTCGCCAGCGTGATTTTCCCCGTCGTTCAACTTTGACAACGTGATAGTGTGGTCGTGGCAAATTCGGGTTGCGGTGGTGCACCACCCGATGCCCTGGACCCAATCGACGCGCCTGGCGTGTTGCTAAATGGCGTGCACGCGTTCGACCCGGTGCCCGATACTTCTTGATTGGTGTGCGCGGTCGTCGCATGGCATAGGTCGGGCGACGTAGACGTCGTTGTACGCGTGGTCGTGTGATGCGTCCACGTGCAACCGGGCGTCGTCTACGTCGCCGGATCGTTCGCTTTACCTGTGCGTCTGCTTCAGAATCGAGTACAGCATACACAATGCTGGCCTCCCTCTTATGCGAGCTCTAGTTCTAGCTCTTCTTCAGCCTCGGCAGCAGGTAAGACCCGCCCATTCAAGCGAATGCTCGCCTTACGTGGTTTTGTAATCCCCAGCGACTCGGCACTGGTGAGCCATTCTTCTGCCTTATCGCCGATATCCAACCACAACGCCTCGAACTCGGCACGGGTTGAGTTGAGAATATGTGGTTGTGCCAACCACCGTAAGATATCGCGCCCGACTATTGCCATACGGCTACCCTGCGAAGCATTCACCTGTGTTTGGTTCAGATAGCGCTTTGACATATCCTCAATCACATCCCAGGCATTATCGGTGTGTACAAGACATGGGGATTTTTTATACGCTAAGAGGTGGGTTAGCTCCTTCGTTTACAAGTGGGTCATCAGTGTGTACACACCTCAAAGGATACCTCCCACTTTATCTGTGGATGGACCAGCGGATTGGGTTTGTTGCTTCTCGTACAATGCTTGTGAAATAATGCCGTAACGATATTTTCTGTTCTATGGTCGTCAATATACGATCTTTTTCTTCTTCTCAGCTTCTCTTATTTAAGATGTTGGGCTGGGCTAATTCCAGACAGGTTGGGAGAAAACTATAGCTATAGTTATTTGGGATACAAAGAGATCAGGCAACGTGAGCTGACCTGGTTTGCTGATTCTTTCATGTACTCTGGTACGAGTCGAAGGACGAGCAAACATATATGAGGACGATAATACTATTAGCAGGATCGCCCCATTACCTCGCGCACTGGCCGTGTGGTGCGGTCGCTGGTGTGTTCAGGGTCGCACAGATGTCAATGTTAGACACCACCGGGCAATCACTGTCCATATTTGATTGTAGTATGGGGCATTTTCTTCTCACCTATCTGTCTCCTTTGGTATGCTTTTTGCAACACACGCTTTATCGGATGGTGTAAAATAAAGAAGGGAGCACTTCTACGATGAACGATTATAGAAAAGCCTTGTTACGGTCAGCGCTTGCGGCGGTTATCTTCTTCCTCATATGGATTGGAAGCGTTTTTTTTGCAGGAGGACATCTTCTCAACGGGGCGGTGATAGGCGTTGTTGCTTCAGCCGTCTTCGGTACTGGATACTATTTGCTCATGTATTATATCCCTACGCGCGACCGCCGCCGTTAAACCGTCAATACCCTGGCACCCACGGAGTAAGCTGTATGCTATGGGTGTCTTCACCTTACTCCGTGAGTGTGCCCAAACACTATCGCAGAAGTCACTGTAAATACACTAATGATAACGGGAGAAATCTACATTACGTCTTGCGAAAAAACTTGTACATCGTAAATACCAGCATCCACCCAATTGCGGCGGCGATCCCAGCTACCAAGGCCATTTCTTGATTTAGCATAAAAAAGACGAAGAAAAAAGCAACCCTAACAAGAAGAGCGCGGAGCACTTCATAGAGTAACCATTTTGCGGTCATAAGATACCTCCTCGAAATAGTACCTTTATCTATATAATACAGCTAATACAGCAATACTTACTGGTCATGATTTTTGCAAATACGACACAGACAGATCTATATAGATCTGTCTGTGTCGTATTTGCGGTCCTCGCTAACCACAAATACGGCTTTGGGCTTCGGCACACCCATAGGCACCAATGATGGCACATACTGTTGCACAGGCAAGCCCACCGGGTCCCGTCGTCAGTGCAAGGGCCAGACAAGCACCATAACATCCAGCTCCTCCAGCCGCACCACATAACCCTATTACTAAGGCCTCACATGTTCCATTGACAGTGGTGTCTAGAGGGGTAACCGGATTACAGGTTAGGTCGTAGTCACGATTGCTTTGCGATGCCAGTAAACCTTCATTACTTACAATCGCATCTTCAATAAGACCATTCTCGTCAGAGAGGATAACAAGTGCTTGACCATTCTGGTGATCCAAGAGTATGACATTAGTCACTTGTAAGACAGTTTCTTGATCAAGGTCTACTTAGAATGTCGAGACATAACTTCGCTGTTTTATCAATGACCAGACGCCACCGTCGCCAACGCTCCGTCCACATTGACAATAACATCAGGGTCCTCAAAACGTCCGTTCGCTTTGTTTTGTATACGCACACGGTCAGCGAATTCCGTTGACCCACGTGCGATATCTTTTGCACGTGCCTGATCACGTGGGCTTCCCGTTGAAGGGGGTGGACTATCCAGTATACAGGGGTCGTCAGGACTGAAACTTTTTGCCCCGACCAGTGTCGGTTCCCGATCAATAAAACTTGCTAAGGCTAACCCCATAGTTGACCCAATCGATGCGTACAGAAAGCGGCGGCGTGAGTGTGGTTTCATACCTTCAAAACCTCCAGTGTTACAAAACGGTTACGAAACACATACATAAGGAGGACCTAGCAATTATCCCTATGATGATGTACGTTAAGATCGTTTGTAATCATAGGCTTCCCATAGCTCTTTCTGTGTGCAAAAGGTATGCCAGAATAGACATCCTGACCATAAATCTTGTACTTTTTTGCTTTGAAAAGGTAGCAACGAGTTGTACATGTAAACGTATTTTGCATATGCCTGCGAAGCAGGTTGGATCTCAACGAGATTCACGTGTGCATACACGCTAACATAAGAGTAGCGAGGGCAGGTGCAGGAAAACCGACGGTTTGCCCGTCAGCTATGCTGGAATGATCGCTTGGTGCATTGTAACCGTGATGTGGCTGGACACGCATATGGGAACTGGACCATCCAGACAGATAATCTGACATGATTTCAGGTATGCAGGAATGCGTTTCGTTGCAACCCCATGCCCAATAACTATCCCGGTGATGGTGCGTTCTCGCATACCAATAGGTACCCACCACTCTTAGGTATGCGTTGGTATCACTCGTGGTGGGTACTTACGTACGTAGCTGTACAGTGTTGGCTTCGCTATGCCAAACAACGCACAAATCTCGCGGACGGTCAGTTCTTTCTGGTGATACAGTGCGGCCGCCCGTTGGCGTTGGGCTGGGGGCAGCGCCTTGGCCCGACCACCCGTCCGCCCCCGTGCTCGGGCGGCTGCTAACCCGGCTTGGGTGCGCTCACGGATGAGATTGTGCTCAAATTCGGCAAATATATGGAATACCAACCGTCCGATTGCCGTGGTCGTATCAAGCGCTTCCTGGAGCCTCTTTAGGCCCATCCCGTGTTCTTCCAGATAGATTCCCCATGCCAGTACATCTTTGAGCGACCGCCCGAGGCGATCTAAGCGCCATACCACGAGGGTATCGCCGACACGTAAGTGCTCCTTGACCTGTGCTAAGGCCGGACGCTGTGTGGTGCTTCCCGTACTATGGTCAGTAAATATCTTCACACATCCCGTGTCGCGCAATGCATCCTGTTGGAGTTCTGGATGCTGATCATCCATCGAGACCCGTGCATAACCAATCAACATGGGCTCTCCTTTCCGAGGAAAACAACTCGTCACGCACGACACCATGCGTGTCGTTGTTTGTTTGACTGGGTTTCTTGCCGCGTATCGGCTACGATTTGCATATATGAGTGTCCTATTGTAGCATAGGCAAACAAACGAAGGTTTGCTTAACACCTAGTATGCCACGTGCGTTATTCAACACGGCGGAACGTGAGCGGTTGAATCAGTTTCCGCTGACGCTCGCGCCCGAAGATATCCATACCTATTACACCCTGTCCGCGACGGATCGGCAGATCGTGAATCGCCAACGTCGTGCGGCCAACCGGCTAGGATTCGCGCTCCAACTGAGTACCCTCCGCTACCTCGGCTTCATCCCGAGCAATCTCCGTCAACCGCCCCCCGAGTTGCTGCATTTTGTGGCCGACCAACTAGGCATTGATCCAGCAGTCATCGACGCCTACCAACGCCAAGCGACCCACCATCAACACCTACACCAAGCCATGGCCTACCTCGGATTTAGTCGGATGACCCCCATGGATGAAACGCTGCTATCCCAGTGGTTAGTCAAACGAGCGCTTGAACACGATCAGCCGCTCCTCCTCTTTACAATGGCCTGTGACTTCTTACGCCATCGACATATTATGCGCCCAGGGATTACCGCACTCGAACGATTGATTTCCCGTGCACGGAGCCAGGCACATCAGCAAACATATTGCCATCTCCAACCACTGCTGACCCCCACCGTCACCGCCATGTTAGCGGATGTCCTCGCCATCCCCAGCCAGCAGACCCAGAGTCGTCTGGCATGGTTACAGCGAACACCGACGGCGGCGAACGCCACCCAAATCAGTGAGGTGGTTGACAAGATCCGCTATCTGCAACACGTCGGGGTCGCCACCTGGGATATGCGCCAGATCAATCCCAACCGATTGCAATGGTTGGCCAAGATTGGGGCGCGGAGTAGCCGCCAAAGCTTGCTCCGTACCGACCACATCAAACAAACCTGTATTCTCATAGCCTTTCTGTATCAATCCCTCTTTAGTTACACCGATGATGTGATTCGCATGTTTGATCAGCGCATCTGGGATCTTTACAAAAAGGCTCAAGCAGACTTTGACCATGATCGGAAACGCGCACGACACATGATCAATCAGCAACTTGCGCTCTTGCAATTCCTCGGCGAGGTGTTACTAGATGAGACGATTGCACTAAATCACATCCGTACTACGACCTTCCAGCACATCGATTCGACCGATCTGCAACGCAGCCTTGATCTTAATGAAGCCCTCATCCGTCCGATCCTTGATGCTCAGTTCGATTATGTGCGGCGCTATAGCCAAAGTGTGCGGAAGATCGCCAAGCCCTTTCTGGCGACCTTATCATTTCAGTGCTGGGGGACAGACGATGGACTCCTGACTGCTATCACGATGGTGCGTGCGCTGCATCAGGGCACACGCCACCGCATCCCACCGACGGCCCCAACCACGTTTATCCCCGAACCCTGGCACCGCCATCTGTGGACCACCAAAGGGATTGACCGCCACTACTATGAACTGGCCACCATTTGGGTGCTCCGTGAACGGCTCCGATCTGGCGATGTATCGGTCGCCACCAGTCGTCGGTATGCTCCCCTTGAGCGCTATAGCATCCCCGCTGATATCTGGCCAACCCAACGTGCATTGGTCCAGGAACTGACGGGCACACCCCTCAAGGCGGCAGACCATCTTACGGCACGTATTGCGGAACTCCAACAGGTGAGTCAAGCGGTTGAACGGTTGCTCCAAGAGCCGGACCAGCGCGTTCAGGTACGGAACCAGCAACTGATACAGCGCCCCGATGCCGCAACGGACCACGATGCGGCACTAGTTCAACTCAATGCCTACATAAGTACGGCGCTCGAACCCATCGCCATCACCGATGTGCTCTTAGCGGTTGACAAAGCGACCGGGTTTTCCCGCGCCTTCACGCCCTTGCCCGTGCAAGTTCCCCCGGAACGAGATCGCCTCGTCCATTTGTACGCCTGTCTCTTGGCACAAGGCTGTAATCTGGGGTTTGCCTATATGGCTCAGGCCGCCAACCTCCCGTATCACCAATTACGGCACGTCAATACCTGGTGGATCACCGAAGAAAACCTGGCCCAGGCCAACACGATCTTGGTCAATGCCCATCACGCCTTACCCCTCAGTCAGGTTTGGGGTGGTGGCATGTTATCGTCCTCTGACGGACAACGGTTCCCGATGACGAAGCGCGGCCAAACGCTCACCGCCCGCTACCAACCACGCTATTTTGGCCTGCACAAAGGCGTCACCATTTATACATGGGTGAGTGATCAGTTTTCGCAGTATGGCTCCAAAGCGATTCCCTTCACGGTCCGCGATGCCACCTATGTATTACATGCTCTTCTTGACAATGAGACGGATCTGAGGATTCTTGAGCACACGACGGATACCAGTGGCTATACCGAACTCATCTTTGCGGTTTTCGATCTCCTTGGATTACGCTTTCTACCGCGTATACGGGATGTGAAAGAACAAACCCTCTATCGTGCCAAAGCCTTGGATATGACCCAGATTCCCCAACTGGCCCCATGTTTGACGGGGGTACTCCAGGAGGATCTGATTACCCAGTGTTGGGATGATATGCTGCGGTTCATTGGATCGCTCAAACAGGGGTGGGTTACCGCATCACTCATGATCCAAAAACTCCACGCCTATCCGCAGCAACATCTGCTCTTGAAAGCACTCCAAGCGTATGGACGGTTACCCAAAACCCTCCACATTCTCCGCTGGTATAGTCAAGCAAGTACCCGCCACCAGGCCATCACGCAACTGAACAAAGGGGAGTCCTTTCATGACCTACGCGCCCACCTCGCATTCGCAAATCAGGGCCGTCTCGGCACCAAAACAGACGAGCAATTAGCGCAGCAGGTGGGCTGTCTGAATCTCTTGAGCAATATCGTCATGTATTGGAATACGCTGGCGATGCAGCAAGCCGTGGATCGGCTGCGTGAGCAGGGTTATTCGATAGCACCAGAACAGCTTCGACATATCTGGCCGACCAAATACAAACACATTCAGGTCTATGGGAACTATCAATTTAATCGAGAAGAAATTGCCAAATTAGCACAACAACGGAGCATGAGCGTATAAAAAATCCCCATGTCTTGTACACACCGATTCCTCGTCAAGACTGGCCCCTGTGGTAGCTTCAACAAATCGATGCAGGGGCAGCCGGTGGACGGGCACGTAGGTGGACGGGCAAGCCGCCCACCTACGTGGTTACTCGTTTACGAGTGCCACGGCGCGGGTTGGTCCGGCACTGCCACCGGCCACCTTCAACGGGAAACATGCCACTTTGAAGCCGCATGAAGGCAACGCTTTCAGGTTGACCAATCGCTCGATCTGGGCATAGGGCAGATCGGCTTGGTGTGCCGCCCAAAAGATGCCTGCTTGCTGTTGAGTAAGTGCATACTTTGCCTGTCGGTCAAGTGGTGCATCCCATCCCCATGCATCGATGCCCATCACCCGAATGCCTTGATCGAACAACCAGTGCGTCACCTCAGCCGTCACACCACAGCCATGGAAGAGGTAATCGGGTTGACCATAGAAGCGGTCACAGTCGGTGCGGATCATCACAATATCGAGTGGTTTAAGCGTATACCCAATGTGATCAAGTGCAGCCTGTGCATCAGCGACGGTCATCGCATCACTATCCGCTTTGTGGGTCATATCAAGCACCACACCATCATTGAAGAACCACTCCAGTGGCAATTCATCAATCGTTTGTGAGCGTTGCCCTTGTGTCTGGCTGTTGTAATGCCATGGCGCATCGACATGTGTACTGTCGTGGGTGCCAAAGCGGGTAAATACTTCGATAGCCCACCCTTCACCGCTCCGTAGCAACTCTGCTGGAACACCAAACATCTCTTTGATCTGTCCTGCTCCCTGTGTGTGATCAACATAGGTCAAGTCGGTACGAATGAGGGCCGGTGTGTCTTCCGAACTGGGTGCAATGGGTGTAGAGAGATCGATGATGTGCATGATAAGCCTCCTTCATGAAATGACACCATCAACGGTGTGATGGCAGGAAGATTGACAATATCTGGGTGTCATTGTATGGCATTGGGGTCACATAGATGTAGTATAGCATATCACATTAGGGGTTTGTACCAACAAGAAGTGGTCTCAGCGCAGAGCAGAAAACAGCACGGTCTCGTCCTATCGCTCAGTCGCTCAGACGTTCAAACGCTTTACCCTATATCCTCCGGTGCCTCTTCCTGATTTGGTGGTACACGGGCGGCCCAGCTATTGTTGGGATACTCTGTACGAAGGCGATTCCCGGCTTCCATCATAGGTACCCGCCGTCGGACCTTCAGATAGCGTGCTACCCCCAGCCAGTACAGCGGCTCAGGCACCAGTGAACTTGTGTGTGCGTCTACCGCAGTGCTGAGATGGTTTGCTGCTTCATCGTAGCGCCCCCAGACCATGAGTGAGCGCCTGGAGCACGGGCAGAAACTCCTATGGTGGAAGATACCCGGAGATTGGTAGTGGCTTGTGCCGCGTCGATCCAATATAACAACTGTCGGTGTCCAGATGACACGATGGATACGAAAATGTGGCTGATCTTCACGATGGCTTAGGATCAGACGGACTGCGATCAGATGATTGTTCACAAAACTGACTACAGCAGGGTCGGGATACGTCACGGCATCCAATGCAAGGCATCCCGCTCAGCGATCTTTGCTAAAATCAACCATAATAAAGCGGCGTGAGCGTTCGGCATAGGCTAAGGCTTCACCAAGTGTTGCTTGCCATATAATCGAAATATCAGTCATCTGGTCATTCCTTGTATGTCTTGACTGTGTTGATTTGAATGCTAGACCAGTATAGCCCATTGCAACCAATTCGCGAAGATAAAACAATTGGTGCATTGCTGGTAGCGACATTTTACCATGGGGAAGCACCAGCATGGCATACTCAGCATAGATAGTTCCTCCCATCTCATGTATAATATTGTGCGAAATAGTATGTATATACAGAATCGACCCCGACTGTGACACTTATGCATAGCAACTACTTTAATGACTACTATTCGCTGTATGAATGAAATGAAAAGGAAGACTTTCTCAACCACAGGTATGCAAGCGCGTGTAAAATGGCTCACCAGAATCGGCTATGTTGTGTATACCGATGCAAATGTTGTCATAATCAGTAGAGGTCATAGACGAATAATGGTGTGTGTCTCAGTAAACACATATAGGGGAAACTGATTGGGATTGTGAGGTGGGTACTCTTTGCTCACAAATACGATATGTATAGACTTCAATAACCCAGACTCGCATCAGAGTGCAGGTATATCAGATTACAGTGTGAAAAAGTTGACAGAGTGTACCATCAAACGAGAAGAACGCCAAAGACATCATAGTGTGTAAAGTATTTTATTTGGAGACTAAGGCAGGTGTGGTAGAATAGCAAAGCGGTTGTAACGTTTCTGATGTGAAGATGTATGAACGACATTCTACCAGGTACCACAGAACCAATAGCTCCACCTCCTCAGCAAACGATGCCAGAACGCCGTGCTCTTACTGAGCAGAAACAGATCCCACAACCAAGGCCAAGTGCGGTGGTATCGGTGGATAAGCCAACACCTGATGAGCAGGCAGATGGTACTTCAACGGCACGCATTGCACGGGTTGTTGAGCAATACTATCACTACATTAGTGTTGTTGAAGCAAAGCTGCAGAAGCATAACCATTTTGTTGAACTTGACCCCGATATTATCGAAGCGCAACGAGCGTTTCACCCCAAATTGTCCAGGGAGATTTTTCAAAGGGTACAGGAGCAACGTATTGCGGTTGTCAGCCCTTTTCCACAATTGCCTACCACATGGTTACTCCGCGAAGTGGCGTTGATGTTACAACAACATCTTCAACAGCGTTCAGCACAGACAAATGGCCGCACACCACTGACCATTCTCGAATATGTTCCGAGCGACGTGGTTAATACACCACAAACAGTACAGGAATTTGATCTTGATCGTGAATTAGAAGGTCTGACGAAGCCAGCTATTCTTCTTCTGCCGCGAGTGACTCGTGAACATCTCGGTTGGCGGCTCAACTACACCAGCCACGCTGCTCAGAGACACGGGCATTATGTGCTTGCAGGTACTGAGTTATCCGCCCAGGTATGGCAAATCCAACCTGGCGAACAGGCGTGCTGGATTCAGGTAGTGCTAAATGCACGTGAAAGTCTCTTTCAGTCCAGTTATCTGGTGGACTACTTTATTCAAGGATTGGTTGAAAACCAGTCACAACTGCCGCCTATTGTACGCAACAAGACTCGCCCTGAAGATCTCCTGGTAGAGGGTCAATTTGTCTGTAACATAGCGCTCCGATTACGCACCCCCTACAATATTTTTTCCTTTCTTCAAATGCTGTCACATAGCCATAAGGATATAACCGCGCAGGAAGTCGTTGCATTACTGGCAGAGGCTACGCAACCCGAGACGAAAGAGACGATTAAGCAACAATACTATCGTAGCCTTTCGCGACAGGAACAGTTGTTAGCGGTGGGAATGAGTTTTTTCGAGGGGCTCGAGGAACATCCGTTGTTTGCCGCTCTACAAAATCTGATGGGTGATGTGTGGCAAATGCCTGATAGTGTTCCCTCGGCGTTTGATCAAATCGATCTGGAACATCTGCTAATCTTTTTCAATGTGGTGGCGATGAGTCCCTACAGTGTCCGTTTCGAAAGTCGTGTGGGTGGACAGCGTGCAGTTCTTTTTAATGCAGCTCTCAAGAGTTATCGCCGCCATATACAACGCGCACTGCCGTGGCTGGTCGATATTGTGCAACAATCTGTGCGCTCTGAAGAAGCCCAATCGCCAATATATGGTATCGAGGGCTCACATGCCCAACTACGTGCAGCACTTGGTGAAACGTTTAGTGATCTGAGCTTACAGGCCGGTCCTCTGGTAAATCCGGCACTGTTGGTCCTAGTCTCCAGTGTGGATGAGGCGATGCATGTCTTTGTTGCGCGTGTTTTGTCTCGTTGGTGCCTTTTGGGCCACACCCAATCGTTGGTACAGCTGCTTGATCGTTGGCAACGTACGCCACGTTCTACTGAGTTTGTGCGATTCATGTTGAGTCGTCGATCCGGCGAAACCACAAACCAGAATCATGAGATAGCCGAAACAGTTATCAACAGTGCCAGTCTTTTGATTATTACCTATGCTATACGCTATGCACAACCAGATCACATTCCCCAGGAACTCATACACATGCTCATGTCGCTGGCGAAAGATCAGAACTGGCGGGTTCAGTATTATCTACGTGAGTACACGTTGGATATGCTTATCCCACTGCACATCAACCAGATGGAACCACTGCTGCGTCAGCTTGTGCGCGATAGCAATATGCGGGTATCGATTAGTACGGCGCTTGCGTCTGCATATCGTTCATACTCGGTTGAGGTTGCACAGCTTATCAGAAAATGGTTTGACCAGGGCTCATATGTGGCGGAAACAGGCTTCTCAAACAGAGAACTAAGCTCCGATGAAGCATTGTTGATGGCGGTATCATTGACTTTGTCGAAACTGCCGTACGAAACCGTGAGTGAGATATTTGGCATTGATGATGCACGTAAGCGGCAGCGTGATATTCTCCGCGCTGTCAATCACCCGGAGGCACGGGCAGCCGTCTGGAGTGCTGGTTTCCGCCTGTCTGGCGATGATGCTCAATCACTCCGTGAAATGCTGGCCGAGGTACAGGACGATGAGATAGATGAGATTATCAGTATCTTAACCCAAATGTATCTTGAGCAACGAGCTAAACTTCCGGGACCCTGTGATGTGTGGATGAAAACAGATTTTGGGGTTTTTCCGATCTGGTTGAGTCACTATCCACCAGAAACAGAAGTAGAACAAGCCTTGCGTCGGGCAATCGATCCCTCACAGGATGAGCACCTGCAGGAGTTGGCATTTCTTGCGTTTGTGTCCTTTACTGAGCACTTTAACCTGCGCGAAGAAGCATACATCAATCAGCGCAATCAAAAACCATCTGATGCGCTCGCTGTGCTTCAATCGTCTGATGCTGCATTGAAGCAACCTACAACAAAGAAGCACTCACCATTTTATTATGAAACGCTGATACCCTTACTGGTCACAATAGATGATCAGCCTTCTCGTACTCTTATCAATAATCTTTGGCCGCTTGTGCGCTCTCTGCACCAAGAGAAACCCGAGGTTGTTGAATACACCCTCTTCCGTATGGGGCTTAATCCTGAGAGTACACTCGTTTTAATCGCGCAATATTTAAACGAAGCACTGAAACTGCAAAAGACGGACTATCTGGGTATGGGCCCACGTCGTTTGTTGCGTGCAATGTTCGCATTGTGGCAGGAAGGTGCGCTGCCAAGGCATCTGGGGATTATCCTGGTCGTCGCGATAGTGGGAGTCTTGCTTATGCTTTGTCTGGTTATATTGGGAGTACGCGCTTTTGTGACGTAAACCAGAACTATTTTTATATGCATTCAGAAACTATATGATATATGGAGCAACGTTATGCGTATAGGAGCTATTTTTCCTCAAACCGAAATTGGCAATGATCCGATTGCTATTCGTGATTATGCTCAAGCGGTTGAGTCGATGGGATATACCCATGTGTTAGTGTACGACCATGTTGTCGGCGCGGGAACTGCAACACGACCAGATTGGAATGGTCCTTACACCAGCGACCATGCTTTTCATGAACCATTTGTACTGTTTGGATATCTCGCGGGGCTCACCAAACATATTGAACTGGTTACGGGTGTGCTTATTCTGCCACAACGACAGACGACGCTTGTAGCCAAGCAAGCTGCCCAGGTGGATCTGCTTAGTGGGGGGCGTTTGCGGCTGGGTGTTGGTGTGGGATGGAATCCGGTCGAGTTTGATGCGCTGAACGAAAACTTTCACGACCGTGGTGCCCGTAGCGAAGAACAAATTACGGTGATGCGCGCGCTGTGGACGGAACCAGTGATTGATTTTCGAGGAACGTGGCATCACATCGATGCAGCAGGTATCAATCCACTTCCGGTGCAACGCCCGATTCCGGTGTGGATCGGTGGGAGTGTTGATGCGACCCTTGAACGTGTTGCACGGGTCGGGGATGGGTGGTTTCCGCAAGGCCCGCCGGATGATCCGGCCCGTCGTATGGTTGAACAGTTGTACAGTTATACAGAGGCGGCTGGTCGTGCAACGGGCTCAGTGGGTATCGAGGCCCGCCTCAATGTGAAAAGTGTCGCACCGGCAGGCTGGGAGAACTATACGCGTGACTGGCGTCAGCTTGGGGCAACACACTTAACCATTAACACCATGGGGATGAATTTTGTTTCGCCACAGGATCATATCGACATGTTGTGGAAGATTCGTGAGGTTTTAGGTATTACACGATAGCAAATGTGCTCATGGGCTCCCTATATGTTAGAGCAGCCCATGAGCACGACATCAATACACCTACTCAACACGGGGTGGCCCCTGTGTGATTCGTGCGCGTACACTATCGATGTTTGGCGCACTCCACTGTCCTTCCATCCACCAGGTTGCCCCAGCTTCTGCGTATGGATACACCTGATCCATTGCTTGTTGGGGTGCATCCGCTGGTGTCTCGCCTTCAATGATAATATCGAAAGGTGTTGTCAGGGAACGGTGCTCCTCTACATAGGCTTTCATCGCACGAATATCGTCTGGTGTAGGTGTGATATGCGTCCCAGTTGCATCGATCATCGTAGGCAGCAGCCCATCGTAGCGCACAACTCGCTGCATCGATTTGGGGCGTGGCCAGGCCCCCACAACCCAGATCGGGATGCGTGGTGATTGGAGTGTTGGTGGTGGCGCAGACGTTAAAAACTCAATTTCCTGCACCTGATAGTGTTTTCCCTGATAGTCGAATAGCTGACCACGCCACAATCCGGTCAGAATATCGAGACCTTCATCAAGCAATTCTGCCCGTGTTCGGCGGTCTGTTACCTCGCCAAATACCTCAAACCCACTATCAATGGCCCCCAGGCCAACTGAGAGGATCACGCGCCCCTGCGAGAGATGATCAAGGGTGACGGTTTCACTCGCCAGTTTCCACGGACGACAGCGTGAGAGCGGAGTAATGAGTGTGCCGAGGCGGATATGTTCGGTTTTGACCGCGACGGCTGCCAGCGCAACCCATGGATCAATCCCCCACACCGGGTCCCACATAAAGAAGCCATCCCATCCGGCAGCCTCAGCCTCCTGTGCCAGCGCCACGGCTGTGGTAGCATCACCCGATGGCAATACGAAACCATACTGCATCGAACACCTCGTTTCTTGATCATTGCTTCGTACACTCATCCAGTATACACAATGCAATATGACATCTGCTGTCATATATTTTCCAGTACAATACAAAGATATTCGGGTGTTGGATATAAAGGAATCTGATAACTATGCGAGCTGATCGGCTACTTTCCATTCTCCTGCTTTTGCAAATGCAGCAACGAATGACCACCCGTGAGTTGGCAAAACGGCTGGAAGTGTCGCCACGCACGATTCATCGGGATATGGAGTCGCTCTGTGCGGCAGGTATTCCCATTGTCGCGGACCGTGGAGCTAAGGGAGGGTGGTTTCTTACCGAAACCTTTGAGACGAGTCTGACCGGGCTGAACCGCTCAGAAATTCAGGCACTTTTTTTTCCTCGCCCCTCCCAGTTGTTGAATGATTTAGGCTTACAGCAGGCATCTGAGGCGGGTTTTATTAAGCTACTGGCAACTCTTCCATCCTTCTCGCAACGCGATGCGGAATATGCCCGTCAACGCATCTACATCGACTCGACAGGATGGCAATCATCTCCCGAGCAGCTTGCATCATTAAGCATCGTTCAGGATGCAATCTGGCAAGAACGTAAGGTACAGCTGGTCTATCAACGAGGTGATATGACCGTTGTTGAGCGCGTCATTGATCCGCTGGGTCTGGTGGCGAAGGGGCAGGTGTGGTATCTCGTCGCGGCTGTCGATGGCGATGTACGGAGCTATCGAGTCTCACGTGTGCACTATGCGACGATACTGGATGTGCCCTGTGTGCGGCCTGCTCAGTTCGATCTGACACATTACTGGTTACAAGCATCATCAGATTTTCGTGCGAGTCTCCCACAGTACCGCGTAATCGCTCGTATCGAGCAAACGATATTGCTGCGTATTCGTTGGTGGCGCTATGCCTTTGTTGAGCATACAGCGGCACCTGATAGCGCAGGATGGGTGCGTGCCACGCTGTGTTTTGAAATTGAAGAGGAAGCGATTGTATTTGTGCTGAGTTGCAGTGCTTCGATTGAGGTGCTTGAGCCCACTGAGTTGTATGACAAAGTCAAGGAACGGATTACACAGCTTAGCGTACTTTACAGCGTTTCGTAAACGGACGAGTATTTTCTACTATACAGTGTTGTACGAGCAACTGTAACTTTAGCTGTCCCTCACTCGTATCATGATTCGTAGAGTAAAAATGATTTTATTTGCATTTATAAAAGTAATGCTCTGATATTTTCTAAGGTATGCCGCTTGATAAAACAATCGCTGGTATAGGCTAGCTAAATAGTTGTAGAGGAAGGAGCCGGATAATGTATCAGCATACACATACATCTCAGATATATGATCAAGCTGAGTCATTTGATACTTTGTGGGACATTCTGCCTGAAATTACTGATACCATTGACACGCTGACAAATCAATCGAAAGGGCCAAAAAATATGTCTCGCAAATCCGTACATGTTTCATGGAAGAATACGATAATGGTACGAAGACATGGTATACTGCATGTTCTTAAAGGTAGTCGTCGATCTTAAAGTTGTTTGTTCGATACATAACTTGAGCCATGTATGGCTTGTTCATGAGTTATTGAGGGATTTCTGAAACTGTATAGCTTGTGAGGGTAAGTTGACGGAGCAGCAAGTTTCTGTAGAAGAAGTCGTTCGCAACTGTCAACACGAACAGCGGAGGCGCCCCACCAATAGTGAATCTCCGTGGTGTGTGGAGCTTTTCCGACGTGCTTTTGCGGGTGATGAAGAAGCATGGTCTGGCATACGGATGTTATACGAACCACTGATGCGTAGTTGGACTGGCGTCCAAAGTGTGGTTGATGCCGAGGAAGTTCTACAGGAAGCCTTACTGTCGTTTTCTCGCTTTGCTCCCCAGCAACCATCGTTGCTTGCTGACAACAACCCTGGGCGGGTGCTGGCGTATCTGCGGACATGCGTCAAAACAGCGATTATCTCCCTTAGTCGGCGGGAGCAACGGCAAACTATTGCAGGGTATCTTGATGAGATCAACGAACCTGCTATATCCTACAACTTGAGTGATACTGTGCAACTAAGTATAGTTCTTAATGAGCGTATAGAAGAGTTATTGACCGATGAAGAAGAAAAGCTTATTTTCTATCTTCGCTTTATATATGGTATCAAACCTCAAAATATCCTCACCCACTATCCAAATCGATTTAGCGATATTAAATATGTGTATACCCTCATACAGCGTGTTGTTCGACGCCTCCGCGATGACCCAGCATTACAAAAATTACAAATGTGAGATAAACTTTTTGCCAAAAACGCAATTGTTAGATACTCTTTAACTATAGAACGCAATTGTTATATGGTTTTTTGGAGTACTGATCTCATGACTCATTCTTATATGTTTGATGAAGCCGTCTTGCTTGATTATTTAATTGGTGATGCATCAGACGAGGTTCGCCACAGTGTGGAGCAGTCATCCGCGTGTGTCGAAGCAGCCCAACAGCTTGCTGCACAGATTGGCCATTTGCTGCCAATTCTCTATCGCAGCCAATGTCCTGACTCCCCCCAACTGGTTGCGTATCAGGAAGGCCAACTTGCCAGCACTGAGCAGTTGGTTATGCGTGCTCATGTGCTAAGATGTCCAATGTGTCAGGAGGAACTTGACCTGCTCAATGAAGTAGACGCTATCTCTGCGCCTTCTGCAACAGGTGTGTTTCGAAGAATCGTGGAAGCCGTCTTTCAACCGGCACTTGCTATGGCGATACGAGGAACGATTCTGCGCTACCAGACCCCGGAAGTTGTCATCAACCTCAGCACACGCAAAGCGACCGGGAAACTCCGCACCTGGTCTGTGCGTGGCGAATTACGTACCCACGACGGGCAACGGGTGAGCGACGCACTGGAAGAGGCTTCCCTCCAACAAGCGGATGTGGAACAACCTGCAACATCCACTACCTCACAGGGCATGGTTGAGGAAAACGGACGCTTTACGTTTCAGGGCGTCATAGCAGGTGCCTATCAACTAAGCTTGCTAACGCACGATGAAGAAATTGTTATCCGACGGCTGGTGGTTGGTAATGGCAACAGTTAGCCAAAATGTCCGTACGTATATTACTATATGGAAAGGCATGGTGCTGTAATGTAAATACCTATGTAATGAGATCTTGATGGAAAAGCAGACAATCCCTTCCCCTATGTCGATTGTAGATACTTTGCTTTCGTTGCCATCTGAGCAACGGAAACACTGGTTAGAGATGCATCAAGATCTGTTAGATTATCAGGTTGTTGCAGCAATGAAAATCTATAGTGATGAGCGATTACTTTCCGAGCCACAAGTCGCTGATGCGGTATCTCGTTGCGCGATCCTTGTGGCCGATTTACTTCCTGCCGATCCGCTGGCCTACCCCCTGGCCTGCTGGACCCGTGGCAACTGGGAAGCGTACCATAACCCCAAAGAAGCCATTACCTACTACGAACAAGCGAATTTCCATTACCAGAACGTGGGCGAAATGCTCAGTGTTGCACGATTGTGTGGCAACCTGGTGTTTGTCTACACCGATTGCGGACGTTTCGAAGAGGCCCAGCAAGCCTATGAACAGGCCCGTACGATCTACCTGGCAGATGGTTCGGGAGCAGAAGAGTACTGGCAGGCGCTGGAACAGAACTATGGCTGGCTGCTCCAGAACCAGGGCCATTATGAAGAGGCTTTAATTGTCCACAAGCGAGCCCTCACATTGGCTGAACAATACAACCCTGGGTATGTCGCCGAGGTGCAAGTTAATCAAGCACTTGTATTTGGGATGCTAGGGCGGCTAAATGACTGTGAAGAATTACTTCTTGCTGCACGTCAGACTGCTGTACAACATGAGCAAAATCTTAATATTGCCAAGATAGATATGGATCTAGGTTATTTGGCAATTGCTCAGGGCCATCCAGCCCACGCGTTATGCTGGCTACAACTCGCAGAGCAACGTTTTACTACATTACAAAATATGATGGAGATAGGAAAGGTTAAATTCGATCAAGCATCTCTATTTGAACGTTTGGGTGTATTTTCTGAAGCGCGACAAACCTATCTACAAGCGTACAATAGCTTCATGTCCCATGAAGTATACGCTTTTGTCGGGCAAACACTGGTACGTTGGGCTGTTACCTGTCGTTTAGACGGTGAGTATCAACAGGCCAAACAACTGCTTGAGCAAGCAAAAACATTATGGCAGTCCTGCAATCAAACATACTGGTTGTCTCTCATTGCACTGGAGCAGGCAGCGTTAGCGCTTGATCAACAGGACGATACAAAGGCATTGTCCTTAATAAAATCACCTTTGGCTACGGTTGATAATTTGGCACTTAATGCTCAACGTCATCTGTTATTGGGGAAAGCTTTTGCAGTGCAGTGGCACACCGACGGTAGTGTAACATCTCAGAATCAATCACAACAGTTCTACAATCAGGCACTTCAATTTGCCCAGACCCACGGCGATCGTTGGATGGAGCGACAGGCATTGGCTGAGTTGGGGAAATTACTCCTTTACAGTGAGGCATCATTAGCACAGCAATATCTCGAAGATGCTGCTATACTCGATGATCTGACACGTCAGGCGTTAAGCGTCGAGGAACTCAAGGCGGGCTTTCAGTCTCAGTCGAGTGATGTATTACAATTGCTGGTGCGTCAGGCTATGGAACAGCAACGACCATGGTCTGCTTTAACCTATACCTGGCGGATGAAGGGCAGTGCTTTACTTGATCTGCTTACTGCAACAACAGAGACGCGTCAAAGGGTACCAGAGGGTCAGTCGGAGATTGAACAGATACGCCAACAATTGGCCAGTGAACGCTGGCATCTGGCCCGACAGATCCGTGAAGATCCAGAACATCAGCGTGAGCAGCAAGACACGATCATCAGGGCACTAGAGACGCAGTTAGCCCAGGCACGCCGTAAGTATAACTATACCATCGATAATCCCCATATACATCTTGCTGATCCTCAAGCTTTACTACAACAGATAGATGCGGATGTGTTGATTGAATATGTACTGTGTGATGATGATATCCTTGCTATTTATGCCACCCGAGAAGGGCATTGCTCTACCACACGCATAGCTGATACTACTGCTCTGTTGGATCTACTTGATGAATTACAGTTAAATATCACGAATGTGATTACCCAGTCTGTTGACCATCGTGCTCAGTATATGCAAGCATGGTTAGATGAATGCCTGCCATGGCTCGAACAGGCATACGATCTGTTGATTACCCCTCTTAAGCCATTACCAAAGGATGCTCGGTTACTGATTGCTCCATGTGATCCACTCTATTTGTTTCCTTTTGCTGCTTTGTGGAATGGTGCAACCTATTTGATCGAGCAGCACGAAATACAGATAACACCGAGTGGTGCATTGCTGGCAGTGTCGGCATCTCCAAACATTGGTAGTGCTCCCCCACTTGTGATTGCCTCATCGGCTGGTGAGTATCTTGCTGCAGTTCAGGATGAGGTAGATGCCATTCAAAAAGCTTTGCCGGAAAGTGTGTGTCTGGTTGATGATCCTTTGGCTCTGGACACACTTACTAATCTTTCTGAGTCACCTCGTATACTACATATTGCTGCCCACAGCTTTTTACGCTCAGATCTTCCTCTGCTGTCGGCCCTCCAATTAGAGGGTGGTATGCTCTCGGTAGAACAATGTTATGATCTCCCATTGCAGAACACGGAACTGGTGACGTTAAATGGTTGTACCACAGCCACAGGTTTTGAAACAGGGGGCGCATTGCTCGCCTTTCAATCGGCCTTTTTTGTCGCTGGGGCCAGTAATGTGATCAGTAGCCTATGGGCTGTTGATGATCAGACAGCCGCCGCCTTTATGTCGCAGTTTTATCAGAGCTATGCTATGGGTATGTCATCGACGGCTGCGTTACGTCAGACTCAACTCACCTTACTCCAAAATCCTCCTACCAATCACCCAGCCATCTGGTCGGCTTTTGCCTGTGGTGGTCCTGGTAGTAAATCTGTTAAAAAGAGACATTAAAGAAATAAAGTTACTTGTATATCTATATTTGCTCAGTAATAACGGCATTTTGTAGTGGTAAATATAAATAATCTGTCATTTTTTTCCAAAGCAGACAATTACACGCCAAAAACAGTCCCTGATGCTCCTCTTTCTTGGTAGGATAGGATTTTTACTATCAAAAGGATAACGATATCAACTGGGGAGGATTATCTATGGGTTATCGAGTTATTCTTTTTGTCTCAATGTTTAGCTTATTAATGGCAAACATGACTTTTCCACAGGTCTCTCATCAGCAAACTCCTACAACCAATACTGTTTTTGCTTCAACACAGACTAGAGCATCTAATCCCTTACCCAGTGGCTGTGGGCGTGTCACGCCCCCCACCGAAGAAGAGGTCGCATGCTGTCTCAATGGCACTGTCTATTTCGATGGTGGGGTGGTTGAGGATGCCGAGGTCATTATCCGCAATAAACGCGGTGATCAGAAGATAGAGACGACCAAAATGTACCTGGACAGCGAGACTCCTGGGTATCGCTTGAGTCTGAGTGCGCCACCGCTCAATGTGCAAAGTGGTGATACTATTGAGATCACTGTGCGGCATAAAGAGCATACCCGAACGCTTGAATACACCGTACGTCCCGGTAGCCAACAGGTCGATATAGTCATTCCAAGCGAACAAGGCAATGACTATAATGTTGGTCCACGGTTATGGTTTCAGGATGATGCCAAAGATGTCGCTGCACCTCGTGATATCGCGCTGGGTATCAATGGTCAGCTCTACGTTATCGATGGTGTCAATCTACGGGTACAGAGCTTTACCTCCAACGGGCAGAATGTGGTTGTGCAGGGTACCCGCGGCTCTGGAAAAGGTGAGTTCCTCGACCCTCGCGCTATTGCAGTTGATCCTGATGGCAACATTTACGTGTTGGATACAGGGAATGGTCAAATCCACAAATTTGATAGCACCCTTACGCCCGTGACAAGCTGGGATGGTTTTCGTGCTTCAGATGGATTTGCAGGTGCTCCATACCGTAATTATCGCGGTTTGGCAGTTGATGCCGATGGTTTTATGTACGTTGCCATGGTCGAGGGCAAACCGGCAACGCAGAACGTCATTCTCCAATACGATAGTGAGGGCCAGCAGGTTGATGTTTGGGGTGAAGGTGATTTGCGTGATCCCCGCGATATTGCTATCAATGATGAAGGGCATGTTGTGGTGGCGGACGATGATCGCATTGTAACCTTCAAAAATAACGACCGTTCACCAACCACCATATCTATTGGCTATAAGATACGTCGTCTGTCTATCGATCCACGCGGGGATATTTATGTGGTCACCAATAATGATGACATTCGCAAATACAGGAGTTATGGCACATTGTTAGGAACATGGCAGGGTGATCAGGTCGATCGGTTATGGCAGGTGCAAGGGATTGCTGCTGATGCCAACAATGTCTATATCGCTGATTGGCAGCTTGGCCCGATCAGTAGCTTCAATACCCAGGGTGTCTACAGTCAGAGTTGGGGCAAAAGTGCTTTACCAGGCAGACGCTTCAATGGACCATCCGATGTTGCTGTTGATAGTGAGAACAACATCTATGTCATAGAGAAAGAACATGCGCGGGTTCAGAAATTCAAGAGCACTGGTGCATTTGATACCAGCTGGGGTAGATACGGTAGTAAAGATGGGGAATTCAAAGAACCTCACGGTATTGCTATCGACGCGTCTGACAATGTCTACATTGCTAACACAGGCAACCATCGTATTCAAAAGTTTACCAAAGATGGTAACTTTGTTGAACAATGGAATGAGCAAGCGTTTTACAATCCAACTGAGCTTGCTATTGCCCCAAATGGAGACGTGTATATTGCTGATGCCGGCAATAATTATATGCAAACACGTAAAGCGAATAGTGGAAACTTTTCGATATGGGGTGAAGGCGTCTTTGATGGGCTTAGTGATGTGGCACTCGACTCGGCAGGTACGGTGTATACGCTGGATGCTGCATCGAATCAGATCAAGCGCTTCTCTGCCAATGGCAACCCTGTTGATGTGTGGGACATCGCAAGCAAATTGTCGCATGAACTTCCTGGTTATACGACATATGGTATCGATATTGATACTGACGACAATGTGTATGTGACTGTGCAAAGCAATGATGGGCTCCACGCTGTCTACAAATTCGACAAAAACGGTGCTTTGCTCACCAATCTGGGTCAGGCAGACCTTGGATTGCCTCATGGGATAACGCTCGACCGGAGTGGTAATGTCTATGTGACGGATATGCAAACGCATAGTGTTGCTATCTTCCGTCCTACCACTGCAAACCAGCCCATTGCGACCATCAACCATATCAATAAGCGCACCTTTGCCCCTGGCGACCAGCTTCAAGCCTATGGTATGGGCCAGGACAGCGATGCCACACCGGACGATATTACAAAATATGAGTGGTATTCGGATAAAGATGGCAAATTAGGATCTGCGGCTGCACTGGTTTATCCCATCGACAAACTACAGCCTGGGACACATCAATTGTCGTTTTGGGTGCGTGATGGCGAAGGTGAGTGGTCCAAACCAACAAGCATCCGTATTACCAACACTGCTGTCAGCCAGACCGAGTGGACGATGTTGCTGTATCTCGCTGGAGACTACAGTGATGGTGGAAGCCTCTACAATACGTTTGATGAACTGATCGACCGGCTGGGCAAGAGCTTCCGTAATACCAATGTACGCATTGCAGCCATGATCGATGGACCACGTGATAATGATACCTTTCGTGTTACAGTGACACCAGGCACCGTATCGACACCTGCTACTGTTGATAGACAAAGACATCCTGAACAGGAACAAGCGATGGATAAATCAGCAACTCTGGCGCAGTTTATCCAATGGGGGCAGCGGACATTTCCCGCCGATCATTACTATCTCTCGGTTGCAAATCACGGGCAGGCGGTACAGGGTATTGCCTGGGATACCACATCTGCCTCGGATGGAAGTGCCTATCTTACACCGCAGGAATTGCGTGAGGCACTTGGGGCAGATGGTGTTGTCCCTGTCGATATCATCCATCTCGATGCTTGCTCCCTCAACCTTTTCGAGGTCGCCTATGAACTACGTGAGAGATCGGAAGTTGTGATAGCTTCACAATATCTGGCGTGGGATTTCTTTGCCTACGATCAGTATGTGGACACTTTTACGCCTCAGACAACTGCTCAAGCTGCCTCCCAAACAATTGTGGAGACCTATGCAGAGTTGGCCCGTGAACATGAAGTACCTTTTACCATTTCGGCGATGGATGTGGAACGCGTTGAACCGGCTGCTCAGGCTATTGATGCATTAGCTACTGAACTACGCACACGTGTCAACAATGGGCAAATTGATTCCGAACAGATGTCAGTGATCTGGCAGGAAACGCGCAAGTTCGAGAGTGATGGCAACTGGATTAACAATGAGGATGATTGGTATATCGATCTGGTTCACTGGACCGAGCAGATCGCTGATGCTGATTTCCATGCTGATGTGACACAAGTCGCCAACAACTTACGAGCTGAGTTGACGACCAGCAAACAACCATTTGTGGTTGCCAATGAGGTATCCAGTGGTCGTTTTCCATTACATATCGATAAGGATGGAACCTATATTGATTTAAGCCATTCCCATGGTGTATCAATCTTCTTCCCAGGGAAGTCTCAACGCGGAACATTTGCTTATGATCTCTACAAAAAGAACGAACTCTTTGGCTTTACAGCAGTGACCAGTTGGACCAGTTTCCTCGAAGTGGGTCTGGGTGTATTGCCACCAGGAGGAATACTCGAGCCGTTTCCGGATCCGCTAGAACCATTGCAACCGGAAGAGCCAACGCAGCCTGAACCTACACCGGAACGGATCTTTTTGCCGATGATCCAGCGCTAGTGTTGCTACAGACAGAGCTACGAGGCAGCCAGCCAGCTGCCTCGTTTGTGTGTGGTTTGAGAGGAGGGAGAAACTACTTTTGTATAATGAATTCTGAGCCTGTGATGTTTTTTTCAGTGAATGAATAATCTACCAACCAGCTAAAGGACCAATGCCCTGATATGATGGATCTACTGTTTTTGCACAGACATCATATTCACCATTGTTTCGTACGCATTGAAGGTACAGATGAGTAAGATCTTGAGCGGTCTGTAACTCTGCCTCTAAATCTCGACCTTGAATAGCGTTATCAATAGCCTGATAAAGCCAGTATGGATCAAAATGATGGTCTGAAAAAAGATCTTGACTTTGGAATGTCATAGGATTGTCTAGGACTGGTAAATATGCTTCATACAACTCAATTGTTTCCGGTGATGTTCGGGCGGTAAATGTCTGCGATTGTGCAACAGATCGTCTAGCTGGAAATGAGTCCATTGCAACCGCAGTTGCCTCATTACTGAGATATGTAAGCCAAGTCCAACATGCCTGCGAATTTTGGCTTTGTGCCGAAATATACATGCCAGCTACACGAACATTCCGAGCCTGAGTGCCATGATCTGCTAAGGGAGGAACCACAAATCTTGATGTGAATCCTCCTCATTCAGCAGAGCGTACATTATCACCATTGGCTGTGTAGGTTAACCACATAGCCGTTTTACCATTACTGATAACATCAATCATTGCTCCTCCTTTATACCCTGGTAATTCTTGGTAGGCAGAAGCCTGCTGTAGTAGTGTTACGTAGTATGTCAGAGCGTGTATAACATTTGTGTTGGTGAAATCTGGTTCTGGACCTTGGGAACCGTTACGGCTAATTGATGCTCCAAATTGATTAAGAAAAAAACGGATATCTTGTGGCCCTGCAAAAGTCAGACCGTAACCATAGTGTTGTTATGCCTCTGTAGTGCCAGTCATTTGGAATGCCAGATCACGGAAGTCGCCAAGTGATAGGTCTGATGCAGGTGGAGTTACTCCTGTTGTTTGGAATAATGCTTCATTGTACGCTAATGCCTGTAGCTGAATATACCATGGAAGCCATGCATGCTGTTTTCTCTTTCAAAAGGAGTAAATAAGGCCTGAGGGTAATCCTGTGTATTAAAAGTGCTATCAGCGTCCATGAATGGATCTAAATTGAGAGTTGCAGTAAGCACATTACCAGGTAGAGATGTTGGCCAAGTAAAGCAGTCTGTTTGATTTGCCATTTGTAAAAAGTCAGGTACCACATCTGCTCCAATTGACATGTCCGCAGGGATGAGTTCAACTTGTATATCTGGATGGTTACGCGTAAAACGTGTTAGAACTGGTGCTATCTGTTGATCCATTGATGTGCCAAAACGAATAACACGAACATCCTCGGGAGGAATAGCAGGTGTTGCAACTACAATTGTTTCGATATCTTGAGTTGAGTCATTTTGTGACTCAGCAATACTTTGAGTCATCTGTTCTTGTGCGTTGTTTAAAGCCTCTTCTGCTGACAATATGTTACTTATAGTTTGATTCCATGCATCATGTACTGAAAACCACAACTGATCGTTCATGATTGGCTTATTGATTGGAGATTGTTCTAGGCCTGTTTTTAGTGCAGTTACAAAGGCGCTATCTTTGTTTTCAAACACATTACTTTGTTCTGCAAGTGAACGACGAGCTGGTACCTCACTCATGAGGAGATTGTCTATATTAGGAGGTGGTTGTTTGCTCAAAAACGAGAGCCAAAGCCAGGCTGCTTCTGGATGAAGTGTCCCTTGACTGATGACATAACCAAGCTGTCCTGGGAGATAATAAGGTAATGATAGTAGGGGCATTGGTATATAACCAACTTCAAAATCATCTGTTTCGTCTATTGTTGATATAGCATAATTTGCATCCCACATGGCTAGTTGTTGCTTCTGTACTAAATCAGTAACTACATTTGGTATAAAGACTGGCTCAGGTGATGAATTATCACCTGTCTCAGGGTACCAGAGAGCACCTGCCTCTACCATTTCATGAGTATTCTCAAGAGCAACGACTATGCCTGGAGTGTTTATAATTCCTTCTTCTGTAAATGTAGTAAAAGGATCAATATCAGTTTGTTCAAATGTAGCCATTAACGCTGAAAATCCTAGATCACCTGTCATTAAGCCATACATGGTAGTTTGCGAACCCTGCTTTTGCGAAAGCTCACCTGATAGATTGAGCAAGTCTGTCCAAGTAGTTGACTCTGAAAGATCTTGTTCCCCCATTTCAAGAACATAAGAACGATTGAACGCTAGAATGGGAGCTGATGCAATCACTGGTACGCTATAAATTTGATTATCATCACTTATGGACTCAAAAGCACGTGGGTAGTAATCAGAAATATCAAACGATTGATCGCTATCAATGAATGGCTTGAGATTAAAAACATAATTACGAGATATATCTTTTGGCGTGAGATAGGTAAACGCAGTATCTGCGGCTTCTACTGTGCTTTTTACTTGATTTGAGGGATCTGAAATAGCTTGGTCAAGGTCAATGAAAATCACTCGAACATCGAGGTTTTTAGCATGAAATTGCTCGATAAGTGGCTCAAAATATGCTCTGTCAACTGCTGATGCCCCAAAGGTGATGGTGACGTGTGATGAATCGGCATTTGAATTTGGGGATACGATTTCTTTAGATTCAGCCTGATAAAAGTCTGATATACAACTATTTAATAAAATTAATGCCAGTAAAAAGGCAGACACCCTTCTCTTCATTCAGCGATCTCCTTACATATTTAATATGCCCTTATTGACGTTCTTATCTATGACAGTATATTTAGAAACAGGATACGTTACAACTTTGTAACTTACATATCCTGTTTCTAATCCGCATTCAATGGAGTAGTATTATAGCCTACATCTATCTACTTCTTGCTGACTCTAAAGTATCATCGAATGCTGAAAGGTTACCATTGAATTTAAAGAAGTAGTCATCAGAAAATGAACTACCTATGACCCAGAAGGAATTCTGATAATTGATACTTGCATAGAGTGTAGAGTCATACGTGCCTGCTGGTTGCCAAAAGGAGCTTGTTAAATTATTGAATGATCCAAAAGATGGTATTCCTGAGCCAGGAAAGAGTACAGCTTTATTAGGCGGTGAGTCCACGCAATCGTAAAACCTGTGAAAATCCAGGTTGGCAGTTGTTGTAGCGGCCTGACTTAAGGAAGTACCGAGCACCAAACTAACGAAGATTCCCAAAAGAATTGCGGACATACGAAACTTACGACCCTTCATAAAAACTCCTTCTAGAATAAAGTGATATTCAACTTGGATGTATTGCTGGATAACCCAAATTATACATAATTAGTTTTTTTGTCAATAATGGCTTGTACCAAATAGTAAGTTAAGAAGAGTATGTTCTAATAAAATCACTATAGTATCTATGGTTTCCGCGTCCATCCAATCTTATATATAGTTCGTATACGAATAGATTGGTTACGAATGATTTGGGTACGAGTAAAAAATGTATCACAATTTATTAGACATAACACAAGAAACCTATATTCTTGCAGCGATTATCACTAAACATGCCCGTCAGGATGTGGAACAACGGTTGGCGGACCAGGAGACTGGTATTGGACCCATGCAGTTTGGCATGTTGCGCTTGCTACGCCACGGCCCACAGACGATCTCTGAGCTCAGTCAGATTATGCTGCTGTCGCCTGCAACGCTGGTCCCTGCCGTCGATGCGCTGGAGCAAGCCGGTTTGGTAGAGCGCACCAAAGACCCACGCGACCGTCGGCGTACCCCGCTGATGCTCACGACATCGGGTGCAGCGCTGTTGGCCCAGGTACCACCAGTAACTACTCAGGATGCACTGACGCAGGCCTTGGTTTCACTGGACGAAGAGCAACGCCAACAACTACTGACGTTACTGCGTGCCATTGTTCGACACTTTCCTGATGGTGAGCGTATCATTGAGCATGTTGCCACCCACATCCATTTACCCAATGAATCGACTGTGTCGTCATCGAAAACACAGGGAGTAAAGTAGAGGTATATGAGCAATCAACCTGCATCCGAAGGTCGGCTGGCGTATAAATGGAAAGTGCTTATCTCTGTCATTTTTGGCATTTTTATGATCATTCTCGATACAACCGTCGTGAATGTGGCTTTCCAAACGTTACGACGTGAATACGGTGCAAGCCTGAATGAGGCGCAGTGGATCATCAGCATCTATGTATTAGCGTTAGGCATCACTACGCCTGTTTCTGGCTTTCTCGCTGATCGTTTCGGTCTGAAGCGCATTTACATCTGGGGGCTGGGGATCTTCACTATTGGCTCTTTCCTGTGTGGATTAGCGCCCTCGCTCTGGGCACTTGTGGCAGCACGGGCACTCCAGGGCATTGGTGGTGGAATGGCCCAGCCGCTTGGTCCGGCGCTCCTGTATCGTACATTTCCGCCCAAAGAGCAGGGGGTGGCCCTGGGTTATTTTGGTATTGCGCTGGTCGTTGCACCAGCCATGGGTCCCATTCTGGGTGGTTTTCTGGTGGATATAGATTTGTGGCGGTGGATTTTCTTTATCAATGTGCCGATTGGCATTGTGGGTATTGTGCTTGCCTCCCGGTTTTTACGGACCGAGCCTATCGAATGTAAACCGCGCCTCGATCCGTTGGGGCTCATCACGTCTGTGATTGGCTTTGGCTCATTGCTTTATGCGGCCACCCATGTGGCTGAGTCTGGCTGGACCTCTTCCAGTGTCATCGTATGGTTTGTCGTCGGGACAGTTGCGCTGATCACTTTTGCCATTATCGAGCTGTTTGTCGCCAAAGAACCACTGCTCGATCTGCGGCTGTTTGCTAATCGCAACTTTCTAACGGCGGGTCTCATCGGGTATGTGACCGTGTTAGCACTTTTTGGGGCGGAGTTCCTGATGCCACTCTATTTGCAGTCGTTGCGTGGTCTCAGTGCATTGGATACGGGGATTGTGCTGCTGCCATTAGCGGTAGCTGCGGGTATTACGACTCCGATTGCTGGTCGACTGTACGACAAGATTGGTCCGCGCCCTCTTGTGGTGACAGGCTTTGGTTTGCTTATCATCAATACATGGCAACTGGCCCAGCTCCAAGCGGACACGCCGATCTGGTGGATTGCGGTGCTGCTGGCACTGCGCGGGGTGGCCCTGGGTATGACCGTACAGACCACCTTTGCAACAGCGCTGGCCAGTGTTCCTCGTCCCTTGTTACCACGTGGCTCATCACTGATCAACAGCACTCGGTTTGTCGTCCAATCGATTGGGGTAGCGATTTTAGCGACAGTGCTGGCCAGTGCCATTTCGCCAGAAGTACGGGCGCAACAGCAGCAGCTCCAGGCAACGCCAGCATCGGAAAGTCCTGCCCAACCCTTTGGCTTGTGTGAGACACCTGATGATCTGACACCGGAACTGCGTGCAGGTATGCAACAGGCGTGTAACGAGAATGTGATTGGCTTTGAGCGTACTTATCTGCTCACATTTTACTTTGCTATTGCTGCACTGGTTATTGCTTTCTTTATGCCGGGATGGCCATTGGGATGGCAAGGACGCGGCTCGTTGGAACAACCATCACCAGCACATTAGGTATAATAAGAGTGTGACAAGCATTATAAGGAAAACGTCATGGCGAGAGACTCAGACGGAGTGCCAATTGCCTGCGTTCTGACAGCACTTACCGATGCTGAACAGAAACGGCGGCAGTGGTTGGCTGAACGACTATTTGGCACAGTGCAACAGACTCACGAACTAGGTGATGGTTTTGCGTTGGAGTTACCTGATGATGATGAGATTTGGATGCAGATGGCCGAGTTTGTGACTCTGGAACGACGCTGTTGTCCCTTCCTGTCCTTTGCGTTGTACTCAGCGGAGGAAGGGCAGCCAATACAGTTACATATCACAGGGCGTTCGGGAGTAAAAGCCTTTCTCAAGCAGCAGTTGGGTCTATCCGGTGTGTAGCTCAGGAGTGAGGTGCAGATGACGAAAGCTATGGTCCCCGCAGATCCCAACTATCGTGATCGCGTAACAGCCGGTTTTGCACGCCAGCAAGCAATGCAGACATTGCATATTGAATTGGTACGGGTTGAGCCAGGCGAGGTTGAGTTAGCATTCCCTTACGATCCTTTACTCACACAACAGCATGGTTTTATTCATGGAGGAATCCTGTCAACGGCCCTTGATAGCGCCTGTGGCTATGCTGCATTCTCGCTGATGTCGGTCGACGCATCGGTTTTGACGGTCGAGTTCAAAGTCAATTTGCTTGCGCCAGCCCGAGGTGATCGCTTCCAGGTGATTGGCCGGGTGGTAAAACCAGGCAGAACCATTACGGTGTGTCAGGGCGAGGCATTCGCCTATGTTGATACACAATCGAAGCTCATTGCAACGATGACAGCAACACTGATGGCTGTGTTTGATCGTAAGGACGTACAAGAATGATTGTGTTTTGTAAATAGCAAAAATGCCGTGTTACACTGACATCCCTGGACCATACTCCGTACCGAGCCCCACAATCTAGGTTTTACGTTTAGGCATTCGATTTCCTTCATAACCTAGACCTCTGAGGTATGAAGAGTTGGACTAATACTGGAGTTAAGCCGCGTTGCGTAGTACTGTTTTCACCATCTCATCCATGTTTTCTGGGATCAAATACCTCAGCTTTATATTTACATTCCGTACACTCTACAAGAATTGGTGCCAAATTCATATTTTGCCTATATGAAGAAGTACGTTCAATTTTGAATTACCCCAAGCATATCGCAACCTTTTGCTTAAAAACTCAGGACCTGTTACCCAATTACCATTGATATCTATCGTATCTTCAAGTTGAAATGACTGAAGACACCTTGGTTTCGTATGCGTAAACTTTGCAAACATATTACGCATACGAACCTCCAGCATTTTTGCTGATAGTTTGTGTTACCTGCGGTGGTGTTGTGAACCTCGCCTCTTTTGTATCCTTGCCCATCGAGTCGGATCTGCCCGTAACAAGAAACGTTCCAATTTTCTCTGTCGAGATTGGGGAAGTCGGGAGAGGATAGTGCGGATATCTCGATCAATATCATCCGCCGTTGCACCACGTTCGATAGCTTTGTCGTACCACGCTTTGCCGAGGTCGTACTGTCCGGTTTCCATGTAAATTGCCCCGAGCAGCGTGCAAGGGCGATAATCCTTGGGTTGGAGCGCATGGGCTCGCTCCCCAAGGCGCAGTGCCTCGTTGTGTGGTACAGAGCGCTGCTTGGAGCTTGGGCAATTGCCGCTCGAGATTGATCTGGCTGAGGAGGTCATCAGCATCATGAGCACGATTGCACTTGCGATAATGGCTGCTCGCATTGATCGCATTCCATGGATCGCGTGTCTTGTGAAATTCACTGGTCAGAAAATCTGCCTCCAGTCGATGGTACGCAATTCGCAGCTCATTTGTGAAGTAGTCTTTACCAACTGTTGATAACCATACAAAGTCCCCTTCGTCTAACCGTTGGTCAGCGTCCACTCTTTTCAAGATGTTCATCAACCGAGTAAGGTATTGTCGCTTAACAAACGTTCTGATACCATATTTGGCACGCAGTTCTTGTTTCTTGATCTTGGCTTGGTAGGCTGGATCGCTCTCTCGTGCGAGGCGGGCCGCCGTAGCATGCACATACGCCAACTGCCTCTTTTCCTCTCTGGCGGCTTCACGAATCTGTTTTTCGGTTGCATGCGTTTGTCTCGCAGATGTTTCAGCTTGAATACGCATGGCTTGTTCAGCAAGCGTCAATTCATAGAAGCTATCATAAGGCAACTCACCAATGGCAAAACGATGCAACGCATGCAGACTTCGCTGCCGTAGAAAAACAAGTGAGGTTTGCGTAAGCCGTTTACCACTTTGAAGAGCGTTCAGGATCTTTTGCAGGCGAGCATGAGGAATGCTTGCACCCGGCAAGTCATCAACACAGTAGCGGAGTGCAATGTCATGTAATGATTTGTTCTGCATACAAAACTCACTTTCGCGCTGCTTCGGGATGATCACTGTTCAATTGCCAATTTTATCGACCGTACGACATGCTGCCCGTCGTTTATGCTGCTCAGTCCTTTTCAGCCACTTGTCTTCACAAATTGGATACCTGACACCTGCTCTTGTTTCAACACTCACAGGTTACATAAGCGGCTCCAACGGTATTGCGTTAGCCGCAAGTGGGTGGACGCAGGCAAGGCTCGAAAATGGCATCCTGCTGTGAGTGGTTGAAAACTGTCAAAAAACGCGCAGAATCTCACTTGTCGGCTGCACACTGTGTTAGGTGATTTTTTGCAAAGTAGCACCGTTTTGTTGGAGTTTATTAATTTGGACCTGGCCTGGCAGGTGTGGCAAATACCGTCAATAAAATGATCAGCACAATCGCAAATAAAGCAATAAATGTAAATAATTCCCTGCGATTTCCAAGAAGTTTATGAAGAACCATGGGTCCCACCACCCAGTATATTTGAGCGGTGACAAGACCAGGGAAATACGATTGCAAATACAAACTCCACTATGTATGAGAAATAGCATTTCCGATTGTGCCATAGATGATATAGAAAAGCATAGGGATCATCAGGAAGCAGAGATTTTTTGTAAACACCAGTATGCATGACAAGGTAAAGATAAAATAGGCGACCATATTGAAGACAACAAACAGATTTTGTGAATATGGTGCGCCACTGTACAGTACGGGAAACTTTGTGTAAAACTCTGTAGTGAATTCTTCAGCAAAACGCGGTCCGCTGTTGCTTTCGCTTCCATGAGTACTCCTATTTACACTTACTGATAATGACTTACGCGCACAACATGAAGTAGGCCAATACTATCCCTACTATCCACTATCGCATCAGATTGACCTTGGATTTACCTATCGTCCCAACCGATAGAAATAAGTAACCTTTTTTCGTCTAATAGACTACTACACCCACGGATATATAGTCAAGAGTCAGCGTACATAGGGGAATTTGCAAGGTTAAGGTTGTGGACTCACCGCGGTTGTGCAATCAGATGTTTGCGGCCCTGTGTCGCACGTACTATTTGTTTCGATGATTAACGGTACCGTCCAGAAGCGACCATGCCCATTCCACAACAACACCTCGGTCCCATCGTGGGCAAGGGTGGCGAATGCATCCCAGCGTGGTTGACTCAAATCCCATATACCTGCTGCCTCCCGATCTACGGCAATAATCCGCCGTCCGCCGGGGACGGACTAGCTAGGCCGGGAAGACGTGTAACCGCTTCCGGACCGTAAAATCGCCTGGACAGGGCGGTCAGTTGCATGGCAGTGTTGGGCCGCTTTTTGTACTCAGCCTGGTGCTTGCTTGCCTCCAAAGCACCTGTTGTTTCAAATCGCTTGACATTTTAGTACGACTGTACTAGAATTATTCTATGCGTACTAAAAAAACTACCAGACAAAGATCGGCCTCTTTTATTGAGCAGGCTCGTCGAACACAAATTGTTGCCTGTGCCATTGAAACAATTGCTGACCTTGGCTACACTGAGGCGTCACTTGCTCAGATCGGTCAGCGCGCCAAGGTCAGCAAGGGTGTAATAACTTATTATTTTACAAGCAAGGCAGAGCTGATACAGGCGGTTATTGATCACGTGTACAGTCAGTTTGTCAGTTTTGTTATGCAGCGGATGATGGATGACGACCCTTGGAAGGCGCTACAAACGTTTATTCAGGCAAATGCCGATTTTCTAAAAGCCCACCGCAAACAACTACTCACACTTTTTGAGATTGCACGCAATGCCCATGGTCTCCCGCTACACGGCTACACCCCTCAGCTAGACGTTGATCGCATTGCAAAGATGCTTGCTGAAGGCCAGCAACAAGGCACATTTCGTGATTTTGATGTAGTGATTATGGCAACATCTATTCTCGCCCTACGCGATAGCCTAATCACTCAATCCGCTAAGCACATTGATCTCGACATCGATCATTATGTTCAAGAAATCATTGTTCTCATCGCTCATGCAACTAGACAATCTTCCTGAAAACAACGAGGTTGGGTCAACGGATTAAGTCAAGAGAGGCTGCGCCAAAATGATACAACGCAGGAAACCAGAAACTGCAAATACTCGAAGCCGTGCGACTTGGAGAATTATTGTAATGACTCTCGTTGTTTTTGTCCTGTTGTACATCGCTACATACGATCCGAACACAATCGGCTACTGGCGCAGCGCTGAGGGACAGAAAGCGTACGAAGAAGCGTATACCGAAGCGATGGCAGCCTTGCCACCGCCATCCCAAACCTACAATATTCCAACCACCTATGGAACGGTTCGTGTGTATGAGTGGTCAAATCAGCAAAACCGTTCAAAAACACCTGTGGTATTCTTGCCGGGTCGCTCATCAGGCGTGCCAATGTGGGAAGCGAATCTTGGCGCTATCGCTGCAACGCGTCCTGTATATGCAATGGATGCTCTCGGCGATGCGGGCATGAGCCAACAAACCGCTGTTCTTAAGGACGGCGCCGATCAGGCAGCTTGGGTTAACCAAGTACTTACCGCACTCAGCTTGAAATCTGTCCACCTAATTGGTCATTCATTTGGTGGTTGGGCGGCGGCAAATTACGCTTCACGCTATGAAGACCGAGTCGCCACACTTACGCTCATTGAACCAGTGCTTACGTTTGCTCCACTTAACGGGGACGTGATTATCAAGAGCATCCCTATGTCGCTTCGGTTTTTGCCACGTGCGTGGCGCGAAGGCTTTTTACAAGATGTTGGTGGTGGAACTGAAACTAATCTCGACGATCCTATGGGGTATATGATTGCCTATGGCTTCGAATATTATGCGGCGAAACTACCAGCACCAGAACAAATATCAAACCAGCAGTTGCAAAGTTGGAATATGCCGGTATTCGTAGCGATGGCGGGCAAAAGTGTGTTTCACGATAGTGCAAAAGCTGTCGTCACTGCTAACGAAAATGTCAAGCATGTGCAAACAAAACTTTGGTTGGATGCGACCCATTCACTGCCAATGGAGGTTGCACCAGAACTCAATAAAGAAATAATTACTTTTATGGACGCAAACGAACCGCGCTAATCCATAAACAGTCCAGTCAATAGAGAAGAGAGGTGAACTTGCGGCCCAACATGAAGTAGGCCAATACTATCCCTACTATCCTCTATCGTATCAGATTGACCTTATACGTGCGTATATAGTCAAGAGTCAGCGTACATAGGGGAGTGTGCAAGGTTGAGGTTGTGAACTCACCACGGCTGTGCAATCAGATGTTTGCGGCCCTGTGTCGCACGTACTATTTGTTTCGATGATCAACGGTACCGTCCAGAAGCGGCCATGCCCATACCAGAGCAAGATATCGGTTCCGTCATGGGCAAGAGTAGCAAACGTATCCCAGCGTGGCTGACTCAGATCCCACACGCGCTCTTCTCTACGATCCACAACAACAATCCGCCGCCCACCAATTGGGAATGTGTTGACAACCACCAAATCACTATCAGGAGTCCGCTGTGGCGCACGGGAGAAAAGACATGGGGGTCACGAAGAAGATTTGTTCACATCTGTATACTCAGGCCGCTAACAAAAGAGCAAGCATGTCATAGAGACCTTGTGTATCAGAACAATGCTACGAAGCTTCCATTTCTCCTATCTATTGGGTAATTATCCCATTGGACCCAGCAATGCAGCCAGAGCCTCCATTTGGGTAGTGTGGACCAGAACAAAAACGTGGTCAGATGGCTGTAAAACGATCATGCCTTTGGGAATGAGCAGTTGTCCTTGTCGTATGATAGCAACCAAAACACATTGTGAAGGTAATTCAGCATCACGTATCGCTTTGCCAGCGACAAACGCCTGCGAATGCACCTGTTCCTCGATAAGGGTATACTCGCCACGGCGCAGTTTGGTCAGGATCAGCATATCGCCCAGCGACATCTCCTCGGCAATCAAATGGGACATCAGTGCCGACTGATTGAGTGCAACATCCACACCCATGTCTGGTGTAAACATCCATGTGTTCTGGGGATGATTCACTCGTGCAATCGTACGTGGTACTCCAAATTCAAAATGAGCCAGGTTTGTCACGACCAGGTTGACTTCATCTACACCGGTGACTGCTGCAACAACATCCATCTGTCGAATATAGGCTTGTTCCAGTACTGATGGATCCGTCCCACTACCCATGATGGTGTGTTTGCTGGGTATAATTCGTTGTAGTCGTGTCATTTGGTCGTGCTGCATTTCGATGACAGACACGTGATGATGACCATTTAGTAAAAGGGTCGCCAGATCCGTACCAACTTTCCCGCCACCCACTATCAGAACTTGTTTGGATGGTTTCATGACTGATTTCCTTATGTTGCTGTAAATAATGTCTCAAAACGTGCGGCTGATGAGTCTAGCACGGCTACATGGAGCAAATCCCCTGCGTGAAACTCGGTACCAAAGGAAGATAAAAAGGTGTGCCCTCTACGACTGATCGCCACAATATGAATTTCGCCGGGAAGCGTAACGTCATGCACCATACGGCCAATCAAGAGATGTGGTACCTCGACATCGACCAGATCGACGGTGCCATCACCCAGACTGGCCACTGGAGCAAATTGTGCATAACAAAGCAGTTCAGTGATACGGTTGATGCCCCATACGGTGGTGGAAACAGTTTGTACGCCCAGACGCCGATAGATCTCGGCTTTTGCAGGATCATAGAGACGCGCAACTACACGAGGAACATGAAAAACCTGGCTGGCTAGTCGTGCAATTACAACATTTGCCTCATCACTGTTGGTGATAGCCGCTAAACCATCAGCATGTTCAATGCCTGCCTGAAGCAATATATCGCGATCAAACCCAATCCCAGACAACATGTGTCCTTGAAAGGATGCGCCCAGTCGCGCAAACGCCGAGGCATCTTTATCAATAATGACAAGCGTATGACCACGCAGATTGAGTGTATGGGCTAATCCCGCGCCAACACGACCACATCCAATCAGAATAATATGCATGATGTCACCTCCAGATGACGTACCTCCAAAAGCACGTTCTTAACGAAACATAGGGGCTTTCAGTTTGCTCAATAGCTTAGTATTACTTCCCGACAACCGTTTTCGTATTTCGTCAATAATCACCAATGCAGGCATCCACGCGAACAAGAAAAGCCAGTTCCACAAGGGGAATGCAGCAGTGCCAATAATACCCTGGAGGAAAGGAGTATACACAATCAGTACAATAAGCAATAGTTCTGTTGCGATGCCGATCCACACTAGGTAGTTGTTGAAGAAGTGCATGTATAAGATAGAGCTATGTTCCGTCCGTTGTGCAAAGAGGTTGCCAACCTGAGTAATGACCACTGCAGCGAGTGCCATGGCAGTGGCAGCCTGATACAAAGTGCCGCTTGCTGGAAGGTCCAGCCATTGACCCCAGTGACCATTGGTCCAATACATATAATAAAAAGCCGCCATTGCTGCAAGACTCTGTACTGGTCCAAGCCATAGATAGGCACGTATAAGCATTGCACGGGTAATCACATGTTCAGTAAGACGACGCGGCGGTTGTTCCATGACTCCTGGCGCAGGTGGTTCTGCTCCTAACGCAAGGGCGGGTACCATATCTGTGCCCAGATCAATAGCCAGAATATGCATGACGTTCAACGCCAGGGGAATACGTGCTTGACTCAACGCAAAGAGAATAAATGGAACAGCCTCGGGCGTATTACTGGTAAAAATGTAGGCCGTAAACTTCTTGATATTAGCATAGACCGCACGCCCTTCTTCGATCGCATTCACAATCGAGGCAAAATGATCATCCGTCAAAATCATATCGGCTGCTTCTTTCGCCACATCCGTCCCAGCAACGCCCATGGCTACCCCGATATCTGCTTGTTTTAACGCTGGTGCATCGTTTACTCCATCCCCAGTGACCGCTACAACATGCCCCAACACCTGGAGCGCACGCACCACACGCAACTTATGTTCGGGCGTCACTCGTGCAAACAGCACCTCTTCCTGTAATACCTGCTGGAGAATCTGGTTATCCATGGCTTCCAATTCTGTACCAGTGAGAATACGGGGATGTTCACTTTGTACAATACCAATACGCTTGGCAATACTCTCAGCGGTCAGACCATAATCACCTGTCATCATGATAATGCGAATACCAGCACGGTGGCACGTGGCAACGGCATCCATCACCGCTGCACGTGGTGGATCTGTCATAGCGATTAATCCCAGGAAGGTAAGATGAGACTCAACACTTTCAGGGGTATATGTTGTACGATCCTCTGGAAGCATACGCATTGCCACGGCGAGCACACGCAGGCCACGACGCGCATAGGTGTCGTTCACCAGCGAGATTTGTGTGTGTAGTGCTTCATCTAAAACCTGTGTTTGTCCTTGGTGTTGCAGATGTGTGCATAATGCTAGCACCTCTTTCGGTGCTCCCTTCACATAGGCTATATGTGGTAAATGAGCATAGGTTGTGGGTATTGAACTTTGCCGATGGATGGTGCTCATACGTTTGCGCTGTGACTCAAAGGGTAACTCCAGAAGGCGTGGCATGGCATGAATTGCGCTCTCCATATCAATACCGGCTTTTTGTGCCACAACCAAAAGAGCGGCTTCGGTTGGATCGCCCAAAATTGACCACAGTGAACTATCCTGTTGAGGTGGGATCAGATGTGCGTTATTGCATAAAGTAGCAGCTGTCAAAAGCTGGTGCAGGTCAGTTTCTTCATACACAATGTCAGATTGTTGTGCGGCGATGATTTGACCCTCTGGAGCGTAGCCAATGCCGGTTACCGTCAATGCCCTCTGGGGGAGCCAGATATCACAGACTGTCATCTCATTTTGGGTGAGTGTACCGGTCTTATCAGTACAGATGACGCTGGTACATCCAAGTGTTTCGACAGCTGATAAACGCTTGATGAGCGCGTGTCGACGTGCCATACGTTGCACACCCAACGCTAGGGCCAATGTAACGGTTGGCAAGAGTCCTTCTGGCACAAAGGCCACAATCATGCCTAAACCAAAGATAAATCCCTCTGCCAGCGTGATATTTGCAAAGAATACAGCAAGGAGAAAAAAGACTACTCCGACACTGATGGCAATGATGGTGATCGTCTTGGTAACCCGTGCCAGTTCTTTCTGCAAGGGGCTTGGCTCATTCCCGACTTGTTGGGTAAACTGTGCAATTTTCCCAAACTCACTATGTGCTCCTGTTGCAAAGACGACCGCCTTCCCTGTTCCGGCTGCGATGGTGGTACCCGCAAAAATCAGATTGGGCATTTCTACATGGGCCAGATCGTGTCGTACTACAGCTTCGCTAGTCTTTCGAACAGGATGCGATTCGCCAGTCAGCATCGACTGATCGCTGCGTAGCGCGGCCTCTGCTACCAGACGAGCATCCGCAGCGATGCGGTCTCCTTCTACCAGTATGAGCATGTCGCCAGGCACAATTTCCTCAGCCGGGATGCGTTGTTCCCGTCCATTTCGCTGAACCGTGGCAGAAGGTGAAAGTAAGCGTTTTAAGGCAGCAGTAGCACGCTCGGCTTTGTATTCTTGCCAGATGCTAAATACACCATTGATGAGATTCACCATCCAGATGGCAAATGCCAATTGTGGTAACTGAGCCAGTAAGGCAATCAATCCACCAATCCAGAGCAGGAGCGCCATAAGATGGGTAAAGTTCGCGAGAACACGCCAGATAAATGGTGTGCCTGGTGCTTCTTGGATGGTATTCGGGCCATACTGATCCAATCGTTGATTGGCTTCAGCGGTGGTAATGCCCTGTGTGGTGCTTTTGAGAACAATATACACTTCATCAATAGGTAAGCTGGCAATAGTCGGTTGCTGTTCCTGCGAAGACATAGAAATTATTTCCGGATGCTCCATGAAATGTCCCCTTACATACAAGGAAACGGCAAAGCGTCGTATGATACCTTCTGATATTACGTCTGTATCAGGCAAAGCTAACTATACTCTCTGTCACTTCCCTGTGAAGAAAACATATAGTTGCCTGTGGTATCTGTTTTATCACTGCAAGCCACCGATATATATATCTGAAATGGATTAGCAGAACGAAAAAGGTTGAGTGCTTTTGATGTCGTTGATGGTCCACTTGTTAAGACGGGACCTCAGTGAAACGAGGCAGAAAATATGAGGAAGGAGGCGACGACCCGTTGGTTGTTTTTAGAGGCTTCAGGCTCATTCATAAGGGACAGTGAACAGGCAATCCACACCCCTACGAGGGTTATCTGGTCCATTTATCGCTGAGTAACTCTGCCTGTTCAATAACTGTTTCGGTTGCGGCGTCCTGTTTATCTGGTGGATACCCATGTTTGAAAAGAAGGCGTCTTACGTCGCGGCGCATCTTTGCACGTACAGCGTCACGATATTGCCAATCGACTCTGGCATTTCCCCGTACACTTTTGGTCAGTTCACGGGCAATGGTCTTGAGCACTTCATCACCTAAAACCTTCACTGCGCTATCGTTAACTTCAAGTGCTGCATAGAAAGCCAACTCCTCCTCTGAAAGACCCAGTTCTTCGCCACGCTGTTTTGCGGCACGTATGTCCTGCGCCAGTTCAATCAATTCCTCGACCACCTGAGCCGTTGCAATGGCACGATTCCGATACGAACGCAGCGAACGCTCAAGCATGGCTGAGAAGGTCCGTGATTGCACCACATTGGTACGTGCGCTTTCTTTAAGTTCATCTTTGAGTACGCGGTTCATAAACTCCACGGCCAGCCGCTTGTGGGGCATCTGACGAACATCTTCGAGGAACTCATCTGAAAGGATCGAGATGTCTTTGGAAATTCCTACAATGGCAGACATATCAGCGATGGTCTCGGGGGCAATGGCGCGTGAGACAATCTGACGCACCGCATGGTCAAGATCTTCATCCGAGACGGCACGCCCGCTGGCTGTCGTTTTGGCAATGGCGGTGTGCACTGCCTGGAAAAAGGCCACATCATCGCGAATAGCCAGTGCTTCAGGGGCTGGCATTGCGGCTGCGTGCTTCTCGGACAGGTCTTTGACCACTTGATTGAGTCGCGCCATCCCGTCTTCCTGATCGAAGATGTGTTCCTGAGCGGCAGGTAAAAGGCTTAGTCGTTCGCCCGGCAGCCCGTCAGTCCACACAGACCAGTCGAAGCCATGGAAGAGATCGCAACAAATCTCATAATATTTTTGCATGTCGGCAACGGCTTTGTCCTGATTGGTGGTTGGTTCGCCCTGACCGCCACTGTCCGTGTAGTCACGTAGTGCTTGCTGGAGTTGATTGGTCAGACCAAGATAATCGACAATAAGACCGCTTGGCTTATCACGAAACACGCGATTAACACGCGCAATGGCCTGCATCAAGCCGTGTCCACGCATGGGTTTATCAATATACATCGTATGCAGACTTGGTGCATCGAATCCGGTAAGCCACATATCACGAACAATCACGAGTTTGAATGTGGTATCAGGATCACGGAAGCGATAGGCGAGCTTTTCGCGGCGTGCTTTGGTGCGAATGTGTTGTTGCCAGTCGTTTGGATCAGCCGATGAGCCCGTCATTATGATCTTGAGGGTTCCCTGATCATCATTGTCACCATGCCAATCTGGGTGTAGCTTGATCAGTTGTTGGTAGAAATCGACACAGATGCGCCGACTCATACAGACGATCATAGCTTTACCATCAAGTGTTTCCTGACGTTGCTCAAAGTGGGTAATCAGGTCTTGGGCGATGAGTGCCAGCCGTTTCTCAGTTCCAACAATGGCTTCCAGAGCCGTCCATTTACTTTTGAGCGATTCTTTCTGTGCAATATCTTCGCCTTCGGTGACTTCTTCAAAGTCAGGGTCTAGATGAGGGCGTTGTTCTTCATCGATATCAAGGTTAGTAATACGATTTTCGTAGTGAATAGGAACAGTTGCACCATCGTCGACGGCGCGCTGGATGTCGTAGATGCTGATGTAGTCGCCAAAAACCTGTCGTGTATTGCGATCCGTCTTTTCGATAGGTGTGCCGGTGAAGCCCAGAAAGGAGGCGTTGGGAAGCGCATCGCGAACCCGTCGAGCAAAGCCGTGGGTAAACTCACCTGTTTTCGCATCGAATTTGGTTTCGAGACCATACTGGCTACGGTGGGCTTCATCCGCAATGACAATGATATTGTGGCGTTCTGAGAGCGTAGCAGCGGTGCCATTCTCTGGTGGTAAAAACTTCTGGATGGTGGTAAACACAATCCCGCCAACCTTTACGCTTAATAACTCGCGCAAGTGATCGCGATTATCTGCCTGTTGTGGTATTTGTCTTAATAACTCGTAGCAGCGTGCAAAGACTCCAAAAAGCTGATTGTCCAGATCATTACGGTCGGTTAGTACCACGATAGTTGGGTTTTTAAAGACTTCGTGAATGACCAGTCGTCCGGTATAGAAGACCATAGTCAGGCTTTTCCCTGACCCCTGGGTATGCCAAACAACGCCGCATTTGCCATCACCATCGACATTGGTAGCTGCAATCGTGGCCTCGATAGCGGCATTCACCGCATGAAACTGGTGATACCCTGCGATTTTTTTGGCCAACTGACCGCCATCATCCTCGAAGACGGTAAAATAGCGAATCAGATCCAGAAAGCGGTGTTTTTCAAAAGCTCCGAAGATAAGCACCTGTAATTCAGGCATAGTGGTAGGGGCCGGGTCTTTGCCTTCGATAGTACGCCAGGGGAGAAAGCGTTCAAAATTGGCTGTCAAGGAGCCGATACGGGCATCGACCCCATCAGAAGTGACCAGCACGCTGTTGTAGACAAATAAATCTGGAATAGTTTCTTTGTAGCGCTGGAGTTGATTGTATGCCTCGCGGGTCGTCGTATCAGCATCAGTCGGGTTTTTGAGTTCCACAACCGCCAGTGGCAATCCATTGACGAAGATGATGACATCTGGGCGACGCAATTGGCCGGTCGCTCGGATCGTCAATTGGTTAACTACGAGCCAGTCATTTGCGAGCGGATTATGGTAGTTGACCAGGTGTACTTGTTTATGATCGATATGACCGTCTGGGCGACGGAAACTGACGGGCACACCCTCGACCAACATTCTATGGAAGTTATGGTTGTTAGTAACCAGTGAAGCTGAATCAGGATGCGTGACTTGATACAAGGCATCATCGAGTGCATCTTGCGGGAAGTCTGGATTGAGCCGCTCGATGGCTGAACGTAGCCGTTGGGTTAGCACTACGTCATTATAGTTGTCTCGCTCAGCCGATGCGCTATTGGCGCCGAGTTCGGCCCCAGTGATATGGGTGTAGCCGACTTCACGAAAGAGCGTGAGCGTCCAATCTTCGAGTAGGGCTTCATTCATCATGAGGCATCCCTGCTGATCTGGCCGATAGCGATCTGGCTTTCTCCAGCGGCGACACGCTGGATTTGTTCGGTCAGTTGATCAAGCGGTCGGTGTGGTAAGTTCATGGTTGCGCGTACCACACTATCCATAACTCGTGTTTGATCAAGCCGAGCGCGGTTGGCCAGTTCATAGAAGATATTATGATGTTCGGCAGTAGCAGCCAAGGCGTTGAGCATCATCTTGACTTCGCGGACCCCTTCGCCAAGCTCTCTTGCGAGCAGGTCTGCACCGTCGTGATCCACGAGTTGATCAATCAGCCAGCGCTCTGGTGGTTCTGGACCAGGGAGTTGGACACGGGAAAGCGCCAGTTGTTCCTCTTCGGTCATGTTGAGGCTACGGAGCCATTTTGTAACTTCTGCATCTCTTACATCGCCGTCCCATACAATCAGGATTTTGTAACCCCAGTCGGTGCGATAGTTGCTGTAGGCAAACTGGGCCAGGGAGGATTGTGCACCGCCCTTGACGATTTTCATACGACGGCGGGTGTCGCCATCGACCGTCTGTTGGATAATGGCCTCGGCCACTTCATCTTCACAGAAGACCAGCAGATCGGTGGGGGTCATCGCACTGATTTTGGGGAGAATCTCGCGCATTGACACTGCGTCGTCGACATAGTGATCTCTGCCATCGAATTCGATCAAGGTCCGAAAAGAGCGCGGAAGGGCATCGATAAATTCAGGCGAGCGGGTGGAGAGAATTATCTGGAAACTGCGCGTGTTACATATATTGACCAGATGCCGCGCCAGACGATCACAGGTTGTGGGGTGCAGCCCCGCATCGATGTCTTCGATAATAAACAGGGCACTTGTCGGGGCCAGATGGATCTGACGAAACACTTCGATCAGATTTTCTTCCGCCGACGACATGTTGAAACCACTGTAGCGCTCGGTGGTTTCACACATGGTCAATCTGGTATCGGTTAGATCCTGCCAGTGGGCCGATTGATAGGGCTTTCCCAGGATGTCTTGCAGTTGTTTGAGTAAGCCCTTCTCTAGCGGGGTTTCGGTGCCCGGAGGATGGTTCCGTATCTGGGCGACCTGCGCGGGTTGGTGGCGGATGGGGGCCATACGGCTCATACTGATAAAGATGACCGGGCGTTCGGGTCGGTCGGTAGAAGTGGTCCGGTTGGCTCCATCAAAGACCACCGACTGGTGATCACCAACGTAGTGCCAGGTCACGGCAAAGTTGTTAAAAGGTGCTTCGTTTGCCACCGTCACAAACTGCTTATCAAAGGCGGTGGCCACATTGTCGGGCGATGGTGCACCTTTGGCACGAAAGGCTAGTGCACATAGCTCCAGTAGGGTACTCTTGCCAACGCCACTGGCACCGCAGATAGCCGTGATAGGCCGGTCACAATTGAGGGTCAGCGACCGAATGCCCCGCAGACCGCCGGCACCGCTGATCGTTACGCTTCCGAGCATGTCGTAGCGATGTTTTCGGTTATTCCAGTCTTTGATTAGGTTTTTTTCTGACTGTGATAAACGTGTTCCTGGCATAGTGTTACTCGCCGATTATCTCTTCTACATGATACTGTTAACTGACCGTTTCAATCCAATGCTCTGCATCGCGTACACGTATCTCGCCGGACAACAACTTTGGAAGCAGTGAGTCGCGTAGTGTGGCAAGGGTGAGAGAATGCTCAAGATTATTGACAATGTTATTCAAGAGAGGATTGATCTGCTGAACAAATTGACCGATTATTTCATCAGATGGCACAATAATGGGTATTGATCGAAAATTCGACTTACTGATTTCCAAAAATGTTGTACCATTCGCAACCGACTTAATTGTATCCATATTTTCTTGTGACCAGAGCAGAATATATGAATTTGGCAATTTATTTTCACAAACCAAGGCGATAAAACCCTGATTGATAGCGGTTGGTACTTGAGCAATAGCTAGATAGCCTATAGGTGCACGCGATGACAGGAGAACCGTTCCCTCGGGTAATAAACCAGAGCTAATTTGAGATAAACCCAAAGATGTAATGTGCCGATCTGTATCTAACAGAAATGGGCTCGAAATCTTGGCAAGGTCTTTGGGGGTTGCCCAGCATATGGTCCCTTTATCCCAGTAAGCTGACTCTTTTGTGCTGGGTGTACCGCCACCTACAATGTGTACCTGTTTTTCAATAGGTGTTATTTCCCACCCCCGTGGTACTTCGCGGCCATCGACGGTCTCAAAGCTATCGGGGAAGAGTGCGGCGGTGGCGTCGTCCATGCCAACGGGCTGGCGGCCTGCGGCTTTGGCACGCACCGGGTCAAAGTCCACAAACCAGCTTTTGAAGATTGCCCTCGCTAACTCTTCGAGTGTGGCGTTCATCCTGCGGTTTAGCTCGATCTTGTCGTCAAGCGAACCGAGGACGTGAGCGATGGCGCGCTGTTCGTGGAGGGGTGGGAGTGTAAGAGGTATTCTTTTAATTATTGACTGGTTGAGAGATGCCATCGTCGTCCCATTACTTTGCTGATGCATCCATTCTCTGTGAGTTTTTGTAAGGAGCTGATATAGAACAAATTGAGAATTGCAGGTAATTGGTAATCTAACACGAATTCCGTCAGAACCTAAAAACCATCCTTCTTGATCCATTGTAACTCTGGCACATCTCTCTACTGCTCCTTTACGTCCAAAAACTATATCTCCTTCTTTTAGAATATATTCGGGTAGACGATTCGTCACTTCTTTCGACACCCTAGGAGTTGTCGAACTAATCTCAATTCTACCAAAGCCTATTTCACCAACAGATATCAGAGGGACTCCATCTGTACTATATTCAGAAGCTTTGAGAACTGTTCCAAAGGGTCCTGTTTTGATTTCTCCGCCATAATACCTTAAGACTTCATCAATTGTTACGCATTTCCAATCACTCACCATACCGCACCTTCTCCAGACTCTCACGAATAACATGTTTGAGGCGGTCGCTTTCGGCAAACTGGTATTCGAGTTCTTTATTTAGCCGTTGAAACTTTTCGTCAAAAGGCTCAGTATCTTCCTCCGTTGGTGCAGCGCCAACATAACGCCCTGGTGTCAGAACATAGCCATGGCTCTTGATTTCGTCTAGACTGGCGGCCTTGCAGAAGCCCGGCACATCAGTGTACTCGCCTGCATCGCGGTCGCCGCGCCAGGCATGGTAGGTGTTCGCAATGAGTTGAATGTCCTCTTCCGTTAATTCACGATGCACCCGGTCGGTCATGCGGCCCAGCTTGCGGGCGTCGATAAACAGTGTCTGGCCCCGGCGATCCTGAAAACGACCATTGTGCTTGTTGCGTGCGAGAAACCAGAGACAGACCGGGATTTGAGTCGAGTAGAAGAGTTGACCCGGCAGCGCAACCATACAATCGACCAGATCGTGCTCGATAATGCTCTGACGGATCGCTCCTTCGCTGGAGGTATTACTTGACATGCTGCCGTTTGCCAGGACAAATCCGGCCAGACCATTTGGCGTGAGGTGGTGGATAAAGTGCTGCACCCAGGCAAAGTTAGCGTTGCCGGTTGGTGGCACACCATAGACCCAGCGCTTGTCTTTGCGGAGGCGCTCACCGCCCCAGTCACTGTCGTTGAACGGCGGATTGGCGATCACATAATTGGCCTTGAGGTCTTTGTGCTGGTCATTATCGAAACTGCTGGCCTCTTCTGCACCAAGGTCATTCTCAATACGGCGAATGGCCAGATTCATTTTCGCCAGTCGGCGGGTCGTGCGATTTGACTCCTGACCATAGACATAGATATCGTCAATACGCCCACCACGGGCCTCGATAAATTTCTCACTCTGCACAAACATACCGCCGGAGCCACAACAAGGATCAAAGATACGACCTTCATAGGGAGCCAGCATTTCCACCAGCAATCGTACTATGCATTGGGGCGTGTAGAACTGGCCACCCTTTTTGCCTTCGGCGCTGGCAAACTGCGAAAGAAAATATTCATACACTCGGCCCAGAACGTCTCGGGAACGATTCTCGCTATCGCCCAGCTGAATGTTAGTAACCAGATCGATCAATTCGCCAAGACGCGCTGGGGTGTTGCCAAAGTTACGGGGGAGCGCATTCTTGAGCTTCGGATTGTCCCGTTCGATGGCATCCATGGCCTCATCGATTTTTGAGCCAATCCCAGTACTCTTGGCATTATCCCGGATATAACTCCAGCGGGCTGCTTTGGGGACCCAAAAGATATTCTCTGCCAGATACTCATCAGGGCTTTCTGGTCTTGCGCCAAGGTGCTGTTCTGCAAGCAGTTCCGTATGTTTCTCTTCGAAGGCATCCGAGATATACTTCAGAAAGATGAGGCCTAGCACAACATGCTTGTATTCGGCGGCGTCCATGTTGCTACGAAGCTTGTCAGCCGCAGCCCATAGCTGTGCTTCAAAGCCTAGTTTTGCACCGTTGCGCTCTTTGGCTTTGCGCGATCCTTTACGTTTGCGCTTGGGTTTGTCTTCTGAAGTTTCGACTTCCATCGATAGCTCTAACTGCTCTCCGACAGGTTCGGAGGCATCTTCGGCCCTGTCTGTGTGATCAGGCTCTGACATATCTGGTATTCTTTGTATAGGTGTGTAAAGGCTTCCCAAGGTACTACGCCAGTATAGCATAAGTGATGATAGAGAGGCAAAGGAGATAGAGGGTCTAGGGAGCAGAGGCTAGAGACTAGTTGTTGGAAATCGTGGCAGATTCATAGGTTACGTTATAAAGCAAAGGATCGTGCAAACACCAACAATGGGACATTTCCTGGAGGCATGAGGCACAGTAATTTCTTCTGCGGCAGGCTTTTCTTGCGGGTTCCCAGGGCGCAGCGCCTGGGCCAGGGGTTGTGTGTTGCGAGCAAGACGGCGGCTCCAAGCCGCCGCTACGGGATGGGGCAACGATTACCTGCTGCTGTTACGGTTTCAACATGGATCGGCGGTTCCAAACCGCCGCTCCATTGTGGTTGAGACCTAACATTCAACTATCTAATTGTTCTGTGGCTCTGCTATTCTATGTTAAATCTAAAACGGCGGTTCCAAACTACGGTTTGTTTTCAACACGAAATGGCGTTTACAAACCGCCACTACGATATTATGCAGAAAGTGAGATACAGCTATGACTAAACCGACTATTGGTGTGCTCCATCCTGGTGCAATGGGTATTTCAGTCGCGGCAACAGCACAAAAAAGCGGATATGCCGTCTACTGGTCTTCCGCAGGACGTAGCCCTGAGACGTGTGAACGTGCTAAGCAGTTTGCCCTTCAGGATGCTAAAACGCTGGAGCAACTCTGTACGACATGCGATGTCATTGTGAGTGTCTGTCCGCCGCACGCTGCTGAGGTAGTTGCACATGAGGTAATTGACTGCTCGTTTAAGGGCCTGTATATCGATGCAAATGCTATCTCGCCCCAGCGGACGGTACGTATCGGTGAGGCGATTGATGGGGCGGGGGCAACGTTCGTTGATGGCGGTATCATTGGCGGCCCTGCGTGGGAGCCCAACACAACCTGGTTGTATCTCTCCGGAAAACGGGCGTCTATGGCTGCAACTTGCTTTGCTGCAGGCCCACTTGAGACACAGGTGATCGGTGAGGAGATCGGGAAGGCATCGGCCATCAAAATGTGTTATGCTGCATACACAAAGGGAACTACAGCCTTGCTGAGTGCTATCTTGGCGGCTGCGGAACAGTTAGATGTTCGCGAAGCCCTGTATGAGCAATGGTCGCGTGATCTCGCCGATCTGCCAGAACAAGCCAATCGACGAACACAACGTGTGACCGCGAAGGCATGGCGTTTTGCAGGTGAGATGGAAGAAATTGCGGCAACATTTCGTGCGGTTGGTATTCCTGGCGAATTTCACGAGGGAGCTGCAGCGATCTATCAGCGGATGGCGCATTTCAAAGGTGCGTCAGAAATGCCCTCACTTGACGATGTGTTAGCGGCGTTAGTCTACAAAATCAGTATTCCTTGAAAATAATTTTACTTGCTGAATTTACAACCTTGACATCCTAACCACAGTATGATATATTCTTTGTTAAGAGAAGAGCTTTCACACCATTTCACACCATTTCACACCATTTCACACCATTTCACACCATTTCACAGAAAGCTCTTGTGTATTAATGTTGTATCAACACTAACTGTTTGTTGATACCTTATGTAAGCAAGGAGTAGTCATCATGAGGCGTTATTTGCTGTTCGATTCTGGTTGTGCATTATGTACAAGTTTAGCACGTGATGTGAGTCGTATTAGTGATGGATGGTTGACACCTCGAAGCCTTCATGATCCAGAAATTCAACAGCTACTATCACGTTCACAAAAAGACTGGAAGTGGGAACCAATTTTACTCGAAGTTAATGATGAAAACGTTAGAGTTTATACAGGACTTGCTCTAAGGGCCAAACTGACAACGGGACTCGGCCCCCAACGGGCTTGGAGAATTGCACACATAGTCGCAGAATCCTTTATGTCAATGAATGTGTCTCATCGACGCAACTTTCTGCGTAGAAGTGTGGCAGCAGTGGCCGGCACTTTATTTGGAGCAGGTGTTCTGTCGACAACGAGTGCAGAATCTATAAATTCTACCAATGTAAATTTGTCTCCTAAGTTTCAACGTATCAGCGGAGATGAGGCACAAATCTTACTTAAGCGTGCATTTTCAACGCCTCAATTTAGTGATTTCCAGCAATATTTAGATAAGCAGTTTGCAGGTAGGTATATACCACAAGAGGAGGGCGCGCTCGTTCATACTGGTTTTATTAAATCAGGACAGTCTTTAGCGCATGTAAGTATTCCGATCAGTGGTGGAACCGAACTGAGTTTTTGGAGTATATTGTTCGATATCGAGAATGGTAGTGTATTAGCAACTACTGATGCATTAATATCTTACGATCAAAACGCTAATATAGCTGTTTTGATGCGTAGTAATGATAGATTAGTTGTTGATGCTACAATGAATGCAACAACAGGTGCTTTCGTTAGTGGTGTTGGCTACAAACCTGATGGAACATCAGTTAATCTTACAAATGATACTTGGTTGAATTCCTCAGTCTTGCCTGACGTCGTAGTAGATTTTCGATGCTGTGTAAATAATTGTCTTGCTGCACAGGGTATTAACCAGTTGATAATTGCATTAACTATAGGTTTTTGTTCTATAGCATGTTTGGTTCCTGGCATTAATATAGCCACCTGTGCGGCTTGTTTGGCTGCGGCTAGCATTGGTCTTCCATTAGAGCTACTTTTGCTTTGTATAAATGGTTGTAGTAGTGGTGACGTCTTTGGTGGTTGTACTGGTGGGTAACATATCCTAAATCTATAGTATACCTATATCAAAGTTTTGCGTGATATAGGTATACTATAATTATTATAAGTAAATATCAAATATTACATTAACTGAATATAAAAGGAGTAACATCGATGTCAGAAACGTTTCCAAAACGATTGTTGGTTTCACTGTGTGGGCTACAACTTATAGCCATTACCCTGATGTCCGTTTTTCCTGCTCAGGCTCTGACCTTGCTTTTGACCGCGATGGGGCTTGGGGTGGTGTCGATCATCTTTGTCTTACATTCACGTAAGAATGAAGCTGGAACGAAATCTCCAGTTGTGTCACTGATTGTCTTATCGGTGCTTGTGCTTGCAGCAATCGGGGTGTATGTCTTCTTTATACCCGGATCTGTTTGAGAAGTAGGCTGAGTGTTCTTTGGGTGCGGTTACAAACCGCCCCTCAATTACCACCACTGTAGCAGCGGCTTATAGCCGCTACCCTCGTATATGACCGCGTTTGGTTAAGAAAACTCTCTTCTTTTGGCGGAGTGCGGTTACAAACCGCCCCTCAATTACCACCACTGTAGGGGCGGCTTGCACCCGCAGCACCTCTTCGATCATCTCCCTCAATCGTTATCAACTACTCACGCGAGGTTGATGATCTACATCGCATAAATATAACGCAGTGCGTTATTATGAAATCAAGAGAACACAATAATATCCTTTATACAGTTTGATAGTAGCTCACTTGAAGGAACCGCATTAATGGCTCTATTGCCTATTATTAAGGATTACATATGAACTTTGTCTATGGCCCAATCCCATCGCGGCAACTAGGCCAGTCGTTTGGAATCGACCTTGTTCCGTTTAAGACATGCAACTGGAATTGTGTCTATTGTCAGTTAGGGCGGTCTGTTCCACTGACGAACCAACGTCAAGCCTATGTTCCCCGTGAGGATGTGCTTGCAGAGATACAACATGTCTTAGATACGTCTGCATCTGGTGAGATAGACTGGATAACTTTTGCAGGTTCGGGTGAGCCGACACTACATAGCGATATTGGATGGCTCATTCGTCAGGTAAAAATGCTTACCAATTGCCCGGTGGCTGTTATTACCAATGGTTCGTTGTTACATCTCTCTGAGGTGCGCCGTGACCTGGCTGCAGCAGATGCCGTTATGCCGACGCTGAATGCAGGCAACGAGGCCATGTATCGCAGGATCTGCCGACCATGGGCTATTCTGACGTTTGATCGTTTGCGAGAGGGGCTTATCGCCTTTCGCCGCAAATACGATGGTCTGTTGTGGGTTGAAGTAGTATTGATCAAAGGCTTAAATGACTCAACTGAAGAACTTCAATCTCTTGCCACAGTATTACAACAGATTAAGCCAGATCAGATTCATATCAATCTCCCACTGCGTCCACCATCCGAAGCGTGGGTACAGCCACCGAACAAAGACGCCTTACAGCAAGCTATAGCTATTTTAGGGGATGTTGCACACGTCATTCCTCCGACTACCGAGAGTCTTCATCTTGTTGACAAAACAAGTGTTGTTAAAACTATTATCGATGTCATTAAACGCCATCCCATGTGTGAAGACGAACTCATCTATTCGTTAGGACAATGCTCACTTGAGCAGATCGAACAAACCTTAGAGGCACTGGCTGAGAGTGGACAGGCTCAAGTTGTGAATCGTGATGGAAGCCGGTTCTGGAGTGCATCTGCTGCCCATTATCCAGAACACACGAATTACGTATAAAGGTAGATAGTTCCATGTGTTGCAGATCAACATTCACAAAGTATATGCTTCGATTGTGTTTGATGGTATTGAGCACACTGTCGATATCATCTGTATGGGCGAACGATTCAGTTGTTCATACTGTTCTGTTGTATTCACCTTCCTGCCCTCATTGCCATGTGGTGATGAATGAAGTATTGCCGCCACTTTCAGAACAGTATGGTCAACAACTGCAGGTATTGAAAGTTGATGTGTCTCATCCAGACGGTCAAGCACTGTATCAATCGGCAATCGCTGCCTTCGCTATAGCTGATACGCGACAAGGTGTACCGGCCATGATCATCGGTGACAATATATTAGTCGGCTCACAGGAAATCCCTGAGCAGTTGCCCCGGCTTATTGAGCAATTCCTGGCTCAGGGCGGGGTCGATTGGCCTGCTATACCAGGACTTGACAAAATAGTGGAAGACATGTCAGTTACACAGGCAAATGCCGCACCGTCTGCTGAGGATCTTTCGACCAGTTCGAGTAGTTGGCGTGAACGATTTGCAACCGATCCATTTGGTAATGCGCTGGCGGTTATGGTATTGATATGCATGATAGTTGTTGTAGGATATGTCGTCGCTACATTTCAACAGAGGACATCTTTATCAAGAGGCTGGATGTGGGCTATACCTGTAGTAGCAACTATTGGCATTGGCATAGCTGCATATCTTTCGTACATTGAAATGACCCATCAGACAGCAATGTGTGGGCCAGTAGGCGATTGCAATACCGTTCAACAGAGCGAATATGCATGGCTCTTTGGCCGTATTCCTATCGGTATATTGGGGTTGGTTGGATATACAGCGATTATATTCCTGTGGTTTGTGATGCGGTGGAATCGGGGCCAACTGGCACGCTTTGCTGCGAATGCGCTGCTGGTAACGACATGTGTTGGGATGCTCTTCTCGATCTATCTTTCTTTTCTCGAACCGTTTATTATCGGCGCAACATGTATGTGGTGTCTTGCATCTGCTATGCTCATGACGCTTTTGTTCTGTCTGGCAGTGCGATTGCCGCGTCTTGCGTACTAGTCTGCGGTATTGGCTCAAGATACCATAATGCGCTATTCATATAAAGGAGTAAGACCATGGCAAATCTTTCCGGAAAATGGTATAACGAGCTTGGTTCTATGATGGAACTCGAAGTCGTTGATGATACGATAACAGGTACGTTTACTGCCAATACGAATGGATCAGTTGGCGTGTATCCGCTCACAGGCCGAACAGATAGCGATGCCAGCCCTGATAGCCAGGCTGTTGGATTTGTTGTGGCGTGGCATCGTACTCCAGAGGACAATCTCCACTCTGTGACCGCCTGGTCGGGGCAATATCAGATTATTGACGGCAAAGAGATTTTAACCACACAGTGGCTACTGACACGCGAACATATCCCCGAGCACAACTGGTCGTCGACGGTTGTTGGTCACGACACGTTTACCCGTACGCCACCCTCCAAAGAGACAATTGAAGTACACTTGCACAGTAGTCTTGTGCCAGAGCCAGTATAATGATGTGGGGCCGGTGACAGACGTTTATCACCGGCCTTTCCTTTATTAGGTTGCTTTTCTCACACACACCGATCGGCATATGCGAGATCTATCTTGAACACAGCGCTCACGGCGTCCTCGTCGTCGATGCCGATACGTGAGCGCCAGTTTGAGTAGTGACGCAGTTCTTCCCAAAAGGAGCGTCCGATCCTCAGTATGGAGGAATCTCCAAAGAAATGATCACGGTATGCCCCACTACGTAAGAGCCCCTGGTCCTTATTGAGGAGATCGAGACGGAGTTTGTTCTTCGGTAGCTATGTTCGTCCTTTCAGCACAGCCTGGAAAGGTAGTGGCATCCAGTCAATTGAGTAAAAAATACTTGAATCTGCTCTACTGCTGTCGCAACCTGATGAGCATTGGTCAGATCTACCGCTTCAATGATAGTATCAATGGTATGTGCTACCCGATCATAGTCGGCGAAACCACCGGCAAGTTTGATCTGCTGTAATTGATCAAAGAGTTGTTGTTGATTGATCTTGCCATGTTCCATGCTTTGGATACGAATACTAAAGAGTTTCACCAGTTCCGTATAGGCACCCAACAACCAGAGGACGCTATAGGCTGTCCATAGCTGATAGGTGCCCCAGGATGTGTACGAGTTAGCCACGAGTCGGTCGTTACTGTGGATATAGGCGAGCGTGGTTTTTTCGAGAGGGAGAAACCGCTCTCGGGAGTAGTCGCCGTTGTGATTTGCTTGTAGCAGATGGTGTGCTAAAATTGAAACGCTGGTTAACGTAATGTACAGACCTTTTGAGTAGAGCGGATCGATGAATCCTGCGGCGTGACCAAGGAGTGCCCAGCGATCACCAACGATCTGTTTCGACGAGTATTGAATGCGTCCTGTACGGACCCACTCACGGACAGATCTGGCATTGCGAAACTGGGCTGCTACACTTGGGAAGCGTTCAATAAAGGCAAAGAATTCCTCTTCCGCTGATAGGTCATTCTGTGGTGGATGCATGCGTGGATCAAGCATCAGACCAACACTACAAAGTGGGTTGGTGAATGCTGCGTGATTGTTGAAAGGAATGACCCACAGCCACCCACCTTCAAAGACATGATGGAGCGTCCCTTCGGCAACACTAAATGGCAGATTGGCTGCCTTTTGTGAGGTACTGACCTCATGAAAGTCTGGTACATTGATCATGTGGGTAAAGCTAGAACGTGAGTGGGTGTGTAAACCAAAGTCGCGCAGGTCAAATTTATCCGCCAGGAGCGAGCGAAAACCTCCCGCATCGACGCTATAGGCAGTGCGATAGTGTTGCTCAGGTCCTGTGGTAATAGTCACACCATCCGCATCAAATGCGATATCCAGGGGTGTTTTACAATATTGTGGCTCCGTACTGCATAGCACAGTTTGTCAGAAAGTAATCCACATCCTGGCGATAGAGATGCAGTTCGTGACCATGCGGATGTTTGGGAATCACTGCCTGCAAGGAATGATGTGCTTGGTGGGCCTCGCCAGGTGTGTGATGGAAATAGCTAAAATGGCGCTTCACACCATGACTGGTGCCGGATATAGGGGAAGTGATTTTCCGAACTAAAGTAGGCTAATTCGAGGACATCGTATAGTTCAGCCATTCCACGCATTGTTTCAGAGGTCTCTAAAATCATCGATTCGCCAATGGAAAAGCGCGGGTGGCTTTGGGCCTCGAAGATGATGACGCGTAATTCCTGATGAGCGCGAATTGAGTCCAGGGTTGATCCGGCGATACCGGAGCCGATAATGGCAACATCAAATAGTTGATTCTGAACATCTATTATAGTACCTCTTGTATTTCTGTAATGTGTATTGAGTCAGAAATATCGTAACTATCCTGCTCCAACATATCTCAAGGTGGTTTAGCATAGAAGTGGTGTCTATATTCAAGTCTGGGTGGTTATTTTTATAATACAACATTTTGCTAGCATAAGTAACCTTCTTAGAAAATTCTTATTTCCCTGGAAACGTCAAAGTTTTCGATAGACCTTGTGCTATTACACGACTTTTCCATCGATGACAATAGGTAACTGTTGGTCTTTCTCGAGCCAGAAGGTGGCTTATCGCAGAAGTGGTCTTATCCACGTTTCTGTATGCCGTAACTGTTCCTGTGAAACTACATGGGGTCCCTGTAAATTATATCGATGACATGTAATTCCATATAGGTTCTCGTTTCGTCCATATCTTTGGGTGTAATGAAACTGTCTTTTGTCCCATACCCTAGGAAGAACAGTTTACGTTGTCTGTTTGGGGGATCAGTGAACAACTTGAACTCATCGATCAAGCGACCGTTTATTGCCGCGGCACCTGCAATCTGGTCAGAGTGAGCAAGCATGACCCCGATACTCATGGTCGCACCCTGACTGTAACCAATGACAAACACCCGTTGTGGATCGGCCTGATAGCACGCAATAGCCTGGGGAATCAATTGGGCAATTAAGTCCAGACCCATTTTGACGTTGGTTGAGTTGATATGCAAGGCTCCGTTTGTCGTATCGATGGGAAACCAGGCATAGCCACCCGTTGGATGCGTAACACAGCCAAAACGCCCCTTTTCTCTAGGAACATCTGCGATGGGAGCAAAACACGCTACAATAGGTAACCCTGATATGACATCATTCGTTGTAGTTGTGTATAATGTATAAACCGGAAACTAATCAACGCCATCACATCCCATCATGCTGATCAACCTATCAATTGTTCTGGTATATACTCTGCCAACGCACATAATAACCTGCTGCCAACTACAGCAAAGAAAGTCAGCATATGAGCCAGACTGTTCAACATCAGACACTTGAAGCTGCCCAGGCCGAAATTGCTGCTTTGCGTGAGCGTGTCGTTGAACTTGAGCATCAATTGACAGCCAGTGTGCAGCCCAAACAGTCGATACCAGATGGGCTTTCTCCTAAGCCTGACCATGTAAAAATTGCATTGCGTGAGCAGGAGTCGATTTATCGGGCGATGTTTGAAACCAATCAAGCGGTTAAATTATTACTTGATCCGCAAACTGGTGCGATTGTTGATGCGAACCCGGCAGCGAGTATATTCTATGGCTATTCGTTAGACATGCTGTGTAAGAAGAATATCGCTGATCTTAATACCCTATCCCCAGATCAGATTCGTGCAGAAATGCAGCAAGCTCAGAATGGAAAACGCCTGTCTTTTCTCTTTCAGCATACATTAGCTTCGGGTGAGATTCGTGATGTAGAAGTGTACACAGGACCGATAGAAGTGCAAGGTCGCAAACTGCTCTTCTCAATAATTTACGATATTACGGAGCGGAAAAAGGCAGAGGAGGCCCTGCGCGAAAGCGAGGAACGTTATCGAACGGTGGCCGACTGGACCTATGATTGGGAATACTGGATTGATCCAGATGGACACTATCGCTACATTTCTCCCTCATGTGAATGCATTACTGGCTACAGGTCTGAGGAATTTCAGCACAATCCGCAACTGATGGAGTCGATTGTGCATCCTGATGATCAGGCACGTATACGACAACATCTGCATGGGGAAGTCCAGCAACACAAAATATGCGAGATGACGTTCCGCATTATCGCACGCGATGGGAGAGAGGTGTGGATTGGCCATCTATGCCAGCCAGTGTACGCATCTGATCGGCGCTGGTTGGGTCAACGCGCCAGTAATCGCGATATTACCAAGCAAATTCAGGCCGAGGAAGCCCTGCGAGAGAGTCAAGAGCGCTATCGGATGATGGTTGAAGAAAGCGATGATCTGATTACACAAGTCAACATGGATGGCCATTTTATCTATCTAAACCATACCGCTGCACGTGTCTATGGCCTATTGATAGAAGAATGTGTTGGTCGATCAGCATTTGACTTTGTGCATCCTGAAGATCGTGAACGTACACAAAAAGCATTCACACAGTGGACACAACAGCGGAAAACAGGCATCACATTTACGAATCGCCAGATCAGTGCTTCGGGTGAGGTTCGTCATATGTTGTGGACGATCAATCCTCATTATGGACCTGACGGACACCTTATTGTCATTAACAGCATTGCACGAGATATTACTGAGTTGCGACAGGCCGAGGAAGCGCTCCATCACGCACGCGACCAATTAGAACAACGCGTTATTGAGCGTACGGACGAATTGGCACAGGCCAACCGCGCCTTGCAATTGGAAATTGAGGAGCGCAAACGAACGGAAATAGCGTTACGTGAGAGTGAGGACCGCTATCGCCGCCTTACCGAAAATGCCCAGGATATTATCTATCGTGTGCACTTCAGACCCACCCAACAATTTGAATATGTCAGCCCCTCAGCCTATGTAGTTACAGGATACACAACTGATGAATACTATACTGATCCGGATTTACATGTAAAGCTTATCCATCCTGATGATCGTCAAACACAAACTGCACTTATCAGTAGCACTATCCCCTTTAACAATCCGGTGGTGCTGCGCTGGGTGCGTAAGGACGGGTCATTTGTCTGGATTGAACAGCGCAACACACCCGTCTATGATGAACACGGAATACTCGTCGCAATTGAGGGTATTGCACGTGATATCACCACCAGGAAGTTGGCTGAAGAGACACTTGCAGCTGAACGAGCCGCTATCGAAGCAATGGTTGTAGAACGAACGCGTGAACTCCGCTACGAGCGGGATCGCACCCGAGCCATTCTTGAGTCACTGGGAGATGCGGTAATGGTAGTGGATATGGATGGTATGATTCAGTACGTGAATCCTGCGGCAATCAAGCTTACCGGCTTCCAGATAGGGAGTGGCAATCAATCTGAACAACGCTGGTGGCTCTGGCAGCATACGAACCCGCATGAACCAATAGCACAAATGCAAGCTGCCATGCAACATCGACGAACATGGCGTGGTGAGATGGTGCTCAAACGTGCCGATGGCAGTTATTATAATGCGGCGGTGACGGTGGCACCCCTGTTTGACCCTGATATGTCAGATAAGCCAATCGGCTTTGTGAGTGTACAGAGTGACATTACGACGCTCAAAGACGCAGAGCGTATGAAAGACCAGTTTGTCTCGAACGTATCGCATGAACTCCGCACTCCGATGTCACTGATTACCATGTTAACCGGTAGCCTGGAAATGCTGTATCCACGTTTAGATGATACCAAACGTCTCGAAATTATTCGTGATGTGCGTAAACACGCGCGTGTTCTGAGCGACCTTATTGGTGATGTGTTGGAAATTTCGCGTATCGATAGCGGACGATTTGACGTAAGGCACCAGGGTATTGATATCACCTGTTTAGCGCAAGAGGAGATTGAAAGCTTCCGTCCCATAGCGCAGAAAAAGTCTATTACCATACAAATCAATGCCCATGATTCTATCCATACAAATGGCCACACAGGTCAGTTGCGCCAGGTGATCCGTAACCTGATGAACAATGCCATCAAGTATACCCCTGATGGTGGAATGGTGATGTGCACATGTGCTATGCGCGATTGCATAGACCAATCCTTCCATCCTCGCCCGTCAGTACCGATTGTGTGGGCGGGCAATGTACAACCATCGGAGGGGAACTGGGTGTTTGTCTGTATTGAAGATACGGGAATCGGGATTCATTCAAGAGATCTGCCACATATCTTTGAACGCTTTTATCGAGCGGAAACACAGGGGGATATCCCCGGAACTGGATTGGGGCTTTCTATTGCCTGGGAATTGATCAAACGTCACGCGGGATATCTGGCAGTCTCTTCTGTACCTGATCAAGGTAGTCGATTTCTGATGTACCTCCCACTTAAGGATAAATGCTGATGACACCGCACGCGTGTATTATGGTTGTTGATGATCAGCAAGATCATTTGCAAGCTGTTCAACTTATATTAGAAGGGGTTGGGTACGACGTTATTCTGCAAACAAGTGCTGCTGAAGCACTTAACGTGTTGCAGACCAGTGAGGTTGATCTCATTCTGGCCGATATTGCCATGCCCCATATGAATGGGTACCAGCTGTTGGATGAAGTACGCCGACATGCCAAGTGGTCCACCATCGCATTTGTGTTTCTGACTGCACGGGCGCTCGATAGCGATATCCGTTACGGAAAATCGCTCGGGGTTGATGACTATCTGACGAAGCCTATTCAGCCAGAAGATCTGCTGGCAACGATTGAGGGAAAACTCCGCCGCCGTCAGCATCTTGAGCAAAGCCTTAAAGTAGAATATGCCTCGTCAAGTGGCGATTTGCCACTCGTTGTTGGTCAATTATCGATTGATCCGGATCGCCATCAGGCCCGTTTGAGCGCACAGCCACTTGCCCTGTCTGTGCGTGAGTTTGCCCTCCTTGAATATCTGGCGCGTAATGTAGGGCATGTGGTAGAGAGTCGTCAGTTATTACAGATAACCCACGGCTTCGAATCTGCTGATGCGACCGAGGCACGCGAACTCATACGCCCCCTGATACGCTCACTTCGCCACAAGCTCGGCTGTAACGAGATGGAGGCAGGCTATATCGAAACCATCCGTGGTCTGGGCTATCGCATGGTTGAACCCTCTGAGAGATAAACCCTATTTCCGATACGGCATAAGCCATCATATCTCGATCGTGCTACGGCTCTTTGCCTACAGGTATCTTCACCCTTCTGATTCTGACTGATACTCGTTTTCTTGTCACTAACACTGGCATAGAAATGAGCGCATCTGTAATAGTTATGTGGTGCCGACCTATCCGCGCGGCAGTCACACACCAAAGTTTTTGTGGTAAACGTGTGGCTCTATCCACACGTTACTTAGGTACCGGAGTATATCTGGGTAACGTGCTCTATGTGGCTTCGTTTAATAGTTGATACACCGCTGAAAAATCCAGCTGACCCAGCCCTTGTTGTACAGCGGTTTGATATTGCTCTTGAGCAAGCTCACTCAGCGGAATCATCGCACCGATTTCCTGTGCCGCCTCAGCGACCATCTGGAGATCTTTGTGCATCCACTGCAGTGGAAACTCGGCTGTAAAATCAGCCGTCGCAAACTTGGTCTGTTTCCCAACCAGATAGGGTGGTGTGACCGGCCCACCGATTAACGTTTTTAAGAGTACCTCTTGCGAAATGCCCAGCGCACGCCCCAGTGCAACCCCTTCGGCAAAGGCCACCATAGAGGTACCAAGCAAATGGTTCAACACTAATTTGAGCGAGATCCCCATCCCATGATCGCCAACATGAACCACACGCTGTCCCATGAGTTCGAGAAGAGGACGGCAGCTTTCGACATCCTCGGTCTTTCCACCGACGATAAAGACAAGCTCTCCCCGTTCTGCTTGCGGTTTGGAACCGGCAACAGGTGCTTCAAGGAAACGAAGGTGACGCGACTCAGATTCAGCCGCCATGTGTCGCGAAAAAGAGGGATTGACCGTGCTACAATCAACCCATAAGGTATTGGTAGGCAGTGCATCAAGAAATCCGTTCTCTCCTAATGCAGTTTGTGTGACTGCATTAGGATGGGCGAGCATGGTGAAAAGAAAGGTGGATTGACTGGCAACTTCAGCGGGTGTACTGACCTGAATAGCACCTCTATCAACTAACCCTTGCGCTTTCTCCGGTGTCCGATTGTAGACAACGATACGATAGCCGTTTGCCTGCAGATGAGTGACCATATTGCTACCCATAATACCAAGGCCAATAAATCCTACAGTGATGTCTGGCTGATTCATGATTGCTCCAGTTTCTTGCAGGATTGCAACGCTTGTTCCTGCTCAATATATCCATTAATTTTGGTGTCGAGCAAAGCCATGGTCTCACACAGTTCGTGAATCTGTTCCTGTACAACCTGTCGGTGGTGTTCCAGCATCACACGCCGCTCTACAATGGTCGCTTCGCCTATGCGAAAAAGGTCAACATATCGCTGCATCTCGCTAATGGACATACCAGTGGCACGCACGCGTTTGAGAAAATCCACGCGCCGCAGATCACGTTCGTTGTAGCGGCGATGTCCATTTGTTGCTCGTTCCACCGGATCGATCAGCCCAATGCGCTCGTAGTAGCGTAGTGTATCGATACTTAGTCCTGTTTCTTCAGAGAAATGTTTGGTTGTCAGTTTGATATTCATGGGGCTTTGCTCCTTAACGAATACTATGATACAAGCTGGAGTGCACTCCAGGTCAAGGGTTTTGACGAAGATTGTTTACCGATAGGAGAAATTGCTCTTTTTGTGCTTGTGTACGCATCCGAGAGAACTCTTTTTTCGTTGTGTAGATGCATTGATTGTAGAATCGATACAGCACTATTGCAACATCAGAGCAGGAGCATGGCTTGTTTTCACAAATATCTACTACCCATGGAATGAAGCGCGCACTACCATATATAGTTCTTTTTACCGGTGTGATGGCCGCTGCCTCTGCTGCCATTATGATACGACTGGCCCAAGATCTACAGGTTCCCTCAACGACTATTGCGGCAGGGAGGTTGGGGATTGCAGCCATCATCTTACTACCACTTGCACTCATATATGTGTACTATGAATTGAGAGAAGTGCAGCGACGTGACTGGATGTTAGGTGCTATCTCTGGTTTTGTGCTGGCTATGCATTTCCTTGCGTGGATTTCCTCGCTTGAGTATACCTCAGTCGCATCATCAGTGGCGCTAGTGGCAACCAATCCGTTGTGGGTTGCACTGGCTTCCGTAACCATCTTCCGCGAACGTTTGACCCTTGCCATTGCCTTGGGGGTGTTACTCACCATTGGTGGGAGTGCCTTGATCGGTATTAGCGATAGCCAGAGTATTGATGGGCAGAATGCCCTGTTTGGTAATGCACTCGCGCTGGTAGGTGCCATAACAGCTTCTATCTATTTTCTCATTGGGCGTGACATGCGGCGGCGCCTTTCAACACTCGCGTACATCTGGATCGTCTATACCAGTGCAGCATTGGTTCTGGTGCCCGTGGCATTGGCAGTCGGTTGGAATGGCACCGCAAACCAGACAATCGTAACAGGCACAACGCTCTTTGGGTTACCATTCGTGGCATACATTCTTCTGCTGGGGTTGGCGTTGGGTCCACAATTATTGGGACATACATCATTTAATTGGTCCCTACGCTACCTGTCGGCGACATTCGTTGCAGTAGCGATTCTGGGAGAACCGATTGGTGCTGCGCTCCTGGCATTATTCGTCTTTGGTGAAGGGTTTGCCCCGTTGCAACTGGTGGGTTTTTTGCTGCTACTCATAGGGATTGCAGTGGCACTGATCGGGGAGCAAGCCAGAACACCCACACCAGAAGATGCTTCCCAATATGCTCCGGCAATTGAGCAACGCTAATCTGTCGTTGCGCTCCTTATCATGTATGTCGATGGATCTGAGTCATACGCATACAACAGACCGCAAAGACCCAGTGGTTTTATTTCCCCAAATGCTGGTCTTTCTTGCGTGTCTTTTCTAAGAAATAAAGTATAAAAATCAAAAACACATAGACAGTACGAATACATCTATGCTATAATAAATCACATATCGATTAATAATTAATAATATTTTAAGAGTTTGTGAATTTTATAAACTTATCTCTTACCTACTACGCGATTTAATATAAGAGATGTTATCACATACTTAGTAACTCGATTGTATCTCATTACCCTCTCGCATGTGGGGAATGTCAGATGTACCAGTGTAAAAAGTATACCTTTGTATTTAGGGCATCATTAATAAACACTTCCTATCATTCATTTTCCCAGCATCTTAGCCCAAAGTCAGCTATGCATGTTTTTCCTTGCATTGTTTGTAGATAATAGTAGGTATTTTTCCTATAGTATCTCTCCTAAATGCGGTTGTAGCAGCATGATTATACCAAGTGGGGAAATATTTTCGCTATCGGGTCCATTTTAAGCATACTATACACGTTGGGAGTGTTTTTTATTAACGACACTGCTTGCAAAGTCATAAGTCATTCCAACTCAGACAAACTCACATTCTCAATCCAGCAAAGTCACTCGTACAGATACTATTAAGAACAAACCAGCAAGCGTTTTTGAAGGGAACGTGGACGTACAAAATCTGTCATACACTGATCATAGGGGGACCTAATTATGCCTGGTGAATCTGAGACTATTCTCTTAGTGGAGGACGAAGAAACCGTACGAGTTCTGGCCAGCCGTGTGTTACGTGGTCATGGATATACTGTCATTGAGGCTGTCAATGGTCTTAATGCGTTACAAATTGCTCGGGAGCAATCTGAACAGGTCATTGATCTGTTGCTGACTGATGTTGTTATGCCAAAAATGGGAGGACGTATTCTGGTTGAACAACTAAGTTCATTATATCCTAACCTCAAGGTGCTTTTTATTTCTGGGTACACTGAGCGTGCCACTGTTCAAAATGGCAGTTTTGAATTACAGGCTCCTTTGCTGCAAAAACCGTTTTCGCCAGCTACGCTCGCAAATAAGGTCCGAGAAATTCTTGATTCATAACTATTTAAAAGGAATGACCGTTCCATAATTATGCTGTACTGCTTTAGAGCGCGCTAATTGTGCAACTGCCATATCTTGTACTGCCACACCAACAGATTTGAAGAAGGTGATCTCTTCTGCTGAAGTCCGTCCGACTGCCTGTCCTGCCAGTACCTCACCAAGTTCCGTCACATTATCCATGTCAAGTACACCTGCATCACGTGCCTGAATGAGATCCCCAGCTTCAGCCCATGCGGCACTATGTTGGTCAACCAAGATGCGTGATCGGGCAACCATTGCGGTTGGCACCTCGCTCATATGTGGAGTAAACGAGCCAACGCCATTGATGTGCATCCCTGGATGTAGTGCACTATCATCAAAGAGCGGTGTCGTAGAGGATGTAGCACAACAGACGACATCTGCCTCTGCCAGTGCCTCACCAGGTGCTGAAGCTATTTGGATTTCTGCCTGCGGTTGTTGATTCCGTAGCGCCATTGCAAATGTTTTGGCATGCTCCTGGGTGCGATTGGCGACCCAGATACGCTTGATAGGGCGGATTGCACAGACCGCTGCGACTTGCAGTGGCGCCTGAGCGCCCGCACCGAAGATGGCAAGCACCCGCGCATCTGTACGTGCCAACACACGTGTTGCAACCCCCGAGGCTGCACCTGTCCGTAACGCAGTCAGATACGTACCGTCAATGAGGGCTGCAGGACGGCCCGTTTCCGTGTCAAGTAACACAACCAGCGCATGAATGTTGGAGAGATTGTGTTCTATGGCGTTTTGGGGAAATAGAGATACTACTTTGAGTCCCGTTGCCTGACTGGTTGTCAGATAGGCTGGCATGATCAGGGTGTGTGCATTTTTATCTGGTTATTCCATATGGGTGCGTAAGGGAACCACGGCCTGACCAGTTGATAACGCTTCAAATGCCGTCGAAACAGCATCAATTGCTTCGATCATAGGCACAGCCTGTCGCACATCATCTGCAGTAAGTATACGCACTGGGTACTCCCTTTTGTGGTTTCGTTTATGTTGCAAAGCGGGCCGGATCAAACATATCAATCTGGTGCGCTGTGGCTCCATCCACCGCAAGATCGGCTAAAATCTCTCCGATCACGCTCGCAAATTTGTACCCATGTCCTGAACATGGTGAGGCGATGATAACTTGTTCGTGGATGGGATGTGGTGTGATAACAAAATAATGATCTGGTGTGGTGGTGTACATGCAGGTCGTTGCATGGAGCAATGTGTTATTGAGTGTCGGTATGCGAGCCGCGAGACAGTGCCGTATCGTCGTAACTTCTGGTGGGTGGATCGAACGATCAATGGTTTCGGGAGTGCACGGCGACTTTACACGGACGAATGCTACCTTGACTCCCCCAGGGATGCCATTTTGAGTCGGAAACCCATACAATTTCAGATGCTCATCAACCTGCCATATGTAGACTGGAAAACGCTCAGGTGCAAAAGGAGCAACTCCACCAATGGGATTAAACCAATAGAGCACCTGTCGCTCGACCTCAAGAGGCAGCGATATATCCAATACCTGCGAGGTCCAGGCCCCGGCTGTCATAATGAGCCGTGCTGCACTGTAGGTTGCGTTAGTAGTAGTAACCTGGACCGAATCTCCTGAGTCAGCCGCTTTCCACTGCATCACGGGCTCTTCAAAATGGAGTTCAGCCCCAAGATGTATCGCACGATCAAGATGGGCCTGTACCGTATCTTCCGGGCTAAGAAAGCCAGCTTTTGGTTCATAGAGCGCCACAATAGCTGGTGTAGGCGTTAGCGGTGGATAGCGACGGTGGATTTCTTGTGCATCGAGGAGTTCATAGTCAAGCTTATGTTCTTGTGCGCTGTACAGGCTGCCTGCGATGACCTGGCTTTCGGGGGTGCCGATCATGAGCCCGCCCGTGATGGTGAGTAAAGACTGGCTGGTGTCGTGTTCGAGTTGTTCCCATAATTCGTACGCACGTAGCAGTAGGGGAACATACGCTGATCCCTCCAGATAGGCTTGTCGAATAATGCGCGAATAGCCATGACTTGATCCCTGGTTGTGCGCCGGAGTGAACTGCTCCAGACCAAGTACGCGCTGCCCCCGTCGGGCCAGTTGATATGCCGTAGCACTGCCCATACCACCAAGACCAACAACAATAACATCATAATGCATAGCTGCACTCTTTGTTCATATTGAAATAGTATGAGATGTGACAAATATCAGTGTAATAGAGGCCCAAAGATTGGTCAAGTAGAGTTGTTTGACAGCGATAAGGAAGCAGCGTATGCTGTAAACATATTTTAAACTATTGATGGCACAATGTCAGGGGGCAACGATGAACGTAACAACCATTAATGGTATCCAGCTGGCCTATCGAGATGAGGGACAGGGCACACCGCTGGTGCTGATCCATGCTTTTCCGCTCAGCCACGCCATGTGGGAACCACAAATTGCTGATCTGTCGTCGAATCTACGCTTGATCGTACCAGACCTGCGTGGATTTGGGGCCAGTGAGCTAGGTGAAATCCCAACCAGCATGGAGCAATACGCTGACGATATTGGCGCATTGCTTGACTCGCTGGGTATAGCGCGCGTTGCGCTGGCTGGTCTCTCAATGGGAGGGTATGTTGCGTTTGCGTTTCTGCGAAAATACCGCGCTCGTGTTACTGCATTGATTCTGGCCGATACACGTTCTGGGCCTGATAGTGATGAAGGAAAGATGTTGCGTGAGCAGAATGCACGCATGGTCGAGAATCAAGGACTTAAACCGCTTGCAGAACAGATGATACCCAAGCTCTTAGCCCCAAACGCATCAACGAGTTTGCAAAATCATGTGCGCCAGTTGATTGAGAATAACAATGATCGTGGTATTGCCGCTGCGCTGCGTGCGATGGCCACTCGGCCCGACTCGATGCCTCTGTTAGCGACGATTGATGTCCCAACTGTGGTTGTGGTGGGAACGAAAGACCCACTCACGCCGCCCAGTGAAGCATATACCATGAGCGCCAAAATACCCAATAGTCGTTTGATAGAGATTGCTGATGCGGCACATCTTACTAATATGGAAGACCCAACAGCTTTTAATGAAGGGTTGCGTTTTGTGCTTCCTGCGTAAATAACACGCTCTGATGACTAAATGTTCTCGTCGCTGGTAAAATCAAAGAAACTTTGCAGGTTATGCAATCCATCAGTGATCTACAACCGCTTTATCTTTTGGTGCGCCTACGCCTTTGTTTCCAATATGTACAAAGCACTCAAGACCGTCTGTCCCAAATGATCTGGATTATGGATTGGAAGCATAGCATCGCGAATTTGATGGCAAACCAGAATCAATTCAGTTGTTAGTACACATTGGCTTACAAAAGAGCCAATAGCATCGCGAAATTTGATGGCAAGCCAGCACTGAGGTCTCCCTATCCGGCTCTCATAGTTTCGTTTGCTCCCGCAGATGTTGCCGTTATCATTATCAACTACTGGGTTAGTCTAATTGGTAATGCCATATTGCTGGTAATTATCACCACTGTTAAACCATAAGAACGGCTCGCGATTGCTGCCGAACGTGAGGCTGCAGAACAAGAGGTATATACTGTACAAGAAACAGCGGCGGCTGAACGTGATGCTCAACGGGAGATGATCAACCGTAAGAATGCGGTTGAACTAGAAGCTTTTAAGCAGATCAAGGATGCCGAAGCGTTGAACAGAAAAGCGGATGCGGAAGCAACGGCTGCTATCAAAATGGCTGAGGCACGTCGTACTGAGGCACAAGCTTCTACCGATGTCGAAAAATTGCAGGCAGAGGCGTTGAAAGCTATGCGTGCTGCTGAGGGTCTGGCTGAAGCAGATGTCACCAAAGCGCGGGCTCAGGCCGCCTTTGAGGAGACGGAAGCGATCAAAGCCCGTGGTCTGGCGGAGGCCGAAGGCCAGCATGCCATGTCCGATGCCCTGGCTGCCAATGAGGGCGTCGCACAACGGTTGGAACCAGAGAAGATTCGTGTGTCTGCACAGGTTGAAGTGGGGGTCGCACAGGCAAAATCGATGGGAGAGGCCGTCGCTGCGATGGATTTCCGGCTCTATGGGACACTGGATACGGCACAACAGGTGCTGCGGATGATGAGTTTGAATGATGGCATCGGTAATTTGCTGCAAACCGCACCAGTGCCACTGCGCGATGTGGGTGGCCGTATTGTCGACAGTTTATTGCCCAATGGCAACAACGGCCAGGGTGCAAATCAGAGGGTCAATGGCTTGAATCTCCAGGCTGTACAACCATTGATTGCTGAAGCAAGCATTATAGTAACGAGTCTACTGAACGCTGATGCACGTAAACAACTTTCAGTAGAGTTGATGAAGAGCAACGTACCGTTTTGTTGCGCTTACAAGGATTGTTATTATTACTACCAGCCATTGCTGAACAAACGGTGGAAGAGGCAATTCAGAGTGTTTCTGCCACTACCACATCAGAAGATGGCACTGTGTCATAACCATACAGCGCGATTGATGACCATCTAATCATTGGTGCTCTACAGAAACAAGCGGGCCAACCAACACAAAGCAGTGTTTCTGCTGCGTATTTCGTATAGGCACAGACACTGGTTTGTTGATCGTGCATGGTTATGCCTCGATCTGTTTATATATGAAAAATGACAGCACGTACATGTACGCATAGGTTGTCTACTGTATGGCTACGAATGTGTAATAAGACGTATGTCTGATTGGGAACCGATATAGAACTTTCATGTGAAAAATACCACAATAAACCATTCTTTCATACTCAAAGCACTTTCTTTTATGACATGTACATCATGGCATGCGAAAATAGGAACAGTTGAGGAGAAGGTTACGCAGTAGGGTGAACATTACCACACGGCTTACTATACACGATGGTAGATGTATCACAATCCAGAGCAACGAGCATTACAGTGGTGCAGAACATTGCCGTCAAAACACTGCACTCTGTCTCAAACACACACGTTAACACGCCGAACATGGTGGTCATGGGTTCATGAGCGCACGTCATTATTATGTGAATAACGTATCACAAGATGAATAAGTTTTTATATTTGTATGAACAGGCATACAGAAATTTCATCGGGTGATTAGAGACTTACAACGTTGCATTACATCGAGGAGTTTGTATGAGTAATCGAACGCTCACGATAAACCATCTGCCCTCACGCAGTTTTGCTGGCCCATCGTTACCAGCACTCTCATTGCAGGTGTTACTTATCATTGGTGCATCAATATTGTGGATGGTATCTGTGCCGACTGTTGATTATGGTCAGATGGACGATCTGGGCCTCATTTCGATCTTGCCACCAGCCATGTTTGTTGCGCTCGGTTTGTTGGTCGTGAGCTTTTGTCTCGCACTGCGTCGTGCCGAAGCAAATGGGCCTGTTCTCGCTGGACAGGTGATTGTCTTGATCATCATGCTGTATGGTATTACTGCGATGGTCGAGGAGCAGTCGCGCTTTGGGGTGACATGGCTCCACGCTGGATTTACCGAGCATATTATGCGTACCGGTACCGTGGCCCCGAATCTCGAGGCACGTTTTAACTGGCCCGGGTTCTTTGTGATGAGCGCGGTTATGGTTGAATTTGCTGGGCTGGAGAGCATCTTAGGTTTTGCTGGGTGGGCCGCTGTCATCTTTAATTTCTTGTACCTTATTCCATTGTATGTCATGTTTGATGCCATCACAAAGGATAAGCGTCTGGTCTGGATGGCCCTCTGGTTGTTCTACCTGACGAACTGGGTTGGTCAGGATTACTACTCCCCACAGGCATTAAGTTTCTTCTTTAGTCTGGTTATTCTCAGCATAGTGATACGCTGGTTCAATGGTTCGATGGAAGCTGCAACGGGTGATCCACAACCAGCCAATGGACCGACGACGGGACCTATTGCACGATTGACCCAGTGGATGAACCGTGAACCACTGCCCCTTATTGTGAGTACCCCATTTCAACGGGTTGGGTTGGTCTCGATTATCGTGGTGATATTTGCCGTCATTGTGTTTAGCCACCAGTTAACTCCCCAGTATGAGATTCTTGCTATTAGTGCACTGGTCGTCTTTCGCCGATGCACGCTTCGTAGCCTGCCCTTCATCATGGCCGCAATGGTTGCTGCGTGGTTGAGTTTTATGACCATCGACTTTCTCGTAGGACATAGCAGCGCTATCACTGGGGGTGTAGGGCAGGTTGGCCAGACAGTTACTGCCAATGTCACAGAGCGTTTGTCTGGTAGCCCCGAACATGTCTTTGTTATCCAGATGCGTATGGTTATGACGGTGTTGATCTGGGTGCTGGCCTTCCTGGGTGGTTTACGTCGACTATGGACTGGCCATTGGGATATCACTTATGGTATCCTAGCAGCAGTACCATTTTCGTTGTTGCTCTTACAAAGTTATGGTGGTGAGGCCATCTTACGGATTTACTTCTTTGCATTGCCGTTTATGGCTTTCTTTGCCGCTGGGCTGTTCTTTGCCTCATCAGGTGCAAGCATGTCGTGGCGTACCACTATACTGGTAGGGCTGACAAGCACGGTGCTGTTGGGTGGGTTTTATGTCACCCGTTACGGTAATGAGCGTATGGACTATAAAACCAACGCTGAAGTGGCCGCAATGGATTATGTGTACGAAGTCGCAGAACCCGGTTCCCAGTTTTTCGTAACGCTGCAGGGCTCAGCATGGCGCTATCAGGACTATGAGCAGTATCGTTATCGATCAATTAAAGGGGCCTTCTCAGAAGGTGATATCGAAGATATTTTATGGCGGATGAAAGATCCGAAATATCCCGCCTCGTATCTTATTCTGACCCGTAGTCAGGAAGCACATGCCGAACTCTTCTTGGGATGGCCACCGGGAGAATGGGACCAACGTGTAGACGATTTGAAGGCAACTGGCAAATTTGAGACACTCTTTGCCAATGAAGATGCCGAAGTGCTCGTCCTAACCGAAGAAGCTCGATAACCTGCACGCACAAACAAGCATCTTGCATTGGCGCATGGGTGCACACTGAAAAGTCAAGAGGCAAGAGCTTATGGCAACGATTACTGGCGGCGAAGTGGTCGCTCGTATCCTCGGTGACAGAGGCGTTACGACCTTGTTTACGCTCTGTGGTGGACACATCGCTCCGATCTATGATGGTTGTTTGAATCACGGTATTCGCATCATTGACACCCGACATGAACAATCAGCCGGTTTTGCTGCTGATGCGTGGGCCCGGCTGACTCGCAACATTGGTGTTGCAGCGGTGACGGCTGGGCCAGGGGTTGCCAATGCGGTAACCGCTGTTGCAAACGCTTATCAGGCTGGTTCACCGCTTATGTTGCTGGGTGGTGCGGCACCAACGGATTTTATCGGTCGTGGTGCACTTCAGGAAATGGAACAGGTCGAACTCCTGCGGCCAATCACCAAATGGAGTGCCACCGTTGGCGATGTACGGCGAATCCCCGATATTCTCTCCAAAGCTATGCGTACTGCGACCAGTGGTCGACCCGGACCAGTCTTTGTTGAACTTCCTTTTGATGTCCTTGGTGATACGATTGAAGAGAGCAGCATTCGCATGCCACAGCACTACTACGCAACGGCACAGATTGTACCAGATGCCGACTCTATTCGACAGGCGGCTGAAATGCTACGTGGCGCACGCCATCCGGTGGTTATGGCAGGATCACCAATTTATTGGGATGCCGCACATGCGGTGCTGGCAGAGCTTGCAGGCACCCTACATCTTCCGGTCTATCTCAATGGCATGGGGCGTGGCTGTTTACCGTGGGATCACCCGAGCTTTCTGCAATACACACGCTCAACTGCGCTCAAACAGGCTGATGTGGTCTTGCTCGTTGGTACGCCGCTCGATTTTCGCATGCGTTACGGTGAGTCGATTTCTCCTGACGCGCGGATCATTCAGATTGAGTCTGACGGGGTATTGATCGGGCAAAACCGTGACATCAATCTCGGACTCGTGGGGAACACACAACACCTATTGCATCTGTTGCTCGATGTACTCAAAACACAGACGCCGGATTGGAGCGATTGGTTGGGACAGCTCCGCAATGCAGAGCAGGAAAAAGCAGAGCCAATGCGTCCTGTGATTGCAAGTGATGCAATCCCCATACACCACTACCGTTTTGCATCTGCCATCGATACACTCCTGATGAATGATCCTTCGACTATTCTGGTTGGTGATGGCGGTGATATTGTGGCTGCTGTGGCACGTGTTGTGCGGCTACGAGAACCTGGTCAGTGGCTTGATCCTGGGCCGCTGGGCTGTCTGGGTATCGGGATGCCCTTCGCCATTGCCGCACAGTCCTACTATCCTGATCGCCGCGTCGTCGTGATTAACGGCGATGGGTCGTTTGGGCTCAATGGCTTTGAACTGGACACTGCTGAGCGCTTTGGCATGCCCATCGTTGTAGTCGTTGGAAATGACAAAGGCTGGGGGCAGATACGCAATCCGCAGTTGGCCATCTACGGACAAGACCGTGCGGTGGCGACCTCGCTGGGTGACACACGCTATGAGCGCATGGTCGAGATGTTTGGCGGCTATGGCGAATACGTTGAACAACCTGGCGAGATCGTGCCAGCCATCCAACGTGCCCTTGAAAGTCGCCGTCCCGCTATCGTCAATGTGCTGCTCGACCCGGAGGCACTGTTGATGATGCAGGGTACTGGCTCATATGTGTTGTAGAATCCCTCGGCAGTAATTTGCTACGAACATGATCGGCTCAGGTCGTGTCTATCTGGGCCGACGTTATGCTTCTTTTCTTAAATACTGTAATCATCGGGCTGGTGAGAAGTAGTATCTGTTCGTTGTCTCATTCGGCTGCGAAGCCATTGCAGTAGGCGACCATCGATAGTGGCTAAACCAACACCAATACAGCCCATACCCATAAAATGCCAGAAGGTCAACCGCTCCCCCAGAAAGAATGTACCCAGAAGCAGAGCACTCACAGGTATCAAAAAGGTGACCAGCAGTAAGTTGGTTGCCCCCGCCGAAGCCAACAGGCGAAAATAAAGCACATACGCGAGCGCAGTGCTCAACAATGCCAGACCCAATAAGGCACTCCAGGTACCAACGTGTGGTAGTGGATAAATCCATGGGTGATCTACCAGCAATGTGATGGGGATCATCAAGAGGGTCGTGCTGGTTACCTGCCCAGTTGCTGTGACCAGTGGCGGAATGCCAGAAAAGCGCTTCCCAAAAATTCCGGCGCAGGCATATGAGATTGCCGCACCAACGACAGCCAGTTGCGCGATGATGTGTATCCCTAACCCCTGCAGCGTATCTGGCCCAATAATGCAGACAACACCAAAGATGCCAAACACTACTCCCGCGAAGCGCGGTAACGTCAACCGTTCATCGGCAGTGAACCATTGGGCCAGAAGTACAGTCCACAGGGGTGTGGTCGCATTTAATATCGAGGCCAAACCACTGGCGATATGGATCTGGCCCCAGAAAATAAGGCTAAAGGGAATTAGGTTATTAAGTATCCCCATAACTATAAACAATGACCATATATGAAGAGACAACGGCATCCGCTGACCGGATAGCACCACCACGATATTGAGAACGAACGCTGCGATTGCCACCCGCCCCAGCACCACTGAGAGAGGTTGTAGCTCATCAAGGGCTACCTTACTAAAGAAGAACGATCCACCCCAGAGAACTGATAACATAATGAGAAAAAACCACTCACGTTTTCCCATCTGTTGGTTTATAGATGTACGCATTCACATCTCCCTGATAAGCTGTATGCCAGATCTCAGAGTAGTGTTACAATCGGGTGCTGACTATCGGTTTCTTGCGTGTCTAATTTGCACGATGTTCAAGGAAGGGGATTCCTACAATGGTACATCCGCAAGCACTCATCAACATGTTTGGCTACAATGCAGAACTGACTAACAAACAATTGGCTGACGCGACTCATGAGGAGAGTTTACTCCCACTGCCATTTGAGGCCAACTGCTTAAACTGGGTCTGGGCCATATCTATTTCATCACGTACGATGGCACTTCAGCTCGTTGGTACCCAACCGCTTTGGACAGATGCTCAGCGTGTACGCTATCGCTACGGCTCACCTAATAGCACTGAAGGTGGTGTTGGAGTCATCAGGTTGGCAATGTTGCTTACGATATTCAACCAAGCGCAGGAACATCTTGTAGATGGGTTCCACCAGATGACCTATCAGGATATGTGTGAACCATCGGGATATCACGATAACTCGGTGGGGGGATAGTCTGGGGTATTTCCATTTCCACGAAGCCCAGCATGTTGGCCAGATCCTCTACCTCGCTCAGTTTGCCGAAAAGTCGGGTGTGTGGCTTTGCTGAGAGCGTGTATGCTACACTGCTGTGCGCTTGTGGTACAATAGCCCAGCACAAGCAAGGCCAGCGCGGTATTGCGTCGGCATGCAGCAACAAAGGTAATCGTTATATAAGAAGTGTACGTAGGAAGCCGAGATGCTAACATTTGCACGTTTCGGCTTGTTCATGGTGATACCAATTCTTTTGGTAGTAGCCTGTAGCCAACAAGCCGAAGTATCCCCAACAGCAGTACCATCAAGCCCAATCGCGTCTAACCCGACGAGTGAAGCAGTTTCACCCACACCCGAGTCAACCGAGATACCTGAGCCAACCACACCAACGTCGGTCCCCAATCCCACCGCTGATCCGATCACGGGTGCACCAGCCCTCGCGCGTGGTGAGGTATTGCGAAGACCATATGTCGTCATGCTGGACAATCACCCCGATGCCTACCCACAGAGTGGCATGGATAAGGCTGCTATGGTGATTGAGGCACTCGCGGAATTTGGCATCACTCGCTATGTCGCCATCTACGCTCCGGGGATTACCCCGGACGTTGACCAGATCGGGCCGGTTCGCAGTACCCGACTATACTTCGCGCAATGGGCTATGGGCTTTCACGGCATTTATGCTCATGCGGGTGGTTCGGAAGAGGGTCTTGCAGCAGTAGAGACAACCGATCAATTAATTAATTTAGATGGACTCCTTGCCAATGGTGTGGATTACTTTGTACGGAGTAACACCCGTTTTGCACCACATAACCTGTTTACCAGCACCGATGAACTGACACGTGCTGCCAAGGATTTTGGTGTTACTGATTTTGATGATCCAGAGATTGGTTATCTCTTCAAAGAAGATATTCCAGAGGATGAGCGACCTGAAAGTGGTTCATTCTCATATTACTTCATTTATGCGGAAGATCCGGCAGGATGGACGTATGATCCGGAAACCAACGGTTATTTGCGACTGCGACGAGGTGTACCAGCCATCGATGCGGTAACTGGCGAACAACTGTGGACCAAAAACGTGGTTGTAATGGAAGTGATAGAAGCCCCCATCCCTGGTGATCCGCAAAGCAGAATCAGCCAGCAGGTTATTGGAGAAGGACCAGCACGTCTGTTTATGGATGGTGAAGAACAAGAAGGCGTGTGGCGCATGGAAGAGGCTGGTAGTCCGCTACGCTTCTACACCACAGACGATGAAGAGATACGCTTCAACGCAGGCCCCATCTGGGCAGTGGCCATTCCGTCAATGGACAACTTAACCGTAGAATGATATGCTGTCTTCTATCGTCAGACACGTGCTGCTATTGTGATACAAGTCAAAGGAGATCTGCCTGTGAGTCGACTCAAATCTATGGTTATGTTGTTTTGGATAGTCGTACTCGTCATCATCATTACCCCTGTGTTTGCACAAGGAAACCTTATCTTCCGCGATGAAGTAGGTGAATTAGATCGTGATCGGGTTGAGCGCGCTGCACAACCGTTAGTAGACCGTGGTGCACAGGTGGGTATCTATTTGCTGAACAGTGGCGATGCAGATGATGTTATCCCCTTACTTGAGCAGGATGGCCTTGCTGACAGTGAGGGGATTGGTTTTGACACGATTGCTATTTTTGTCTCACTTGATGAGCGCTACAGTGAGATTGCCTATGGTGGCAGGTGGGTCGATGAATTGGAGGCAGGTGGGCGTGTAGCTACCATCCGTGACGATCAACTCAATGTTGGATTGGGAGCTGGCGATTTTACGGCTGGTTTTGTTGATGCCTTAGAAGCTGTGGATCAAACTATTGCCAGCCCCGCCCCTGCTGGTGGTATTGGTGCTGGAAGTACCACTGCGACGCCCATCGGGGCTGGTACGCTGGCATGGTGTGCGGGAATTCTCGCATTTCTGGTTGGTGGCCCTGCGGTCTGGTTTGGCCTGAGTAAGCGGCGCAAAGTGACGCAAGCATTGGCCACATCCCAACAACGCTATGAAGCTGCACGACGTGAAGCGGGAAATGCTATTGCAGATCTGGCGAAAGTCATCAACAATGCACGTGACAAGGCGGCTTATGATGCATTTTCATATCCTGAGTCTGACGTGGCACAATTGGCAGAACTGCAACAGGAAGCCGATACGCAATTTGTACAGGCACAAAAACTCTTTGATGAGGTGGGCGAAACGTTAGCTGCACAGAGCAAACCAACCGAAGCCGATTATCAGAAGGGGGTAGAAACCTACAGTCAGGTGGTTCAGCTTGCTAGCCAGGCACAAGCACCACTTGATAAAGCACAGAAACAGCGTGCGGAACTGGATAAACTCAACGCCGCAGCGCCAGGTGAGGTTAACCGTACAAAAAAAGCTCTGGCTGATGTTGTCGAACAGCTACATGCATTGCAAAGCGACTTTACCAATGCTGAAGCAGTAACGCAACACATTGTTGATCAGATTACCCATGCTGAGACATTGCTGAACGAGCATCGCAGTGGTCATGCTATCGATGCAGCACAGACGGCATCAGCCATTGTTAGTAAACTTACTCAAAGCCTATCTCGCTATGCTGATATTCGAGAAGGCATTTCGGTTGGACGATCCGGTGCGGAGCACGTTGCTACCCAGGGCTATCGTATCGAGCATGGATTGCAGGCGTTCAACACGGCTGAATCTCTCCTCAAAGAAGTGGTCACCGCACTGGAACAGCAAAGAGTCGCTGCAGCAAACGAACTGCTTGAGCGTGCCGAAGCAGCGCGTGGTGAGGGTGTGATGCTCGGCGGTGGGCTCCCGGCCCTACAACGTCAGAATGAAGCTCGGCTCGCGCAGATTCAACAGGCCGGTGAAGAGCTCGATGACTACATTGAAGAGGGCAAACGCGTTTTTGATATCGTTGACGAATTTGCTGAGAGTACCTGGAGCGATATTCGTGGTAATGGCAGTGAGGCTGAGGCGGCCCTGGCTGAAAGCTATGAGCTGTGGGAAGAGGCCACTACGGCTAACAACATGGAAACCCAGGAATTCTCTGAGGCAACGCAAGCCATCGCTGAAGCCGAAGAGCAACAAGCTTTTGTACGCACACTTATCAACGCCATTATCCAGCGTCTACGTGATTTAGAACTTGCCCGTGATACCGCACGCATTGAGATTGCAGAAGCACAGGCAGATATCAACAAAGGCTGGGAGTTCATCCGTTCTAAAGACACCGATATTGGCCAAGATCCCGAAGCACAATTATCACAGGCAACTCAATTTCTGGAACAGGCCAGAGCTGAGATCCAGCAGGAGCAACCAGACTGGTTACAGGTTGTGAAACGTTCACAAGAGGCTAACCGACTGGCTGATGCAGCCCTGACAACTGCTCGCGGCGAAGTTGAACGTATGGATAAACTCCGCACACAGGTTGATCGCGCAAAGCAAATTGCCACAGCCGAAGTGCAGAAAGTGATCCAGTTTGTTGGTGTACATAAAGATGATATCGACTCTGATCATCGACAACAACTTGATGGTATACAGTCGCAAGTGCAAGCAGCCTACACCGCCGTACAAGCTAGTGAGCAAGCCGAGGAAGCCGCACGAGCAGATGCCTTACGTACCGCACTAACGCGCTATACTCAACTGGCTGAAGAGACTGAACAACTCTACTCTCGCATGCATACAGCCTTCCAGCGCATTGACGAAATGCGCCGTCAGGTTGCGACTGAGGCGCAGAAAGCCCAGAAGTCCATTGACGACGCTGAGCGCAAATTGACTTTTCACCGTGGGGCCATTCGCAATTCATCAGAGGGCCAGCGCCTGCTTAACGAGGCACGCAACTTGCTACAAACGGTTGGGATGGTACGGACAGATGAGGCTATGCAGCAGACAATCACACAAATAAAACGTGCACATACGCTGGCAGATGATGCCCACCGTATCTTTGAGCGAGAGGGGCGTGAGTATACTGAGCAACAACAGGATGATAGTTTTGGCGATTTCTTGACGGGGGTGTTAGTTGGGTCTTCGCTCGATAACGATCATCACCGAGGCCAGCGTCGCTCACGTAGTCCGAGCAGTTGGGGTAGTGGTAGTTCCAGTTGGGGTGGGAGTAGTAATCGGCGGAGCAGCGGACGGAGTGGTGGGAGCTGGAGTAGTAATAGCAGCCGGCGAAGCGGCGGGCGTAGCGGTGGGAGCAGTCGCAGCAGTAGTCGGCGGAGTGGTGGGCGGAGTGGTGGTGGGTGGTAATGCTGTGGAATAGTAGCTATGTTACGATGACTGTTTAAATCATTGCGAATCTGACAAATTTGTGAAAAACTTCTGAACGAGTTTCTCTGGCAATCTGTTATTGTTTGATGTATAATATAGTAGTCCAATTAGAGCACAGTTTACGACTTATGAACTAAGGTAGTTCCTAAAGTCAAGACACAGTCGCTCTGGTAGCCTGACCGGCTCCTCCCCAGCAAGCAGGTGCCTCCATTTAACCAGGGCATCCAATTTTATTGGCCACCTGTACGAACATGGTCAAAGAAGACCTACCGAATTTTTATATGTCAATGACGACTCAGAAAGGAGTTTGGTCGATGTTTGACCCGAAAGTAGAGCATCTACTCAAAGAGATTATTGACACTCCAACCAAGCTACAACTCTTACTACTGTTCTGCGAAAACCCGAACATCGAAGGTACAGCAAGACAGCTGGCCGAACGGACCTTTCGCGACATCTGGAGTGCGAGCGAAGCCCTGCGTGAGCTGACCGAAGATGGTATTGTAGTCGCATTTGATGGCTTCGGAGAATTGCTGTATCGCTATCAGCCGATACCTGAACTTGTTCACCCTATTCAGCAACTTCGCCAATACTACAACGAGCCGATTGAGCGTGATTATGTACAACAACTGGTTCGTGAAGCTGCTAGTTATGCACCCTACCGCCGTGCATCTCACGGGAATGTGATGTTCGAGCGCCTCTAGTTTGGATATCTGATAATAGAGCGGACATTCTGGAAACACGACGCTTGTTTCTGGATTGCCCGCTTTGTTGTATAATCTCCATATCTGCCAAGATAACAAAGTTACTGTACGATTTTTGTCATAGATGAATCTCCATTTATTATTGACGAGGAGCTGTTCATCATGTTTCATGTTTTACGCGAAAAACTTGATAATGAGAAGACGAATGATGAGCCATCCACAGATACGCAACATCGCCTGCCTCCCGGACAATATTTGACGGACAAGTTTCCTGTTCTCCATTATGGAAGCGTCCCTGCCTATGAGGATCTTGAAAATGCATGGGATCTGCGTGTTTGGGGAGAAATCGAGCAACCCACCCAGTTCTCATTAGCAGAATTCTATGCACTTCCCACAACTGAAATTATTACAGACATACATTGTGTCACACGCTGGTCTAAGTTGAATACGCGCTGGGAAGGTGTGAAGTTCAAAGATCTACTTGACTATATCCCTCAATTAAAACCGGAAGCAAACTTTGTTTTATTTCATTGTGAACAGGGCTTTACATCAAACCTACCACTGAACCTATTGCTTGAAAATGATGTTTTGCTTGCCCACAAATACGATGGGATCGATTTAACTCCTGACCATGGTTATCCACTTCGGCTATTGGTACCCGGAAAATACTTCTGGAAAAGTGCTAAATGGCTACGTGGGATTGAGTTTCTTTCACAGGACACGTTAGGTTTCTGGGAGCGTTATGGCTACCACAACCACGCTGATCCGTGGAAGGAAGAACGTTATGCTGAGTAGACTTATCTATCGATGAAAATCTCGTCATTCTGGGCATTCCTACTTGACAGACTACCAGGTTTGTCTTAGGATAGTTCTGTCAATCTACCCTATCATCCCAAACACCAATTGTGTTTCCGTTTTTAATACACATCGGATATCTTTGCTATGTAGCAAGGAAGATCCACTGGCAACCACAAGATGAATGCGTCAGGTGGATGTATTACTATCTGTTGATGATATAGTGATGCACAGTAAAGGAGGGGTTGATGGCCATTCTTATTGCCGACGCCGATGGCTTCCATGTCAAACTGACAACGTTTATACTTCACGAGACCGGGTACCAGGTTGTGCACGCTACTGATGTCTCTTCAGCTCTTAACATACTACACTCTCAGGAGATTGATTTAGTACTCATGGAAGTGCTACTACCTGATACAAGTGAATTTGAGCTTTGTCGTCGTATTCGGCGCCTATCAGATGTACCGATTATCTTCCTCACAAAACAAACCATAGTTCAGGATTGTGTACAGGGGTTGCAACTGGGAGGAGATGATTATTTACGAAAGCCATGTGATCCGCAGGAACTCCTTGCACGTATCGAAGCAGTCCTCCGTCGTAGCGTACCAATAAGACAACAACAAGCCACAAGACTGTCGCAGGGATCAATGTCTCTCGATCTGGTGGAGCAACAAGTCTGGCTTACCGATGAACATGTCGTGCTGCTTACACCGACCGAGTTTCGCTTGCTGGCTTATCTGATGGCTAATCCCGGACGAGTAGTAACAATAGAGCAGATTTTAGGTCAGGTATGGGATAGTTATACCACTGTAAGCAACAATCTTGTAGCCACATATGTACGACGCTTACGCGGCAAGATAGAACCTGATCCTACACAACCAGAAATTATTCGTACCGTATCACAACTTGGTTATACCTTTGTAGCGCCAACAAGAACGTTAGCGGTGTAAAACGAACACCTATTTCAGAGGCTCAAATAAACTATCGTGATCCAGACAGTCGTGCGGAATAATCGCGCTGTGTAGTTGGTCGATGATGAGACCGTGTAAAAATTCATGGAGCATGTAAAATGCTTAAAGATACGGGAGCGTACTTCATTGATCAATACACTCCATTCATTCGGTGAACCAATGGTGTATAGGGAAAGGTCTTAGTACCATGTTGTTGCTTGAATTACTGTATGGCATCGGCTTGACGCATCCAATCACGACACGAGTAGCTTGCTCTATACAAGGGACGCTTGCAAAAGGGGTTGTAGGGTGTGATCTCATAACCAATCATGCCGGTGCCCAAGATGCTCAGATAGGCTCTATAGTCATCCGGTAGGTTGATTCCGGTAATGATTTCAAAAATTTTCCATTGAGTATCACCGACTGTTTCTACGGGATTGGTGGGAGTAGGTAACACATCCAATAAATGGTGGTAAGAATACTGCTGCATAGGATGTGAGTACTACAGAACTAGCACTCAGGTAATAGTGGTATGCTCCTCAAGTAGAATGATTTGACTATCTGCTGCGAGTCTGAAACCTGTTCGCATGCCTGTAGATGAGCAAAAGCCATATAAGTCTGTGTCATAAGGTGATGAGATGCTATACACCTCTACAAGTTGACATAACCATGCCAGGATATACTCACGTGGTCTCCTCTGCATATGTTGTTTAACTGTGGTGTTTTGTGTAGATAGATCGATAAGCAAAAAGTCCGACATCGGTTTTCCGTTATTGATGGTCTTGTGGATCAACGATATCGATAATCTACAAGACCAGTACAGATAGTTTAGTTATCACCAAATCTTATGAAGAGTCGCTCAATCATATCCTCATTCTCCATGGTCCCTGTGCTAATAAAGCGCTCAACCTCAATCAGTCCGTCCTCAAAAAACTCGACTTCCCATCGCTCGTCAGGTACGGTTACACTAATCATGATAGCATCTCGTACATGGTCTGACTTGTACCGTAATTTGGCATCATCAAGCCTTTGCAAAAAGAACAGCAGCTTTTTGAAGGGACTCTCTATTGGTGTAAGCATTGTGTTAAAAATCCAACCTGGTTTATCGACAACCTCAGAACGGTAGCTATCATTATCAACCCATGTCACACATGCAGCATGTGGGCAGGAGACACAGATGGATGGGTGTGACGCGTGCTACTCGGTCGTAGCAAGTGTGTGGATCCATGCTATCACTTCATTATAATTCCATTTCATGGAAGAGCCGTGTATGATGGATTTACGGAATCATGTACCAAAGTAGGGACAACGAGATGGATCACCCGCAGTGCATGTCCACGACTGAAGCGTGGGATTAACTCCAACGCTGGTGTTCCTCACCGGAGCTAACAACGCGATGAGGAACTGTGCTACGGAACATAGCTTGAGACACAAAGACAGGAGCTACACGCATGACCGCGTTCTTTGAGGAACAAAGACCTTCAGAATCGCCCTTTATCGACAAAATCTGGTATGCTCAGAGCACACAACCAGGTGCTTTTATCTCACTTGCCGAGAGCCATTCCGAGATTGTTGTGTCGAACCACAATGGTACTATAACAGTCACCGTACGTGGACCTGAGACGAAAGCCACTCCCGCAATGGTCCCAGCGTATAGCGAGTGGCTTGGTATTGTTTTTAAACTCGGCACTTTTGTACCAACACTACTTCCGAGAAATCTGATAGACCGGCGTGATGTAAACCTGCCCGTGACCAGCAGGACATTATTTTGGCTCGATAACACGCGTTGGGAAATCCCAACCTATGAAAATGCTGATACATTTGTCGAGCATTTGGTGCGAGAAGAATTGCTGGTCTTTGATCCTGTCGTGGATGAGGTGTTAGAGGGTCATTCACCACCGCTTTCACCACGCACCCTCCAGTATCGTTTTGTGCGTGCGACAGGGTTGCCCTACAAAGTTATTCAGCAAATCGAGCGTGCCCAACGAGCATCAGTGCTCCTCCAACAAGGCTCAACGATTGCTGATACGACCCATGCGCTAGGCTATTATGATCAATCCCACTTGACTAACGCACTCAGACGTTTCCTCGGACAAACCCCAGCTCAAATCGCCCATATGAGGCAGCCTGAATAGGTTGCGTTTTTCTCCAAGACAATGTGCTCTTCAGAGAGTAAAATAAAAACATCAACAGTGAACAGTAAAAGGAAAACACGTTGAGAAATCTCATTGTAACCGAGTTTCTATCCCTCGATGGCATCATGGAAGACCCAACATGGACACTCACGTATTGGAATGATGAGATTGCCGCCTTCAAAGGCGAGGAAACATCTGCCGACGAACACTTGCTGCTGGGAAGAGTAACCTATGAAGGTTTTGCAGCGGTGTGGCCTCAGAGAACAGATGCAGCCTCAGGTGGGCTGTACTTTAACAATGCACGCAAATATGTGGTCTCCACAACGTTGGACAAGGCGGATTGGCATAACTCTGTGCTGATAAAGGATCACATAATTGAAGAAATTACCAAACTCAAACAGGAAAGTGGTCCCGATATGGTGGTCCATGGGAGCGCCACATTAGTACAAACACTCCTGACACATAATCTTGTGGATCGTATGCGTTTGCTTGTCTACCCAGCTGTACTAGGTCACGGCAAACGACTGTTTGCCGAAGGTGCCACACAGACCTTGAAGCTGATAGAAACACGATCATTCAGCTTAGGTGTGGTGGCACTCATTTATGAACCAGATCGGAAGTAGCGTCCAACCCACTGTGACAATGGCAATGGTAGTGGCAACAACAAATAGATGCCCGGCGACCTGCCAGGCATCTATTTATCTATCAACATCATCAACATCATTTCATTCTCATTGTTTCTGGTTTCATTGTTATTGACATACCAATCCTTACACGCAAAATGGGTCATCTGGATCAAAGACAATGTACGCCTTGCCTAAGTCACGCCGCAAATAGAGTTTTTGATCTCGATCATTTTGATGGTCGATACACATAAATTGTGCGGCATATATTCGTTGCCATACTGCATATGTTACACGGTTAGGTAAAACAGTTTTTTTCTTGCCTCATCAATAGGCGTACTATATTGTGTTTATAGTTGTTGCAGTACTGTTTTGGTGAGTGTTCGAGCCTGACAGATGGCTGCCACTGCATTGGTGGCACGATCGGTAAGTTCAGGATGATGTTGGAGGGGAATTTGCCACCCATCGATGTGCTGGGCTGAACCAATATAAAAATCAATGACGGCGGTAAGTGCCTGATCGAGGTTTGGGAAGATTGCATAGAAGTCTTCGACCGCTGGTCCAGGCATCCCACGATGTGCCATTACAACCCATTCATGTGTCCCTGGTGGTAGTATGAGAGCAATAGTAGCCCTTTCCTTGGCAGTCGTCGCACTACCAAAAAAAGAGGTAGTGTGGGGATCCTGGGATGGTTTGGCAATAAAATACTTTTGTTGGCAATGGTAACTCAAGATCGCTAGTTCTTCATCATCAAGTTCTTCATAGATTAATCCAGTATCGATCAGGCGTTATAATATAGGCATTGGTTACTCCATTCACCATCTCATTGGTGTTACTCATCAGGGTTTTGCATCCGCCGTAGCCGTGTGAGAAATTGATTCAGAAGTAATGTGTCAATAACATCAACAGCATTGTAGAAACCTTGCTCTCCTATCTTCGTCATCTGTTGATCAAATTCGCTGTACTGATCGGCATCAATATAAGTAAAGATACCCTCAATCTCTGTAAGGTGATGTTTGAGAGTCTGAACAATGACTAGCAAGGACTCATTAAGCGGAGCAGTTACAATTATCTCCGTCAGTTGGGTGCGACGTTCTACATCCATCAGAGTACCCCTGTCTTGTTCGGTGAAGAGATTACGTGATCGTGAGTATATAGTAATAAACTTGTAGTAGGTGTGACAGATCACTAGTTACATATCGTTTATTTACCTCATAAAAGCCCCACATTGTAGTTACAGCCCACAAACACATACACTGAATACCCATACATTCGCAGAATCACACGATAGGAAGGACGCTTCGCAGGCAATTCAAGTGATAAATGGTCTTGTGCTCTTGCTTGACAAAATGGATGGGCAATGTTATCTTTGCACTCATAACTATGCTCTTACTTGTGGTGATTGCCCGCCGTATGAGATATTCTCAGAGAAATGAACGTGACGAATTATATTCATGAAGGATGACACTGCTCAACTTATGCCTCAGAAGCCGAACAGTGCCGTCTCCATAGATAAGAGGTGAGCCAAAAATGTATATAGAACCAAAAGCGCAGACACAATACAACGAGACGGTTGTGACAATATCACTCTGGGATCATATTTTTATATGGATTGGGCTCCCATTGCTGGGTGCCGTTCTCGGATGGCTCTTTCGTTGCGTGGCAGCTTGGGGAGCGTCCCTGTCCTGGATACCATACCAAAATCTATTTAATCTTGTGGCATCCTTCCCTGAACCACAAGGTAGCAGCGGAATGATACTTATGGGAGTCTGTGTGGGTCTCGTGCTTGCATATCTCGCAGCAATAGAATCTCTAAAGATTACCATCGCGGACGATTATATCACGATTGAACGTGGTGAAACCTCACGAGTCGTCAACCGTACCTCTGTTGATGCTGTGTTTGTCGATAAGAAACATCTTATATTGCTTGATCCAACCACCGCTGAGTTAGCCAGAGAACGTTCCGACCTTCCTGTCAATCAACTTCGGGAGGCTTTGCTCACTCATGGATACCCTTGGTCAGCAAATGGAGATCCATATGAGAATGCATATTGGCTCTGGGTGGAAGACACTCCCAACCTTCCCGCCGTTGCCAACACATTGTTCAAAGCTCGCGCACGAGCCTTAGCACAGGGTGATGATGACGCTGTGACCCTATTACGTATGGAGCTGGCTAAACTGGGTACTGTGGTTCGTGACGAGAAAAAGCATCAATACTGGCGTTGTACTGAGCGACAGCACGACGTTTAGTGAACTATTCTCAGAACTATGATTACACACAACCTGCCAGTTGCCACATTTGTTGTTTCACTCAAAAGGCGTATAATCCTGATTATGGTTGCACTAGCCAGATCGACACTAAGCCCTACGGAGAACTGCTGCTTTCCATAGTATATCAATACACTATGGGTAACAGGCTTTGCTCCTGATCACCATGAGAAGGTACATTCAAAAGCAGACTCAAATGAGGTATCATTGATGCACGATACAGAAACACAAAATAATCATGCATTTATTGCTAATGCCAGGCGTACGCAAATCTTTCATGCGGCTATTCGCACGCTGGATGAAATTGGGTATGTACGTGCTAGTCTGGCCCAAATTGCAAAACGTGCCCAAATTAGTACCGCGTTGATCTCCTATCATTTCAAGGATAAGGAAGATCTCATGAATTATATCTTAATGACTGTGCTAGCCAACACAACAACTTTTGTCTTACAACACACCAACGCCGCACAATCAGCCCGTGCCAAACTCCAGGCATATATTGTGGCACATCTGATGTATCAGGACACTCATCAGGACGCTTATCACGCCCTGGTAGAAATTATTTTTAACGCACGAACACCAGACGATGTTCCTTATTATAAACTGAACAATGAAGAAGACGACCCATTACGGCGTGAATTACAAGATATTTTGCACCATGGACAACAACAGGGTGAATTTCGCCTCTTCTCGGTAGCAGTGGTGGCTACTGCCATTCAGGGAGCCATTGGGGAGTATTGGGTGAATCCGCATCTGGCCATAACCATCAATGCAGTGGCATATGCTGAGGAGCTTGTACACCTGTTTGAACGTGCAGTGTTGTGTGACGCACATGGTGATCAAGCAGATACACAGATGGATTGTTAGGACAGGAATAGTAAATCTTGCTTCCTCGAGTCTTCATCTCTACATATTTGAGTCCCATATCCTTACACGTCCAACGCACAACGCAACATCTCAATACGACGTTCGATATGATTAACAAGGGCGCGTTTTTCGTTCAGCGGGAGAAAGGCCGCATGGGCGGCGTTGAGCACCAGGTTTGCTAGCTCTTCTGCATCACAACCAAAGGTATGGGCAGCAAGCCGATATTCATCAGTCAATGTCGTATGGAAAAAGACCGGGTCATCTGTATTGAGGGTCATGCCCACGCCTGCATTGAGGAGTTGTCGAAACGGATGTTTCGTAAGAGGGTTTGTAACACCTGTGTATAGATTGCTGGAGGGGCACACATCAAGTACCACATTCTGTTTGATCAAATGTTGGATCAGCGCCGGATCATCAATGCTCCTGATACCATGGCCAATCCTCTTGGCTTTCAACAGATCCACAGCAGACCATATACTTGCAGGTCCAACTACTTCGCCAGCATGTGCGGCAGTCTGTAGTCCGGCCCGCTGAGCAGCATCAAAGACCTGCGTATAGAGTTCTGGTGGGAAGTTTGCTTCATCGCCACCAATCGACCATCCAACCACTGAATGGGGCATATTATGAATGGCGATATCCAAAAGATGCCAGGCATCCTCAAGACCAAATTGCCGTCCATAGTCAAAAACAAGGTTAATATGGACTCCACGTTCTGCCTGTGCTTGGGCAAATCCTGCTGCGGCACCTTGCACGATTTCATCAAGATCAAGACCACGGTTGTAGTACTGGCTTGGAGAGATCATCACTTCTGCATACAACAGATGTTGATCTGCAAGATGATGGCCCAACTCATATGCAATCTGCTCAAAGTCTTCCCCGCAGATCAATGCGCGTGCTAATACCGTAAATACCGTGAGAAAATCACTAAAATTGCGATATTGAAACAGTTGTATAACACCAGCCTCATCACGGGCAGGTAGCTCAATATGATTTCGTCGTGCAATAGCAAGCAGTGTCGCAGGTCGAATCGAACCTTCAAGGTGAAGATGCAATTCAACCTTAGGCATCTGTGTGATGAATTGATTGAGTGCAGGTGCTATTGAGTGTTGCATGGTTACTGCCCTCACGTGTTAAGCGTAGGATAATGAATAATAAAGAGGGGACTCGCTAGCCGATCCCCTGACGTTGCTGATCAATTTGTCTTTGAGATCTACAGTTAGTTCAAACCACTCATTTCAAGCCGCTGTGTATTATCAAAAACTGTTAATGCTTCGATAATACGATCAATATTACCGTCGAGTGTTCCTGGAAGATTCGAAAAGTTTTGTCCGATGCGATGATCGGTAATACGATCTTGTGCGAAGTTATACGTCCGAATTTTTTCGGCCCGCTCACCTGTACCAACTTGTGCCAAACGTGTCTCCCCTAGCTCTCTATGTCGTTTCTCTTCTTCTATGGCATAGAGTTTGGCCCGCAGAACCATCAGTGCATGATTCTTATTTTTAAGTTGCGAACGACTATCCTGACAGGTGACCACAATTTCTTCAGATGTGCCGCCTTTATAGACAATGCGTACGGCTGAGTCGGTGGTATTAACTCCTTGACCACCATGGCCACCAGCACGGTACACATCAACGCGATAGTCTTCAGCTCTGAGTTCAATATCCGTTTCTTCTACCTCTGGAAGCACCGCAACAGTAGCCGTAGAGGTGTGAATACGTCCACGGGTTTCGGTCTCGGGAACACGCTGTACACGATGCACACCGCCTTCATACTTCATACGGCTGTAAACATCCTGGCCATGGATTTCAAAGACAATTTCTTTAATACCTCCAGGGCCATTCTCGCTTTTACTGACCACATCAACCTTCCAACGAAGGGTTTCGGCATAGCGTGTGTACATACGAAACAAATCTGCGGCAAACAATGCGGCTTCATCCCCGCCCTCACCCTGGCGAATTTCAACAATAACATCTTTCGAGTCGTTGGGATCACGTGGTAGTAGCAGTAATTTGAGGGCTTGTTCTAGTTCTACAGACTGTTCACGTAGTTCATCCAACTCTTGTTGTGCTAACTCGCGCATTTCATCATCAGCACCATCGTTAAGCAACGACTTTGCGTCCTCAATCTGCTGTTGAATGGTACGATACTGACGATACGCATTCACAACTGCTTCCATCTCACGTTGTTCACGAGCCACTTGTTGTAAGCGTACATGGTCTGACAAGACCTCTGGTTGCGCCATGAGTTCGGACAGCTCTTCATAACGGTCTTCTACCCGTTCCAACCTGTCAAACATAAAAACGTTTCCTTTGCATCATTTTGGCGTATATAAAGGTACTAATGTTACCTAGTACTGGTTTTCAATCGTATGTAGGAAGGTCATAATCCATGTGCTAACCAAGTGTAGTAGATACATACAGAAACGCGCAGGACCTTCAGGCGAATTACCTGAAGTCCTGCGCGTCTATTAGTAATACTTAGCTAGCGGCCTTGTTGCAAAAGCTTTTTTCGGCGGTTTCGCTCTGCACGACGAGCTTTTTCTTTACGCTGTTCACTCTTGGAGATAAAATGCATTTTTTCGCGATACGTTTTTGTAATGCGTTCAGCAACTACAACTTTATTAAAGCGGCGTAGTAATTGATCAACAGTTTCACCATCACGTCGTTCTACTCGCATAATCTTTAGCTATGGGTGCGACACCCATTTTGCTACGTTTTCACCCCCCCTCGATAACGGTATATATACTCATTATTTTTCTATGTTCTGAGCAATGTTATGCGTAATTCAACAGCTTTACAGTATACTCGTTTGTATCTAAATATGCAAATAGTGCTGTCTTTGCTGCAGTGTTTGCATATGGATAATAGATGGAAAACGAACAGGATGTGTTTGCAAACTATAGTAGCCTAAAATTGATAGTTACAGTACCTATGTCGCCAGCATTCCACGCAGAACTACTAGCGTCTTATGTCACTGTATGGTAGGATATGCGTATGCAAGACTCTCATTCGAATACTAACCAGAATACCGATGTCCAATCAATCATCAATCATTTGATGCAGGAACTGAATGCAACGACATGGCAACATCAATGTCAGTTACGTCGTATTGTCCAGCATCTTGGCCCAAATAATGCATTGATCATTCTTGATGAGACACGCACTAGAGTGCAGAAAAATGGATCGCATGCATCGGACAATGCTCAACAACATACGTTGAGCGCTGTGTATTTCGATCTCGTGAAACAACAAATGTCACCAATCATTCGCAGAGAGATCTTCTCTCGTCCCTATGGTCCACAACCTATTGATCTAGCTATCCCCACATTTGATTGGTCTGATCGCGGAGTCGTAATTGCAGAAATTGGCACTGATAAAGGAGTGGTGCAAACGGTGAAAATTACCCTCACTGGACGCCCCGGCAAACTTGTCGAGCGTGACAACTGTATCATCACGATTATGCAAGACACAGAGTCAACCGCAGTACCTGATGAACTGCCAACCCCACCACCAAACCCGACACAGTATGGTGTGTATATGACCCGAAACCAATGGACAACTGTGGCCGAGGCACTTCGTGACCCCTCCAACATGTTGGTTGTTGAGGGATGGCCAACCTACGATGCACAACTCGGCGGTATAGCGGTATTTGCGCTTACGGTTACAGTTCAAACATCAATGACTGCGTAAGATATCCAAAATACTAGAGGAGAGAGGAGGTCGTATGAGCCTGATGAGATGGTTAGATCGTATCATAGGGAGTGTTTTTCGGAGTATCTATTTTGGGTGTACGCTTGTTCTTGCTACGCTCTTGTTTATGATTGCTGGTGTTTGGCTCTATAATATTGTATCCGCACCCCAACACATTGCATTTCCTTTTATAACATTACAGTTGTTGTTTACCAGTTCCATAGATGGCACCTTTGAAATGTCTATTACTGGGAATTTTCTTGCGGCGCTCCTCTACCCAACGATCTTGTTTGCGCCTATCTGGCTCGCTGTTGAATGGTACATGCATCGACTACGATTGTGACAGCAGACTGCAATGATAGAATATAAAAACTGGTTGTGTATGGACGAAATCACCTTTCAGAAAGAACTTGCACAGGGAATACAATACCGCACGGATGGTCACCACGAACTGGCACGACACACATTTGATAGCCTGCTCATCGCCAGGCCTGATGACGCGCTGTTGCACTACCAGATGGCGTGGACCTGCGATGCAATGGGTGCAGAGCATGCTGCCGTTCCCTACTATGAGCGAGCCGTTGAGTTAGGTCTCACTGGCGCTGATCTCCGTGGCGCATTGCTTGGCATGGGTAGCACCCACCGCACACTGGGGAACTACACGCAGGCAGCAGAAGTGCTGGAGCAGGGTCTTACCACGTTTGAAGACGGTCGTGAGTTTGCCGTTTTTCTGGCCATGGCATACTACAACCTTGGTAGGCATCAGGAGGCCATGCAGTTATTGTTGCAAACTATTGCAGACACATCTGATAACGCTCAGGTTCAACGTTATCGCTGCGCCATTGAGTTCTATCTATGCCGATAAGTTAGACCAGACGCGGGGCTGATCGTCTTCGATAAAATGCTGCTCTACGCATACGCCTTGTAATCCGCAGAGAACCTGACAAATCCGAAAACCCAAGAAAAGCATGCATAGAATAGAGTTGTAGGAACACTCCCACAAGTAGTTGGTGTGTTGAGGATGTATCTACCTGCTACCAGGGACTGGACAAAGTTCGTCTCCAGCATATAATAACCACAGCAATAATAGACTTGATATGTGTATAAACTGACTTAGTGACTGCGGGAACCAATCAGGTGCACGTCCGCGTTTGCCCACTTGGTTGATGCTTGATATGATTCACTAACGAGAATCCGTGACAGTGTGACGGGATCTCAGACTGATGACCATTGGAATGGGGGGGCAGTTGCTTCAGAGGCTGCTTCCGGCTAAAATTAAAGGATGCAGACGAGCACTTTCTAATATAAAGTGAAAGTTGTTGCGTGGTTCGCCACGCTGATTTACCGCTAAATGTACCAAATCGCTCTATCGATCTTTCGATCTCCCGCCTGCATCCACCAGGGCAGGCCGAACTGGAACGCCGCAGTGCCGATGCCAACGGTGGCCACGACTGCGACGAGAATGCCGAAGGTGATCCAGGGCGATCGCCGACGCCTACGGACGTGTTCGCCAGGTACGATTGCCACCTTCTTTTGCAGTTTGCCTGTCATTGTTTTCTCCCCCTGTCAAAGGTCGAGCGTTCCGAGCCCGAGGCCGCCATCAACATCGAGGATGGCCCCGTTGTCCACCCACGCTCGCCTCCGGGTTTTAATCGTTTGTGATGACGAACGCCCTTAATTCGATGATCTTGCCGCCGTGAAAGCGCCAGACGTCGCAGTACGCGGAACGAATCAATCGCCTTCCCATCCTTGTCTTTGACTGTTATATCGCCGACTGCGACGACAAAATCGCCCTCGGCGATCAGGTGAGCGACCGTATTCGTTGGTGGCTCCACATACTCCATTGCCATCCATTGGCGGACGGCTTCTTTCCCTTTGAGGGTCTGCTCGCCGACAAACGTCCACTCCGTGTCGTCGGCACAATAGGCCAAGAATCCTTCGTAGTTACCTTCAGCGATGGCCGTGTTCGCTGCTTCCGACATCGCTTTATTGTTTTCAGGCATCTGTATTCCTCCTTTGTGATGGACGCTTTACCGAAGCAGTTCGCCGTCGCCGCGCTCAATGCGCGTACCCAACCCATTGGCCGGAGCTGTCGAACCGCGCATAGCCGCCCGATCCATTCGGCAGCAGATAGCCGACCCAGCGATTGCCGACATCAAAGATCATCAGCATCTCGCCAACCGGAACCGCCGTGCCGGCGTGGGCGAGTATTTCACTGAATACCACCACAATGTCACCGTCCGTCGCGACGCCGAAGCCCGCAGGCGTACCATGCATTGTGAAGAAGAACAGTCCTGGGTACGCCCGATTGATAAGCGGATTGAGGGTTTCGTTGGCTAACGGGCTGATCGCTTCGTTTACGTGCGGATTGATCGAATCGTTGACCAGGTAATTGATTGCATCGTTCATCAGCGGGTTGATCGACTCGTGTACCAGCGGATTGATCGCATCGTTCATCAGCGGATTTCGCGCCTCGTTCACGAGTGGATTGAGTGAATCATTCATGAGCGGGTTGAGCGCTTCGTTAACGAGCGGGTTAAGCGCGTCGTTGATGAGCGGATTTCGCTGTGAAGGAATGTACATTTCGGCCTCCTTGTGACGCCTAATATCTGAGTTGACTGATGCCGGTGGGCCGTCTGTCCTGCACGACGCACTGGCACGGCCTGGATTGGTTCAGCCACGTGCTGCTCAACGGGCAACGTGCGTTTCCACGGTAACGCTACGGTGTCGGCACATCCGCGTTGGTCAGCGCAAGCGCCGCCGTCGGGATTTCCGTTGCAAACACGAGCGGTGTGTCGTCGGCGCAACCGGTGTCCGGCGCCACGGTTGGATCTTGCAAGAAGCGCTGTGTGATTGCCACGCCGCACGGACTGGTCGACGCGGGATCGTGGGACGACCCCAGCAGTTCCACCACCGTGCTGCGGCTCAACGTCTGTGCCGCTTCCTGGCCATAGCTTCCCGGCGTAATTGGGTCGAACTGGCCGGAGAGGATCAAGGTCGGAACGTCGCTGACCACTGGCTGGTTCTCGATCGCCGGCGACTGCGGAACGTTCCAGATCGCACACTGAGCTTTGGCAAAATCGTAGACCTCCTGCGTTTCAGCCCGCAGCTCGGGCAGAATCTGCCCTTGGGCGGCCCGAAAATCCTGTTCGGAGATAAAGGCTATCTCGTCACTGCAGTTGACCGAGTTTGACATCCCCTGGCTCACGCCTGCGCTAATGCCGAAGATGAAGGCAAAGGGAATCGTGAGCGCCGCGTACTGCCTGTTGGCTGCGCTATCGATCAGGGCCGGTGTGAAGGGCGCGACCGGGGAAGTGAGGAGCATAAGGTAGACTGCCCTGGCAAAAACCTGTCCATCGATCCGCACCGGGGAGATTTGCTCCCCAACCAGCGGGCGAACCCGCACGGTTATCGGCTCGGCGTCAAGTTGCGCCGCCGCCCTGGAAAAGGACTCACGGAGGTTAGGAAAGGCACCGTTGCACGCTGCATCAGTGGCGCAGGCGGTGAACATGGTTTCGAGCGCATCGTTGAAGGCCAGCGCACGCCCGCTCTGGAGATCAGCCTGGGGCGGTAGCACGGAGCTGAGCACCGCACTGCGCACCGTCTGGGGGTAATCACGCAGCACCGTCAGCGCCAGCCGCGTGCCGTAGGAGGCGCCGTACAGGTCGAGTTGCTCCGCGCCGAGCGCAAGGCGCAAATCATTGACATCGGCGGCGTTCTCTGCCGTCGTATAGGCGGCTAGATCTTCGCCCTCGGCCACCAAGCGACTGTGGCAGGCAGCTACGGCATCGAGTGTGACCTGCCGGCCCGCCTGTGGGCTGGTCTTACCGTCGTCCGGCGTGGACTCGACGGTGTCCATTTCAGGGCAGGCGAGCGATGGCTGGGAAACGCCGGTGCCTCGCTGATCGAGTAGCAGCAAGGTATGGTTCTCGCGGAGTTTGCTGCTGGGCGATTCGTCCGTGGTGAAGAGGGACAATCCGACATTGCCCGCCTGCCCAGGGCCACCGGCCAGATAGACTACCGGTGTCGGACTGGGGTTGGGGCCGGTGGCCGGCAGCCGAACGACAGCCAATCGAATGGTCGGGCCGTCGGGTTGGCTGCGGTCGGCCAATACCACCAGGTCGCCACATTCAGCCTGAACGCCCTCCGGGATGGCCACCCGGCACGCGCCGGGCTCGAAGCGCGGCACGGTGGTTGGCGGCGCGTCGATTGCAATCGCCGGGTCGTTGAAGCCGGTGAAGGTCAGCAACGTCGACACCGTGGTCGCCGGATCGGTCGGGATGGTGAGCGTGACGAGTTGCTGGTACACGCGCTGATCGGCCTGGCCAATCCAGAAATCGACTTTGTAGGACGCCCGATCAAGCTGCTCGCGCTCGCCGCTGTGCAGTTGCGTCGCGTCGCCGACAAACGCCGCTGCGCGTCCGGGCCGCAGCCAGAGCTGGTAATGGGTTGTGGCTACGCCGTCCACGCTGACATCGCCGATCCGCTCCACGGCGTCGGCGGCCTCCCGCAGCGCGTCGAGTTGTGCGCCGCGGGTCGCCACGTAGGTCGGGCCGAGCGGCTGGTCGCTCACCCGCCGCCAGCCTGCGCCGTCGTTGCGACTCAGGCTTGGTCCGATACGGGTGAAGGTGGCGAGGTTGGAGCGCGAGGTCGCGCCGCTCCAAATGCTGACCCGATCCGGCGCAATTCGTGTGCCCTCGCCGTAGGCGGTCCAGGTCGCATCACCGCGCTGGATGGTACTGAGATAGGTGAAGCGGGCGGACGTGGTCGGCGCGAGCGTTGGCAGGCCATCGGCTGCTAGTGTGGGGCGGGTCGACTGCGGAGCCGGCAGTAGCAGCGCCGGCAGCACGAGTGCGAGCAAGGCGCGATATATGTATGATGCAAGTATGCTCATGGTCAATATTCCTCCTAGTTACGTTAACAATACGAGTAGCGGTCTTGCGAGACCAGGTCAGCTCATTCCGGCAAGCACCAACGCCGGAACGGTGGGCAGGTTGACGACGGCGTGGAGCGCTACCGCTTTTGCTGGGATCGCTGGACACGGAGTGTAGCCGGCTATACCTCCCCGCCAAGCAGCCGGGCCAGGGCAAAGCCGACGTGAACGGTCATGTGGGCGAGTATGGCCGCTTCCAGGCTGCGGCGCCAGAACAGCCAGCCGGCCACGATGCCGAAGATACTATTCAGCAGCACCGTGCGTAACACGAAGGCCGGGGTGAGCGGGGCCAGGGCTGCCGCTGCGGGCAGGTGCCCCAGGCCAAAGAGCAACGCCGCACCGAGGATCGCCAGCCAGACGACGACGGTGGTCGGCTGGCCTACGCCACGTTGCCCGATGCGCCAGCCGACCCACGCGAAGAGGCTCATGACGCCCCAGCGCAGCAGCAACTCCTCAGCGATGCCACCGTAGAGCAGTCCGCTGATCAGCGTGGCGAGCCCGCTGCTGCTTGCCTGCACACTTGCCTGCACAGCGGCGAGAAACTCCTGCGGCATCAGCGGGCGCAAGGCAAGGTCCACGGCGAGCGGCGCCTCGCCGGCCAGGGCGGGCAGGACGTGCGGCCCGCCCACACCCCGCTCGGCAAGGTGGGAGCGCAAACCGAGGCGCGGAGCCAGAGCCGCGCCGAGGGCCGTCGCAACCGCGACCAGCACGGCGGTCTGGGCCAGCGCGACTGCGATCAGCGCAGGCGGTGAGAGCGGCAGGTTCGTTGGCAGGGTGGCGAGCTGTCGGCTGAGCACGGGCACAATGCCGGCCGTGCCGATGAGGCCAAGCCCGAACAGCGGTGTGAAGCGGCGCCAGAAGCCGTTGCGGGCTGGTTGTAGCGTTGTCATTGGTAATTCCTCCGATACAAAGAAACTGTGTATAACACGTGACGTTGACAATACGAGGACATGTCTGCAACCTCATGTGCGCCTCCGAAGCTGTGGATCAGGCGCGGGGTCTTTTCAAGATGATGACGATCTCGATGGCCTGGCCCGAGCTGAAGCTCGGGGTGATTGTGCCTGCGTTTTCCCAGCCCTGCCGACCAAACTCGTTTAGTCCTGGTCGATCTGGTCGTAGTCGATGCCCTTCCAACCGAGCTGGTAGGTGAGGATCTTGTGCTCCCATCTTGCGTTTATGCGACGGTCTCCTTTTTGTGGTTCCTGCATGTTCTGTCATCGAGCTTCTCCACGGTGTCGGCGAGCGGTCAGGCCGCCCCAGCAAGCACCAACGCCGGGACGGTGGGCAGGTTGACGACGGCGTGCGCGACGACACCAGGCCAAACCGAGCCGCTGCGCCGCAGCAATTCAGCGCCTACGAGGCCCATTACCAGAGCCGCTGGAAAGACGATGTTGATGCCGTGGGCGAGGGCGAAGATCAGGGTGCTGCCCACAATGCCAATGAGCGGGCCGTAGCGTAGCAGCGCGTTGGTAATGACACCCCGGAAAAGTAACTCCTCGCCAAGGGGCGTAAGGAGACTGAGAAACAGCGTGGCCAGGATGAGGGATAACACCCCGCCGCTGCCACCGTCACCGTACACCCCCTGGGGGCTGGTGCTGTCCCCAGTGATGAGGATCCAGACCTGGATCGCCAGCGCCTTGAGCACGAAGGCCACAACGCCTGCTCCGACCCCGATCAGCAGCCAGCGTCGGGTCGTCCGGCGCACGCCGAAGACGCTCCACGAGCGGATGCGTAGCAGCACGGCTGCCGCGAACCCGGCGATCCCGCCGACGCCTGCAAGCGCAGTTAAGATTAGCCCGAAGACGACGGGACCGAGGCCGAGCTGCCCGGCTATCAGCACGGTTGCGATGGTAACGGCGCCGAGGACGACGAGGCCGACGATGATCTCGGGCCAGCCCGGACGCGCGAGTTGATTGGGTCGTGTCGAGGCCGTGGCAGGGGTCGTTCCCAACTCCTGCGAATGGCCGGAAGAAATGTTCGACATGGTAATTGACTCCTTTCATCACAACGTTTCCTTGCGTTGCAATGAGATGACGTTAATCAAGGATCAGTCGGTCGCGGCGGAAGCGGGCCAGCGCAATTGCAACGAGCGTGCCGTTGAGCGCCACCAGCGCAAGCACGCTCAGCAGCAATGCGGTACGCCCGTCCAAGCCGGACAACGTGTTCAACAGGCCCGCTTGTGCGGACGATGGCATAAGCTGCATGCCGATCACGCCGACAACCAACGGCGCGATAACGAGCAGTGACAAGGTTTGCTGAGCCTGCCGCGTGGTTGGGGCACGTAGCGAGACCAAACAGCCTGCGCTCGCCATTAGCCCTGACGACAGCAAGCCCAGCCCCGCGACGCCAACCGCAATCGAGGGCGTGTAAAAGAACGGTGCTTCGTGGATCGCGCCAAAGTTGGCAATCACGATACTTACAATCGCGCCCACGAGGCCAAACAGCCAGCCGTAGCTCGTCAGCGCCGCGACCTTGCCCAACAGGATTGCCCGGTCTGATAGGCGGCTGACGAGCAGCGTTTCGAGCGTATGGCGCTCGCGCTCACCGGCAAAACTGTCGGCAACCATTGTCAGCGTCAGCACCAGCGGGAGATACACGCCGATCGCCAGCAACGCAATCGGCGATGTGGCCCATCCTGCGCCCGATGAGAAGGCGATAAAGGCGCCGGCAATCAAGATAATCGCCAGAACGCGCAGGTTACCGAACCGCCCACCGCCCTGCCCAACCAGGTACTCACGCCACTCTTTCCAAACCATGGTCCATACGTCATGTAGCATGAGTGTCCTCCATCAGCGCGACGAATGCGTCTTCCAGACTGACGTTTCCTCGTCGCACTTCTTCGACCTGCGCGCCTTCCGCAACGAGTTCGCTGACGATGGGCGCGGTTTCCTCATGGCTATTATTTGTGAACACGACGACCAAACGGTTCGGCTCGTGGTGGACGCTTGCCACCTGCGGAAGCGCACGCACCTGCGCCAGCCCTGCAGCGTTCCAGCCCGAGCCAAGAATCTCGACTTCGGAGCGGCCGGCCCGCGCGCTCAGTTCTTCGGGGCTGCCCAGCGCCAAGAGCCTCCCGGCGCGCACGATGCCGACCAGCGCACACAGCTTTTCGGCTTCGGCAAGGTTGTGGGTCGTGAGAAAGATCGTTGTGCCTTCCTGGTGCGCCAGCGCAGCGATGTCGTCACGCAGTGCTGCCGCCGCCAACGGATCAAGCCCGTCGGTCGGCTCGTCGAGAAACAGGAGGCGCGGGCGGTGGAACAGCGCGCGGGCAACTGCCAACTTCTGCTTCATGCCCTTGCTCCACGCGCCGACCGCTTGATCACGACGCTCCCACAGCCCGAAGTGCGTCAACAGTTCCTGCGCGCGAGCCGTGCGGTCGGCGTCGGGCATGTGCCACACCCGTCCGTAAAAGTCGAGATTGTCGAGCGCGGAAAGCCGTTCGTACAACCCCGTGTGTTCGAGCAGCGCGCCGGATTGTTCGCGCACCGCCTGGCCCTCAGCGGGCAGCGTGTGTCCGAATACCGCAATGCGTCCGCTGGTCGGCGCCAGCAGGCCCAGCGCCAGCCGAATGGTGGTGCTCTTGCCGGAGCCGTTGGGGCCAAGAAAGCCGAACACAATGCCCGCCGGCGCCGTCAGCGAAAGGTCATCGACCGCGTGGACCGCGCCAAAGGTGCGGGTCAGATGTTCGGTTTGGAGTGCAACTTGGTTCATTGTCTTGCTCCCAATGATTTGCAAGCGTTATGCGTGGTGTCTATCTTCATGTTGGTTTCCTCTTCTTTCAGTGAAATGCAATCGCCGTGCGCGTGTTGGCACGCGGCGTCCAAGCCGCCGCATGCCAACACGCCAGTTCTGGTTACAGCGTACAGGTCGCCCCGTCGGCGGGAAGCTCAAGGTTGATCAGGTAGTCGGCGGCGATAGTGTCAACGCAGGCATTGCCAGTGATGAAGACAACACCGTGCCCTGAACCCTCGACGGTGAGCAAGCTGGCACCGAGCGCCTCGGCGAGGCTGATGCCACCTGTGTAAGGGGTGGCCGAGTCGCGGGTGGCCGCGACGACCAGCGTTTGGGGCAGTCCTTCGATGTTCTGGGCGTAGGGGTAGGTGAGGGTGGGCTGCACCGGCCAGTGCTCGCACAGGTTGCGGGCCGTCACGGGCCTGCCCGTGTCCATAAACGGTGCCGCATCGTAGATGCCGCTCATCATCGCGGTTTCCTGCTCGGGCGTGTAGCGTTCCTCGTCGAGGCAGTTAATAGCGGTCAGGGCATCACTACCGTTGGTGTAGCTGCCGTCGGCACTACGTAAGGTAGCAGCGTCGCGCACCGCCATCAGGGTGTCACCCCTGCCAGCTTCCAGCTCGGCAATGCCCTGGATGAGCACCGGCCAGATTCCCTCGACGTTCAGCGCGAACAGCACACTGGCCACAGCATCGAAGTGGGTCAGCGTGCGCCCATCGGCGGTGGTGATCGGTTCGTCGAGCAGCGGTTGCACGAGTTGATGGAAGACAGCGGTGGCCTGTGCAGGGTCGGTGCCGAGCGGACAATCCGGGCTCTGGGCACAGAAGGCCGCGAAACGCTCGAAGGACTGCTGGGCGGCCTCGAACTGGACGAGGCGACGCGCGGCGGTGCCGGTGGTGGGGTCCACTGGGGCGTCGAGCACCAAAGCCCGCACGTTCTGGGGGAAGGTCTCGGCGTAGATGGTCCCGAGCCGGGTACCGTAGCTGTAACCAACGAAGGTCAGTTGCTCGTCGCCGAGCACCGCGCGGAGTACGTCCATATCGCGCACTACATCGCGGGTACCGACGTGGGCCAGCACGTCCGCCCCGCCCGATCGCTCAGCACACTGCGCGTATAACTGGCGGGTCTCTTCTTCGGTGTAGTTCTCGCCCCAGAGCCTGGAGTTCGTTGCACCAGGCTCAAGTTCGGCATCAGTCCAACAGTCCAACGCCGGGGTCGAGGCCCCTACCCCGCGTGGGTCAAAGCCGATCAGGTCGAACCGCTCGGTGACCGGGCTGTCGGACAGCTTCTCGGCCATGTCGGTTGCGTGACTCATCCCAGCAAAGCCAGGGCCGCCAGGGTTGAGCAGCAAGGAGCCGATTCGGGTGTTCGGCTCGCCCCACGCCGGGACGCGCAGCAGGGCGATCTGCACTGTGCGCCCGTCCGGGTTCTGGTAGTCGAGCGGTACATCCAGCCGGGCACACTCAAAGGTGTCGTTAGCGAAGGCCTCCGCGTCGGCATCCGTGATGGCGTAGTCCGCGCAGGGGCCAAACGTCAGCTCCTGGGTGTAAAAGCGCTCCAGCCCTGCCGGAACGGCGCCAGGGGTGGGCGTTTGCGTGACGGCGGGCGTTTGCGTGGTGGCGGTCGGCTGGGTGACGGCGGACGGCAGCGTGACGGCAGTCGGCTGCGTGGCGACGGGTTGTCCGCAGGCGCCCAGGACGAGCATCAGCACCCCAATGAAGAGCGCGTGTCGGATATATGTTGTAGCGATCATGGTGTTCCTCCTCGTGAAACGATTGGCGTTGGGTCGTGCTGTACAGCACGACCCAGCATAGGATTTGGATCAGCGGTCTCCCATCGGCAGCGTGAAGCTCGGGGCGCCGGGAGACAACTGCTCCGTGTACCCCAGCCGATAGGTTTCCAGCCACGGTGCCGGACTGCCGGAGGTGGGGGCGTCGTTGCCTGGGTCGTCAAAGGCCAGATCAAGTTGAGCGGCGCTGATCGTGATCGTTGTATTCGATGGCGTGTCGATCCAGTCGTTGTCGAGCGCGAACCCGGGCATGATGGTGCCGATCTCGACGGCCAGTGTGTGACCGGCTGGCAGCATCCAATCAGTCGACCGGAGATCGAAGCTGATTGTGCCCGGTTTCACCACCGCCGCCTGCCGGTCGAACATGACTGCGCTGCCGTCAGGGGCGACATCGTAGAGTTCGACCAACACGTTGCCGTGGCCTTCGGCCTCGAGCGTCACCCGCGGCGTACCGGTGATCCGCGTTGGCTGTTCAACTGGTTCGGACCAAACAAAGAAGCTGTTGGACGCCTGAACTGCGGGATCAGCAACCACGCCGTTGTCCAGGTACGATCCGCCGCCGAGCGAGATCGAGACAGCGCGATCCACAATCGGCCAGGCGCCGGTGCTATCCTGGATGGCATACGCCGGGTACGACACGGTCGGTTCGATACCCTTGAGGTACTGGTCGTAAAAGGACATGACCTCCTCGAACCAGCCCTCGCGACCCATAGCCAGCCGCCCGTCTGCGATGTGGTCGTTGCCCCGCACGTGGTCCCATTGGCCGAGCCAGCCGCGCTGGGATCCCTCGTGGTTGGCGAGGAAATCCTCCATCGCCTCGGCTTCGGTGTTCCACTCGAGGAAGCCCTGCGTGAAAAACAGCGGCGTGTCGCTGCCCTTGGCCCGCTCCGCCAGGTTACGGAACTGCCAGTACTCGGAGGCCGGGTCGGCATCCTGATAGCCGATCGAGTTTAGCCAGAGGCACAAGGGGTTGGCCTGCTCGTATGCGGCGTTAGTCCGGTAGCGCTCGTCATCGTCGGGTAGTTGCGGCAGTGTGGCGATCTCGTTGTAGGTCCGCGACACATCGACGATAGTTGACTGCGGGACACCGTTCGACCATATGTTGCGGTACAGGTCCCAGATCGGCTCCTGGGCGACGACGGCCTTGAGCGCGTCTTGGTCGAGGTTGTTGCCGACCAGACCGGTGATGGCGTCGTAGGACTTACCATACATGCCCACGGCGCCAGTGGACCACGGCTGGTTCGCAGCCCAGTCGATCGCAGCCTGCACGTCAGCCTGCTCACCGGGACCCATGAAGTCCAGACATCCGGTCGAGCCGCCGAAGCCGCGCAGATCGACCATAACGAGGGCGTAGCCGCGGTCGAACAGGTCGGCGCCTTCGATGAGATCGTTGTAGCGATCCGAGGGACCGGTGTGCTCCCAGTCTTCAACTGCCATTTCCCCGGAGTGCCCGAAGTACGCCCCGACCGACAGGATCACGGGCGCCTTTTCACCTTCGGCCAATGCCTCGGGCAGCAAGACGTCGGCGTGCAGCTCGACCTCAGAGCCGTCCGAAGACGGAAAGTAGTGCTGCGTCCAGGCCGCGCCTTCCGGGACGCGGGCGTTCTCTTCGTGTGTGATTGGATCGTGGGCAGTAGCAACCGCAGCAGTCGCGGTCGCCTCTGACGTGGGTGGCGTGGCGGCGGACGGCTGCGCGGCTGCGAACTGGCCGCGGGCGCTCAGGGTGAGCAGCAGTACCCCGAGCAGGAGCAGGCTTCGGGCGTAGGTTATTCGTGTGTGCATGAGTTTCCTCTAGGTGCGCACGGTTGGCGCGGTCTTATGTGAGCGTTCGACAAAATCGGGCGGATGGTTCGAAAACAGGTGAGTTATGGGCAGACACTCCTTTGCTCGCTGATTTCAGTTGCCAATCAGTTCAGCGTTCGACGGGCGTGGCCGTAGACACCGCCGATGGCTCCGGGGAACGGGTTAGGGTCTTGCGCTTGAACACTCCGTAGACGATGGCTAAGAACATGAGCGCGATCACGAGATTCGCGAGTGCCACAAAGGTTGGGTGGAACGCGCTGAGCGTGAACAGCCCTGGCGTGGACACGGCGGTTCCAGGTGCGTCGAACGCGAGAAAGGCGACGATGTTGTTGGCGAAGTGGGCGCCGATGGCGAGTTCGGTCGTGCCGTCAATCAACGAGACGACCACCCACACCAGGCCCGTACCCAAGAAGTAGTTTAAAAAAATCGTGAGCCAGCCACCCGCGCTCACCTCTGGGTTCAAGAGGTGCGGCACGGGGAAGATCCCCGCCGACACAAGCGCCAGAAACACGCGGTTGGTCCAGATGCGGCTCGCGCCCTGCACGATGTACCCTCGGTAGAAAAGCTCCTCGCTAGTAGTTTGGATCGCGGTGAAGACCAGCGCCAGCGGCACGAAGAACGCGAACGTCGCGAGGTCGGTGGTGAACAAAAAGCTGTTCGGGTAGAAGAGGTACTGTCCCAGCACGCCGATCAGACACATCGGAATGAACCAGGCCACGAACCCCTGGCCGACGCGCCGCCAGTCGATCCGCTCCCGCCCTGTGACCAGCGTTCGCGGGTGGCGGCGGTGGATCAGGGCGACGGCGAGGAGAGTCCCCGCGAGGAAGAACGGAAAACCCGCCATGTTGAACAAGAACAGGCCAAAGGGACCGAGCACGGTGTGATCCGGTTGGCCGGTGAGCGCGAACGCCACGCCGACGCTCGCAGCCGTCCCGACGATCAGCCATGCAACGAGGATCACCACCAACCCCACCAGATATTGCCACCATTGATTCTTGCCTTGCCGGGCAGCCTCCACATAGGTCGTCAGGTTTGCTTCGGTTGTAGTTCCCGCCGTTCGTGCGGTGTGTGCTAACTTCATCTTTGTTTCCCTTTCTTCCAGCAAAGTGCAACCGCCTTGCGATTGTTGGCCATGCTGTTCGGTTGTGAGAGTGTGTTATATGCTGTCATAGTGTCGCAAAATATTATATTTTTACTAAGGGTCAACTTGCATAACTATAGCGCCGGAGGCACGTGCAGTCGTGCTCCTTCTGGGCCATCTTTCCTCGCTTGAACAGCCGGCAAAGTGCAAACGCCTTGCATTTTTTGGCAATGCAGCAGCCAGGCGGTGGTCTGCGCACACACGCGTGTGCAGCCTAACGTCGGTGAGTCAAACGTTCTGCACGTGACTATTGTACGTGGATGGGGTGCGTGGCTTGGTTGTCGATAGCCACAGCGCTATCATGGGCGGTTGCCGGTTTAGGGTTCAATAGGGTCGCCAAGGGTACCCCCGGTGGCCACGCGCACGGCGCGGGCCATGCGTTCAAGCGGGTTGCCGATGGAGGCAAGATCTGTGCCCGCCATCAGGGCGGCGCTGACGTCTTCGCTGATGACGCGCAAGACCGCGTTGGCCGCCGCTGCGTGCATCCGTACCTCGATGTCATCGGCCGAACGGCGCAGGCGATCCGCGAAGACCTTGGCCAGTTCACGTTCAATCCGATCATGGGCCATGAGCCAAGCCGAGCGGAGCGCCGGCTCTTTTTCGGCCAGCACGGTCATCCGTATCACGGCAAGGTCGTAGGCTCGCTGGTCAGGATCTTGTGTGCGATTCGTCGCCCACTCGACGAGGTGATCTTCGAGTGAGCGATCCCGAGGCCAGCAACGCAACACCGCCACGAACTCCTCGGCGTCTTGAGCCAAAACCGGCTCGGCGCAGCTCTCCTTGTTGCGGAAGTACCGCCAAAGGGTGCGTACCGACAGACCGACTGCATCCGCAATCTGCTCGCCGGTTGTAGCATCAACGCCTTGCTCCCAAAACAGGTGCGCCGCTTCGCGCGAAATCTCCAGGCGTATCCGCTCGCGCCGCTTATCGCTCATGACCCCCGACTTGCGCTCATCCGTGTCGCCGCGACCCGAATTCTCCATCAAAGCCGTCCTTTTTGTCATTTAGTGACATATTACCACGAAACGACGATATGTCAAGAAGTGTCAAAAATTCGAATTGTGGCCGATTTAGGGGTTTGTTTCACAAACGTGCAGTAATAATATTTAATCCAATCAAGTGTCACAGGCTGAGTTCCTCACTTTTAGTAACATACTCCCACTATCCTTGAATCTGCCACAACACCACAATCCCATCATCACCGGCACTGGCCAGCAACTGCCCATCAGGTCTGAATACCACTGTATTCACCGAACTTTCATAGTCCTCAACCACATCTAAGAGTTGCCTATCTGCTCATTGGCGGTAGTATACGAACCAGCGTGCGTGTACTACCGCCAAGATATACCATAATCATACAAATGACACTTCTTATATGTGTAAATTATACATAATAGAGATTATTTTTATCAGATTTTTATCGGAATTTTTGGCTTGTTTTTGCATATAGAGTGTGATGTAATAAGGCAATCTTGTGGTTAGTAACTAAATAAGAGGGCTATGTTATGATCCTAAACGCACGGACAGTAGGAATGGGTGGGCGTTCTCGTATGCGTAAATTTGGTATGCTATTTTCAATAACCCTTATCTGTTTGAGTGTGTTCATTATGGCACAACCAACTCAATCAGCCCCAGAACACGAGAGAACAACACAACAAAGTAGTGTACGAGGTTTCGTGCTGGGTCAAATTATAGATCCAAATACCTGTAGTATAACCTATGATATTAATCGTGTTAATCAAGCACTTAACGAAATCCAGCCAAATTGGGTGCGTGTTAACCTGATCGGTGCCTCCCCCAATTATGGATGCCCAGATGCTGATGCAGAATACACTAAGGTTATCAATGCAATTAAAAATGCAAATAGCAATATCATTGGCTTGTTAAGCCAAGATTTCATGAAAGATTTACCCTACACAAATTATACATCGGGTAATTGGTCAATATATACACAAACTTTTGCTGCTGAGGCACAGAGTATAGCAGAACAATCTCCTTATAATATGATTGATGTATGGGAGATTTGGAATGAGCCAGATTTCTTGGCACCACTTAATGAAACTCAATTTGCTGAGTTACTAGTTGAAGCAGAACAGAAAATAGCCCCCGTTATAAGTGGTGGTGTAACCCCCGGCAATCCTATACCATATCTTCAAAACGTTAGTAGTGTTCTTCAGACAAATCATGGTATTAGTCTTACCCAGCTTGTGGATGGTATTGGTATTCACCCTTACACTATCGTCGGATATGACAGCAATGGCAGTAATGGCTTGGATGATTTTCTATACGCTTTCAATCAGGCTTTTCCTGGTGAACCGTTATACATTACCGAGTTTGGTTGGGCTGTGCCACCTGAAAGTCAGGTGATGCAATGCCAATACCTTATTGACTCATATAACTTAGCCATACCCAATCAAAACGTACAAGCAGCGACTTGGTTTCAACTTGAGTATTATAATGAAGGTGCAAAGGAATGGGGGTTGTATGATATCAACAATCAGAAGCGCCTTGCCTACTACGGTCTCCAAGATTTAACCTGTCCAAACACGCTTCCTACACCAACACCTAATCCTTGTTCATCCTCTAATGCAAACAACATCTCACTATCGGAAGGTGTTGATAACATCTGTCCAACAGCAACACTTCAATATGTGAGCCGTGGATCGTATGGGGTTGGGACAAACTGTGCTAACCCAACCGCATCCCCTTCATCAAACAATTGGCGTTTCCGTGCGGATGGTATTCCGGCAGGGTTTGAACCAGTATTGCTGACTGATGGAGATAGTGCAATCTGGCGCAAAGCCCCACCATGTGATTCTGTAAGTCGTTGGCCTTTGGTTGCAACACGTGATGTTGCTCCTGGTGTAGGCAATACATATGGATGGACCATTGATGTAGTTGGCTGGCCTGGAACCCTCCCCACACAGGGGAGAACTTACTCTTTAACACTGCGTAATGGGGGGAATGATTTTACAATTAGTACTATTGCTCGTCCATAATTAGAGATATACAACAGACTTATGGTATAACACCTCAAAACACGCGTTTTGGGGTGTTTGATTTCCGAATGTTATAGGAACTATGTGGTTAGGGATTATTGTGTTGGGATCATGGAGGAGCGATGCTTCGCGCTTTCTGGATTGGACGCCTCACATCCCGCACCTGTTCGTTGGTCAAGACAAATGAGCATAGATTTCTATCATACTACAAGAACAGTATAAGCTGTAGTGTAGCACAAATACGATGATAGTATAATGCCACTCTCATGCATTCTTCATAAGTTCTTTACACATGGTTTGATATGCTGATCTATGTATGATTGACTGATGTTGACGGTAAGGAATGGCCTCATGCAGATACAGAGTATGAACGAATCGAGCGTGACTGCTGCTTCATTGTACAACGACTACCATCAATCGATTCTCCATTATTTGAATAGCTTGATATCTGACTATGAAGCCGCAGAAGATTTGTGTCACGAAACGTTCTTGCGAGTCATCAATCACTGGAATCAACGAAATTCACAGGGGAGCGCTGTTGGATGGATGTATCGCATCGCAACCAATATTGCATATGATTATCTTCGTCGTAAGCGCTGTATTCGCTTCTTATCACTCCATGCCCCTGTATACGAAGTCAAGTTGACCAGTGTGCATCTGGATATTGATGAGCGTATTGCTATAGACAAGGTGTTGTCGCAACTTCCAGAGCGTTATCGTAATCCATTTCTCCTATACACGTGTGCTGGATACAAGATGGAGGATATCGCGACTGCCTACGGTTGTTCAAACGAGGCAATAAGAATATGTGTATATCGTGCACGTCGACGGTTTTATCAGCTCTATATTGCACAAGAAGGAATGAAACAAGGAGCCAGGATCCTGATCGTTGATGATGATCGTAAGACGGTTGATTTAATTAAAATGTACATGGAACGTGAATACTACCACGTTCTTGTGGCGTACGATGGATATCAGGCACTTGAGTTAACACGGCACACAAACCCGGAACTGATTGTGATCGATCTGATGTTGCCCGCAGTCGATGGTTTGGATGTGTGCCGCACAGCCATGTTGATCGAGCAGTCAGCCTAGTCCGTACAACCTACTACCCAACGCGATGAGTTTTCCATCACCCTCAATCTATTGTCATTACTCTTCTGCATCAACGCTGATACAGAACGTATTGACCAGGTATTACGGAACCTCTCACACAGTGCAATTGCCTACACGCTCCTGAAGATCATATTACGATCACTGTACAAACAAACAACGTAATGGTGGAGGTCGTGCTGATACATGGCAAGACCAAATCTGTTGATAGCTCTGGTCCTAATTCAACTAAGCCGTTGAAGGCTCAATGGGTTGTTTGCCAGACCGCCCAGATAGAAAGAGCCAGCCAATCATCAGCACCAAAGCAATGGTGCACACGATAGCGCTGGGAGTCTTTATACGATATTTGACTTATAAGTTGGTAAAATAAGAAAGAATATGTCGTTGTGTGTCAAGAGGCAATCTGCAACCGACCGTTATCACCATCCAAACAGAGGTACATCATCAGCAGGTCATCAGAGATTGCAAACAAGAGTTTCTTTCTGCTACAATCATATAGTCTGCTCTCCTTGAGCAGCGATTGTTGTTGTTACTCTATAGCTGGATTTTCCTCTTTATTAGCCTCAGGAGTACCCCATGAACTTCCACAGATGGTATGTATCCTTCGCAGTATTGATCGTTGTCATTGGTGTTGGCGCAACTGCTTGCCAGTCTGTACCTGAGCCACAAGTGACCACCATGGAAGAATATGCAAGCGAAAACGCAGTGTATGACAGCGATATCCCTCCAGTTGACGAGATTGAAGCATATGACGATGACGCCATTCCGGTTGATGAGAACGTAGCGTCTGACAGCGATGCCATTCCGGTTGATAAGAACGTAGCATATGACGATGACGCCATTCCTGTTGACGAGATTGAAGCATTCGTTGCTGAAGAGATGGCCCAGATCGAACAGGCAACCTTTTCCATTGATGGAGAGAACATGCCTATGGTCTCTTCAGGCGTCGAAGATAATACATTGACCCTGGATTTTGCGGGAGGTCTGGTTGAATTTGCGTTCAACGAAGAAGTCGAGTCTGCTACCGTTGAAGCCACTGTTCTGTATGGGCAAATAGCTGGTGGCGTCTTTGATGTAGTCGACGAATTCTACGGCGAGGTCGATATCAATTGGGAGGACGAAGGTTGGCAGGTGGTTGGAACTGTTGAGTCAGATGATGGAGACACACGGGACCTGGATTTGCTCTTTAATAATGCCTTTCTCGGTGCTGGCACCACGAAGCTGGTAGTCGATGATACACAGGCAGTTCTTACTGGCCTTCTGGGGACCCGAAGCTATACCCAGATGCAAGAGATGATTGAGCAACATCCCGAGGTTGAAACACTCGTGTTGCAGGATGTTCCTGGTTCCATTAATGACACCATCAATGTTCATACTGGGCGCCTGGTACGCAATGCAGGACTGGACACATATGTTCCGGCCAATGGACTAACGGCCTCTGGTGGAACGGATCTGTTACTGGCGGGAGTCGAGCGGATCGTCGAGGAAGGCGCGACCATTGGTGTCCATACGTGGTGCTGCGAAGATGATCTGCAAGCCTGGGAACTCCCCGATGATCACCCCGCCCACAATGACCTGATTACGTATAGCAACGAGATGTTAGGCTCAGATATCGGACGTGACTTCTACTTTTACACGATCAAGGCTGCCACATTCGATGAGATGCACAACATGTCGTCAGAGGAACTGCTCATGTTCAACGTCGCAACCGACATTCTTTCTGCGGCAGAGGTTGGTGGCATACCTTAACTCTTGCAACCAACTCTGTTACTAGCTGTCTAGGCGAAAAATATCTTTTAAGGTCGGATGAGACGTAATTGTTGACAGTAATTCATCTGCCTTATCATAATGCTTGAATGGATGCTCTCGATACAAAGACACATATATCTTGTCAATTGTATCAAGGGCATCTTCTATTCTGGACTCTGATAATTCAGCAATGCTATGTTGATAATCAGAATGCCACCGCATATTGTCTGGGTTGACCCAACCTTTTGCAATAAACCCCTTGGTCTTTTTAGGACAACGACACGGATTGTTCTTGTTCACTAGACCACATCGATTGTTCATCCACTGATACAGGTCTTTCCTTGCACGGGACAATTTTTGTCTAAAGTTAGAAGCCGAAATGTTAAACATTTCACCTCCTAGCTGGTGATCGATCTCAAATACGTCTCCCATGATGTAGATGAGACGTTGTTCCCGGTCCAGGCACATAAGCATCCCATTCATGCAAGTTACACGGGCTTCTTTTATATAGAGCGACATAACAACTTCTTCTTCCACACTCATATCTTCAGTGGGTGAATTTTCGATGTAATTAAAGAATGTCTCAAAATCAGGGACCATATGCTCATATTTCTGCTTCTTTATGTTTAAAATATGATTGAAGGTAATACGATAGAGCCATGTCCTAAATCTCCCCTTAGTCGAATCGAATGAGCTTAACTTAACTACAATCTTAATGAGCACCTCTTGTGTAACATCTTCGGCATCCTGTACATTATTAATCATCTTCAGGGCAATGTTGAAAATGAACTGTTGATGCCGTTCAATCAGAGTGTGAAGTGCGTCTTTATTCCCCAAAAGTATCATTTCAATAAGATGAAGATCCCCTGTGTCTGAATAGGTGGCTTGGTCTATCTTAAAAGGATTGGCTACCTGCTCCATTGCGTGCTCCTTATATCAACGAGTGGGAGCACTTATCAAACTAAGAGTTGTGTGCTCCCAACATATTCAGGTGTTTATCCTTGAAGCAATAGTTTTACGAGTGTTGTGCCGCTTTCTCTAATCCTGAGGCCCCAGCAGCATACAGATCTTGAATTGTTTGTTGAACTACTTTGTCCTGAGACTCATCCAGCAATGTACACTCGAATATCCAATCCAGTCTCGTTTGATTATATTCGCCTTTCACAATCATGGTGGCAAGCATATCGGTGACAGGTAGCATTGTTTGCTCGTTGATCGAGTACTGAAACGTTCGATTCGTATGATCAATCTTTTCAATGGTTTCATACAGATCACCTGCTGTGCTACCACAAATACGTTTGGCTCCTTCACCATTTCCCTCGAGTCTACATGATGTGATAGCAGGGAACCATAAATCCACGCCATCACCAGTACTGATAATGTCCCACACTCGTCCGGGTGCAGCTTCGATTGTATGTGTTGTATTGATGATTTTTTTCATAATTGCACTCCTTAGGCATTTTCGTATTTTATTCCACTGTTATCCAACTTTATACGTTCTTTGGCCCCAATGGTACATACACCAGCAATGTAGCAGATGCTGCATCTTGATACGACTGCTGTTACCAATACCATACCTGCAAGTATGGCAAGCATAAGACCTATTGCACCTGGGAAGACCCTAAAACCATAGAGGGTCAGTATCCCCAGGCTTGCTACAGCCCGTATAAGACGATCTTGCCAACCGAGATTGCGATTGAACGTATACGACATTCCTTTGATCAATCGTTTCATTTCTATGCTCCTGTTTCGTGTTTTGCCACCGTTCTCCATGAATAGGGTGCTAATACTGATACAACAGATTGAGTAAAGTGTGACAAAAATGAAGCCACAATAAAAAACGAGTAAATCAGGATTTACTCGTCATCTGAAGTATGATTTCGCAACAACATAGTCAGGATACAGGAAAGGTCACATCCACTCATTCCGACGCACTGGCCCATTTTTGGATAGGGTCTATTTCATGTTATGCGGCTTCAGTCATCCCTGCAATACGGACGCCAACCGTGCCGACTTGACCAATTGGCTATACTGCTACTATAACTATCGATTATGTCCACCTGCGATTCAGTACTCTCAGTATAGCCAGTGTCGGCAGTGTGAGGTGTTCATGTCGTGGCGTGTTGACAAGGGAGGACCACAAATATGGCCGACTTCGACCGCACCGTCACGCTCCGTGAGATCACCAAGGACAACGTGCGTGACATCCTTCGCTTGAAGGTCGCGCCACACCAAGAGCAATTCGTGTCATCCAACGCCTGGTCGCTTGCCAAAGCGCACTTCGAGCCGGAGCTTCCCTGGTATCGCGGTATCTACACAGGAGATACACCAGTCGGGTTTCTGATGCTGGAATACGATCAAGAGTATGACTCGCACAACCTGTGGCGCTTCATGATCGACGTGCAGCAGCAGGGACGCGGATACGGGCGACAGGCGTTGGAACTGCTCTTCGCGCACGTCAAGACGCTGCCGGGAACAGGTGAGCTGTACGTTCACTGCATGCCAGGCGAAGGCGGTCCCGGTCCATTCTACGAAAAGCTGGGATTTGTTTACACGGATGAGGAAGAAGGCGGCGGAGTATGGATGCGCCGTGTGATGCGGGAACGCGGCCACTAGCGGTACGCCGCACAACAAGGCGTTGCACCTGACGCGGTTGGGCGTGGCGGTTTTTCGTGCTGAGCTGATTGGTTGCCTTGCATGGGTCCATCTGATCCACCGTCGGGCCGCGCAGGTGAACCTGATCGCTAGGCCGCAGCAAGCGCACTAACGGTAATATAGTACCCATCCAGATCGCGGAGTGAGAACTCCGTAGTGCCCGTGTTCGGGTTCAGGTGAGGCTCTTCTTCGAACTGAGCAACAAGGGAGCGTGCTCTTTGCAGCGCCATGTCGAAATCATCAACACGAAAGAACAAGAGGAGGCCGTTGCCGGGCTGCGCGTGCTCGGGGCTCACTAAAGGCGGATGATCATGGACACCCCACGCGTGAAGACAGATCAAGACCGTTCCATCCGAATCGAGGATTTGACCGAAGTCGTCGTGGGCAGGAGCAGTTTCCTCCAGCCCAAATAGTGACGGGTACCACTTAAAGCTACTAGCTACATCCTTAACAGCAATGATTGTCCAGGTACGCCTCATGGTTCCTCCAAAGACCTAATTTGTAGGAGGCTGGCAGCGTCCACCTCAGCGTCAGCCACGTAGATTGTCTTTGTGTCCCTCTACTAGCCCCAAATGGTATCTTTAGGTGGATGAACAGTCAGTGTACCAAGTATAACATAACTGCTGAAAAAGATATGCAAACAAGCAGGGTACACTTTTAATCATAACAGAGATACATGTGTATACCGAATGCCCGTATCGAGCCTCATCATACATAAGCTCACGATGGATTCGATAATTCCTGAGCCTGTGTAATCTGTTGAACACTGATCAGGCGTAGTATGCCTAACGCAAGCAGAGCAGTAACTCCTGCAGCCGCCCAGAACGGTGCGGTGAGGCCAAACAGTTGCGCTAACAACCCACCAATGAGGGCACCAACCGCTGTGCCACCAAGCCCCAATAGCCGATAGACACTGTTGACACGACCAAATAGCTCCTCTGGAACAACTGATTGTCGCAATGATATGGTGATAACATTCCAGATAACAGCAGCAAACCCAATGAGCACATACATTGTACCAACAAGGATGGCGTTCCTTGTAAGCGCGATGGCCAGAGGCGCAAGCGCCATACCTAACAAGCTACCAAATAATGCATATTTTGACCCTAGTCGTTGTGTAATTTGCACTACAACAAAACTTCCTAACACCCCACCAACTGCCATTGCCCCAGTAAGTAATCCAAAACCAGCTTCATTCAGGCCCAGAACATCCTGAGCAAACAAAACCAGAATAGCGCCTGTTGCAGCCCCCATCATATTGGAGAGACAAAGCAGAATGGCTAGCGACCGAATCAGAGGGTAACGCCATAGCCACGTAATGCCCTCCCAATCTCATTGAGCAGCATTATTGGTTGAAGTGCTTGGGGTTGCCTGGGCCGAAAACTTCCCGGTAAAGCTAGCATAAAGAGCACCGTTATGGCAAATGCAACACTGTTGAGCAAAAACGGTAACGCCATGGCGATTGCGAATAATAAACCACCCAATGTTGGTCCAATAAACTGGTTGTTGATCAGTTCGGTGGATTGGATACGAGCATTGGCCCGTGTTAAGTGAGATTTTGTGACAATAGCAGGCAGGAGGGCCTGAGCAGCATTATCATAAAAGGTTTCGATCATCCCCAGCAGAAAAGCAACCACATACAACAACCAGAGACTGGACCAACCCATCAGAACTGCGAGACTGAGCACACCAAGCAGCCCTGCACGTAAGACATTGCTGATCGCCATTGTGCGACGGCGGTCCAACCGATCTACCAGCGCACCACTAAGCAAAGGGAAAATGAGCCACGACACACGATTGGCGAAGAACAGCCCCGCAACCTAAGCGGGATCACGTGTGACACTGGCGGCAAGGAGTGGCATCACCACGATCCCAATACCATCACTCAGGTTTGATAAGGCACTCGCGGCCCACAGTTTCCAGAACGGCAGAGGTAAGCGGTTTTGAGCCATCCAATTGCCCGACTACTCTTTGTATCACTCAATGGTTAGCACACGTTGATAGGCCAACTGTTGCCGCATAATGCTGAACCCAAGCTGCTCATAGCTCTGAATGGTTTCTTTTGTATCACCCCACGACTCAAGTTCAACACGTGTCTGGTGTTGGGTACGAAGCCACTGAACTGCGTGTAACAACAGCGCCTGGTAGAGTGACTCAGAGCGGTGTGCAGGAACTACCCCTGGGCTATCGACATATCCAGTTGGCTGACCATTGCGCTCAGTACGCTGCGAGTGACACTGGGCACAGCAGATGCCAGCAACCGTGCCGTCTGGTGCAAACAATAGAAACACGCCCTCCCACGTGAGCGATGGTAGCGCTTGAGTCACGTCTGCTTCTATCACGATGTGATGGCCCCACAAACCAGCAAAACCCTGATTGAAATCATCAACAAGCGCTTGTATCTGTTGCACGTCTCTGTAAGAACGTATGCTATAGCCGCTGGTCAGGCTGGCAGTCTCGCCAATGATATCGATTGCCGCTCCCATCTCGGTGTAAGCAGAAACTGGTTGGAAGTGGTGCTCGGTGAGAAACGCTATAGTTGCGTGATCGCGTGTATCAGCATAGAGGCGCATCAGCACCGCTTCAAGTGTTTGTGCGCGAGCAATGCTGCGTGTAAGCAGCTCAGTTCCTAAGCCTTGTCGACGCCACTCAGGGTGGATTACAATGCTCACTTCCGCAACCTGTATACCATCCGCCGTTGAGGCTGCCCATACGACACTGTGTCCGATCAAATCGCTCTGGTGATGGGGATGCTCGATGACCCAGCGATCCAACGCTGGATTATGGTGAGGTACAGTTAACTGGGCACGCAGGGTTTCTTCAGAAATATCTTCACCAGATTGGTCAACCGACTCGGCTGAGGCGAGGAACTGTACAAGTCGTGGTATGTCAGACTCAACATCAAATGGGCGAATGGGCCAGCGTTGATCGGATCGGCTCTTTGGCATATCACCTCTCTCTTCAGGCTGGTATAAATAATCCTCTTCCCATTAGTCAGAGGTATGACCTTCATGCCATTCGCGTCTGGTGTTAGTGTGAGGAAAAGGTTCATCGGGGATGGGCACACCTAAAGCTTTGCAAAGCGGATTCCATCCATCGTCAGTCTGCCATTCTAGCAAACGATGAGACGGAGCGTTCTGGCGGACTAACATATTATGACGTTCGAAGGCAGCAATACACGCTTCACGATTATCGAGATTGTTGGTGAAGCGTGCAGCAAGCAAAGCATTAAACATGGTGTACCATTCACTATCAACGGTACTCTTGGTAGCTTGAAAGATTGTCTCGTGAGCACTTTGCCACCAAGAAACAGGATTACGTACAGAGAGAAGAATAATAGCTTCAGGAAAGGCCACACTTAGTTCCTGCCAGAAAGCAGCGGCTGGCCAGTCCACAGTTGCATGGTAGTCAGTAAAAAAGGTATGCCAATCGGGGATATGATTTTGCGTTGCCCTATGCCAGATTCGCACGTGTTCAGTTTGTGCAAAGACTTCACGCATATGATAGCAGGGACCACCTAACAGTCGCTGTAATGCAAGTTTGAGCGAACTCGTGCCAGTACGACCAACTCCTGCACCAATAACACGAAGTGACATTTCAGTACTTCCTTGTATAGTTTAATAGAATTGCGTCGATTTTATTGTACACTATGATGTCAAACATATGTTCTAAGCAAGATATAATCCTTACCCCTCTTCCTGTGCCGTCTCGGCCTCATGACGTGGGTCGCCATAGACCGGGCGCTGTTCGCGCTGGAGCGCTTCCCAGTCGCTGTTGCGGTAGGTGCGTAGGGTAAAATCAATCTGCTCATCAAATGCCGCTGGACTCCGTGAGAAAATCAATGGTCGTGTTTCGACATGCCAGTTGGCAAGTTCTGGATGTGCGAGTAAACGATCCTGATCAGTAGTATTTTCGAGGAAAAAGATAGCAACTCCTCCTGGTTGACCGATGAAGTGATCGTGGAATAGGGCCAGCGGCAGATTTGTATCGGCTACAAAAGCATTGAATTGTCGATTCGCTTCAGCGGCAGTCAAGGTGTCGGGTGCCAGTGCATATACCAGTACACAACGCGGTTTGGTGATACGTTTCATACTTATTTCCTTAATTTCTACGCACGAATATGCTAACTCTAGAGGAAAGATAAGGTATGAGCATCGGACAAAAGACCTGGTACCATTCGATCTTCTGTACAGTAACAAATGTTTCAGAATGATTGTAGTGGGTTTCTACGACAAATACTGCTGGAACCAGGCTATAGTCCGTTGCCAGGCATCTTCAGCCGCTTCTTCCCGATATGAATCGCGGGTATCGTTGAAAAAAGCATGTGGTGCATCAGGATAAATGATCATTTCATTGGTTTTGCCAAACTCTGCAAATGCGCTCTCCCATTGCTCCACCTGTTTGACGGGAATGCCTTGATCGGCTTCACCATAGATGCCCAGAACAGGTGCAGTAACCGCCTCAAAGTCCTCATCGGTTGGTTCGACACCACCACCATAGAACACAACCACCGCACCAATGTCTTCACCAACATAGGACATGTTCATCGCGAGGCCACCACCCAGACAGAATCCCACAATTCCGGCACGCTTTGGCTCTACAAACGCCTGATCGAGCAGATAATTTGCAGCTCCCTGAATATCAACCAGTGCCTGATCGCGCTCCAAAGCCATCGCCAGGCGCCGAGCATCGTCCGGTTCCTCAGCCACTTCACCACGATAGAGATCCGGGGCCAATGCCACAAAACCCATCTGTGCAAAACGCTCGGTCACACTCTGAATATGCTCTTCCAGCCCCCACCATTCCTGAATCACGACGACACCAGGAAACGGTCCATCGCCGGTAGGCCGTGCGAGATACCCAGGGGCCTCATCGCCGTTGGCAGCGAAAGTTACCATTTCTGTCGTAATCTCACCTGTTGCTGTCACATCTTCAACTTCTGGTTGTGTATCAGTTGCCTCGTCTGGTGTTTCCAGCGCGTCCATTTCATCTGGTGCTGGAGTATCTGCTGCTGGCTCCGCTGGACTTGTTGCTGTTTCGGTACCCCCACATGCAACAAGTAGCGTATGGGCTGCCGTTAAACCACCCAACAACACACCTGCCCGCCGCAAGAATTCACGTCGTGACAGTTGACCAGTCTGATAATCCTGCACAAGTGCATCAATGTGTTGTTTCATACAAAGACCTTTCCATGATTTCATTATCGCAAATACAGGTATCATTGGTAATGTACACCGCATACACACCACTGTGTCGAATGTGTGTTAAGAGAATGCTGAGAAAAAGATGATAGGACCCGCAGTTCTCAGGATGCTCTCAGCATCTGTTAAGTATCTCTTCAACCATACCATCTACAATCATTAACAATCCTATTCGCAATCACAAAGGACCAAATTGTGCGTCGATCAACGATTCAGAGATACGGCGTCTCGCTCATGATTGTGTTACCAATTATGTTTGTGCTTATCGCGTTAGGGTCGCAATCACAGACATCTGACGCGGACATCTCATCATCAACCATCTCATCCAATGATACACAGTCAGAGGTAACGGAATGGCCAAACGAGCTTCCGCCTACATCAACCTCAGAGGTTGTAACGTCAGAACCGTCCGCAGTGGCGACAGCAATAAGCACCTCTACACCCTTACCAACAACTCCGAAAGCATCGTTACCTCGTGTTGGTATTCAAGTGGGCCATTGGCAAACAGAAGCACTTCCCGATGAACTTGCACGCCTCCGCACATCAGTTGGTGCTATCGTAGGTGAGTATACTGAAACGGAAGTCAATGCCAGCATCGCACAACGTGTCGTAGCACAGCTACAAAATGAAGGAATCATCGTGGATCTGTTGCCGGCTACGATTCCACCAGCATACGAGGCAGATGCGTTTGTCTCGATTCACGCTGACGGATCAACGAGTACAGCTACAAATGGGTTCAAACTCGCAACGTCGTGGCGCACATCGCGTGCGTCTCAACAACTGCACGACGCGATCAGAAATGAGTATGCCACAGCGACCGGATTGCCGTGGGACCCCTCCATCACGGTGAATATGCGTGGCTACTATGCGTTTTCCTACTATCGATTTACCCACACCGTAGCACGTACTACACCCAGTGTCATTGTTGAAATGGGATTTCTCACGAACCCATCAGATCGGGCAATGATGTTAAATGAACCAGATCGTATTGCCAGTGGTATTACGCAGGGCATTCTACGCTATCTGCGTGAGCGTGATCCACATGATCGTGAGGCATTGATACCGCCGGAATTCAAGACCCAGCGGTCTCGTAGTGCGGAGGGGGTCACTATCCGTTCGAGACCTGACGAAAATGCATCCAGTACTATTTTTGCTCCGGCTGATGCCCGTATTCGACCCTTTGAGGAGCGTGATGGTTGGTATCAGGTTTTTGTGCGAGTTGGAGAGCAACGTGCAATAGGGTGGGTTCAGAAAGAACTGGTGGTTGAAACAAACGATCCGACACCGACACCTTTGCCACCACTTGACTCATAATGTGATTCGAGAGGCACACATACTACGTATTATTTTGTAGATACATAACTCTATGAGTACATAAAGGAAACGACCATGCGCTATCACCTGTTAATCATCACACTTGTGGGAGCAATCTTTCTCGCAGCCTGTGGCAATGCAACATCTGAGCCGGTTGCTGAAAACACAGAACCGACCAGCGACACAACGGCAGAAGCTGCTACTGCTGAACCGACGGAACTGCCAGCAGAAGAGGAAGTGCCAACTGAAGACCCCACTGAAGCGCCAACTACAGAGCCCACCGAAGAACCAACAGCTGAACCTGTAGTTGAGGTGCGGACATTCCAGATCGTGCCTGAGGAAACAGAGGCTTCGTATGATGTACAGGAACAATTTCTTGAGCAAGACCTGCCGGTTCGGGCCATTGGGTTGACAAATGTCGTTGAGGGTGAATTCCAGTTCACAACAGGTGATGAGCTTTCTGGTGAGGTTTCTCGCATGACTGTCGATCTAAGTACACTCACTTCGGACTCAGACCGTCGCGATCAGGCCATTCGTGATCGCTGGCTTGAGTCGAACACCTATCCGCTGGCCGAGTTTGTCTCAACTGAGGTGCAAAACATGCCAGAGAGCTACACGGAGGGAGAAGAGGTGACATTTACGCTGGTGGGCGATATGACTATCCGCGATGTTACCCAGCCAGTGACCTTTGAGGTTCGGGGTACGCTCGAAGGTGATACGGTAACTGGTACTGCGACAACCTTTATTCTGATGGAAGATTTTGGTTTTGAGCCACCTGCAATTGCAGGGGTGCTTACCGTGGAGGATGGTGTTGATATTACGGTGAACTTTACTGCTGTAGAAGTTTCCGACACACAGGAATAGTCTGACGGGTAACGCAACGGGAAATTCTATCAGTTCTTTCGCATCCTGCTCCCTGCGTTTACTCGTATGATATAAGGGGTGGTATGATGACAACTATACTTATTGCTGATGATGATCGTAAAATTACCGATATGTTGCGCCGCACACTGACCTATGAAGGTTATAATGTCGTGACTGCTGCTGACGGTGTTCAAGCGCTCTCACAGGTACAGGCGCAACGCCCTGATATTGTGGTGCTTGATCGATTGATGCCAGGACTCGATGGCTTAGAGGTCGCGCAACGTCTTCGATCAGTGGATGAGACGCCGATCCTGATGCTGACGGCCCGTGATTCGATTGAGGACCGGGTCCAAGGGCTGGACAGTGGTGCAGACGACTACCTGGTCAAACCGTTTGCACCTGCCGAACTGCTGGCACGTATTCGGGCATTGCTGCGACGCTCAAACCCAAACAAACATCTTGAACGACCATTGACCTATGCAGATCTCTACCTCGATCCGGTAACGCGTGAAGCCCGCCGTGGTAATAGGACATTTAGCCTGAGTCCCAAAGAATTTGATCTGCTCTCGTATATGATGCGCTATCCACGGCAGGTGCTGGCACGTGATCGGATCCTGCTTGAGGTATGGGGATATGATTTTGGTGGTAATGGCAATGTGCTCGAAGTGTATGTGGGGTATCTACGTACCAAGACAGAGGCAGGCAACGAACCACGCCTGATCCAGACGGTGCGTGGGGTAGGGTATGTGTTGCGTGAAATAGACAGAGCATAAACAGCCGCTGCACTTTAGGGTGGCATTGGGTACGATTAGAAAACACATATGTCGTTACGGCTTCGGCTAACACTTTTATACAGTATTATCCTGGCACTTACACTAATTATCTTTAGTGTTGCGGTACGCTTTGCGGTGCCACAAATTACCCAGAACTTTTTGAAAGATACGCTTCAAGCTGAAGCCAAGCGTCTGACGACGGTGCGCTCAGATCCACAAGGCATTGTTGACTCGGCCAAACGCCATACAACACCACAGATGTTTGTGCAAACACGGACCATTGATGGTGTTGTTATTACTGGCTCGAACGAACCCAATTTCACGCTGCCCATTAGCACAACAGCCCTCCAACATGCACAATCGGGGCATAGCAAATTTGACATTGCTCCTGTCAACAACGAACGCTTGCTCATTTACACCGCTCCTATCGAAAAATATGGAAAAGTCACTGGTATTGTGCAGGTAGCCCGATCACTTGATAATCTTGATCGTATGCTTAATACTCTGCAAAGTATCTTGATTATTGGCAGTAGTCTGGCCACGGTGATGGCCTTTGGGATTGGTTGGGTTCTCGCAGGCACAGCACTACGTCCTATCAATCGCATTACACAAACCGCATATGATATTGGCGCAGAACGGGATTTTGGTCGGCGTGTGGACTACACTGGCCCTCAGGATGAGGTAGGTCGATTGTCAACAACCTTCAATACCATGTTGTCGGAACTCGAAACATCCTATCATCAGGTTGAGCAGTCGCTTCAAACGCAACGACGGTTTGTTGCCGATGCTTCGCACGAGCTACGTACACCATTGACGACCATTCGTGGAAACCTGGGGTTGCTCCAGCGCGATCCACCCATTGATGATGAGGATCGCATTGCGGTGGTGAATGACATGGTTGAAGAAAGTGATCGTCTTATTCGCCTTGTCAATGAGTTACTTGCCCTCGCACGTGCAGATGCTGGTCGACCATTACGGAGTGAATCCGTCGCCGTGCGCCCGCTGGTCGAGGATATGGCGCGCCGGGTTCACACACTCTACGGAGGTCGTGACATTGATTACAGTCATATTCAGGATGTGGCGATCATTGGTGATCTTGATGCACTCCGACAGGTTATTCTGATTCTCCTTGATAATGCCTTCAAGTTTACACCATCTGGTGGCACAATTACTATCACCTCTACCCTTGCTAATGATTGTGTGGCTATCCGCATTCGTGACACAGGTGCAGGGGTGGCTCCTGATGTTATCCCACACCTCTTTGAGCGTTTCTATCGCGGTGATGAAGCACGGAGCGGGAATGGCACCGGATTGGGCTTATCGATTGCGAAAACACTGATTGAAGCCCAACAGGGGACCATTACATTTGAAAGCCGCCTGGGTTACGGAAGTGTTGTGACCATCATTCTTCCTGTTTCTGAGGAAAGGGGCAAAGCGGAGTCAGGTACATGATCCACCATTCATTATTCTTAGTATCAGTTGTACATTGAAACTAGCGGAGTTGCGTCGTTATGGCATACCAACCCATCGAAGATTACGGCATTATTGGTGACATGCATACCGTTGCGCTGATCGGGATGAATGGGTCTATCGACTGGTTCTGTTTTCCTCATTTCGATTCACCCAGCGTTTTTGCAGCTATTCTTGATGAACAAAAGGGTGGGCGCTTCAAAATCGCACCACTTTGTAACGGCGTCTCTCACAAGCAGTTCTACTGGCCCGACACCAACATCCTTGTCACACGGTTTCTCTCACCGGATGGCGTGGGTGAATTGACTGACTATATGCCGGTGGGCGAAGCAGCCCGCTCATCAGGTCAGCGCCAACTCATTCGGCGTATCAGCGTTATCCGTGGCACGATGGAATTTGAAATGGAGTGTCATCCCGCTTTTAACTATGCCCGTGATGATCATAGTGTTGAGGTGACTGAAGAAGGTGTCAGTTTCCACTCCGATCAACTCAGTATGGGTATGGCAACCAACCTCCCTGTTCAGCAGAATGGCCACTCGGCGAAAGCCCGTTTTACACTCAGCGAGGGAGAGACCGCTGTATTTGTGTTGCGTGAAGTGGTGCGCGGCGCAGGATGTGGTGCGACACTTAATGTTGAACGAGCGGAAGAATTGTTTCGTCAAACCGTTACCTACTGGCGTACCTGGTTGTCCAAATGTACCTACACTGGCCGCTGGCGTGAGATGGTTCATCGTTCAGCTCTTGCACTCAAACTACTTACGTTTGAGCCGACCGGAGCTATCGTCGCGGCTCCTACATGTGCCTTGCCTGAGACGCTCGGTGGTGAGCGCAACTGGGATTATCGCTACACCTGGATTCGTGATGCAGCATTTACGATCTATGGACTTCTACGTATCGGTTTTACGGAAGAAGCGGCCAAATTTATGCAATGGCTTGAAGCACGTAGTCACGAACTGAATGACGATGGCTCGCTCCAAATTATGTATGGTATTGATGGTCGCCATACTCTAACCGAAGAGACGCTCGATCACTTAGAGGGATATCGTGGCTCTCGGCCCGTTCGCATCGGTAATGGTGCGTATAATCAGTTGCAACTCGATATCTACGGCGAACTGATGGACTCGGTATATCTCTATAACAAATACGGTGCACCGATTTCATACGACTTGTGGACTGAATTACGTCGCCTGACTAACTGGCTCTGCGACAACTGGCACCGCGAAGATGAAGGTATCTGGGAAGTGCGGGGCGGGCAACAACATTTTGTATACTCAAAACTGATGTGTTGGGTGGCGTTTGATCGTGCTATTCGGTTGGCGGATAAGCGCTCGTTCCCGTCCGACCGCGATCGCTGGCGTAAGGTTCGTGACGAAATCTATGAAGAGATTATGGACAAAGGATGGAGTAACGAGCGTCAGGCATTTGTACAGGCATATGGGAGTCAGGCGTTGGATGCCTCGAATCTCATGCTTCCCCTCGTCTTTTTCCTCTCTCCAAACGATCCACGTATGCTCAAAACACTCGATGCAACGAGCCGCTCACTTTCGCAGGGTGGCCTCATGGCTAGCGGTCTTGTCTATCGTTACGATGTTAATCAGACCGACGATGGGCTTGATGGTATCGAGGGCACCTTCAACATTTGCACTTTCTGGATGGTTGAGGCGCTGACTCGTGCAGGTCGCACTGATCGTGCCCGTCTGGATGATGCACGCTTTTTGTTTGAGCATATGTTGGGTTATGCCAATCATCTTGGGCTGTATGCTGAGGAGATTGGACCACACGGTGAGGCACTGGGTAATTTCCCCCAGGCGTTCACCCATCTCGCGCTGATTAGCGCCGCTTTTAATCTTGATCGAGCCTTAGGGTCACGCTAATGTGCGTTGAAGTGTGAAGCGAGAGATTACGCTTTCGATAAGATAACCACAGACCTGTGTCCTCATCTGGTCTCTTCGTTTGGCCAGGCATTGTGTTGGGAGACACAGGTCGTGGTGAATCACGACAGAAGCCCAAGCAATACCTGTTATCCTGTTCATTTTGCATTCCTTCTTTACATCTTCACTGATGACAAATTCTGTTTTAAGGCGATTCAATCTAAATATATGTCGCTGACCAATTGGTTGCTCATCCAACACCAGTCTTTTAACGCCCTTTATAACAGAAGTTTCTTGCTTCTTGATTACCTTTGTGGTGGTTTTGCAAATGAGGTGTAGTTCATTATCTTATCTCGCAATCTTGCTGCAATAAGTGCATTGCCGTCTCTTAGCTCTTGCAAGATAAGTTCAGCTTCTTCTTGATAAGATACTATCTTTTTTCCATCCCAATAGTAGGGTGGGTGGGAAAGGTTAGTAATCCGATCTGCCATTTTGACGATCCAGACTTCATATGGCTGTTCTTGTATTCGTCTGAGACTGTCCAACATTTGGTCGGTTTTTGAGGGGAGTCTTTTATCCTTTGTAAGTGCAAGCACACCATCGGCTACTGCTGTGCCAAACTGCTGCACAATGTCATCATAGCCAAAAGCGGTATCTTCGATAACATCATGTAAAAGGGCGCATTGGATTGCCAGATCAGCCTGGAGTGTGGTAGGAGTTTGTTGTATCGCATGAATAACTTCCATGGCGACACTCCCAATGTGGTTTAAGTAATTGATTCTTTCCCCTTCTGTTCTGCCCCCATACGTTTGTCCTTCGTGGGCTATCGTCGCGAAATACCATGCTTTTGCATATACATCTGGTGACCACGTATTCATGAACACTCCAATCTAGTAGTTGTAACAGACAAGTTGACAACTCATCTATCAAATCATGTTTGTCCTATCTCGCTGTGAGACTATAAGGTATACATTATTGGTTGGGGATATGTGTGAGGCTTTTTTATTGTAGTCTTTGAGAGATCTATTGTTAATTGAAATTATGCCAATAATTGGACACCTGGTCAAGTATCAAGGTTAAATGTAGCTGTAAGGATAAATGAAGTGACATCCATACATAGATAATAGATGGATATCTTGTTTTCATAAGATAATTGCATCTCAACAATATGTTTTTATATCACCATTTACCGACTTCACTAACCCTTGGTTCACTACCGCCGGAATCTGTTACTGAGCTTATTGATCATTATATCCATGGTAATCTTCCTCCTACACGCATTGCTCTCAGCAGAATGTACATATAGGATTGACAGGCTGGCACACCCATTAGCATTGACAATATCGATCAGCACAATTAGCATCACGGAGATGAGCACGATTACTGAAAGAATGTTAGGGTTTCGACAACCGTTGCGGACAGTCCAAACGGAGGAACAACAGTTTGAGTGACATAATCACGTTATTGTGGCTTGAACGTCTCCGTGGCTTCATCTACAACAACTGCGATATAACCACGGTCGTGTTCTGCTTAGTTGGGTATGCTGCCTTCAGAATTTTGCAGTTGTCCAAGTAAACACATGAGTAGACGGTGTGTTTAACAACTTTGCAACACGGGGCAATCGATGATTATGTGCGCTCGGTTGGGTATATCATGAAGCGCTTGCAGGCAAGGTGTGGGATATGATGCAGCACCATGATGGTCCCAATTGAAAAAGCAATTGACTGAAAACGGTACACATCACGTAAGCCCCACATGGCGTTCATGAGTGCATCGCAGGGTGTGCATGCACACGCGCGAACATCCATCAGATGTTGCTCCACAGCCGCACCTCCGGAATGGAGAAGCCCTGTATTTCAGAGACATACATCTTCTGCACTTTAAACCCAAGCCGCTCGTAGAATGCCAGTGTTGGCGTATAACCCTGAAACGTCGTCACACATAATGTTGGGACTTTCCCCATAAGGTGTTGCTTGATTTCACTGACAAGCTGCCGCCCGATGCCGCGTCCGCGATGGCTTTTCGTCGTATGGATCCACCAGAGTTCAGCTTCATCATCATTGAGGACTTCGGCGGTCGCACAGGCAACGACCGCCCCCTCATCCTCCACGACCAGATAGAGATTGTCAGTCTCAATCTGGTGTTGCAGCGCATCTGTCGTACCGTATATCCCCATCGCATACTCAGCATAGCCAGCAGGAATGATCGTTCGATAATCCTCAAACCAACCCTCACGCTGGAAAGCTTGCAGGATCGGAACATCCGTCACAACTACGCGTCGTATTTGTATCATTGGTGTCGTCTCCTCGCTATCGGTTCACTCACGTTGGTTTGCGCCCGATAGCCATAAGTGCAATCCACATACAGTAGTAATCAGGATGATCGAATACGCAATCAGGTGACTCCGGGGCTACTGCCTGAAGGAGCGCATTCCACTCATCCTCGCTAATGCCAGCAGCAGTCACCTTATCCATCGGTGTCTTAGCAAACCAACCGACAACAATATCTTGCAGGTAATAACGTACCTCGGAAGTGAGGGGTGAAGCATGGATCATCGTGAAGGCGTGGATCTGCACGGCTTCGCAGCCGCTGCGTTTCAACCAGATGTGCAGGTTATTGGGCTGATTGTCAAACGTCAGTTTACGTCCATGATAATCGAGATAACGGCGATAAAGTGTATCCAGATGCGGTTGTCCGGGGAACAATTTGCTTTCGTACATCTTCTCAAAGAAAATAACCACATGTCCGCCTGGTCTGGTGACACGCACGAACTCGCTCACCGGGTCATCCGGTGTTGGGAAATACCCCGGATGTAATACATCTGCCACCCAGACCCAATCAAACCTGTCATCCGCAAAAGGCAGAGTGGTTCGCAGATCAGCCTGTTTCAGCGTAACTCGGCTGGTCAGTTCTTTATGTTCGCATAACTGCTGTGCAGCTTCCAGATGAGCTAGCGACGCATCCAGTGCCATAATCTCCCCTTCATCTCCTATGAGATGGCATAGCGAGGGCAGTAGTCCTCCCGGACCACAGCCCGCATCCAGACCACCGACACTGCCCTGAAACGGCAGATGCGCTAGAGCCTGCCGATAGATCGGCTCCATAAACTGATTGTAGGTGCACATTTCGCGCCTGTAATCCTCGGCAGATGGATCTACTGATGATGACATAACATCTCCATGATTAATTCTTATTCCTCTACTCACGTCATGAATGGGTCGTCGAAGCGTCGCCATGCCCGCCAACCGAGTGCCATCTTCAAATCGGTCAGCATGCAGGCATCTGGCTTCGCACGAAACTCCATTGACGTTTGAGTAATCCTTTCATCACTGTGGCACGTCAGCGACGATGATAGACCGACGGAAGCCATCCAGCAGACGTGTTGCTGTCAGTTGATTTGTACTGCAAGGCGTTGTTATATTTTTCTGTGGCCAATTGCTTGCACAACAGAGGCCATCCCGGTGTGATACATGCCCTCGATGACCTCTCGCTCAACCTCCACTAAGTGGCTAAAATGGAGGTTTTTTAGCTCACGCGCTAGTAACTCTTTCGACTGCATGGTATCTATGCAATTACCACCACCAGTACCATATTCAATTTGTCTTGGCGTATACGCCTCCGTTAAAAAAACACCCCCAGTTCGCAAGCTTGACTCAACTTTCTGATACACATCGGCGCGAAGTGCCGACGGCAAGGGGCAGAATATGGCGATGATGCCGTCCCAACAATGCTCACCAAACGCAAATTCCGTTACGTCTGCATGCACACATTCAATGACAACACCATGCGCTTCGGCGAGCTTTTGAGCTTTGCTTAGACCAATACTGGAACTATCGACGGCAGTGACTGCGTAGCCCTGCCTGGCAAGAAATACGGCATTGCGACCTTCGCCTTCGGCGAGACTTAAAATCTTACCCTTTGGAAGCGCAGACCAGGTACTGCTCAAAAAGTCATTTGGCTGAGTACCATACACATATACGTCCGTACTGTACCGTTTATCCCACATATGAACTCCTTACGCTGCTTGCGATGGTCTCTATAGAAACATAACGCCGTGCATTTGGGTCTTGAACACTCAGTCGAGGGCAAAGCATAGCGCTAACATCCACCACGTTACCAACAAACACTAGCCTCAATACTGACCCCCATTTGCTAAAAAACCTCGCTTGGTTCGGCCTGCTTGCTTGCCACAACGATATACCGCCTCGATCCGCTCTCGTTCAGCGTTGCGTTCGTCGCGGCCATCCATTCGACCGCTTGGACGCGAAAGCCCACCGACTCGAGCAAGTATGGCGTGAGCGCAAGCGACTGCGATGATGCAAGCGGCAGGACATCGACATACGCTTGCCCTTGGCCTGCCCAGCCCTCGCGAGAGAATAAGCCATCGATGACGACAACCAACCCGTGCGGCTTTAACCAATAGTGCCAGTTCTTGAACGCTTGGAGTGGATCAAACAGACTGCAAACCACCTGCCGCGAAACGATGGCATCAAACTCAGACGGACCGAAGTGGCGGCGGTCTTCCGCAGCGTCCGTGAACCCGCTGCGCGGAGTTACAGCCGGCAACTTAGCCGGCAACTTGGCCAGCATGGCAGGGGAGGGCTCCAACGCGCTGAGCTTTATCCCTGGCACCCGCAACAGCACGTGACACAATTCCCCCGTGCCTGCACCTACGTCAAGGACCACCGAACCAGGTTGCAGTGTAATGACCCGCTGTAGGTCGGACCAGTAGGATTCAACCTCGATAGTGGATAGGCCGTGTCCGGGGGTAGTGTCGTAGTGGTCTGCCTCTGATGCATCGTACGTGTCCACATACTTCTGTCGTATAGCAGCACGAACTTCACACCAATTCATTTTGTACGCCCTCCTGTGGTGGAACTAATACTAGGCTGACAGCTTCCACCTAAGCGCCAACCGCTTAGATAGGCTTTGCATCCATCTCATACTCCCAAATGGTATACGTAGGCAGCTGGACCGTCTCTTAAGAAGTGTGCCACGCTCTATGAAAAAATACCGCAACATCCACACGAGCGGTGTTTTTTCATAGAGCGTGGTAGTGTGTACTTATGCGTAAATCTCGTTGGTACCCCGATTCGATTAACAGGTAATCAAAGCGTACTTCACCCGCCAGCCGTGCGACCTCTGGCAGCAGGTCTTCGCGCAGCGTGCAGCAGATACAGCCGTTGGTCATCTCGACCAGTTTTTCCTCGGTGCGGCTGAGGGCAGCCCTACCCTCACGCACCAAATTAGCATTAATACTGATCGCACTCATGTCGTTGACGATGACCGCCACGGGCATCCCCTCACCATTGTTCAGGATGTGATTGAGCAGGGTCGTTTTTCTGGCTCTGAGAAAACCGGACAGGACGGTTACGGGTAGTTTGTTCAAGCTGGCTTCACTCCTAGATAGACACTCAATCCATACCGCACATGCAAATCGCGGCGCTTCAATATAAATGTTTCGCTGTTTTCGTTTGTGAGTTGCTCCAATGTTTTTTTGTCTGCGTCGTTTAGTAGCGGCCCATACTTTCCGTCATCACGATCTAGCGTGCGCTGGAAGTAATGCAGAATGAATTGTTGTTGCGCTTTGTTGAAGGGCGGCAAGAAGTCCGTGACAAATGTACGTGCTTGAACATCCGTAAACTTGGAATCAAGCAACAACTGTGACCAACCAAAAGGATAGGGTTTTTCATCCGGCAAGATGTGCCGAGTCATGGCAGTGAACCATGTATTTTGGGCGACACGCAATCGATCCTGTAAGCCAGGCTCACCCAAACCAATATCATGAGGTAACATCTGTAAGGGTAGCCCCCCTTCTCGGATTGCTAATCTGCCTCCCGGTTTCAGTACACGTTTTAATTCCCCAACGACATGCAATTTATCTGCAATGTGGTGCAGCACATAACTCGTCCAGACCATATCGAAAGTGTCATCCTCAAAAGGCAACTGATTTACATTACCCCGCTGAAAAACAACCTGACCAACATGTGATGTTTGCTCAAGGAGCTTATTCGCGTTTTGTAATGCTGTTTCGTCCTGATCAACGCCAACTAGCATGCACCCTTGATTGGCAAATAATAATGTTGTTGTGCCTGTCCCACATCCTGCATCCAGAATGTGGAGGTTTTGTCCATCACACAGCCAACTTATCATAGGTTGAATAATGTCATATTCCACTTGGTGGTGAAAATCCAGTTTTTCCAACCAGGGGGCATGTGAATTTTCGTGACTTGACACCATTATTCCCTTCCAGATCATTCTTGATAAACTCATCTGACTTGTGATTGGTGTACCACATATGAGCGATAACGTCTACCACCAGACTTCCCGCATGTGCCGCACCGAGTGTCCCTGCCCAACACTGTATGTAATCCATGGCCGAGCTGTAACGCATTGCTGTCAGCACTGAACCATCTGTCTTGCTCATGACCAACCGGCCTCAAGGATAACCTGCTCTGCCGTATCGCTTACCAGTGTAAAGCTGAAGTCCTGATAGGCGGCACGGACTTGTAATCCTACTTCTTTCAACAGTCCATAGCATGTTTCCTGGCAGAGAAAGCTGCCTATCGAATCGTCTTCGTATGCTTCGATAACCACGCCCTGATAGACCGCCTCATAGCGTGTGTGAAAACGATAGCGTTGCTTGTCGATCCATGTCCTGCCAAAATAGGTTCGGTATTCGATCTCACCCAATCGGGCCTGACTCACTTGAGCCAATGGGCTGTCGTTGTGCTCAGGGGGTGTCAGGCAGAGATTGTCGACAACGAATATACCATCATCTGCCAAATGTCGGGCTACGTTTTCAAGGACGGCATGCCACTGATCTTCACTTGTCCAGTGCATACTCACACCAGAAGCATAGATAAAACGAAAAGAGCGATTAATCCGAACGTCCTGTGCACTGCCAGGCAGCAGCGTAAAGAAAGGATATAGATGCGGCTGTTGAGCCGCTTTGACCAAGCAAGCCGCACGCATTACTGGTGACGGTTCAACCGCCCAAACGGGAATATGCTGGCCAGCGATGGCAAGCGTAACCCGACCTGTCCCTGCGCCGAGTTCCAACGCATTGCCAGCGCGCAAAGCATAGTGGAGAAAGAAGCGCACACTCGCGTCTGCTGGATCAACCCGACTACTATCCAGCAAATCATAGAAATGCGCGTGTAGGTACTGCTGTTCTGATGCCAAATGCCTGATACTCCTCAATAGAAAATGCCGATGAAACGCGACTCGTTCTCCGAGTAGGGTTGACGATTAAAGTCGCTGTATGCCACCTCCAACTTGAGATTCGCATCACGGCACAGCGTCATCAACTGCTCGTAAGAAATGGCGCGTCCTTGCGAATAAACCTCATGCGTGTCGATCTGTTCATCCCCTCGATACTGCTCATACACAAAGCGCATCTCGTAATGGCTTGCAGAAAGTACAGCTTGCTCCATCAAGAGACAATAACGCAAGTCGCCAACATGCTGCTCTTTGAGAAGGGTAAGCGACATGGCTTCAGGCAGCGCAAAATTCGCTGTCAGAATGAATCTGCTGTTAGACGCAAGGTGGTCACGCACACAATGTAAAAAAGCAAGCTGGTCATGCTCCTCCAATAGATTGTGGAACATATAACAGGCATAAATTAGAGAAAACTGTCGGTTCAGGTGAAAATTGACGGCATTCCCTGCCACAATTGTGAGATAAGGCAGCACCTCAGGCTGCTGCGCCGCTTTGATAAGTAGGGCAGCACGCATTTCAGGGGAAGCTTCCAGACAGGTAACCGAAATTTTGTCCGCTGCCAACGGAAGCGCGATCAGTCCTGTTCCGGCACCAACATCAAGCGCGGCAAACACAGATTGAGCATAATGGTGAAAAAAGGCAATTCGTTGACGCTCTATCTCACTCCATGGTGGATTGAATAAGTCATAATAACCCGCTGTGACTAAGTTATAGCCGAATCGTTTGGACATATGGCTTCCCTGTTTCCGAATAGTGTTCCTGTCGCATATCAGCCTGCTCGTCAAACGCTGCCGGATTTCGTGAGAACATCAGCGGTTGTGTTTCGCCATGCCAGTTCTGTATCAGCTACAAACGCATTGAATTGCCAATCCGCACAGCAGCGGTCAGGGTATCTGGTGCCAGAACTTACATAAGCACACAACGTGGTTAAGTGATACGTCTCATACCATGGCCTTGAGTCTACATACGAATACGCCAACTCTAGTACAAAGGATGGTTTTAGGCATCAGACACAAGACCATAAAGTGTTCGATCTTATGTACAGTAGTTGTATGTTTCAGAATGCATGGATTTTCGGACACCACTAACTGCCTATCTTTATCTTGTAGCCCATTCACGCTTAAGCATTGACATCGCTATCAGCGACTCGAAACCGTATTCGCTCTTCACACATTCGCGTAAGGTACCTTCAACCACAAATCCTGTATCTTAATAGGTGTGTTGAGCATGGATATTATGGGAGCGTAAAACCTTAATGTAAAATTGTCAATATAGTTAAATTTAGTTAAAATTTTCATTCTACTGTTAATCTGCATAGGGTTTCTTTCTAACGTGAAACATGCCTTGGCTCTTTTTCTCGATGCATACCTACCGAGTCAGGTAGAAAGGTAATGGTCAGCTTGCCAGTCAGCGGGTGACGTTGAATTTCTGACCATACACCATACACCTCACGAATCAGATCGGGCCGTAACACGTATTCAGGTGTTCCTGACTTGACCACTTGTCCCTGTTTTAGCACATACAGCCGATCACAATAGTATGCCGCCAGATTGAGGTCGTGCAACGCTGCAATCGTTGTAACCCCCAACTGCTGTACCAGTTCCAGAATGCTCAGTTGATAGTGAATATCCAGATGATTTGTTGGTTCGTCGAGCACCAGAAAGCGGGCCTGCTGAACCAAAGCCCGTGCAATCAGCACCCGTTGTTTTTCTCCGCCTGACAATGTGAGAAAGGAGCGTTGAGCAAATGACTCCATATCAACGCGTTGCAGAGCCTCCTGAACGAGCTGAAAATCGCTTTCTGTGTCGCGGTCGAACATCCCCTTATGAGGATTACGTCCCATCAACACAATCTCAAAAACCGAAAAATCAAAATCACCAGTGCGTTCTTGTGTCACAACTGCCATGCGCTGGGCCAGATTGCGGGCCGAAAGCTGCCATACATCGTCTTTATCAAGATGAATATATCCCGTGTGCGGTTTCAGCAATCGATAGATCGTGCGAAGCAAGCTTGATTTGCCGCTTCCATTCGGCCCGAGTAAGCCGACGAACTCTCCATTAGCAGCAGACAACGTGACACTGTCTACGATCTTTTGTGACCCCACCGACCATGAAACATTATCTGTAGACAATTGCATTTGTCACCCTCCGCGATTCGTGAGTTGCTGGTTCAACAACCAGAGAAAAAACGGTCCACCAAGCAACGAGGTAATCACTCCGACGGGAAGTTCAACGGGATCAAATGCGGTGCGGGCGATAATATCGACCCAGATGAGGAAAATACCGCCCACGAACAGCGAGATCGGAATAACCCGGCGATGGTCAGTGCCCATGAGCAATCGTACCATGTGGGGAATCATCAGACCGACAAACCCGATTGCCCCACTCACGGCGACCATCGTGCCAGTAATAAGTGATACGGTGAGAAACAACCGTCGGCGGAACCGTGTTGTATTCACTCCCAGAGTAGCAGCCGTTTCATCACCGACGATCAAGGAATTGAGTGAGCGAGCCTGTACTAATAAAATAAGACATCCACAGACCAATACTGCAACGGGTAGTGTTAATTCAGCCCAGGAAGTCCCCGCCAAGCTGCCCAGAAGCCACGCTAACACGGCACGTGCTAGTTCGCGCTGCTCGGAGGTGAGCGTGATGAAACTGGTCAATCCGGAGAAGAAATAGGCAACAGCGACACCAGAAAGCACAAGGCGTGCGGGAAGAATGCGTCCATTCTGTTGTGCCAGAAGAAAGACGATAAAGAAGGTGAGTAATGCGCCAAGAAAAGCGCCGATGGAGAGGGCATACACACCAGCAAAAGCAAAGGCTCCAAAGGCCAGAACGGAGACGGCCCCGACCGATGCACCAGATGAGATGCCCAGGATATATGGGTCAGCCAGAGGGTTGCGTACCAGAGCCTGCATGGTGACGCCAACTATGGCGAGACCCGCGCCAACAAAAAGCCCTAACAGGACGCGTGGAAAACGGATCAGCCACACGATATTGAATTGTGCAGTGGTCCAGTCTTCTTCGATGCGAATCCAGGTATCGACTGGAAGCGTCGTGACCTCTGCGATACGGCGTAGCGTTTCAAAAGCAGCGATACGCCACACAGCCGAGGCCGGTATCTCCACTGGCCCCAGCGTCACCCCTAGCGTTACAGATATGAAGAGCAGCGATATCAGTCCTATGAGCAATAACCAGAACCGTTGTTGTTCGGTCCGACTTTGCGATAGGATGGTCGTTGCATTGGAAGACACAGTTGACATGAGGAACACCTCGTCTCATGCGCCCTCATAATCACAGTATGAACGTGAGGGCGCATCGCGGGATAATCGTATTTTTGCAACCACATAAATCAGGCAAGCACCACTGATGAGTAGCCGACAGCTCAATCTGCAAAATACGGTTATTGCAGGTTTATACGTACAGCATGTTCCAGGGGCTGCCCAATACTAACGTGTATACTATGGGTCAGAGGGTTGTCTGTTAACACTGGTAAGCGTGGTTGTGCCTGCGCTGCCAAACGCCTCTGGGTAGAAGGCTTCAGCCATGGTGCGGACAGCCTTTGGATTGTTCAGACCGGCGATCAGATGTCGTAGTGGCACCGTAACAAAACGTTCTTCTTGAATAGCAATGACATCGCGCAATGGTGCATAGTTCAACAGAAAATCGCGTTTCTCATCAGCCGTCGTTGTGCCATAATCAGCAATAACGATGAATTCTGGATTACGCTCCACGACGAGTTCCCAGTTTGTCTCGCCATACTCGTCGGCTATGTCGTCAAAGATGTTTTCTCCGCCAGCTAGTTCGATGAGCTCACCTGCCATGCCCGATCCACCTGCGGTAAAGGGGGATTCTTCGCCGCTGTCATAAAAGAAAATTCGCAGTGGTTCTTCCACTGACTCGATCTGTTGTTGCACCTCGGCAATATCGGACTGCATTGATGCAACCAGAGCCTCAGCCTGTGCCGATACATCGAAGATCTGGCCGATGTTGCGGATATCAGTGTAGATGATGTCGATGGTGACTTCGTTGTCTTCCTGGCAGTACTCTGTACCGAGATAGGTGTTGATACCAAAATCCTGTAGTGACTCACGATCTCCAGCGGCTTCGTCTCCGTATGCACTCCGCAGACTGGCATAGATGAAATCTGGCTCAACAGCCACGACCTCTTCTAAAGCTGGATAGGCTCCCTCGGCCAGAACGTTGAGTTCATTGTAGGCTGTGTCATATTCTGGTGGAATTGCCGCAGAAGTCGCATAGCCGATTCCGGCGATCTTGTCCTGAAGGCCCAATGCCAAGAGTATCAAGGTGGAGTCATCATTCATTGAGACAATGCGCGTGGGTGGTTCGTCATACGTGATGGTCGTGTCACAATTTTCAATGGTCAGTGGATATGTAGTTGCTGTTACCGTGTTTGATGTGTCTGCTGAATCGCTCCCTTGAAAATTCTCTGGGTAGAACGCCTCTGCCAGGGTACGTGTCCGGGCCACATTGCGTGGGCCAGGTGTTGCCTCAGCATAGGTTAGTACTACGAAATGGTCGTTCTGAATAGCGTCAACATCAGCAAGTTCTGGCTGGGCTTTAAGAAAATCGATCTTGCCTTGTGCGTTCAGTTGTCCATAGTCAATGATGACGATGTATTCTGGGTTGCGGTCAACCACATCTTCCCAGTTGACCTGCGTCCAACTACTGTCTACATCATTGAAGATGTTGGTGCCACCTGCGGCTTCGATCATGGCATTGGGCGTGGCGAATCTAGCTGCTGTGAGTGGTGTGTCTTCCCCGCTATCATACACAAACACGCGCAGCGGCTCATCCACTGGTCCTACCGTTTCGGTAATCTCAGCTAACTCTGCACGATACTGCTCAATCAGCGCCTCGGCCTGTTCTTCAACCGCAAAAATCCTCCCTAGATTACGCAAGTCCGTGAAGGTGTCTTCCAGGCTCACCTGCTCACGATCCATAATCCGAATACACGACTCGGTAATTGCATAGGTGTTGATGCCAAGTGGCGCCAGGGTTTCTGGGGTCAGCCCACTATCTTCGGTCATGCCATAGTTCCAACCAGCCAGATACAAATCAGGACTGGCCCCGGCAAGTACCTCAATGCTGGGGTAGCGTTCGGCCAGCAAGGGAATGTCTGTGAGTTTTGCCTGGTATTCTGGAGCGATTTCCTTATCATCGCGAACGCTACTGTAGCCAACCATATGCTCCTGGAGATCGAGTGCCAGAAACAACTCCAGGATATTGACATCATTCACAACTACCCGCTGTGGCGGTTCCTAAAAGGTCACGGTGTAGTCACAATTCTCAATCGTGAGTGGGAAGCCCTCGGGGGTAGCCGCTTGGTCGGCTGTCGGTTCCGTATCCGTCTCGTCTGCTGCTTCCGGTTCGGCAGTGGGATCGGTGCCACATGCCGCTAGCAGCACCAGCAGCCAGACAAGCAGCACCCAATACCAGCGCATCTGCATACCGTGTCTCCTGTTTCTCCAGATCAATTCGTCTGGAGCATAAAAAACCAACTGGTTCCTGTTTTCAGAACATCCAAGGAGTAATTCCGCCAGCTTGTGCCGTGCATCATGCCCCTGGAGATGAAGGCTGATCCCCTACAACGTGCGGTCGATAGCCATCGTGATCACGTCCATACCATTTGACCATCAGGTCTGCATACCACTGGGCGCGAGTAGGATTACTTGACCAGCGCACCCCCAGGTAGTCTGCCGTTTTGGTAATGCCCAGAATGGCGTGACTGATTTCTTCGGTGGTATACGCCGGACCAACCGGCACCAGCAGCCAGCGGGCGATCTGCTGCGCCGAGGTTGTATCTGGTGTACGTAATGCCGCATAGTGCAGTGGGCGTACTTCCGGCAGCCAGCGCACGGGGGTCTGCTCACCCTGAACATAGGCATAGAAGGTCGACACCTCGCAGCTATCCGGAATGCCGACTGCTACGCCGTGCGGCAGTGCACCACCAGAAGGCAGCGGCAACAGCGGCAATCCTGCCGCCTCGTGCAGCCCGACCCAGACCTGGTGTAGCTTTTCCTGCTGCCGCACAGCAAGCCCATCCGTCCCCAGCAGACGCTCACACTGCGCCAGTGCGAGTGCCGAGTTTGGCTGGTCATCAGTCGTGACCAGGGTGGTTATGCGGTGTGCCAGCGACGGATCGGTGCAGACCAGTAGTGCTCCGGCTTCTCGTTCGTCCGGGGATAGATGCAGCCCATACAACGTTATTTGGGCCTCTGACAAGTATGCCTGCGACAGTGGCAAGCTATCCGCAGCATCTATCCATAGCGGCATCTCCGGCAGCGCAGCAGGCGTAACCAGTCCACACACGGGCTGCGCCCAGATCACGTGCTGTGCTGCCCCCGCTGGCACATCCGTCGCAAGCTGGAGCGACGCGGTCAGGGGCAGGAAGTGGGGCGTTGCGCCGCTGCGCTTGATCGCCTCGACCAAGGAGCGGCTGACATTGGCCGGAACGCCAACCATAGCACCCATGCCGATCCCTGCCGCCTCCAACAGCACCGCACGGGCGCGTGTCACGCTGCGGAGCAACACTATCGTGGCTCCTTCCAGAGCCGCAGCCCATGCCGCGTGGGCCTGGGGTGTGGTCGCCGCTGATAGCGACGCATCTGCTGGTAGGGTCAACACGTCTCCGAGTGGCGGATGGGCGACATAATCTGGGCCGCGCACCGGCAACCCACCGAGTGCGCCGACCGCACAGAACCCGCCCAACCAGCGGTTTGCCCAATCAATGGATGGGAGATCGGTCATTGGTTTCTCCTTGCTTTCAAGTACGTCGTGGCTTGCCACGTGGCACCCGTGCCACCTCCGGCGTGATTGAATACACTGCAACCGTGCCATCGTCGTAGCCCACGGCCAACCGAGTATCGTCGGGTGACCAGGCCAGCCGGGTGACGGCGCTTGTACCGGCGGCCCAGGCATATCGTCGGTTGTGGCGCTGCGGTTCCCATAGCGCCACGCCGCCATCCTGCCCGCCGGAAGCCAGCAGGTCGCCCCAGTGCTGGTAGGCCAGGGCCGTCACCGGAGCACTATGGGCAGTCAGTTGTACGGGATGGGAGCCTTCTGGTCCGTTGGCACTGGCCTGACAATCCCAGACACAGGGGATGCTGCCGCCACCAGTCGCCAGATAGCGGCTGCTGTGGTGCCAGGCTAGTTCGAGCACCTTCGTTTCGTAGCCCCACATTTGCAAGTCTGTACCACTGGCGACATACCAGAAATGCACAGTCGAGTCTTGATCTCCAGTGGCAATCAGGTTGCCATCGGGGCTCCAGGCCAGTACCAACGTAGAGCCTTGCCACTGATAGCGGCGCAGTAGTTCTGTTTGACCTGGCTGCCAGAGCGTCACACCGCCATAGGCAGCGGTAGCCAGGTGGGTGCCGTTCGGCTCCCATGCAATATCGGCCACCGTGCTGGCGTGCGTGTCCCAGGTGTGACGTAGTGTGCCATCCGTCGCCCACAGCCGCACGCTGCGCCCCCCGGCGGCGGCCAGCAGATCGCCCGCCGGATGCCAGGCCACCCGCTCCACCCAGGCTGCACCCACAGCAAGCGCTTGCTGCTCCTGTCCGCTGGCGGTATCCCACATGCGTACCTGCCCATCCTGTCCACTGCTGGCAAGGCGGATACCATCCGGGTGCCAATCGAGGTCTGTGGTGCCCAATCCTGGATGGCCTGGCAGGACGTGCTGGACGGTACCGCTGATGCTATCCAGAATACTGATTGGGCCGCTAATTGCCGCCGCCGCCAGGGTTTGCCCCGTGGACGACCAGCGCAGCGCGATAACATGGTCATCGAATATGACTTGCCACCTCCGCCGCAGATCAGCTTGGGCTGGCACCCGCCGCCCCCGAATGTTCTTCAGACCAGACATGCGCGGAAGTCCTCCGTCAAGGCGGCACGGTCTAGGTTGCGCCCGATGAAGATTAGCGCGTTGCGGCGCGGCTCATTGCCCCACGGTCGGTCAGGGCGACCATCAAACAGCATATGCACGCCCTGGAACACAAACCGTTCGGGCATGTCTTTGATGCTTAGGATACCTTTCATGCGGAAGATGTCCGGCCCCTGTTCGCGCAGCAAGGTGCTGAGCCAATTGTTGACTCGTTCCACATCCAGGTCGCCCTCCAACGCAATACCTACGGAGGTAACCTCTTCATCGTGCTCGTGGTCAGGCTTGTAGGCGTGAGTCAGCATCGGCGTAACTGGCGTGTCGTCCCGACAGAGCACGGCAGCGAATTCGTCGGGGTGGTGTTCAGTGAAGAGGGCATAGGTGCCGGGTTCGGGAATGTCCAGGCTGAAGTGTGGTGCCGGTTCCCATAAGTTTAGCCGCACTAGCGTCTCGTCAGGGTGCAGCGTACCGCCATTCTCAAGCGGCTGCTCGTCATCAGAAAAGACCAGCACGGCCTGCTCCTGCACCGTGGCGAAGGCTTCGACGGTGGCAGCGGCAGCGGGCAGCAACGCTACCTGCATCGCCGGGTCGGGGCCTTCCTGAAGGCGCAGGTCATAGTGGCCCGCCTGCAAGGAGTAGATGCCACCCCACTCGAAGGGGTATTCCGGTTCCAGAAACTGGGGGTCAAGCTCCAGAGCCCGGTTCAGGTCGAAGCCACCCACCTCCAGCACCCGTTCCAGCGGCACCTGGGCCTGCTGCGTGCGCTCGATACGGGCCTGGCTGTTGATCTGACGAATGCGTTCTTCTAGTGCGTCCAGGTCGTCGGCCTGTACCAGGTCGGTCTTGTTCAGTAGAATGACATCGGCAAAGGCAATCTGCTCCTGGGCTTCGGGGGAATCATCGATGTGCTGCGCGATGTGATGCGCATCCACCAGCGTGACGATGCCATCCACCCGCAAGCGCTGTTTCATCTCGTCGTCCATAAAGAAGGTCTGCACCACCGGGCCAGGATCGGCCAGCCCTGTCGTCTCAATCAGAATGTAGTCGAAGCGGTCTTTGCGCTTCATCAGGTTGCCCAGAATGCGGATCAGGTCGCCCCGCACCGTGCAGCAGATGCAGCCGTTGTTCATCTCGAAAATCTCTTCGTCCGCGCCGATAACCAGATCGTGGTCAATGCCAATTTCGCCAAACTCGTTTTCAATCACGGCGATGCGTTTGCCGTGCTGCTCTGTCAGAATGCGGTTGAGCAGGGTCGTTTTGCCCGCGCCCAGAAAGCCCGTCAACACCGTGACGGGGGTGCGCGGATCATCTGTGATGATGGTCATAGGGTGCTCCTTCTGATGCATGGGTTCCCAGTGCCGCCACATCGGCGGCAGTAATGTCTGGTATCGCTTTCGGCAGTTTGTACTGCTGCGCTGGGCTGTTCGTGTGCAGCAACGCAATAACCGTTTCCAGCGGTGGGCAGCCAGGTTCGCTGCACCGCAGTTCGGTCACCAGGATGGTGGTCTGGTCATCCAGACCAAAGGTCGCGCCAACCCACTGCTTGATGGCAGCAATATGCTGCGGGTTGTGGGCCGGGCGGGGGTTCAACAGGTTCATGGATGTTCCTTCCTGTTACGTTCGAGTTCCATCGCCAGATGATGCTGTCCAGTTTCCAGGGCATCGCCGCTAGCGGCATTCATCAGCGCACAGGAGGGGTCAGCCGGAGGCTGGATACCTGGTGCGGGGTGCAGATCGCGGCGCAAAATCTGTTGTACGGGCACAAAGCCGCAGCGCTGATAACAGGCATGAGCGGCCTTGTTGCTGGCAGTGACATAGAGTTGCACATGCTCGAAGCCATGATCCGTGGCCCAGGCCAGCCCCTCGGCAATCAGTCGATCCGCCAGTCCGCTGCCGCGATAGGGCGAGGTAACATAGAGCGCGACCAGTTCGGCCCAGTAGCGATAGCGAAAGAGTGGCGAGTCCGTGTGCGCTTCCAGAACGATCAGGCCGACTGGCTCAGTATTGGACCATGCGAGCCGCCAGCACGCGCCGGTCACGTTCCAGGTACGTGTGAAGTCGCGGTGAAGCACTGCACGCCACCCCGGTGCCAGCGCAAAGCGCTCATCCAGTGCGGCATTCTGCTTATGGAGTGCTTCAAACAGGTGAGCGACCGCGTCTTCGTCATCGCGGGTTGCCGACTGTATGGCAGGCAAAGAGAGATGAGTCATTGATCCCTTTATTGATACATACTATCAATAATATAGAGACAGTATATCAATAAAGAGTCGAACTGTCAACGGGGAGTTGCACCTGCGGCACAAGGGGCCGGATCAAACGGCTCGGACAGCACGATATCGGCCATCAGCCATGTACGGTAAGCGGGCGCGGTCTGCTGATCGAGCAGGGCTATCGTCGCGAAATACCATGCTTTTGCATATACATCTGGTGACCACGTATTCATGAATGCTCCAATCTAATAGTTATAATAGACAGGTTGACAACTCATCTATCAAACCGTGTTTGTCATATCTCACTACGAGACTATCAGGTGTATATTATTTGGTTGGGGGTTTACGTATGAAGCTTTTTTATTGTAGTCTTCGAGAAATCTGTTGTCAATCATGGAATCGTATCTTTACCCTAAAACTTAATACTCATTGTATCGTCTCGGCCACTCATGTGCTATCATGTACTATAATGACCAACCAGTAACGATCACTCAGATGATTTATGACATGCATGTGCAACTTTGAGAGTCCTGAGGCCAGTTATTTGCACATACAAGGGGGTATACAATGCATTTTGCGCCAACCGAGGACCATGAAATACTACGACAGGCCGTACGTGATTTTGCGGAAAAAGAAGGAAAGCCTACCGCTGCTGAACGTGATGAGGCAATGGAATGGCCGGCTAATCTGGTTAAAAAAATGGGAGAGTTGGGCTTTCTGGGTGTGGCTGTCAGCGATGAGTATGGCGGCGCCGGGCTCGACTATATCTCCTACGCGATCGTGATCGAGGAACTCTCACGTGTCGATGCGTCGCTCGGTGTGATTGCCTCAGTCAATAACTCGCTTGTTTGTTATGGCATCGAAAAGTTTGGTACCGAAGAACAGAAGCGCGAGTTCCTGGTTCCACTTGCTTCGGGGCGCTCACTCGGTGCCTTCTCGCTCTCTGAACCAGGGGCAGGCTCCGATGCCGCGTCGCAGAAGACCACGGCGGTACGCGATGGCGATGAGTATGTCATCAACGGCACCAAGAACTGGGTCACGAATGGTGATCACGCCGATACGATCATTTTAATGACCATAACCGATCCTTCCAAAGGTCATCGCGGAATCACGGCTTTTCTGGTCGATACCCATCTGCCTGAATGCAAGATCATGAAGGTCGAGAACAAACTGGGCATCCGAAGTGCCCACTCCTGCCAGATGGCTTATGATAACTATCGTGTTCCTGCATGGCGACGACTTGGTGCAGAAGGTGAAGGCTTCAAGATTGCCATGACCATTCTCAATGCCGGACGTATCGGTATTGCTGGTCAGGCGCTGGGGATTGCCCAGGGAGCCTATGAAGCCGCACTCGAATATGCTAAAATCCGTGAACAGTTTGGGAAGCCTATCATAGAAAATCAGGCTATCGGCTTCACACTGGCCGACATGGCCACTCGCATCAAGGCCTCTCGTCTGCTAACCTATGAGGCTGCCTGGCGCAAAGATAACCATATGGATTTTATCGAGGCTGCTTCGATGGCCAAACTATACGCATCTGAGACAGCTATGTGGACCGCTACCAAAGCCATTCAGGTGCATGGTTCCAATGGTTATTCGAAGGAATATCCGGTCGAGCGCTTCTTCCGTGATGCGAAGATTACCGAAATTTACGAGGGTACCAGTGAGATTCAGCGTTTGGTTATTTCACGTGAGCTTGCCAAGTAATCCTTTATAGGGCGTTCGTAGGGCGTCAATATCTCTGTAGGCGCCCTTTTTTGATGCAATGAAGTGAGTACCTATGCAGAACCAAATACATGTGGGCATCATTGGATGCGGTAAAATCAGCGGTGCGTATTTCACAGGTTGTCAGCAATTCGATATACTCGATCTGGTCGCATGTGCAGATATCAACCCTGAAGCGGCACAGGCTGCTGCGGCTGAGTTTGCTATTCCCCAAGTGTATACCGTTGAAGAACTACTCGCAGACCCAACAATTCAGCTTATCATTAATCTGACCGTGCCACAGGCTCACGCAGAGATTAACCTGGCAGCTATTGCCGCAGGAAAGCATGTCTACTGTGAGAAACCTCTCGCAGTGACGCGTGAGGATGGCCAACAAACACTGGATGCAGCACGTGAAAAAGGTGTTTTAGTAGGATGTGCACCAGATACATTTCTTGGTGGTGGCATTCAAACCTGTCGCAAACTGATTGACGAGGGTGTGATTGGTGAGTTGGTGGCCGCCACAGCGGTGTTTGCCAACCATGGCCACGAGTCGTGGCATCCCAATCCAGCATTTTACTACCAGATTGGTGGCGGTCCATTGTTCGACATGGGGCCATACTATCTGACAGCACTGATCAACCTGATGGGACCGATCAAACGGGTGACTGGTGCGACGCGTGTCTCATTTCCCCAACGCGCGATTACCAGCCAGCCGCGTCGTGGTGAGCAGATCACGGTTGAAGTACCCACCCATATTACTGGCTTGATTGATTTTGCCAATGGAGCGGTTGGCACGATCATTACCAGCTTTGATATCTGGTCACATCATCTGCCAAGTATGGAAATTCATGGTGCTACCGGATCGTTGAGTGTCCCTGACCCCAACACATTTGGTGGTATAGTACGTTTGTGGCAGTGCGAAACCCAGGAGTGGTGTGATATGCCACTTTCCCATCGAGATGATGTGGGTCGGGGTATCGGCGTTGCCGACATGGCCTATGCACTCCTGCACAATCGACCACATCGTGCAAGTGGTGATCTGGCATTGCACGTCCTCGATGCGATGCATGCCTTCGAGGAGGCTTCTGTGACCAGCCAACACGTAATGCTAACGAGCAGTTGTGATCAACCTGCCGCATTGCCGAGTGGGCTGGCACCTGGTGTACTGGATTAGTTTGAAGGAACGAGTACTGATTTTACTATGACTGAGCAGATTATCTATTCGATGGTGCGCGTTAAACGCGTTTTTCCACCAAATCGTGAAGTGATTCGTGATATTTCCCTTTCTTTTTTCTATGGTGCGAAGATCGGAATTCTGGGACTAAATGGTTCTGGCAAAAGCACACTGCTGCGTATCATGGCCGGTATTGACCAGGACTATTTTGGTGAGACCATGCTCTCCTCGGGCTACACCGTAGGGTTGCTTGAACAAGAGCCCCATCTCGATCCTGATAAGACGGTCAAGCAAGTGGTCGAGGAAGCCGTACAACCTGTGGTCGATATGCTGGCTGAGTATGAAGCCGTTAACGAGCGTTTTGCCGATCCGGACGCCGACATCGATGCACTGGTTGAAGAACAGGCACGTCTACAGGAAGCGTTGGATCGTGTCGATGCCTGGAATCTCGATGGGCGTTTGGCAGTCGCCATGGATGCTTTGCGCTGCCCTCCCAGCGACATGCCTATCAATGTGCTTTCTGGTGGCGAACGGCGTCGCATTGCGCTGTGTCGCCTCTTGCTCACCGAACCAGATATCCTCCTGCTCGACGAGCCGACCAACCATCTTGATGCTGAATCAGTCCTCTGGCTGGAACAGCATCTCCAGCAGTATCGTGGTACCGTCATCGCCGTGACCCACGACCGCTACTTCCTCGATAATGTGGCCGGGTGGATTCTTGAGCTGGATCGTGGTTTTGGTGTCCCTTGGAAAGGCAACTACTCGTCGTGGCTTGAGCAGAAACAGGCGCGTCTGGCAAAAGAGGAAAAAGCTGACGCGAAACGCCGTAGGACCCTGGAGCACGAACTCGAATGGATTCGGATGACACCCAAGGCACGGCAGGCCAAGAGCAAAGCACGTATTACGGCCTACGAAAGTCTGCTCAACCAGGAAACTGAAGAGCGACGAGAAAATTTGGAAATCTACATCCCACCGGGGCCGCGTCTTGGCGACCGGGTGATCGAATTGAGCGATGTCACCAAGACTTTTACCGACCGCCTGTTGATTGAAAACATGACACTCTCTATCCCACCAGGAAGCATTATTGGTATCATCGGGCCCAATGGCGCCGGTAAAACGACACTGCTCCGCCTGTTGGCCGGGCAAGAAAATCCAGATGCAGGTACCATTGCGATTGGCGACACCGTACAACTTACCTATGTCGAGCAGATGCGGGATATCCTCGATGGTGAACGTACGGTGTGGGAAGAGATATCCGGTGATGCAGAGATGCTCCAGTTGGGTAAACGCACCATGAACTCACGGGCCTATGTGTCCAGCTTCAACTTCATGGGTGCCGACCAGCAGAAGAAAGTCGGAACCCTCTCAGGTGGTGAGCGTAACCGGGTGTTGCTGGCCAAAATGCTGAAGGAAGGTGCCAATGTCCTCCTGCTTGACGAGCCCACCAATGACCTGGATGTCAACACCCTCCGTGCCCTTGAGGAGGCCCTCGAAGCTTTCGCTGGCTGTGCCATTGTCGTGAGCCATGATCGCTGGTTTCTGGATCGTATTGCTACGCATATTCTGGCGTTTGAAGGCGAAAGCCAGTTGACATGGTTCCATGGCAACTTTGCTGAGTACGAAGAGGATCGTCGTAAGCGACTGGGGCAAGCAGCCGACCAACCGCATCGCATCACCTACAAAAAACTTCATCGGTGATTATATGTTTGATATGCTGGCGTTTGATGCCGACGATACACTCTGGCACAATGAAACGCTCTTTGTGATGACTCAGGAAAAATTTCGTGCCTTGCTCGAGCCATATTTGACCAGAGAGTGGACTGGTGCAGAGCTCTATGCAACGGAGATTCGCAACCTTGATTATTTTGGCTATGGGATCAAGGGTTTTACATTATCGATGATTGAGACGGCAATTGAATTAACCGATGCGTGTATTCCCGCCCACGAAATTCAATCGATCATCGATTTTGGCAAAGCAATGGTCAAAACGCCAGTCAACTTGCTTGACCATGTGCCAGAGATAATCCCATCGTTGGCCCAATCGCATCTGTTGATGCTGATTACCAAGGGCGATCTCTTCGAACAGGAAACAAAGATTGCCCAGTCTGGTCTGGTCGAGTATTTTACACATATTGAAATTGTAGCTGAGAAAACAGCAGCTATGTACCGTCGTCTTTTGACCAAACATCAGCTCGATCCACAGCGCTTCCTGATGGTTGGCAATTCGTTACGTTCAGATATTCTCCCTGTCGTTGAAGTCGGAGGACATGCCATACATGTACCCTACCAGACAACGTGGGCGCACGAAATGGTGAGTGATCATGTCGCACAACAACATACATATGCTGAACTGGCTCATCTAGGTCTGTTGCCGGATTTTATTGCTCAGTTTAAGTCATAGGAAAAGAGTATGACAGATTTCGCAACGCAGGTTCCTGCTGAACTCAATGATGTTTTTGCCCATATTGACGCCAATCAACAGGTGTTCATTGAGCGACTGATGGACTATGTTCGTCGTCCCAGTATCAGCGCATATGGAGAAGGAATTGCGGATGTTGCTGAGTATATTGCAGAGGTAATGCATCGCATCGGTCTGACTGTGCAGATTATGCCAACCGAGGGATGGCCAATGGTTGTTGGGCGGCGTGAAGAGCTGTCAGATGCACCCACCGTGCTACTGTATGGTCACTACGATGTGCAACCACCAGACCCACTCGATGCATGGATTTCACCGCCTTTCGAGCCCATGGTTCGTGATGGTCGTGTGTATGGTCGTGGTGTTGGTGATAACAAAGGGCAACATTTGGCGCAGATTCTGGCGTTAGAGTCCCTCCTGGCCTGTCATAGCAAACTCCCGTGTAATGTGATTGTATTGCTTGAAGGAGAAGAAGAGATCGGCAGCCCGCACATTGCTCACTTTGTCCAGCAACATCGGGACTTATTCAATGCGGATCTGGTCATCATCGCCGATGGCCCAGTTGACACAAGTGGTCGATCACCAATTGTCTTTGGTGCGCGGGGCATCGTCTCGTTCGATCTCCGTGTGCATGGTGCCAATCGGGATCTGCACTCGGGCAACTGGGGTGGTGTGGCACCAAACCCAATCTGGACTTTGGTGCATCTACTTAGTACGATGAAGAACGCACAGGGCGAAATTACGATTGATGGCTTTTATGATAATGTGCTACCCTTGACGGATTTGGAACAAGCAGCACTGTGTGATTTACCCGTCGATGTCGATGCGGTGAAAGCGGACCTGGGTCTTATACACCTCGATCCGCCCCGTGATCGCTCCTTTGCTGAACGACTTTCGGCCTGGCCCACCCTTACAATCAATGGTTTTCATGGTGGTTATGGTGGTCCTGGCTCAAAAACGGTACTACCACACGAAGCTATCGTTAAGTGTGATATTCGTTTAGTAGAATCTCAGACAATGGAAGAGATTTTTACTAAACTTAAAATACATGTACAACAGTATGCTCCTGATGTCGAGGTCATCTGGCAGGGTGGGATGGACCCATCCAAAACGCCACTCGATTCACCATTCACCCAACCTCTCTATGCTGCCATGGTTGCTGCTCAGGCAGAGCCACCTTTGCTTGTACCCGCACTCGGTGGGAGCCTGCCGAACTATGTCTTTACCAGGTACCTCGGCATTCCTGCGTTTGTCATACCATATGCGAATGCTGATGAAGCTAATCACGCCCCCAATGAAAATCTGGAACTGGATCGCTTTATCAAGGGGATCAAGACCGGCGCAGCGCTGCTTACCTATCTTGGTCAGATGCCACGAGATGACGCGTAGCGTCGGGGCTTTGCGTCAGGACGCCACAACTCTGGTTTTGTGTAACTCCCATGTTTTTGCCTCATAATTGGATTCTGTTGGCGACTGACATGATCAAGATTATTAATCCAGGCTAGTTTTTCCATAGTCAAATCCTCCGACAATATATCTCTGTCCATCCAAGAAAACAGATGCTCCTTGCAACTTCTCCAGAACTTCTTCAGATCTCATTTTTATACTGATGTTAGTAAGTCAGTTAGATCTGCATCTCGAGGAGGAACAGATTATGAAACAAAGAATTGTGGCGATTGATATTCTGCGTGGGTTTGCTTTGCTGGGCATTTTGCTGATGAATATGTCGAGCTATGCTATGCCCGGTATGGCCTACTTCAACCCGACCGTATACGGTGGCGATGAGCTATGGAATCGCCTGATATTTAGCCTGAATCCTATTTTTGCCGACCAAAAAATGATGGCATTGTTTTCTATGTTGTTTGGAGCCAGCGTGCTGTTGGTGACGAACAATATGGAGAAAAAGGGTGAGTCTTCTTTGTGGTTCTACTATTCTCGCAACGCCTGGTTACTTGTTTTTGGTCTCATCCACAGCATTCTGTTTTGGGAGGGTGATGTTCTGGTGATTTATGCGCTTTGCTCATTTATCCTGTACTGGCTGCGACGTATGTTGCCAAAGTGTCAATTGGGCCTGGGATTGTTTATCTTTTTCATACCATCGCTCTTTCATGTGTGGATTAGCGGTGCACTACCCGATCTACAGTCAGCCGACTGGCAATATCTGGAGTCGTTCTGGCAGCCATCAGAAGCCGCTATTGCCACTGAGATTGCACTCTACCAAGGCAACTACACCGATCATCTCAGCCATCGTCTGAGTGATGGTTCAATTGGTCAATCGCTCATTGCGACGTTTCTTTTTTATGGATTTGGACTTAGTCTGTTCGGTATGGTCGACCGTATCCAGCAGATATTGATCATCCTGTTCATTTGGGGCATACAAATCGCCTTTTCTTCCTGGTGGTTGGGGCGTTTCCAATATGGCCCGCTGGAATGGATCTGGCGTTGTTTGAGCCATGGGCGATGGCAGCCGTTACAGAAGAAACAGGCGGTTCAAATACATAGTAATTAAACTGCCCGCTCGGTTCAAGTCTTCCGGAAACAGCGTTGATGATACAATAGACAGATGATAGATACAAGGCAAAAACAGCACATTTTAATCGTCGATGATGATAAAGAGACTGTCCGTTTAGTATGGCAGTATCTCGAACAGGCAGGGTATGCGGTGTTGGTAGCGTACGATGCAGAAACGGCTGTTCATATTTTGCGTCGTGAAGAGTTGGATTTACTGATACTTGACCTAGGTCTATCTGACAAAGATGGCTGGGACATCACACGGTTCATTCGCGCCGATGACCAACTCAGCGCACTGCCTATCATCATGTTGACTGCTCGCATTGACGACAGAGAGAAAATCATCGGTCTGGAGCTTGGCGCCGATGATTACATCCCCAAACCGTTTAACGTTCGAGAGGTGGTGGCGCGGGTGTGGGCTTTACTGCGGCGCGTGCAGATGGCCTCGCCACCACGCAGCAAAATCCTGCGCGTTCATGAGTTGGCTTTAGATGTGGGCAAACGTGAGCTGTTGGTAAGCGGAAACCCCGTCGAACTCGCTCCGATTGAATACGAACTTATACATATCTTCATATCCTGTCCCAACACCACCTTTGATCGTGAAGAACTGCTGGAACGTGCGGTGGGATATGCTTATGAAGGAATGAGTCGGACGTTGGACCCCCACATCAAAAATTTGCGGCACAAGATCGAAGCTGCCCCCAAACAACCGTTGTATATGCAAACCGTCCATCGAGTTGGCTATCGTCTGGTCGAGGGGAGGACATGATGCCGCGTATATTGAACCGGCTCTGGGTACGTTTCAGCCTATCTATTACCACTATTATATTGGTTATCACAGTCTTACCTGCGGCCAGTTTATTGCTGCTGGAACCACAAGATATCGTCGGTGAACACACAGTGTATATTAAAGGATTGAACAACGAAGTTCAACTCCAGTTATCTACTGCACAAGTCGATTATCTGGCACAAGATTTGGCATACGTTGCCCAACAGGTGTATCTCAATGATGTGCAATTTCTAACGCTGACCACCCTTATTGTGGCTGTGGTCGCTAGTGGGTTGTTAGGGCGTGGGTTAAGTTTACCTATTGAACGACTGGTCACAGCTACCAAGGCTATCGCTTCCCAGAAGCTAAACCATAGAGTTAAGGTCACAGGTGCACAAGAAATCAGAGATTTGGCGGACAACTTCAACCAGATGACCGCCTCACTCGCCCGTTCAAAGCAACTGCGACGCAATATGATGGCCGATGTCTCACATGAACTGCTTACACCACTGACTGTGTTGCAGGGTAACTTACGCGCTATCCTGGACGATGTGTATGCCTTGGACAAAGAAGAAATCGGCAAATTGTACGCGCAGAACAAACTACTCATTCACCTGGTGCGTGATTTACAACCGTTAAGTCAGGCGGAAGCAGGCCAATTACCGTTGCATATCACATCGGTTGACATCAACATGCTAGCTAATGAGACAATTGCGATTTTTACACCATTTGCCCAGGAAAAAGTTATTACTATTGATTCGACACTGGCAGAACAGCTTCCATCTGTATCAGGAGACGCGGATCGTTTGCGGCAGGTGTTGCATAATCTGTTTGCTAATGCCCTGCGTCATACACCAGAAGGAGTCCATATTGCTATATCTCCTGCGCTATCAGAAGAAGGAATTCAATTCGCGATAACTGACACTGGTGAGGGCATAGCTCCTGAATTGTTGCCACATGTCTTTGATCGCTTTTACCGCACAGAAGCAGGCCCTCGCCGTGACAGTGGGAGAGTTGGTCTGGGGCTGGCGATTTCTAACGCGATCATTCAAGCACATAACGGCCATATGGTCGCCACCAGTGCAGGCGTCAATCAGGGCAGCACCTTCTACATCTACCTGCCAATCGAAAATCGGGTTGTGTAACAATCCTGTGACTATGGAGGGGGGATTTGAGTGCATTGTTGCTCCATTGCCTGTGTCGACTCACGTACGATAAGTTCTGTCCCAATGGTAATGCGTTGGGGTGGATCATCATTCCCTTCGATACGTGCCAAAAGTCGTTGTACGCCGAGACGTCCAAGAATGCGTGGATGGTTGTTAAGAGTTGTAAGAGAGGGATGTGCGAGGCGCGCAATGGGTTCATTGTCAAAACCAACGACCGATATATTGTGAGGGATAGTAAGATTCAGATCACGCAGCGCTTCCATTGAGATAACCGCGTAGTGATCGGCTACACAGAATAATGCGGTCAAGCGTGGTTCATCTGCCAGAAGTTTCTGAAGTGTAATCCGTATGGCACTCCGATCCCAGCCCATCTCGATAGCTGGTTGTGGCGCGACATCGGCATCTTGACAGGCTGCACAATAGCCGCGATAGCGTTCTGCAAAACTGGGTGTGTCAAGGCGCCCAACGATTGCCCCAATGAAACGATGACCGAGGTTGAGAAGATGTTGGGTTGAAATATACGCCCCCCCAAAATCATCGGCCATCACCGAGTCATATGGGAGGCCAACCGTCCAATTATCGACCAACACAATGGTTTTGCCGGACGCGTCAGCCAGCCGTTCGATCAGTGATCGTGGGTATGGTCCAACAAGCAAGATGCCATCAAGCCAGGTGTTGAGGAGAGCACTGGGGAAGGGCGTAGCAGTATGGTCTAGATGAGACAGAACAGCAAAGGTCAGACTCGCATTTTGCATCGTACATGCTTGTTCAGCACCACTCAAAACTTCACCATAAAAGGGATTGGTAGTGATTGGCTGATTATCGACTTCAGGCATGACAAAAACAAGATGCTGTGTGTCTGTTTGAGCTGCTGTGTGAGTGCGTGGGGCATATGTATAGTTAAGTTTACGGGCTGCTTCCAATACTCGTTCGCGTGTCTCAAGAGGAATACTTTTAGCACCACGAAGGGCGAGCGAAACAGTCGTTGGTGAGAGCTGTGCATGCTCGGCCACCATGCGAATAGTAGGTTTCAATCGACTGTTTGTGTCACTAGACATAATCATCCCTGCTGTGAGCTAAAACGAGATCCCTTTGAATGATGCAATAAGAAATAAACTCGTGTAGTTTACTATAGTTTGACAAATTGATCTACTGTTGTTTATGGTATGTACTATAGCCTCTGACATACACCACTTTCTGCGAACATACCACGTACATGTATATCTATAACCATAAATGCTTCCTGCTGTTGATGAAAAAGTCTACCCTGAAAAGGTATTACTGTCAATATATGTCTCACACCTGACTATACGGCTCTATACAACCAATAGTCAGGTTTTAGATAAGTAGTACCTGAAAACCCAACACCCTTTTCCCAATTAGTAAACAATTAACAAACAAAATAAAAAATAACTTGACAATTTACTTGTAATGGTGTATTTTTTAGTAAACAAAACTTGTAATTTCAAACCCTTAGATTGATAGCAAACTCACGTTTGTTACAGGTGGCTTTGTAGATTTTCTTTCTCACCAATCTGTAAAGAAAGGGGGTTCGCAATGAGGCGTACAGTACATTACAGGTCGTTTCTGTTCCTTTTCATACTTTTCTGCGTAGGTGTGTCCACTTCAAACGCTTCTTCGGTGGTTCAAATGACTACCCCTCCACTTGATCGCACGCTTCAGGACATTACTATTTTTCAAGACTCCGTGAAAGACAGTTGGGCTGCTGGAAACCATCTTGAAACAGTTGAGGGGAAAATTCCGGTTGATACGAATGAGATGTATAACGGTCGCCCCTCATTACGCTTTCAGGTGACCGAACCGACTGATTGGTGGGGGAGTGGTTTTGCTGGGAGGGGATGGACAAGTTTCGATCTCACCCGGTATTATGAGCATGGTGCGTTTGAGTTTTATGTCAAAGGTGCTGAGGGCGGAGAATATTTTTCACTCTCCCTCCAGGATGTTTCTCCTGCACGAGTGATAGAGAACCCAGCCAATCCCCCTGATACACGCAGTCGAACATTGGTTCACTCAAGTGCCACTTTTTTTGAGGTGACACCGGAATGGCAACACGTTCGTATTCCCCTACAAGAACTGGTTCCGCCTGCCAGCGATTTTGATTTGACCCAGACGTGGAATATTGGTATCAGTGTCAGCTATGCACCTGCGGATCTCGGCCCAACCACCTTTTGGATTAACGATATGAAGTTCACCTCGCCAGACCAAGAGATGAGCTTTCCACCAATCAAAGTAAACCAGCTTGGATATCTGCCAGTCTCAGAGAAGTATGCGAACATCAGTGGATTTGCAGATGAGCTTACTGTCGATCCTGGCACGATGTTCTATGTCAAACGTGCCTCCGATAAGCGTATAGTGTATCGGGGCAGTTTATCCCTTGTGACTGAATATGATATTGCTTCAGGGGAACGCGTGCTACGAGCTGATTTTAGTCGCCTCAGAACTCCAGGCACATACTATATTGCAGTTGATGGTATTGATCAGGATTCGCCCCTATTCAAAGTGGAACGCGATATCTATCGGGATCTTGTTTACGATGCCTCACGATATTATTACTACCAGCGTGCAGGTTTTGAACTGGAAGAAGCCTATGCAGGGCTCTTTGCACGACCCGTAGGAACACCACAGGATGCTACAGCTACACGGCGCTCTGACGGGTCAGCAGTTGATGTCTCGGGTGGATGGTACGATGCCGGTGACACAGGCAAGTATGTCACTTTCGCCGGACGAGCCGTATCAGATCTGTTGTACACCTATGAAATAGCACCACAACTCTTTGGTGATGACACCCTCAATATTCCCGAGAGCGGCAATAGCATACCCGATCTGCTCGATGAGATACGCTGGGAGTTGGACTGGTTGATGCGTATGCAGGATCCAGCAACGGGTGGGTTTTACCATATGGTGTACCCAAATGTCTGGATAGGCACACCGGATACGGATTTCCGTACCCGTTATCTTGAGAATTGTGCCTTTATTTCCCATCAGGCCGCGTCATTCACGGAACCAGATCGCACAATCATCGATTCAGAGCAGTGTGATATTAAACCGACAGCCGATACAGGTAGTGCAGTAGCTATGCTGGCACATGCGGCAGTGGTGTACAGACCCGTTGATGCAGCATATGCGAACCAGTTACTTGATGCAGCAGAATATGGTTGGGAATATCTTGCAGCGCATCCAGAGCACATTGCTATTCCTGGCCAAAACGGTGGTGAGGAGCCTGACGGTGACAACCGCCTGTGGGCTGCTGCAACACTGTTTCGTGCCACAGGTGAAGCGCAGTACAATGACTATTTCCTGGAACATTACCAAACTCCTGAATTTACCAGGTTCTGGACTTCTACGACCGACTCTGGGTACCATGATGAAGGTGCACTTGGCATGCTGGCGGTGTTCGCTTATTTGCAAGCAGACGAAGCTGATTCTGCTGTGCGAGAATGGTTCATCCCTCAATTTCAGGCTTATCGCACCACCATGCTCACTCGCATGGAAAGTCGTCCATGGCGCAATTTCTTGCTAACGTCTGAAGACGGCTCCGACTCAGATTACTTCTGGGGCAGCAATAGCGTCACATTGGGGAGCACATCAGTCTTAGCAATAGGCAATTACGTCCTTGACAGACATGATCCCTATACGCTTCGCGCAGTCTATCGCAACCTCAATTACATTCTGGGGGTGAACCCGCTACAACTCAGTTATGTATCTGGTTATGGAACAAACAGTGTCAGGAATATCTACTCTGACACCTACAATTATGATTTGATCGAGGAAATGCCCAAGGGTTATATGCCTGGTGGACCGAATTGGTACGATGGGGGAATGGCGACATCGCGTTTCGAGGCCAAAGCATACATCGACTCAGGAACCAACTATTTTGTGAACGAACATGCCATTTATTACAACGCACAACTGGTGCTGAATGCGACGGTAGCGGCATCAGGTTTTCATGCATCAACGACACCTCGACTAGCAACAACCGGAGGTCAATGATCAAGCGGTACAAAGCCAAGAACATGACATAACGTGTAGAAGATGGTTTTTCTGTTGATCGTTTGTACGTAACAACGTTTGTGTGGCAATCGTATGAGATAAGGAGGTCTCACTATGCTACGTCATTCATCCCGTACAGTGATCGTTCATTCGCTTGTTCGAATTGCTATGGTGTTTATTCTGATATTGTCTGTGATTCCATGGGCTGCAAATCCGCCATCTGCGCTTGCCGCATCATTCCCATACAACGCGCAGTACCCTCATGGGCTATTGTCTGTTGCGTCGGATCAGTCGGCAGCGAATCAGGCCATTCGTGACGCCTGGTCTTCGTGGAAGTCTAACTATGTGACTTCCAGTGGTGCAGGTGGGTATCGGCGAGTCGTCTCTTCCACGGGATGTGGAAGTAATGATACGGTCTCTGAGGCAATCGGATACGGTATGTTACTGTCCGTATATCTTGATGATCGTTCGTTATTCGATGATTTATGGCGCTATGCAAAGCTGCATTTCAACTCCAACGGGCTGATGGGATGGTGTATCGATGGGAATGGCAATCCGGTCGGGAGTGTTGGTGGGAATGACTCGGCGAGCGATGCTGACGAGGACATGGCCGTTGCCCTTGTGTTTGCCCATGCAAAGTGGGGTTCTGGTGGGGCGATCAACTACAACAATGATGGGCGCACATTGATCAACAATATGTGGGATCATGTTGTTGATCCGCAAACTTTCCACTTTAAGAATGGCGATTGGGATGATGGCAGTGCGGATATCAATCCGTCGTATTTCGCACCAGCCTGGTATCGTATTTTTGCGAGTTTTACCGGCAATACCGGTTGGAACAACGTTGCCAGCAAGTCGTATGAGATTATTGGTAATATTAATCGATACAACAACGGCACAGGGCTCGTCCCGGAGAATGCCAGGCTTGATGGTACGCGTGGTTCTGGATCATACAATTATGGCTACAATGCTTTTCGTTATTGCTGGCGTGCAGCCACCGATTATCTATGGTTTGGGACATCACGTGGAAGAGATGACTGTAATCGGCACAGCACCTTCTTCAAAAATGTTGGTGTCAATAATATTGTCGATGGTTACACAATCACTGGCACTCCGATTGGCTCATGGCGTGGGGCAGCGGTCACGTCGATGGCAGCCGCAGGATTTATGACAGGCAGTGATACAGGCACAGCACGCACCTTCTACAACGCAACAGTGAGTACGGTTGATGGTGATAGCTGGGGGTATTTTGGAAATTCGCTTCGATTGTTATCGATGCTGATGATGACGGGCAACTTCCCCAATCTCTATACCAATGATAGCGGCGGTGGTGATAATACACGCAACGGTTCGTGGGCAGCAAAACTGGTCACATCGGGGAATTGGAAGAGTCTTGTGCAACACCCTACTGGAATTGCCAAAAACACCTCCTATGTTGCGAGTGTATGGTACAAAGGGAGTGGCAAATTTCACCTTCGTGTTCACGCTGGTGTATGGGGTGCTGAAATTGCGAACAATAATACCTGCACTGCGAGTGGCTCATGGCAGAAATGCTCGGTAAGCTTTAACACAGGCAATAACACACAACTCACGTTTCGCTTAACCAACTCGAATGGAGGCGGCACAACCATCTACTTTGATGATATCTATATGGGGCCTTCCGGTGGCGGGAACAAATTGGCGAACGCTGGGTTCGAGAGCGGAAATACAAGTTGGTATGTGGAAAGTCCTTTCTCGATTGTCCAAAACCCATAGTTTCAGTGTATCTATACTCTGGAACTCGTTTAAGATACACGGAGTGCAATACGGCTATCGATACACGATGAGTCGTATTGCTCACATCGCCATATATTATGGAGTGGTCGTATTCATACCCTAGAAAGTCGTCGTAATGGAGCAATTGATACTCACGAAAGATTGGCAGTTCAAACCGTATAACACATCGCGTTCACTTATTGAACACACAACTGACTCATCAGGGTGGACTCCCGCTACCGTTCCGGGTACACCCCACCAGGATCTGCTTATAGTTGGAAAGATTCCCGACCCATTCGTTGGATTAAACGAAGAAGAGGTCCAATGGGTTGGTCAAACCGATTGGTTATATGCATGTCGCTTTGATGTACCGGCCAGTTTTTTCGATGAGCAGACCATCGCGCTTTGCTGCGATGGCCTGGATACGTTTGCTACAGTCTGGTTGAATGGTGTACAGGTGTTGTTTAATGACAACATGTTTGTTCCTCAACGGGTGACGGTTACTTCGTTAGTACGGCCTGAAGCAAACGAATTGTGCGTCCGTTTTGAGTCAGTCTGGAAACAGGGCAAGGAACGTGAACAATTGCATGGTACACGTGTTGCGTGGAATACTGATCCCAGTCGGGTCTATGTTCGCAAAGCACAATATCATTATGGTTGGGATTGGGGGCCATGCTTAACGACTGCCGGACCATGGTTACCTGTTCGACTTGAAGCCTACTCCGCACGTATTGTGGATGTGATGTGCCCTATCCATGTTGATGCCGATCTGCACTGCGCTACAATGACTGTGTCCGTTACCGTTGAGCAGTCATTGCAGGATGTTGTTCCTTTACGTCTTCAACTGGAACTCTACAACCCACAGGGTGAATGTACGCATGCAGTGTATCTTACGGTTGATGGTACGGATCAAAAGTACCAATTTCAAATACCTGAACCACAACTCTGGTGGCCCCACCAGTGTGGTCCCCAATCGTTGTATGAACTACACGTGAAATTAGTAAATCCATTGGATGGTCATATGCTTGATGAGAGACAACTACGTTTAGGAGTACGTCGGCTCCGACTTCTTCAAGAAGCGATTGAGAACGAAGCAGGCACCACCTTTCTCTTTGAAATTAACAATATACCACTCTTTTGTGGGGGCGCTAACTGGATACCAGCAGACTCATTTCTTCCACGTGTTGACGAGGAACGCTATCGTACTTTGCTGACGCAGGCTGTTGATGCACACATGACCATGATCCGTGTGTGGGGTGGGGGAATTTATGAACATGATTGTTTCTATGAGCTGTGTGATGAACTGGGCTTACTGGTCTGGCAGGATTTTATGTTTGCCTGTGGTCTCTATCCTGCCCATGATAACTTTATAGAGAGTGTACGAGCCGAAGCTGAGGCCCAGATACGTCGTTTACGCCATCACCCATCTTTGGTACTCTGGTGTGGCAATAACGAGGATTACCAACTTGCCGGAGGATTGGGCATCTATGATCCTACTACAGTGCCAGATGCTGACTCAGCCTTTCCTGCGCGAGTGATCTATGAACAGTTGCTGCCCGACCTATGTGCGGAACTGGATGCTACAACTCCCTACTGGCCAGGCAGCCCGTACGGAGGCGCAGATGTCAATGATCCAACCATCGGTGATCGTCACACCTGGGATGTGTGGCATGGTGAGATGGCTCCCTATCAGGATTATCCCCATCTTGGTGGGCGTTTTGTGAGTGAATTTGGTATGGCGGCACTCCCCGAGATAGAAACGATCAAAGCCTTCGCACCCATAGATGATCCTATTCAGCTTCAAAACATCATTGACTTTCACCAGAAGGCTGAAGGTGGCAAGCAGCGGCTGATGCATTACATCGTGGCAAACCTGCCTGTGCCAACAACCCTCGACGAGTTTATCTATGCATCTCAATTGGTACAATCCGAAGCGCTGGGTGCGGCATACCGAGGATGGCGACGTGGTTGGGGCACACCCGACCAACGAAGAATGGCGGGTGCATTAGTCTGGCAACTCAACGATTGCTGGCCCGCAGTGAGTTGGTCCATCATCGATTATGCGCTGCGACCGAAACCAGCATACTACACTATACGTCGTGCACTGGCACCGTTTGCGGTTGGTCTATCACGTGTTGATGGGCACATTGAGGTGTGGTGTGTTCATAGCGGCCTGGCTCTTGTCGATGCCCAGCTTGAACTCAGCCGGTGGACTCTGGATGGCGTGGCGACCTTGCAAGATCGGTGTCTGATCACACTGCAGCCAAATCAGATAACCGAGGTTGGTTCATGGCCTGACAACGTGCAGGCGTCAGAAGTCTGGTCTGCACGGCTACTGGTTGATGGCGCGGTAGTTGCGCGTACAACTGCATGGCCGGAACCGCTCAAAGCTCTGCCTTCCTTTGATCCAGAAATACAGGTCACACTGCTGACGGATGATCGTCTAATGATTGGCGCGAACCGACCTGTCAAAAGTGTATGGCTTTCGACAGAGGGAAAAGTGCACTGGAAAGATAATATGTTGGATTTGGTTCCTGATGATCCACAAATCATCGAAGTATATGGATTGAAAGATCAGTTGACCATTCGCTGGTTGAGTGGCACACTGAGTTATGCATTGCCGAGTTTGCAACCTTCACGTGAAAACGTTAAGAAAGATGAGACATTATGGCAACCTTTAACATCTTAGACTTTGGAGCGCGTGGTGATGGTCAATCCAATGATGCAAACGCCATCCAACAAGCGATTGATGCATGCCACGCTACTGGCGGCGGAACCGTGCTGGTTCCCGCAGGACGATCATATCTTTCGGGTACGATTATGCTCAAGTCGCATATTGAACTCCATGTGGAGCGAGGTGCCAGCATCGTTGGTAGTGGTAAGTGGGACGATTACACGTACAAAACCAATGTTGGAGCTTTGAGTGGTGGCTCTGTCGATGCTGAACGTCCGGCAAGTAGTATGTTGATTATGGCGGAGGAGGCCGAGCATATTGCGATCACAGGAGGTGGAGAAATCAATGGGAGCGGACGACTCTTTATTGAAGAAGAGACAGCGTATATCTATCGTATGTGTGAGGAGCGTCCGTTCACCATTTTTCTCATTGGCTGCCATAACGTCACGGTTCGTGATGTCACCATCCGTGACGGAGCATTGTGGACGCTACGCCTATCGGGGTGCCAGGACGTGTTGATCCACGGCATTCGCATTCTCAATGATTTGAAGTTGCCTAACAACGATGGTATTGATCTGGATCGGTGCCGCAACGTCCGCATCAGCGATTGTCATATTGTGACGGGTGATGACTGTATTTGCCTGAAAGCCTGTGAAGAGACTTTCCGCTTTGGCCCCTGTGAGAACATTACTGTTACCGGATGTACGTTGATGTCGACCTCCAGCGCATTGATTATTGGCGCCGAATGCTGTTCGCCAATCCGTAATGTCATCTTCGACGCGTGTGTTGTTCAGTCAAGTCATCGTGGCCTTGCGATTCATCTGAGTGAGTTCAGCGTGGTCGAGAATGTACTGTTCTCCAACATGGTGGTTGAGACGCGCATCTTTCATGAGCAGTGGTGGGGGCGTGGTGAACCAATCTATGTCGTGGCAATGCCCTGGACAGATCAACATGACATCGGTCGCGTGCGCCATGTCCGTTTTCGCAATGTGTTGTGTCGGAGCGAAAATGGGGTGTTTGTCTATGGATGGACACCTGATCAGATCGAAGATGTCGTGTTTGAAGATGTGCGTGTTGAAGTTGACAAATGGTCCAAGTGGCCAAGTGGTCAGCATGACCTACGGCCCTGTCCAGGTGAGGGTTTACGAGCACATCCCACAGCCGGGTTCTTTCTCCAAAATGCACGCCATGTTACGTTGCGTAACTGCGAGGTTGCGTGGGGGCACCACTGCCCCGAGCGTTTCCGATACGCGCTTGAAAGTCATCAGGTGGCTGATCTGGTGACGGAACATTTCAAAGGTACTGCTGCTTTTCCTGAACAATATCCGGCATCTCTGATCGATTGAAACAACACAGAAAGATAGGCAATGAAGCAACCTTTCACTATCTATGTCATCCAGTCGGCCCACACCGACATTGGGTTTACGCATCCGCAAGAGCAAATTGAACGAATGTATCTCGACTATTATGATCGCGTACTCGAACTATGCCACCAGACCACTGAGATATCGGAATCGCATCGGTTTAAGTGGACCTGCGAGACTTCGTGGCAGGTGCGTAACTATGTGGAAGCCCGACCAGAACGTGAGGCTGAGTTGGTGCATTTTGTGCGTACAGGGCAAATCGAGATTACCGCAAGCTATCTGCATTTCACCGATCTGATTGATCCTGATGCCTATCGTCGTAGCCTCGAATGGGTGATCGGCTTCTGTCAAAAACACGATCTGCCGCTCAAGTGTGCTTTGCACTGCGATATCAATGGCTGGCCGTGGGCGGTCGCTGACATTCTGGCTGATTGCGACATCCCCTATTTTTGTAGTCATGTTCATATGGATATGGGGACTGACCCGCTGGGACGCCGTGGGAGTGTTCACTATGGCTGGTTGTTCGAGCTTTCTGACCAGTTGCGCCCAGATGTGCCGGTGCGAGTGCCACAGGCATTCTGGTGGCAGGGACCACAGGGTGGACGGGTGTTGCACTGGCTCAACGAGCACTATCATCTGGGGAACATTCTGGGTCTTTCGGGTAACCTGTTATTTGGCCTGGAGAAAACGCGCCATTTTATTGAAACGGATCGTCTCACTGCCGCTGATTTGTATCCAATTGCCCAGCGTGAAATTCCTCGCTATATCAAGCGGTTGCAAGCTGATGGGTATCCCTACCCGCTATTGTTGCTGAGTACGGGTGGATTTTACGTCGATAACTCACCGCCAGACACACGCTGGTGTGAGATTATTGCGCGTTGGAATACAGAGCACGATGACATTCACATTCGTACTGCAACATTGAGTGAATGGTTTGCTGCACTCGAAACACAGAACCTTGCGGCACTACCAACCCAGCAGGTTGCCTGGCCGGATCACTGGGCGCATGGCCTGGGTGCGGCAACAAAGCGCATTGCACAGGCTCGTCGTACCCAGCGCCGTCGCCCCCAGGCCCAAGCGATGGTAGAGCAGTCGGCTTCGGCTGTCGCAGCAGATTACCTGGCCCGGTCATTGGAAAATGAGCGGTTATCCATGGAGCATACCTTTAATGCATGGTGTGCACAGGCTCGACCGAGTGCGCCAATGAACGATTTCATTCAGTCTGCCAAGGAACTGTATTTTCACCGGGCCGAGTTGTATCAGCAGGAAGCGATCTCCAGTGCGTTGCGTAGCATAACCGAAGCAAGCACCACACCGACGCTTTATGTGTATGGTGATACTACAGATGTGGAGATGCGATTAGTACACTTCGAGTCGGGTGACTTCGCCCTTGATCCCACAACGCATGTGTTAACAGACGCTGCTGGTAACACATACCCGTTCCAGCGAGAGCGCACCGATCTTCCCCACTTGCTTGCACTGTTACCTGTTGGTGGTGGGCTATGCCATTTTCGTTTAGTACCACAGCCCGCCTCATCCGAGGTGTCAAACGCAGCGCATACATTGCTTGAGACCAATGCCTGGTATGCAGAGATCGATGTTACGACGGGCGGTTTGTCCAGCCTACGAGATCGTCTCAGCAACTACGAATGGGTCAATTCTTCGCATTCCTATGGGTTTGGTCAACTGGTACATGAGGCCATCATGCATCCGTTACGCTACAGTGCAGTGGGCAACAAGGGGCGTTTTATGGCTCTCGATACGGCAAGCAATGCGCTTCGTGAAGCGTTTGCAGACAAACCCATCTTTGAGCATTCCGTCTTGCAGATTGTCGATGGTCCGCTTGCTACGCCCGGACCAATTTTTGACACCATTACGCTTGTTGGTGAAGCTGAACGTATTGGTCGTGTACAGATTCACTGGCGTGCTTATCATGCACTGCCGTTGGTCGAGCTGGTGCTGGATTGGGATAAACAATGGGGTGAACTTTCTGAAGCGGTGTATGTCGCGTTCCCCTTTGCAACAGAGACGGATCGATTATGGTTGGAGTCGGGCGGTGGATGCTTTCAACCTGGGAAGCATACGACAGGTGGGCAGCTTATGGGAACCTGCCGATCATATTACACCGTCCAACGCGCCGCGTCGTTGGCTGTGGCGGATCAGACAAGGCTGCTGTGGTTGCCGCTGGATGCTCCGCTTGTGATGCCAAACGCGATGAACTATAGCCAATGGGAGGTTACCGAACCATGGGATTGGAATGGGTTCCTGGCTTCCATGCCGGTCAATCACTACTGGGGAACGAATTTCGCAATCAGCCAGCGCGGGCATCTACGACTACGATATCGTTTGTGCAATCCCAGCGGCTCTGCGAATGATGAAGCTGCTTTGCGGATGAGTGTACCACTCGATGCTCTCGGATGGCGCTAGGAAGATCAGGATAGCAGCAACCACTTGGGTTGTTGCCCGAGCTATTGGGTCGTTTTTCTGCGTCGACACTTGTCATACCTCTATGGTACTATGATAGCTAATTATATAGCGTAATCTCAAGAGACGGAGTCATCAATGATTGAGATTAAAATCGCGAATCACATAGAGGTCGCCAAGAAGCGCTCGCTGGTCGCCAATATTGCAAGTATTGTTGCACCGGATACACTCAAATTCAAAGTCGAACAGATTATTGCTACTGAAATCAAGCGTATTTTGCAAGAACGAGGAATCGAGGTCGCGGTTTCCATAAAACAGGGTGGATAGCTTAACAACAAACATGCACAGAAACCACTATCTTTGGCTCCAGAGGTACATGCAGCTTTCTGGAGCCTGTTCTGTTCACGATGCCTTATGATGTTGATTGTCGATTTCTCAGCATATCGCGGATATACAGACCAAGGAATGTGGCACACCCAAGCGCCATAACGGTCTGTAGCATGACTGATGTCTGAGGAATGATTTTGCCATCAAGCACCAGTGTTGAAATAACCCCCGATACTCCTCCTATGGTTCCCAACAATCCCAGCGCACCGAAAGCTGCAGCACTGTGCATAACAAGCGGGTTCGGGTTATTGTGTGATACAAAACCAAGTATCAGGATGGGCAATCCTATTGCCATGGGTGCCAGTGCCGTAATACTGGCAGCACCTGAACCGAGGTAGCTAATAAGACCAAATGCTGTCAGCAAACCACCAAACCAGATAATAAGACGAGTCATAGAGCAGTCTCTCTCCTAGGTACAATGAGATATCCCACTTTGGGTTTTACTATGATTATTGAAAGGTTACAGAACCCTCATAGCATACCTGAGATCTATGCCAGAATAAAGGGGAAAATTCCCCGTATATCGTTGAGAAATATTTCCTCCGTTGTAACAAGATTCTGCGAAGAACGTACATAACACTACATATAAATGCTGCAAAACTTTGCGGAGGATATCATGCAAGCACAAAAAACCAGCAGGGCCCCTCGGATATTCATTGTTATTATGGCTGTTTGTGTATTGTCGTGTGTTTCGTTGAGCGGTCTTGGGTTGGGTGTGTTGTATCTCAATCAAATATTCGGACCTGATCCAAGTGACTTTAACCAAGAAACATGGTTGGCCTGGCACAATAGTGGTGATCCAGGTAATCCACGTTTTGGGATGTATGAAGAGGTGGAAGCATGGTTATTGTCGGAACGTCCCACCGAAGCTGAAGTACTTGAGCGGCTAGGATCACCAGATGCGGGACGAGAAGAAAACATGATGGCCTACAATCTTGGTGTACCCTCGTATAGTATAGATTACTATTCGCTTGATATTTACTTTGGTGAGGATGGACGCGTGAGTGAGGTAAACCTTATACAGGGATAGGGAACAGGTCATGGAGTAAAATGAACAAGCTGGTACGGTGTTGCTGCCGCAGTCACAGCAACATTACCGTGCTAGCTATGTACGCAATTCCGTCGTTCTGGGATGGTGCGTGTCAGCCATGCGGGGAACTGCTCAGGCTGACACGCACCACCACGATAATCGGTTTTGCTCCAGCGCCTGGTCACCTGGTACAATGAGCGGCGATCGAACGCATTTCCGGCTTCCCTTTACTCTTCTTCCTTCTCCTTACCCAGCTTGCGAGAAGGCATCTAACTTATCGTTTATGAGTGCCAACCCAGCCATTGAACCGAAACTTGCCATGCCGAGATCGATGTTGACGAGGATTACACTTCCTATAGTGCCCAACGGCTCTGATGGGAGCCGCAAGAGCCCAAAACTGTTTGGTAGCTGAGAGAGCAGATGATAGGCAATCTCGTTGCTTTTGCCACCTTCTTCAGGGAGGGTCGACAGATATTTTGATGTGAGCCCCAAGTCAACCAGCGATAGAACGAAGTAAATTGGAATCACAATCAGGTCTCTGCGCTTCATGCGCTGTAGATTGGGATCCTTGGTCTTGATTGCAACCATGCCACTCACAGCTACGACAACGACATCTAGCCAAAACATCGCTGTCCGCCAGCCCCACATGACACGCTCCCAATACTCTGTCTCGTTGTTCGATTTGCTCACCGGGTGTGCAAGAAGGTTGTATGGGCGACCGCCAGGAAAACCAGGAGAACTGGGAAAACTGCCCAACCAGATCACGAAATCAAGTAGAAGGCTGATAAACTCGAACCCAGTTCCCCCTGTTGCCTCGTCTACTTCGTCAAGGTTTTCTGAAACAACATCTAATCTGACATTGACGAGGCCCTTGAGAAAGAGTGCCAACATGGATACAAGTCCCCAGTCACGGATCGATTTTTCTCGAGCGGAGAGCCCAGTGTTAGAAGGATTCCCAGGATCTTGTTCTTCCCCTTCATCAGAAGCCGTCTGTGATGCTGCCAACAGCAGCCGTGCTTCTGGTTGAGTCGAAAAAGCAAGGGGCGCAGCACCCCGAAATGGTCGTTCGTTAAACAGAAGCTTTGATACCACCGTGACCGGAATCGCAACAAGTATAGTAGTCAGATTGAGCATCGTGAGCTTGCCTGCGCCGAGCAACTCAAACAGGTCCGAAATAAAGGGGATTTTGATTTCAGCGTTGAGCAGCTTTTGAAAGAGGTCGGCCGCAAGTCGAATCACATCCAAGAGGCCAAGTGCCACATTCTCCACCGCTTCCAACGACTGAATAATGGCATCCCGAAATGCTTCTATGAGCGCGATCAGCGCACGCTCTGGTTGACGGGGATTCGTAATGAGCGAGGCGATAGATTCGATCAATCCCTCGGGCAGCCGAATCGCAGCACTTACCGCATTCTCGAATGCTTCAAGAAAGTGTCGCAAAAAACTCTCTAGCGGTGAGTCTTCACTTGGGTCCGCCCCCACATTTGCTGTGGTATTGGCATCTGATTTTTTTGACCCCCCCGTTAGCTTTGATAAAAACCATTCGGCGGCTTCAGGTAGCTCAAATCCAGAATCTTTTACCTCCGAAGGCTTCCCCCCGAGTGTTTCAACCAGCGTGTTCATCCCATCCTCAACCGTATCTTGTAGATCGTTCACGAAGGCTGAGACAGGAGCTTTGGCAGCTTCTGCTTGCTCTTTTACGTAATCAAATCCTGCGTTGATAGCACCGACCAGATAGCGCTGGGTTTTCAGAATATCGTCCCAATTGAACAAGAACTGGAGGAACTCGATGAATTGCTTGATGGTTTTTACCACTTTTTCGACCACGGCCTCGACAAACTCACCGATCTTTTCGACTGTGTCAATTACAAAGTCAATGATGCCTTCAGCGGTTCTGACAATGAAATGGACGACTCCTTTAACAGCCCCAATCACAACCGATGTGGCTTTTTTGATGGCATCTCTAATTCGTCTACCAATTCTGAGCCGTCTGATCGCTCCTACACGCTGAACACCTCCAATGTCGACGGCTCCTGGAGATTCAGCACCTTCACTGCTGGTCGCTTGACTAAGCAGCCGTGTAAAATCATCCTGGCTGACCGCTGCTTCCTGGATGCCGCCATTCAAAGGACTGTTAGCGGCAACTAAGGCTGCTGCGGATCCTCCTGCTTGCAGAGATGCGGTTCTTGCCACGATCCGCTGACTATCGTTATTGTCAGGAGGCGGCGTAAACTTGAGTTCCCAGGGTTGGTCGATCGCCGCGCCAGACACGACCCGGTTGGGTGCCTGAACGCGGCTTCCCCCACTTGTGTTCACCACCGGAGTCTCGTTGGTCGCAGTCACCGTCGCGGTCACCCGCTTGATGGTATTTTGTACGCTAGCGACTTCTTCTTTGCTATGAGCATTGCGATCCACAATCAAGTTGCCCTGGGTATCCGTCGCATTCCAAAGCGCATCATCCTCTAGCTCTGCAATTTGCTGATGGACTTCTTCATTCGGGAAAATCACCACTTGTTCATTACGGGCCATGGCGCTGGTACGAATCTTGAGCCCAGGGGTGTTGAGGCCATCCGCCTCGGAGGTGATCATGATGAAATTGAGTTGATTGGGGCTGAGCATGGCCGAGCGGACTTCATCGATCTCATAGAGGGTGCCCTCGACTTCAATGGTGGTCAGATCCGTTGCCGAAACCTCGATCTCGTCAGCGCCTGGCTCAAACCGTAGCGTGGTGCGATAGGCCGAAAACTCTTCGAGGTTATTCCCTACCATACGATAGTCTTGACTCAGTTTGGTTGTATAAGAGGTGAAAACATCTTCAGGGGCAATTGTCTTAAAGATTTGGAGTGAGGAAATCGTATCATTGCCGACTTGACTCTCTTTCAGGTCGGGGACGTTGTCGACAATTGCTTCAATCTCTTCTTCGCGCTTACCGTCGTCAGCCTGGTGGTCGCGGTTTTTGAATAAGGTCACGCCCGTGTCTGGTCCCAAACGAATGGATGATGTCTGGTCATCTAGCCCATGAAAGCTCTCTAAGTTTGGATAGTTCCCCAGAACATCCTGTTCACTGTCCGACAGAATCCAGGTTCGCCCGTGGTAGGCGCGGTGCTCATACAGGGCCACTTCTCCTGGTGTCAGTTCACCGACCTGGCCTTCGTGGTCCGCCATTTTGGCGGTGCGGAAGAACACGGCACGATCTGCTTTGCGCTCGGTCCAGGTAAATGTGTTGTCCTGTTTGAGGTGGAGCCATTGTCCAGGCGACGTATTGACGATGGAGAACGCATCTTGGTGACTCTCTGAATCGTCAACCAACAGCACAGCAGGTACATCAGCAACCTGCAAAAGCAGACCTTCCTGCTGGGTAGCGGGGATAAGCTGTGGCTGTGCGTGAGGGAGGTTGTAATGGAAGACAAACAGCTCGTCCAATAAGCGCTGTGGTGCTGTCGTGAGTGTCGCACCGCGTCGACTCAAGTACTGGCCGTTTGGTGCTTTGATGATCCACTTCCCGGTAAAGGGCTCGCCAACGGACGACCAGATGTGCACCGATTGGGGGAAGTCGCCGAGTTTGGAGAGCCGGGTATCTGGAATGTCGGCGTAGAGTTTTTGCGCCACATCCCCAAAGTTAGTTCCTTTATAGAGCGTCGCGCCGGTATCCGGCCCGAGTCGAAGCTTTCGAAACTGTGGTGAATAGGGCGAGAGGTCTGCCACATCCTGCGCGAGGATCACGGCGGCATCATCGGTCGCGACCAGCTCGATTTCGCCTGGGCGCAACAGTCGGTTCAGAGGCGGTATCAGGTTCTGGATCTGGGTGGCATCGAGCGCCGTGTGGTAGATACGCAGGTCTTCGTAGTGGGCGGTCGGCGTGCCCCTTCTTGAATGACCTAACTTCACATCAACGTCGTTATTAAGATCGGCAACACCTGTTTCTGATGCGCCTTCCGCCGCCAGTATCCCATCGATATAGATCTTGAGCGTTGGTCCTTCGCGCACAACCGCGACATGAAACCATGTTCTATTCTTTATCATTGGGAGTGGATCGGTCATGATGCGTACGTAGTTTTTAGCTTTGCTATTTTCATCGACGTGAAAAAATATCCTTGCTTTGAACAGCCGCACGGAGAAAAAATTTCCATGCCCTTGCACTGCTTGGTCGCCGATGATGTCCAACTCATTGTCGCCATGGGTGCTTATATTCTTCATCCCAAAGGCTACCGTAAAATCGCTGGTGCCGAACTGACCAACCATGTTGCCAAGATTAACCCGACCCTCTTTGCCACGTATTCTGATGGCATGGCCAATGCGACCATGGCCGTCCAATTCTGCCTTAGAAAGCTGAGCTTGAACACCACTTACCGCGTCTACCGTTGTTGTTCCTTCTCGTTCGTCAAACTGCCAGTGAAATTTTGGTTGAATTGTCATGCAATTGCTCCTGTTGTGAACTAGTGCTACGTATAAATGATTAGCGTGCTTTTCCTCATTATTTAGACAGTACAGCGTCAATTACATACAGAGGATTGTGTCATTTGATTGGTCGCGTTGAATCGCGTGCACATCTGTCAGAGCCTGATTGAACCAGGGTTGCTTCTGCCAAGGCACTGCTGCCTTACCAGAAAACACCAGGCAGTGGATGACTCACGGCACGCAAACACAGATCATCACGAAGATGACCATCAATAGGTTCCGAGAGTTACAGTTTGTATTCAGAGTCTATTCTGAGAAATATTGGCTGCGAACAATCCTTCATGGAAGGTCACAATCCGCCCAGACGATGTGGGGTGTGTTTCAAGATTAATAAGTAAGAGGCTATCTAATCCAAAGATCTTTCCAAGGGCTGCTTTCAGATTATGGTAGGTATCAGAGAGGTTTTGCTCAATATCAGAGGGGGCATATCTGTCCCCTCTTTGAAGAGAGTCGCTAATAAACTTCGTAACGATTGGGTTCACTCTATATCCTTTCCAGATGTATGCTGTCGTAATGATTAATCACATATCAGACGATGTAGAGTTACTTTACTATACATGCACAGGCAGTGTGATCTGGCAAAGACCTTAGATCGTTCTAAGGGAAATACCTACATAGATAGTGGTAGCGTGCACGAGAAGCGGATGAACATTCTCTACCGCTCGTTCGGTCGTGCTGTATCTGGCAGTTTCATTATGCATACAAGGAAATATAACGAGGTTTAGAAGCTCCAGGAGAGTAAAAAGAGCACGATGTACACTGCATCTCTCAAAAATGTCATCCACATGCCACACTTTTCCCTCAATATCTGATACGATACATATCAACATAACTGCTTTTTAACAGGGGGATGGTCGTCGGAGATTCTGTGCTAACCATCTCAGATTCCTTCGTTTATGAGCATTTATTACTCTTTTTGTTTATTTCTGCAATGCCTCGTTTGCAGAGATGCGTTCTTGTGTGATTTAGTCTGAACACACTTCCAAGGAGGATAGCAACATGATCTATGTTCAATGGAAACGAAAGGTGACCGTAGCAACTTTCTTTATCATGCTGTGTTTACTTACACAGGCAGCACTCTCTGGTGCCGCCTCCAGTACTGTGGCAATCATTCCCGCTGATCGCGTCGTTGATTGGACACAGGCTGGTATCCCTGGTGGCATTCCATCCGTCTCCGAAGGGGCCAGTGTTCTTGATTATGGCGCGGTTCCGAATGACGGCCAGGACGATTCAAGTGCTTTTCAGGAGGCTATTGATGCGGTGAAAGGCACAACTAACAATGCTATCACTATTCCGGCTGGCGATTATAATATCAATACTTCCCTCGAAATAGATGATAGCGTCGTGCTACGCGGGGTAGACCCAACAGAGACTCGTCTCATATTCGACGTTGGGAGTGCCGATGCGATTGAGGTTGTGACGTATCAGCGTGGCGACTGGGTTGATGTGGTTGATGGCATGGCCAAGGGTGCAACTACGCTTACTGTTTCTGATGCCGCTGCTTTTACACCAGGTATTTTCTTTGAGATTCAGCAGGACAACGACCCCGACAAAATGTACACTGATCCCAGATGGGAGCAAGGCTGGGCTGAACAGTCGGTTGGACAGATCGGTGTGGTGGAAGCTGTGGACGGGAATACGCTGAGTCTACGTGAGCCACTCAACATTGATTTTGACGCAAGTCTGAACCCGGTCATTCGCACTCAAGGGCTTGTTAGCTATGTCGGTGTCGAAAATCTGCATCTTGATCGTAGTGGTGATACAGGCGATGCCTCGATGATCCTATGGAAGAATGCTGCTTATACATGGGTCCGTAATGTCGAAAGTGAGTTTGCTGACAAGAGCCATATTAAAACCAATACGGTGTATCGGTGCGAAGTGCAGGACAGCTATTTCCACAAAGCTCACGACTATGGTGGTGGTGGACACGGATATGGCGTAGAGTTAGGCTACCATACGACCGGATGCCTCACGCAAAACAGTATTTTTGAAACCCTGCGGCACGCAATGATGGTGCACCTTGGCGCAAATGGAAATGTCTTTGCCTACAACTACAGCCGCGATCCGGTAAGTGATTCAGGCACTTTGCCGGACATCTCGATCCATGGTCACTATCCTTTTGCGAATCTCTTTGAAGGAAATGTCGTTTCGGAGATTGGGATCGGTGATTTCTGGGGACCAGCCGGACCATACAACACGTATCTGCGTAATTGTGTTTATCATGAAGGGTTGTGGTATCAGGATCAATCGCACACACAAAACATTGTTGGGAATGAGTTGCCCGACGCATCTGGAAACTTCCTTGGTGCACGTGATGATGACACAAGTGATGGTGTAATCGAACATGGTAATTACGTTGATGGCGCAGTGCAATGGAACCCAACTATTCCTGAACGTGAGATTCCATCGTCGTATCTCTACACCAGCAAGCCTGATTTTTATGGCACAATGTCATGGCCCTCAACTGGTGCAGATATAGCTGTAAGTTGTACCAATCCTGCCAAGGTACGCTATGAGACAGGTGATCCAGAGATGCCCACACCAACACCGACGAGTATGCCTGAGCCGACCTCTACACCTGTGGATGGCGCCTGCATGGTCGATTACGAGGTTGGCAATGAGTGGAATGATGGGTTCCGTGCAGAGATAACTATTACCAACAATGTCAGTACCCCTATCGTTGGTTGGACATTAACATGGATATATGCCGAAGGACAACAGGTAGAACGCACCTGGAATGCCGATGTGACACAGTCAGGTAACTCTGTTACGGCTGCTAATCCAGCAAGTCACTGGAACGGAACGATTGAGGCGAACGGTGGTATAGTGACTTTTGGTATGGTCAGCACACATACTGGCACAGTCGCTGTACCGACGGATTTTGTGCTCAATGGTACAGCGTGTACAGGTAATTAGCACGAGTCATACCTGCACACGTAAGCGCATTCAGTTAGCTAAGTGGCCCGACCAGTCTGAGTCTACTGAGAACTGGTCGGGAATTTGTGTTTAGAAGTTGTTTCATATTCGGTTGGGTAGCGAGATTACGACATTGCCCCATCCGTTTGGGAGCATAAGCTGTACTGGAACAACGAGAGAGCGGCCCTCAAGCGGCCTTCAAGCGGCCCTTCAAGCGGCCCTACTTCCGGATCATCGCCGGGGGTTTGAGAAACAAGACAACCTAATCCGAAGTGTGAATAGCGGCCCTGTGACTGGTGGGTGTGTCTCTTAGGTGAGACATCCCGCAGCCGCATCACGTCAACATAAATCGTTAGCCATATCGTTGAATCGAACGATAGACGCCGCACCAGGCATCCCCTATACTGCATCCAAGCTTACGACGTTCCCCATCATACACAATACCACACCACCACAGATCGGCTGGTGTGGCACGGTGACACTGGTTTGATTAGCTCGTTATGTGTGAGTATCAGCCTCCAGTAGTCACCGATTCCTGTACGCCATATGGCCGTACACTTGGTCTTGAAAGGAGGTTGTCCATGGCTCGATTCATCAATGGTGCTGGAGCACGCCTGCTCCGTCTGGTAGTGGCCCTGGTGCTGCTGGCCAGCGTCGTCGCCAGCACGGCCCAACCAACATACGCCTACAACTGGCCTCCCGTGTTATATCGCGGGATGCAAGGCAGTGCAGTCAAAGAACTACAAATCCGGATCGCTGGGTGGGCAGCGGATAGCCCATCCCGTACCTTTTTGGAGTTGGATGGGGACTTTGGTTCGCAAACCGAAGCCGCCGTCAGGCGCTTTCAACGCGCCTATGGCTTACAGGTTGACGGACGGGTGGGTCCGCAAACACAAGCCCAACTCAATCGTATGGAAGAGTCCGATCGGTCCACCATCAATTTTGACTGGAGTGAATTCTACTCTAAAGATGGCAGTGGCTTTCGGGGGGGCAAAGTCAGTGAGGCTACCGTCCGAGAGAATATTCGGCGGCTGATGTGGAAACTGGAAGCCTTGCGGAAGAAAGCCGGGAATAATTCAGTGAACATCAACTCCGGCTTTCGTAGTATTGCTCATAATAGTCGGGTAGGTGGGTCATCCAACAGTCAGCATATGTATGGGTTGGCCGCCGATATTCGGGTGACTGGGCAGAGCCCCAGCCAGGTCCAGAGCTACGCGAAGACCTGTGGGTTTAGTGGCATTATCCGTTACAGTACCTTTGTGCACGTCGACAGTCGCATCGAATATCCCTATGGATCCCAGCAGTGGTGGTGGCCTTAGATACCACCAGGTAGCCCTGCACGCCGCAAACAGGGTGGCGTGCAGGGTCGCTTTGACTGGCCACACATAGGACAGTTGTGTTGCCAACAACATTTGTGCTCAATGGTCAGTGTGTACAGGTAATTAGCCTTCACACTCGGATATGTACATTCGATTATCCAAGGGCACGATCAGTTTGATCGTGTCCCTGGTTTTTTGATTTGTCGCCCTTATTTCTTTCTCCTCGATCTATGATTTACTCTTCATACTTTGCAGAATTGCCACAATAGTGTGCTGCTTTAGAGACTGCTTTCATATCTTGAGCCAGTTGTCATTCGATACAATAACCAAACGACTGGTGTCGCCGGGTCTGTCGGGGTTTGTACTGCATAAGGATGATATACTGCAATGCCTCACCTATTTTCTTCCCTCTTTCACCTCCAACGGAACATCAGATATCTGATACTTATGTTTTTGCTGTTGGGCTTCCTGTTCACATCAGACCTATTGATGGCCCAGACCAATCTGACGCTGTCAATTGCAAGCACCAGCGAGCCTGATTCGAGTGATACCAAGGATGGTAGCGCAGATAACGAACGACCTGTGCTAACTGGCGAGGTGGTGACCTACAGTTTGGTTTTTGAGATTGCCGAGGGAACCAGCAACAATGTCAATACAGCAGTGAGTATACCCGACGGGCTAGAATATATCGCGAATTCGTACATCCTGAGCGTTACCAATGACACTGGCTGGAGCGATACGGTCAGTGTCATTGGTAACGGCTCGTCTGGAGCAGATGTCACCTTTGATTTTGGCACAATCACCAACACCGATAGTGATGCCAACGTGGAGACCATCGACATCTCGTTCAATGCGCTGGTGCTGAATATCGCCGCCAACCAGGATGGCAACCAACTAACCACCAACGCCACCCTGAACGCCAACGGTAGCACCGCAGACAGTTCAGAAGACTGCATTGTTGAAGTCATCGAGCCGAATTTATCGGTTGATAAACGCCAACTCCCGACCTTTAACCCCCTCTTTGGACCGGAAATGACCGAAGCCGATGCGGGCGATACCATCTTTTATCGGATAGTTATTGAGCACACTGGCAACGCTCGGGCTTACGATGTGACCGTAACCGATTTCTTCCCTGATGATTATGTAGTAAGCGTCCTTTGCTGTATCACCACAGGCCCTACCCCAGGGGCATTAGTCGACTCAAACCCGCCGAACCTGGTCTTTAGTTAGGATTATGTCGATCCTGGGGTAACGGTTTCCATCTCGGTTGAAGCAGAAGTTCGGATGGATGTTGCTCCTGGTGAAAGCTGGGACAATACCGCTACCGTGACCTACGCCTCCCTGCCTGATGAAGACGGCACGGACAACAATGTTCCTGGCAACTACGGGGATGAAGATGGCGCCCGCGATAGCAGCGATGGCGAAGGCGGCGCAATCGATGATTATGAAGTCAGTGATACAACGGGTCTCATTACCGTACCAGATGTGAAATTGGTCAAGCAAATCGAGCATCCTATCAACACACCTGTGGCCAACGTCGATACATTTGTGGGTGGAACCTATGTAGACTCTACCGATGACCCCAACACAGGTGTCTCCGAACACGACGCCGATATCATTGATCTCGCCATTGGTGAGGAGTTCAACTACATCATCACGGTGACCCTCCCTGATGGCACAACCTATAACCTCACGATGATCGATTTAGCCTCCCCAACAATCAGATGGGCGGGCGTCAAAACCGCGTGATTGAATTGTTAAGCGCAGAGGTTATCTATGTTGGCGGTAACCTGACCCTAGTGGAGGGATAGGCGGCGTCGGAACAACCTTTAGCATGGCAGATAGCGATGGTGGCGATGGTGATGCTGACCGTTTCCATGCATTCACTGGCGGCGGCCGTGATGTGTTCAATAATCCAGACAACGTCGAAAATGATGACGATCGGTATGTGATTCGTGTCACTGCCCGTCTCGATGATGAGGACGCCGGACAATATAACGGCGGCGCATCAAACGATCACAATGACTCCAACGTCCAAAACCGCGATGGCGACCTCTCACAAAATAAAGTCCAACTGCAATGGCAAGACCAAGATGGCAACATGACAACCCAGAATCCACCCTCAGTCGGTTTTGCCAATAATGACATGGTGGAACCTGATGTTGATGTGACGAGTACTACTATTGCCGGAAGCAACCTGCAGGCTGGCGATACGGCTACGTTCGAGCTGACCCTGACAAATAATGGTACGGCTCCGGCCTACAACCTGAGCATAACAGATACACTGCCAGACAACGCGCCGAACCTCTCCCTTACGTTTGATTCAGTTGATGCAGCGAACTCTACTTGTGATGATATCAGTGGTTTTGCGACCAATAGCAGTTCACCACCAAACGTGGTCTTTAGCTTCGATGAGTTAGGTGCTGGTTCAAGTTGTACTATTCGCTTCGATACCACCGTTCAAAGTGTTACCGTATTTGGCGCCACCTACACCAATAGTGCAACCGTGACCTCTTACGATAGTCGTGATAACGCTACGGATGACGATAATCGTAACTATTCTGGTGGCTCGGATACATCTGATGTTACGACTATCAACATAACCGCAGCAAAAGCCCTTTTTGGCACAAGTGAGAGCCACACAAGTGATACTGAAGACGACTCAAGTGGTAATGAACGACCAGTCGCTATTAGTGAAGTCATAACCTTCCAACTAACGACCACCACCCCCGAAGGATCACTCGACAATATCGTGGTGTCAGACGCTCTCGCAGCGGATCTCGAATTTATTGACGGCACGGTTACTGTGTACACAAATATGCGGGAAGCATGAGCTTTGCAGATATCGCAGGAAGTGTGCCAACCACCAGCCTTGGTCTGAGCATCCCAGTCGATACAGGTGGCGCTCCAACCGACGCTGGAACATATCGCTATGACAGTGGCACGGATACACTGGAGGTTAACCTTGGTGATATCACTAACAATGACAATGATGCTGACGTTGAAGAAGTCATCATCCTGTTCGATGCCGTAGTCGCCAACACAAGCAGTAATGGCCTTGGCGACACTTGGTCAAATGACTTCAGTGTGTCGTTAGATGGTGGCACCCCTATTACCTCGAACACGGTGGGTGTGGCTGTACAAGAGCCAACTGTCTCGGTCACCAAGACAGTCAACCAGACACTTTCCAATCCAACCGGCACCACCACTTTCGACGGTGGCGATACAGTTGTTTACGACATTGTGGTTTCGAACTCATCCAGTACACATGTTACTAAGGCCTTTGAATGGTAGTGGGCAATGATGTTGGACCTGATACAACCTACACGAATACGGTTGTTGCCGCCTACGAGACTATTGATGGCAGCGATCAACGCATCCTCACAACCAATTCAGGCAACGCCAGCTTCACAACGCTGTCAAACGACCTCGCTATCAGCAAGTCGGTAACACCGGACAATGTTAAACCAGATGGGACAATTACCTACACTATCGAGTTCACTCATACCGGCTTTACGGCAAACAACATTGTGCTCACCGACACACTACCTGCTGAGATTACAGTTCAGAACATAGACAACAGTGGTGATGTAATAATTAATAACACGGTTAGCAACGCAACCATCGAAGTGTTTGAGATTTTTCAGATGACAAGTGGACAGACAGGCATCATCACCCTCACGGCGCAACTGGATAATAACTTGAGTGGAGGGGCCTTCTTCACAAATGGTGTTGTCATCACCTCTACTGAGGCAGATGTTGATACGGCCAACAACGGCGCTTCTGACACAGGTGTGACGGTGAGCAACGTTGCGCCGGTATTTGCGCCGATTGGCAACCAGATTATCGCCGAAACCAACACCCTTACATTCACGGCCAGTGCGACCGACAACAATGGCGATACGCTCACATATAGCCTCAGCGGTGAACCCAGCGGGGCAAGTATTGATAGTGGTAGTGGCCTCTTTAGCTGGACACCGACAAATGCTCAAGGACCGGGCGTGTACACCTTCACGGTCATCGCGAGTGATACTGCCCCCTTGACCGATAGCGAAGAAATCGTGGTGACAGTGACCGATCTGGATATTGACTATAATGTCGATGTTGATCCGACAAGCCTGATCGAAGGCAATACTGGCACTCAACCCTTCATCTTCACCATCACACGCAGTGGAGCAATCAATTTTGCGAGCCAGGTAGATTACAGCTTTGATGGTACCAGTACAGCAACTGAGGACTATACTGTTCCAACAGGTCCAGTGAGTTTTACATCAGGAGAGATCAGCCAGACAGTTACGGCCAATGTGCTGGGAGACTGGATTGTTGAACCGGACAAAACCCTCATCCTAATGCTCTTCGATGGTACTGCTCCATCTGTTGGATTGGTGAGTTACACGACTCAGAGCATTACCAGCACCATTGTCAATGACGATAGCGCTGGCATTAACGTAATCAGCAGTACCGTGCCACTGATCATTACTGAGCCAGCAGAAACAGCAGCCTTTACACTAACGTTAACCAGTCAGCCTACTGCTACAGTTTCCATTGACACAACCAGTACTGATCCCAGCGAGTGTGCGGTATCCACCTCTTCGGTAGAGTTAGACAGTGGAAATTGGCAGACGGGTGTGGAAGTCATGGTGACAGCAGAGGACGACGACCTCACGGATGGTACTCAATCCTGCCACATCATTACTGCCCCAGCCAGCAGCAGCGATTCCAGTTACGATAGGCTTGATTCGGCAGATGTGGCAGTGAATGTGCTGGATGATGATATACCAGGTGTACGTGTTTCTCCAGTCAGAAGTGATACAAACGAGGTTGGAGATACTGCCAGTTTTACGATGCAGTTGCAAACCCAACCTATCGAACCCGTTACGGTCACACTGCAAAGTAGTGATCTGAGTGAGGGGTAGCTTGGTCTTTCGGAAGTGGCCTTTACCGATGCTACCTGGAATATCAGTCAAACAGTTGTGATCACTGGAATTGACGACCTGATGGATGATGGTGATCAGTCATTCGTTATCGAAACCGGTAACACGCAGAGCAATGCTGCACTCTACGATAATCTGCCAGTTGATAATGTAACAGCGGTCAATCTGGATAACGATATTGCCGGTATAACAGTTAGCTCTGATGATCTCCTATTGGCCGAGCCAAACGGCTCCGAGGTTGTCACCATCATGCTCACGAGCCAGCCCACTGCCACGGTGAATCTTGATCTTACCAGTAGTGACACCTCTGTGTGTACGGTCGCTCCACAGACTATCAAGATTGATTTCGTGGATTGGTCTGAACCGAGCAGTATCACGGTTCAGGTTGTTGATGACGACGAACCACGTGGTGAACGAATCTGGGTGATCAATGGTATTGTTTCTAGCGATGACCGTGTTTTTGATGCTCTGTCAGACGTACAGATTGATGTTACCGTTGAGGATGACGAGTCGCCGTATGTATATCTACCACTGATTCAGTCAGTTTCAATGCCGGATCTGGTCATCACTGCTCTCGAGGCTAGCAGTGATAGCGTACAGGTTACGATCCGCAATGATGGCAGAGCCCCCGTCACAGAGGGATTCTGGGTCGATCTCTACTTTAAACCTAGCCGTATGCCAGAGTACAACGACCTGTGGCAGCATATTGCGGAAATCGGTGTGGTATGGGCTATTGCGAACGATGATTTACCAATCGAACCAGGCGAGTCCTGAGTGCTGACGCTGGAGAATGCTGCTCAGACGTTTAATGGCAAACCGTCAGCAGCATCCCACCCTTCCCCACCAATGTACCTGTCTACGCACAGATCGATTCGGTGAGTGCAACGACTGCTTTTGGTGGTGTGGAAGAGGCTGATGAGTCGAACAATGTGTTTGGCCCATTTGTCTCGATCAAGTCAACCACAGGTGGGGATAGCATTTCATCAACAGGTCAACCACTGATCGATTTTCTTGGTGGTCTTCCGAAGCGCTAAGGTGTGCGGCCACAGACTCCAAAACTCCATGTCTGGTGTAGTACTTCAAACCAGGGATACTACACCAGTCTACATCTATCTTTCCTAACCGATGTTCTTCTTTGAGGAAAACTCCCCCTTTTAACTTGACATACAAATCAAACAATTGAATAGCCTACTATATGCAGAGATACCTATGGTATGATATTTTGGTCGATGGTTGTAGTAGGTAAAGATTGCCTATGGTTGATATACAGGGTCGTGTTGCAGGTATGATCCTGGGGTTGGCTGCCGGAGACTGCATTGGTGGACCAGCTCGCATGGCCGTACGTGCCGCCGAAAGCCTCATTGAACGTGGTGGCTTTGATCGCCACGACATTGGTATGCGCTACCTCACGTGGTGGCAAGACGAAGGCTTCGACACAGGTCCTACCGCTGCCCGTGTGTTCGAACTCGTCACAACGGGGCAGTCATTTGATGAAGCAGCCACCACAGTTCATCGCGAAACTGGTGGTCTCACCGCCGGGTGTAACCCAGTGCATCGTACAGTGCCATTGGCGATGGCAAACACCATTGCAGATAGTGCGTTAGCGCGGTGTGCGAAAGAAGAAGCTGCTTTGACTCATGTGCATCCTTTGGCAGGTGATGTGGCTGCCGCCGCCGTCGTGCTGTGTCGCGCCTTGATCCGTGGTACAGATTGGGCCACCGCACTTGAGCAAGCGCAACGTGGGCGAGATCCTACCACACAGGCAGCTCTGGTAGTCCAATCTGGTCCACTCCAGCCAGATGGTTTTGCACCGCATGTGTTAGCTGCTGCGATCTACTTTGCTGTAACCAGTCCAGATTTTGATACGATGCTCCAGCGTGCGTTAGCATTTGCTGGCCCATCAAACTACTGTCCGGTACTGGCAGGTAGCCTCGGCGGTGCACGGTGGGGTGCATCGCACATCGACAGTGCGTGGCTGCGTGACGATGCATTGACAAAGCGAGTACAGCAAGCAGCCGAACGGTTAGCGGGTATGTGGTAGGTCTTAATCGTTCCAAGCACAACTTGCTGCTTTCTCATCGATTCTGTTATAGTATACATGCTTCGACAGTTTGTCGGCACAGGTTTAGGGGTCGGTAATGATCTTCCTTTATCCCTGTGCTGAGTAGTAATAATACAATATACACAACTGTATTCTGATGTGACTTGGTGTTGGGAGTAATCCTAAAAGTATGCTTACTATGAACATAAAGCGCGATAGGTACATCTCCGATGTCTCAGAACAAAGAGATAAAGAACCCTATCCTGTTATTGATCTATTTGCTGGCCCCGGTGGTCTGGGCGAAGGATTTGCATCCCTGCGCCACCCTGGAAATTCAGATTATTATGCTTTCAGGACTGCTATTTCCATCGAAAAAGACCCATTTGCACATCGCACACTTCAGTTACGCCATTTCTTTAGAGAGTTCCCACCAAATAAGGCTCCAATTGACTACTATCACTATCTTGAAAATGCGATCAGCCTTGAAGAGTTGTACAGCCGTCACCCTGAAGAGGCATCCCACTCACAACATACAGCCTGGCTGTGCGAGTTAGGCAAAGAACCCCACGAGAATGTAAAACGGCGAATTGCCGAGGCAGTCAACGGGCATAAAAAATGGGTGCTGGTTGGAGGACCGCCATGCCAGGCATATTCAAAGGCTGGCAGATCCCGAATGAAGGGAAATCCTGATTTCGAAGCAGACCCACGGCATTTTCTATACAAAGAGTATTTGCAGATTCTGGCTGATCACACGCCACCTGTGTTTGTGATGGAAAATGTGAGAGGGCTGATCTCATCGAAAATACAGGGGCGCTATGTTATCAATGACATTCTGCGAGACCTGAGCAACCCTATCTCAACCTTTGGTAATGAAAACACAGATCTTGAATACAGGCTCTATTCCCTGTCCCAGTCAGGTGTCATGAGTCTCGATGCTGATCCCGGTGCTTTTGTTGTGAAGGCTGAGGAATACGGTATACCTCAGGCTCGTCACCGCATCTTTATCGTGGGTATAAGAAGTGACATTGACATCGAGCCTCGAACACTGGAAAAGTCAGATGCGTACACCACTGTAAGGGATATGATTGGCGATCTGCCAAAGATACGCAGCACTCTGTCAAGATTAGCCGATTCTGTTGATCTCTGGGTAGAGACACTGACGGAAGTTACCTGCCAGACGTGGTTTATGCATGGCAGAGAGAATGGTATGGCACAACTGACTACGCTTACAGAGGAAATCATCACCTCACTCAAACAACAGGAGTTTGAGAAAAGGTCAGACCGTTATTCAACCCCGACAGTACTGAAAGACTGGTTTGGAGATGATCGTCTCAGGGTTCTTTTGTCTCATGAGGCACGCTCCCACATGCAGAGCGATCTGCACCGCTATTTCTTCGCGGCTGTATATGCGGCAACTAACGGGATAACGCCAAAGTTGCGGAATTTCCCTAAAGAACTTCTGCCCAACCACAAAAATGTGCAACAGGGCAGAACGAAATACGATTTTGCAGATCGTTTCCGTGTTCAGCTTGCGGATGCGCCTGCAACAACGATCACATCACATATTTCAAAGGATGGTCATTACTACATCCATTATGATCCGGCACAGTGCCGTAGCCTTACTGTAAGAGAGGCGGCTCGTCTTCAGACGTTTCCCGATAACTACAAATTTGAGGGCAATCGGACCGCACAGTATCACCAGGTTGGGAATGCAGTGCCACCGATTCTGGCAAGTAAGTCATTTATCAAATATCGTGGGATATGAGATATGGCTATTCGGCGTAAATGGCAAAGAGAAGAATTGTTACTAACGCTGAATTTGTATTGTCGGCTACCCTTTGGGCAATATCACAATCGTAACTCTGAGATTATACAACTTGCCAACTTAATTGGACGCACTCCTGATGCAGTGGCGATGAAGTTATCGAACTTTGCATCGTTTGATTCATATCATCAATCACGTGGTATCAAAGGGCTACAAAATACTGGTCAAGCTGATCGGGATATATGGGACGAGTTCAGCGCAAATTGGGATGAATTAGCTGTTGAGAGCGAAATCGCTTATGCCCAGTTATTCGGTGCTGAAATTCCATCAATGATAACTCCTTCGCCTGAACTGGACACAGAGTCTCTAGGATTCTCTGGATCGACTGAAGCCGAACGACAAGTGAAAGTCCGCTTAGGGCAGCAGTTCTTTCGTAAAGTGATCATGACCAGTTATGCAAGCAAATGTTGTGTTTGTGGAATGCCAATACCCGAATTGTTAATTGCAAGCCATATTATCCCCTGGCGCGATGATGAAAACCTGCGGGTAAATCCACATAACGGTTTGTGTTTATGTGCTCTACACGATAAAGGCTTTGATCGCGGTTTCTTCACTTTGGCAGAGGACTACAAAATCGTAATTGGGAAAGCGATACGGCAGTATCTCCCTAATTCAGCGGTACACTCTGGGTTCAAAATCTATGAAGGTCAGATGATTTCAATGACTGATAAATTCATCCCGAAACAAGAATTTTTAGCGACTCATCGGGATAGTTACTTCCTCGGCTAACTCAGAGAACGAACAGAGAAATCCGTAGCATTCTCAATCTGTTCAGAAAGCGCTGTTATGTGGGATATACAGCAACCCCATTTGCTAATGTATTCATCAATCCGGATAGCGAAGACGAGATGCTGGGAAGCGACCTTTTCCCGGCACATTTTATTCACTGTCTGGATGCGCCTACAAATTACTGCGGCGCTGAGAAAATGTTCCCTGATAAAGACCTGAGTGATAATGATTTCATCAGGGAAATTGACGATGCAGAAGACTATATCCCGCTTCGCCATAAGAAAGGTCAACCGATTGTTGATCTTCCCCCAAGTCTGAGAAAGGCTATCCGTACTTTTATCCTGAGCCGTGCTATTCGCAATCTCAGGGGAGATAAGGACAATCACTGTTCAATGCTGATCAATGTCTCACGTTTTGTTGATACACAGCGTGAGATGAGATTACTGACCGAACTTTACGTTGATCAACTGCGAAAGGCTATACGCTTCAATTACAGGTTACCGCCCGATAAGGCACAAAGGGATGCATCCATATCACAGCTACACCGGGATTTCCTAGAGGAATATAGTAACACTGATATTGACTGGACTGATGTGCTGGCAGAACTGAACGATGCGACCAGTGCGATAAAGGTTTTCCTGGTTAACAGTAAATCAGACGAAGCACTCGATTACACCACATATGAAAAAGAAGGCAACGCACTTACAGCGATTGCGATTGGGGGATTAAGCCTTTCACGGGGCCTCACGATTGAAGGGCTTACAGTCAGTTACATTTACCGGAACTCAAAAATGTACGATACGCTGATGCAGATGGGACGATGGTTTGGCTATCGTGATGGCTACGAGGATTTATGCCGTGTCTACATGTCTGATGTTTCTTATGGCTGGTATTGTCACATCAGTGAGGCGGCAGATGAACTACGAATGCAGGTAAAACGTATGCGCCGGGAGCGAAAGAAGCCGAGCGATTTCGGCCTGTATGTCAGAGCACATCCGGATACTCTGATCGTAACGGCTCAGAACAAAATGCACTACGCGGCGAACAGAGCTTTCCGTGTCAGCTATGATGGCAAGCTGATGGAGACTCACATCCTGCCTGATTCCGCAGAGAAAAATGATAACAACAGGTATCTGCTTAAAGCCTTCTTTGATGACCTCAAAAAATTAGCAGTGCCTCATACAGACAAAACAAACTCTCTCCTGTTCAGGGACGTTTCCTGGGAACACATTCAGGATTTTGTTTTGAAATTCCGGTTTCACACCGATATGTTCGACCTACAGGAAAACATCCCCAGATTCATCAAGGAGATTTCCGATATCTATCCCTGATGGGATGTGGCTTTCAGATCGCTGACAGGTAAACAGCCAGAAGAAGGCTACATGATCGCAGCACAGGAACGCAATATTGGGCATAATCCATCCGGCCAACCTAGAAGACCTGCGTCAGAGGCTGGCTGGCATACGGGTAACAAAAACAGATTTTCACGCAACAGCATGTTTGAAATCGGACTGGACACTGTCCATATAGCAGAAGCCAGGAAACGGGCAGAGGATGCCGGACGAAAAAATCCAATATTCAGCGACTACACAAATGCACGTGGTAAACCTCTGCTCATGTTGCACCTTCTGAATCTGGTTGACAAGGATAAGGATAATGAGTCCGTCATCAGCCTCGCTCCGGCTCTCAGTGTGAGCTTCCCCAATTCAGATGATGTCAGAACTGTGGAATATGTGGTTAATCCAGTATGGCTGAAACAGTTTGAGGAGAATCAGTACGATTCTCCGAATGAAGAAGATGATTATGACCTCGAATTATAACCCCTGGGCAGATATTCCATTCGCAGTAACCGGGCAGTTTTCTCGCCGCCGAGTCAATACTGAAGCCAACTTTGCGTTGTTCTGGTTTCGGGATGATGCTGGCCGTCCAGGTTTGCTGATTGAAATTTCCAGACTCATTTCGCAGGATTCTTTACAGGAAGCAAAAATCAACATCCGTGATATTGCAGTAGATGTGATCGAGGTAGCCCAGGAAAGCATAAGGGCACTCATTATAAAGCTTGAAGATACCCAGAATCAGGATGTCTTCCTGAAACTATGTCTCGACCTCATCGAGCATGTAAAAGCCAGTGAGCAGAATCAGGATACTTTTCATGCGATATGCAAAAGACTAAAGAAATGGCAGTCACTGCTTTCAGGTAAAGCAAGAAATCTTCTGTCAGCCAATGAAGTACAGGGATTATATGCTGAACTGTACTTTCTTACAGAGATACTTGAAAGTGATAGATCACGCGAAAGCACCGTGATTCAGGGATGGAAAGGTCCACAGAAAACCCAGCATGATTTCATTTGGGATGACATGGCTATCGAAATTAAGTCGATAGCCGGAGATCAGCGAGGTAAGGTACGCATCACATCCGAAGACCAACTTGATACCCATTTGGAAAGACTGTATCTGCGTGTCTACTTTTTGTCTGAAGTACACGACGGTGGCGAAAGTCTCAACGCAATCGTTAAACGCATCATCAATCAATTGACTTACAGAGAAAACAGGGAATTGTTTGAACTTAAGCTTGAAAGCGCACGATATATTGATATTCCTGATTACGATTTACCCATGTTCTGGGTAAAGGACTGTCGTACTTATCTTGTCCTGGATGATTTCCCGTGCATCACAAGAAAAACTCTGCCAGAAGGCATAGAAGCTGTGGCATATGATCTGGTACTGGCAGGTATCGACAGATTCAGAATAAGCGGAATGGAAGTAATGGAGAAGTAATCATGTCAGCCATATCAATGGAAGAATTTCTGCATGACTTCCGCCAGGAAATACTGGCCGATGCAGAAGCCAACATGGATTTTCTGGAAGCCGAATTCACCCAGAACATTGCGGATGAACTCATTGACTCAGGCGTTATTGATGGATTTGAGCTATGTCACTATCGCCCGGCAACCGGCGGTATACGTGTGGATGGCTATTGGTTTAATGACTCATCGCTTGACCTGTTCATCACTGACTTTGCTAACAGGGAAACAGTACAGTCGCTGACCCAGACTGAGGTTACACAGATATTCAAGCGGCTTGAGAACTTCTTTACCGCAAGTGCTGAGAAAAATCTGTTCGCTAGTCTTGAAGAGACTTCTCAGGGATACGGTCTCTCCCGAAATATTGCCGACAGGTGTCATTCCTTCTCTAAAGTGAACTTCTTCCTGCTCTCGGAGCGTGTGCTTAGTGAGCGCCTGAAGGCGCTTGATGACAAACAGCATAAAGCGTGGACTTTTTCGTACAATATCTGGGATTTGTCTCGTCTGCATCGCCTTCGGACATCACACGGTGCCCGTGAAGAACTGGAGATTAACTTTGCTGAGATGATCGGGGATGGGCTTCCCTGCCTTCCTGCCCATCTCACTTCCGCGACTTACAGATCATATCTGGTGGTGATGCCTGCTATAGTTCTGGCGGAACTCTACGGAAAGTATGGTTCCAGGCTGCTTGAACAGAACGTTCGCAGCTTTCTCCAGGTGAGAGGTAATGTCAACAAGGGCATTCGCGCAACCATCATGAACGACCCTGAAATGTTCTTTGCCTACAATAATGGCATTACCGCCACCGCCAGAGATGTTGAGACCACAGAAACCGCGAATGGTGTTGTTATCACTTCTCTCAAGGACCTCCAGATTGTCAACGGCGGTCAGACCACAGCCTCTCTGTTCCACACGAATCGCAGGGATAAGGCATCGCTTGAAAACATCTTCGTGCAGATGAAGCTTTCAGTGATTGATGAGGAAAAAAGCGAGGAAGTTGTTCCCAGAATTTCCGAGTACGCCAATACACAGAACAAGGTGAATGCAGCAGATTTCTTCTCAAATCATCCTTTTCATGTGCGTATGGAAGGATTTTCACGCCGACTTTGGGCACCAGCACAGCAGGGCACTCAGCGAGAGACCAAATGGTTTTATGAAAGAGCGCGAGGACAGTATGCTGACGCTCAGAGCAAGCTAACACCCAGTGAGCAAAAACGGTTTCAGGCAGAGTATCCCAAACCGCAGATGTTCACGAAAACCGATATCGCCAAATTTGAGAATGTCTGGGATGGTTATCCTGTTTCAGTAAATCGGGGTGCACAGAAGAATTTCGCAAACTATGCTGGACGTATCGGTCAGGAATGGGATAGGAAGCCTGACCAGTTCAATGAATTCTATTATAAATGTGCGATTGCGCGCGCGATAATCTTTCGCAGAACGGAAAAGCTGGTGTCAGCTCAACCCTGGTATAACGGTGGTTACAGAGCGAACATTGTAGCCTACACACTAGCTATGCTGGCAGAAGTGTGTTCCAGACAAGGGCAGGCTTTTAACTTCATCAGAGTATGGAATCGCCAGGACATAACTTCTGCCACCATACAGGCTATCGAAATCACAGCAAAACTCGTACATGACGACATCATGAATCCAATGGGCAGCATCCCTAACATCAGCGAATGGTGTAAAAGAGAAGCCTGCTGGCAGCGATTGCAGGGAACAACAGATGTGCTAACGAATCTGCTTCCTGCCTGTTTCTTTGCGGAGCTGATTTCAGCCGACGAAGTTGAAGATGAAGCCAGATCAGCGATTAAGACACAGAGAATGCAGAATGGGATTGAAGCTCAGAAATCAGTATGCGAAATACCTGCCGAGACATGGTCGTCCATCCTGGCACAGGGACAGGAAAAGGGGTTTTACTCACCAAAAGAGGTTGGCATACTGCGGATAGCTGCTCAGATGCCTGAAAAAATGCCATCAGAAAAGCAGGCTTTTGTTTTACTGAAAATTCTTGAAAAAGCAAGACAGGAAGCGATTTATTAAAGCCCTCCTTTGTTTCTTTACCTCACAATGAAGAGACAGCAGCCAGATGGTTGCAAAAGCTTTTCTGGAAAGCGCCTCCTCCTGGTCAAAAGCACATGTTTTTGCATAGCCCTATCCATAAATTCCAATGGTACTCGATGTAAAACTTATTGATTTACACCTTCTTGACATACTCGAAAACATGTTCTATCTTGATAAGTAAATAGTTTTCAAAATACCAGTTGTACTTTATGATTGCTCAATCCTATATTCCCCAACCACCACTGAACAAGTACATAGATGTGTTCTGGTTGTACGAAGATTACACCCCGACGCACGTAAAAGAACGGGTGCTGCCCTCTGGCACTGTCGAACTGGTGATCAACCTGCGCGATGATATGATTCGCATCTACGAGCCACAAAGCCCTGAACATTTCCAACAATTTCGCGGGTGTGTGCTATCAGGGGCCCACTCCGAGTTTCTGGTCATCGACACCGTTTGTCAGGCATCTATCATCGGTGTTCATTTCAAGCCCGGCGGTGCTTTTCCCTTTGTAGATATGCCTGTAGATGCATTAACAAACAGCACGGTGTCGCTTGAGACTCTGTGGGGTCATGCAGCCATGGAATTACGAGATCAGTTGATGGAGGCCACAACACCGCAGAGGAGGTTCCAGGTGCTTGAGCGTTTCCTCTTGTTTCGCTTGGCAGACTCTCTTACGCTACATCCCGCTGTTGCCTTTGCACTTCAGGAATTTCAACGCATACCACATCTGCGTACGATGGCCGTTGTGGCCGAGTCGCTGGGATTTAGTTCACGCCGTTTTATTGAACTGTTTCGCCATGAGGTTGGGTTGACGCCCAAGCGCTTTTGTCGCATCCAACGCTTCCAGAAGGTATTACGCTGCATCGAGAATGGTGGACAGATAGCATGGGCGGATGTTGCAGCGTCGTGCGGCTATTTCGATCAGGCCCACTGCATCAATGACTTTCGTGCGTTCTCCGGTCTTAATCCTACTACCTACTGCGCTCAAAATGTTGGCCATCGCAACCACGTGCCGCTTTAGTGCTACATCAGTAGCGACTCAGAGTATTTTCCAGTGATTGCTCATTCGTCAAAGAACCGTGACTCAGACAAGATGATATGTGGCGGAACTAGCGATGCCTCGATCACCATTTTGTGTATCCGTTTCAGATAGGTCTGCACAATACGGTATCCCAGCGCATACTCTGCAGCCGGATGCAGACCAAAATCTGTTCCGTGGTATAAGTAACGCTGTAGATGCTCAAAACCAGTCAGCGCCAGTGCATCTTTGAAGATCGCTTTTGCCTGTGGTAGCTGGGTCTCATCAAATTCCGCTACCCAGGGACCAACCATGACTCACCATACAGTTCCGCAGAAAATGATTCTGCAAGCCCTTCGCCCACGATGTATTCACTACCGTTGTATTCATCACCTGGTATTCCAGTCGGTCGCCGCAGCGCAGAAGGGTGATATTGAATTTGAACTGCTTTCGCAGGGAACACTTGCTGAGGCACTACAGGCAGGCGGGACTGGTATTGGCGGATTCTACACACCAACTGCTCATGGCACAGTCATTGCCAAAAGTAATGAAATAAAAGAGATCGATGGCACGTCTTATGTTTTCCAGAAGGGGATTCGTGGCAATGTTGCATTTGTGCGTGCATGGCGTGGCGACACGGCGGGCAATCTCGTCTATCATATGACAGAGCAGAATTTCAACAAAGCTATGGCGACAGCGGCAGAGCTGGTCATTACCGAGGATGAGCAGATTATACCGATTGGCACGTTCGATCCGGATCCATACGCCAGGAAATTTTGTTGATTACCTCGTTGAGGCGTACACCACGCTGGAAGAGTTGGGATCATCTGCATCGATTGATGAGGTGTGAGGCGGGTGAATGAGCAGCGTATGACGATGGCACGCCGTGCATTGCAAGAGTTACAACGTGGTGATGTCGTAAACCTGGGTATTGGTATCCCAACACTGGTGGCCGATCTGATCATGCCTGAACACGGAATCATTCTGCACACCGAGAACGGTATGCTCGGCGTTGGTCCTGCCCCTGGGGCTGGTGGCGCAATGGAATATCCGGTCAATGCTGGCAAAATTCCAGTGACGGACCTCCCCGGCAGTAGCTACTTTGATAGTGCAGATAGCTTCGCGATGATTCGGGGCGGCCATGTTGGTGTGGCGATTATGGGCGGCTTTCAGGTTGACATAATAGTGGATCTGGCGAACTGGGCTATGCCTGGCAAACTGCTGCTTGGTGTCGTGGCGCCATGGATCTGGCCAGCGAGCCAAACGACTGATCATCACCATGACCCACACAAACCCCAACGGAGCCTCGAAGATTGTACCTGAATGTATGCTGCCACTGACCGCAAAGGGCGTGGTGAACATGGTCATTACTGATCTGGCCATCTTTAAATTTATATCAGGACGTTTGACCTTGACAGAACTCATGCCAAGAGCAACATTGGACGAAGCGCAGGACAAGACCAGCGCTGATTTTATGGTCAACCTGAAAAACTAATTATCTAATGATCTGATATTGCTGATTTAGAATTTCTCCGCTGCTTTACAAGACAATTTCTTTCGCTCACTTGGCTAATTTGGATGTGCATATTTGCTTCTGATACACTGGAGCCATCCACAAAAATTATAGTATCAATCTGTTCCATTTCTGGGAGAATGATCTTATGTTACAATCCGATGCGATTGCTGGTAGTGCATTCTATACGCGTACAGCGCTATTTATCTACGATTATTCCGTCCTATGGTTTTCAAATCGGTTTGTTTGGCAGTGTCCAACTCCGCATCTTCTCACATTCTATAATCAACACCTGACAGATCGTCATCTCGATATTGGGGTTGGCACGGGCTATTTTCTTGGCCACGGAATGTTTCCGTCATCGAAACCACAGATTACCTTGATTGATCTCAACCGAAACAGTTTGTCTACTGCAGCAAAACGTATTGCTCGGTATTCCCCGGCAATGTGTCTTGCCAATATCTTGGAACCATTACCGTTAGCTTTGGATCAACAATTTACATCAATGGGGATGGGCTATCTTCTTCATTGTCTTCCTCGGCCAATGGGAGAGAAGTTTCCCCAGGTACTACAGCATATCCTTCCTTTCCTTGCCAATGATGGAGTCGTTTTTGGGGCAACTATTTTAGGTAGTCCACGACCTACCGGGTTGGCGGCAACCTTTATGCGTACATACAATCAGAAAAGGATTTTTTCCAATATAGATGACTCCTATGAAGGGTTAGAAGAAGTGCTCCGAAATCACTTCTATACCGTGTCGCTCTCCCAGATCGGTCATGTAGGGCTTTTTGCAGGATGGCATAAACGGGTATAATACCCCTGTTTTTTCAATGTAAGGTAAAACTTGTATGGCTTCAAACAACACCATGCCCCGCACACTCATTCCTGTATACGACTATTCAGTACTTTGGTTCTCAAATACCTTTGTCTGGTGCTGCCCCACTTCAAACCTCCTCAATTGGTACAACACGCACATCACTTCCAAGCATCTTGATGTGGGACCAGGAAGTGGGTATTTTTTGGAGCACTGCATCTTTCCCATTGAGAGACCGACAGTTACCTTGCTTGACCTGAATATCACAAATCTCACACGTGCGGCAAACCGTATAGCCGACTATAATCCACAGATATATGTGGCTGATATACGACAATCAGTGCCACTAACACATCCAGTGGACTCAGTGGTATTGAATTATGTTCTTCATGTGGTTCCTAGAGCATTGAAGGAAAAAGGTGATCGCATCTTTACCCATATCCGGGAGGCCCTCAGTACCAACGGGATTGTATTTGGGAGTACGATTCTGGGTCGGGAAGTATCACATAACTGGCTTGCACGACGATTTTTAAGCTTCTACAATGATAAAGGGATTTTTTATAACAGGGATGATACTCCTGTAGATCTTGAACAATCCCTTCGTTCTCACTTTCAATCCTACAGTATCCGTATAGTTGGAAGTGTTGCTTTGTTTGTAGGACAGGTATGAGCAACATATAATGGATTTACTTTTCTGAACAGTGCGGCCGCTGACTCAATCTGATATAATTATAGCTACAGCACAACATGGGGGGATACATATGAATAACCAGAACTCGGATAAACCCAGTTCGGCCAGGATGTACGACTATTGGCTTGGAGGGCACCATCATTCTCCAATTGATCGCGCCGCCGCACAGGCAATCGAGGGCATGATCGACGCACGTGCACTGGCACAGATCAATCGTCAGTTCTTGAAGGATACTGTGTCATGGATTGCCCAACAGGGGATTAATCAGTTCATTGATGTCGGTTCAGGTATTCCAACACAAGAGAATGTCCACGAAGTAGCGCAGAAAGTAAACCCCAAAACACGCGTTGTCTATGTTGATAACGATCCGACCGCGATCATCCATAGCCGCTCCATTTTGGGAGTCAATCACCCGACAGTGGCGATCATCCAGGCGGATATGCGGGAGCCCAATACCATCCTCACACACTTCGACACCCAACGACTCATCGATTTTTCACAACCAGTTGCTTTGCTCTTTTTTGCGATGCTTCACTTCGTTCCAGACAATGAAGAAGTGTACCATTTGATGCGACAGTACCGAGATGCCACAATACGTGGCAGCTACTTAGTTGTCTCGCATGGGGTAGATACGCAACCAAATGATACAACTCGTGCAGTAGAACGTGAGTCTGTTCGGCAAATTTATCAAGGTAATGTGGCGATGCGTAGTGTGGATGATGTGCAACCAATATGGGATGGCTATCAGTTGATGAAACCGGGATTTGTCTCAGCGCAGATATGGAGTGGCAAACAAAAGATGCCGCATGACTATGGTCCTGGTGATATCTATGGAGGTATCGGGCGAAAACTGTGAGTGACGGCACAGGCACATAGCTCGATCAGGTCAATTTTTTCCAATACAACAGTGCGCTCTTTACGTTAGCATGCATTCAAAACATGTGATAAAGGAGCAAACACGTATGACCATTCCTTCAATTCGACCGGGGTTCTACACGGTGACCCCCTACATTATCGTACAAGATATTGATGCGTTGATCGATTTTGTGAAACAGGTCTTTGGCGCAACCGAAACACTCCGACTAACAGGGAGTGCGGGTGGATTTCACGTCGAGGTGTCTATAGGCAACTCAATGATGATGTTGGGTGGTGGTGGGGCCTGGGAGGGTACGCCCATCCCTGCAGCACTCTATGTCTATGTGGATGATGTTGATGCGGTATACCAGCGTGCGCTTCAATCCGGTGCGACAACGCTCATGGAGCCTACCAACGAATCTGATGGTGATCGTCGCGGTGGTGTGCAGGACCCATTTGGAAACCAATGGTTTATTGCCACCCACATAGAAGATGTTTCGACTGAGGAGATGACCCGCCGCTGGGCTTCTATGCAACAAACCTAGTTTGTAAAACTCCCAGATACGCTATGACCACTCACGGACACGTTCAAGGGCACGATGCCATACAACCAACCGATTGTCACGTGTTGCAGTGCTGAGTTGTGGCTCAAAGATAGTCTCTGTTGCTGCGAGGCGTGGCAGTGCATCTATGCTTGACCACACCGATGAGCCTAATCCTGCTAGCAGAGCTGCAGCACGCACACTCGTTTCAGTATTAGATGCTCGTGCAATTGGTACTCCCAGAATATCTGCTTGTATCTGACATGCAAGATCACTGGCAGCTACGCCACCACCAACATGCAGACGGTTAATGGATAACCCTGTTTCTGTCTGAATCGTTGTTAGAATATCGTAGATCTGATAGCCGAGTGCGTCAAGAAAGGCCCGTGCGATATGGGCAGGTGTCGTGTCGAGCGTCATGCCGAGCAATGTTCCACGTGCTGTCCGATCTTCTAGTGGAACGCCAAGGCCAGTGAAAGCGGGGATAAAGACAACCCCGGCGGCATCAGGAACAGTCTGGGCGAGAGGACCTAGCTGGGTTGCATCAGGAAGCCATCCCATTTGTTCCTGCATCCACCGTACCACCGCACCAGTTACCGTGGTATCGGCTTCAACACAGTATGTAGTGACCCCATCAAGTTCCCAACCAATATAGATTTTAGGGATGCCTTGTGGCGGCGCGGTTGCTCCTGCAACGACACTGACAAAAGAAGCCGTTCCGTGAGTGCAGGAGGCTTGGCCTGGTTTATGACAATCATAGCCAAACAGCGCGGCCTGCTGATCGCTAATCATGGCTAATACTGGCACAGCAGCGCGATCACCGTGATGATCGACAATGTCGATTTCCCCAAAATGCGAGAGTGTTGATACTGGGGTCGGGAGTGCAGCACGAGGAATTTGTAAATGTTCGATCCAAGCATCCCATAACTGTTTGCGTCGAAAATCCAGCACAGTCATTCCCTGCATCAGTGAATAGTCCAGTGCATGTTGGGTGGGCTTGCCAAGTGCTTGTATAAGCCATCCTGGAACAAGTGACACCGCAAGACGACCTTCCAGCGCAGCGCTCCGAAAGGCACTATCGTGTCGCATGCGCCAGGCCATATGCATAGCAGAGCAGTATGGCCCAGGGAACTGACCCAGTCGCTCACGCCGCTCTCCGGCATGTTCCCAGGTATCGATTTCAGCAACCAGAGGAACCGTTCGTAGATCCTGCCAGGTGATGGCATTGCCAATCGGTTTGCCACTCTGTTGATCCCACGCAATGACGGTGTCACGCTGGGAGGTTATCCCACACGCAATAATGGCATGTGCAGGACAGCGCGCCTGGGCCAGCGCACGCTGTATGACTTGACGCACACTCTCGGCAATATCCTGAGGAGATTGTTCAACCCAGCCTGGCTGCGGATAGATTCGCTGAACGGGTTGGTACCCATAGCCAACGATGGTGCTATTGCTATCGAGGATCATGGCTCGGCTACCACTGCTGCCCTGATCGACTCCAAGAACGTATTGTTGCATCGCTTGTATACCTCATCACTGCAAAAGACGCGCGACCTATTGTACCACCTGATGGAGAGATAGTTCCATATGTCTCAACTGTCAAAGGACGGGGATTTAGCATACATGGGTTTGGTAGTTGCCCCTAATACAAAACTTAAAATAAGTAGAACGCTTGCCTGGTATAACTTTCGTGGTAATGGTAAGTGTACACAGGTTACCTTTCTATAACTTTTTGTCTCTAAAATAGTACACATATAATAACTACAGGTGTAAGCATTTATAATGTAATCTCCTGAGGCGATGACAAGAGGTATCGTTATTGATGATCTATAGATAACTCTAAAGGATATACATATATGTCAGAATGAGACAAGTGCCACATAACCTGAGAATTGTGATAGGTCTATTTCTTTAACAATATTAGCACACAGCTTCAAAATAGACTTCTTAGTTAAATTTTATTAATATCGGTATTGATTATTTATTGACCATATGCTAGTATACTCCTGTAGTTATATCTGTTAAGCTGTTCTTAGCTATACTGTGAACAGACTTCTGTCGATAAGTTCGGTTTGTTTTATCTATGCTTTAGGGAAGGAAATCGATTATGTGGTGTATTAAACGTTTTACGGCATCTTTATTGATGTTCGGTCTGTTATTTACCTCAATGATGGGCTGGACACATTCCAGTTCTGCGAATTCAAGCCAAGCCACAGGCACAATCCCTTTCGCCGGGAAAGATATCTACCTCAACGGTATTAATATCCCCTGGAACAACTTTGCCAAAGATATTGGCTGTGGATATGATGCAAATTGGTTTGAGAATATGTTTGCTGAATTAGAACAATACGGTGTCAACTCAGTGCGCTTCTGGCTCCACGCCGATGGCCGTTGTAGTCCTCTTTTTAACGCTGATGGTTCGGTTGGGGATGTTCCCAGTTCTTTTTATAATGACCTGGATCAACTCCTTGATACAGCGCAAAGTCATGATGTCGCAGTGATGATTACCCTCTGGTCTTTTGACATGACGAAGACCACCTATCCATGGCCGAATGCCGGAAAACATGCGGATTTGATTCGTGATTCTAGCAAAACTGATGGCTATATCAACAATGTCTTAATACCAATGGTACAGCGGTATAAAGACCATCCGGCACTATTAGCATGGGAAATCATCAATGAGCCAGAATGGTCAATTCAAGGACCCGGAGATCCTGCTGAATTTGAACTTGTGTCATTGTCTGAAATGCAACGCTTTGTGGGCAAACAAGCCGCAGCTATTCGGCAACATAGCAACACCTACATCACCGTTGGTTCGGCTGCTTTCAAGTGGAATGCTGACAAGAATGGTGAAGCAAATTACTGGCGTGATGCCGCTCTCAACGCTGCAGCGGGCTCGAACCAAGCCTACCTCGACTTTTACCAGGTACATTACTACGATTGGCAGAAAGGCGATGGTTACAGTTTTAGCCCCTGGGATGGTCGTGGTCCCGGCTATTACCTCCATGACAATAAACCTGTACTGATTGGTGAATATCCGATCAATTCTTCCAAATACTCCAAAGAGTACCTGATCAACGAGTCATACAATTTGGGATATATTGGACATATGCCCTGGGATTATATTGGTGAGTGTTGTGGTGGATGGAATGAGATTAAGAATCAGCTCAAAGCCTTTCGTGATGCACATCCCAATAAAGTGGACATTGACCTGAGCGGTGGGGCATCCACACCGCCGACACCTGTCGATCCGACCGACCCAACCCCGACACCAACTCTGCCGCCCAGTGACGGCGATGCATTGATGATCTACGATGAGGGATTAGCAAGTAGTTGGCAAAATTGGTCATGGAATACTGAGGTTGATTTTTCCCATTCTGGTACTGTACATAGTGGGAGGAGCGCTATGGCAGTTATCCACCAGGCGGGGTGGTCAGCCCTTTCCTTGCATATATCATCAGCAATTGACACAGATGACTACAGTGACCTGACTTTCTGGGCCCATGGTGGAGCTTCTGGAACACGAGATCTGGCTGTTTTTGTTAACACTGCTGATGGTAACGAAAGTACAAAGGTAAATATCAATGTATCTGCTGGACAATGGCATCGTGTAACTATTCCACTTTCCGCATTTGGAGATGTATCATCGATCAGCCGTATCAGCGTACAGGATCGGACGGGCGGAAGTCAACCACCCTATTATATCGATGATATAGGGCTGCAACAAAACTAATCTGAACACGTGAGATCAGAGGAGAAAGATTTTCACTTTCATCGACATTAACGACAGCTATAGTTACACAAATATGCCTTTGTTTATCATATGTAAACACGCTCACTTGGTAAAGGGGAGCAGATCTATGCTTACACAACGTCTTTCTCACAATTCATTAATGATGAGTATGGTGATTGTCCTGAGCATGTTCATCATTATCGTGGTGGTATGGAATACAAATCACGCCACAGCTGCAACTCCCGTTACACTTCCTATTGAAGTAGTCAGTCCAGATGGTGGTGCTCATGAAAAGTCGGTTGCTATTGATATGCCGAATAGTGCATCAGCCACACAGCTTTGGATACAGGCACATGGTCTTACATATCAGGAAAAAGCCAGTGTTAAGATCAACAACGGTGATTGGATTGCGTTGCGAAACGACACCTCTGGCCTTGCAGTAGCAGCGCCAGCCCGTTACTTTGGTGGCATTGGTGGTGGACATCAGACTATTAAGTTAACACTGGATCTGCCTGAGGGAACGGTACAGAGTGGCACAAACACCATCGCATTTCGTTTTAATCAGACAGATGGTCGTGCCAGCGCTTTCCGTATCTTGCAATTCAATTTCCTTGATGCGAACGGAAATAAGCTTGTTCCAGACTCGGCCTTCACACAAGAAGATCCGGATACCTGGCAACCACCTTTCACTAGTACCGAGGATATTGCTAAAGGTGAACAGCTTTGGCAGGAGGCAACGCTGGTCGAATCGCCCGGACAGCCGGCCATCAAGGCCCGCTGTGCAAGCTGTCACACACAAGATGGTATTGATCTGAAGTATTACAACTACTCCAATGAAAGCATTGTCGGACGTTCGATGTTTCACGGTCTCAGTGAAAAAGAGGGGAAACAAATAGCCAGTTACATCCGAACACAGGACTTTACCAATCCTGGCCGACCATGGAATCCACCATTCCAGCCTGGCCCGGGCCTTGACGACAAGCCAGCGCTTGAATGGGCTGCAGGTGCTGGCATTGAGTGGGCTCTCGACAGCGATGCGGAGACCGCTGAGTATTTACCTGATGCTAAATCTGACGTTATTGATAGAAACCGTCGATTCAGGACCGTCAACAGCCGGGAGACACCACTGGTACTGCAATTTCTTGATTGGAATCATTGGCTCCCCGAAGTTCATCCAGTTGATGCCATTGGTGAAGATGCCTTCTTTAGCCACGATGCCTACACCCGCTATGTTGGTATCCGCGACGGCCTTGAAGGTAAAAAAGATATGTCTAAAGAGGATTACCTCTATCGGCACTGGCGACAAGATATGGACCGCTGGAAAAACTTTGTCAATGGTGATGATTCACGTGATCCCAACATTATTGGCAAGATTGGAACGGAGACACCAGAAAAATATCGAGCTGCGTATGATGCTAATCTCTGGGCTGCTGTTAAGTCTTGGGAAATCATGCAAGAGTTCAATCTCAACGAAGCTAATCATATGTTTTATGGTGTGCAGGGCGAACCACGCTCATGGCATTCCAATCGTATGATTTTTAATGTTGGTCCTCATATTATGAAGTTTCCCCCGCCACCTAATGAGTGGAAACTCATTTTTGATGCTAGCCAGCCTGTCAATGATTGGGCCTATGCGACCGATGCGTGGTATGAGATGTCCATGATCCTTGGTGGTGGTGCACGTGGCTCATGGAAGGGTGGTCATCATGATAACGATTGGAAGTATCTCTGGTTCTTTATTGGTGATGGACGCGGCCATGAGGGAACAAAAGAAGAACGCCACCGTCCAATGCAGGGGCTTGCTATGAGCTATAAGTCCATCCAGGAAATTGATGGTGGATTTGGGCCAGATGGCGCAAACACAGACTCTTTTAATAATACATGGTGGGGCTTTAGTGTTCGTGATGGTCGCCCTGAACTGGGGAGGTTTTTTGATGCTGCCTGGCAGGACTTTAGCATGGCTGAAGGAAAAGCCAAAGTTCAGCCTCTATTTGAAGCTTGGATTGAACATACCTCTGCATTCTCAGCCGAACAGTGGTCGAAAGCGAACTTTCAGGAGTTTAACCGCCCGGCTGATTATCAATGGGGAACTTCTGGGGAGGCATACCCTGATTACTTACGTGACTCAATCACTACACTGCGCGACACCTACAACGCTGATGCAAGTGTAGTTAATGGATTAGCAAACTTCGGCAAGTATGTGTACCCTAACAATGATTGGGATGGACTTAAAATTCCGACCAGTGATGCTATGGCCACTCCGTCCGGTGTGTTGGTAGAACCTGGGCCAGACTTTGTCAAAGTTACCTGGGATGCAGTAACAGATGCGACCTCATACAATGTATTGCGTGCTGACTCTGCTGATGGTGTCTACCTGACAACAGGTGTTAAAGTAAATGACACTAGCTTCATTGATGCCTTTACCCGACCAGGACAGACGTATTACTATGCTGTTTCTGCCAACAAAGATCAAGACATATCGGGTCGTTCCGAGTCGGTGTCTGCTGCCGCAGGAACGGGCATGGTCGCCCAATGGACATTTGACGAAACAAGCGGAACTACAGTAAAGGATAGTGGGCCATTTGGCCTGAAATCCAGCACAATTGGGAACGTCTCACTCGTTGATGGAAAACAAGGCAAAGCTGCTTCGCTTGACCCACGCTCCTATGTGAGCGTTCCTCAGAATCTGGCTCGCTGGGGGCTGAATGACTTCACACTGACTGCATGGATCAAGACCTCAAGTACAGGCGGAAACGACTTTAACGAAAATACCCCGGGTATTATGGGGTCATGGGGCGATCCATCGAACGGGGCTGGCTTTATTGTCGGTGGGCTCGATGGTTCAGGCAAAATTGGAGCGCGTATCGATTACAACAGTGATGTAGTACGATCAGAGCAATCCATCAACGATGGTGAATGGCATCATATTGCCATTACTCGCGATGATGCTACCAACCAGATCCAGGTGTTTGTTGATGGACAACTTTCAGCCACTGGCACGTCAGGCAACCCTGAACGATATAGTCGTGCCTGGAGTATTGGACGTATCGACTACGGCATGCAATCGTTCCCTGGTACACTTGATGAAGTCCGTATCTACAATCGACCGTTGAACGCTTCTGAGGTTGAACAAATCTATCAGGGAAGCAACAATTAATGCTGCGGGAGACCTTGGGTTGATACTCTTACACCATGTACGAAGTTGCCATGATCATGGCAACTTCGTACATGCACACATCTTGGCGAAGGTTGGCACTATTTGATGTAATTAAATAGCAACCTCCTGCAAGGAATGGTGACTATAGCGATGTAAGACATTTGTTGGAAGGAAATCTACCATGGCTTTCTATGTCTACACACATCAACTATTGCGTATACGTTACTGGTTCTTACCAATGGCGATTACTCTCATTGCATGTTTGATAGGGAGTATAACCGCAATAACAGTACGTGCAGAACCTACTGAAGTCCCTCTGTATAGAGTCTACGAGCGCGCAGTTACCAATAATACTACTTATGCCAATAAGTTTACGGATGTTACGCTGCATGTTACCTATCGCCATCTTGATAGTGGGATAGAAATTCCCTTCTGGGGTTTCTATGCTGGTAATGGAGACGGTGGAAATGATGGAGACGTTTGGAAAATGCGTTTTATGCCAAATCAAACAGGTACATGGAAGTATGAATATACCTGGAGTGATGGTACCGCTGGTGGGTCTGGAAGTTTTGTCGCAGTAACAGAAGGGGCGGGTAAGGGCGTATTACAACCCTACACGGAAAATCCACTGTGGTTTGCTTACAATGGCACAGACCCAGCGTTTCTTAAGTCATACTACGTTATTACCGGTGGTTTCTTGAATGAACCTATTTCATGGGCTGCACCAAACGTGTATCAAAAGATTGCCGACCGTGGTTATAATCATGTGATGCTCAACATGCTTTCTACTGCTTACACATCACAACATTTTGAAGACAGCCCGGGTAGTTCCAGTGATTTCTTGTATCGAGAAACAAGTCCTTCAACCACCATCAATCTTACACTCTTTGAGTCCCTTGAGGATCATCTTGGGTGGTTGAATGACCGTGATATCGGTGTGCATATGTTTCAGGGTTTCGACGGCAAGGAAGAGTATGGTAGTGGTTCACCACGCTACAATGACATGTCTGATAGTGAGCGTGATTTCTTAGTGCGATATGTAGCAGCACGTTTGGCTCCTTACGCGAATGTTGCTGGCTGGAATTACACGTGGGAAACAAGTGGGAGTGGTCCAGAGCTTGATTTGATGGATCGCCTCATTCAGTACGATCCATGGAATCATCTACGCACATTTCATGGTCCTGCAACTTCTCAGAATGACGTGAATGGAAACTTTACTGATGATCGTTATACGTTTATTACCACAGAGCCTTCCTGGCAAGGAGATAGGGATGGTAAAGTATTCCCGGTATCCCTCACTCATGAGGTCATGCTAGGCCATAACAAATTTGGCAAACCTGCCATCAACACCGAAGGTTGGGGATTGTGGCGACCTTGCTACAACGCGGACAACACTTCTGTCCGCCGCCATGCATGGGCAGTAACAATGGCCGCTGGCTCCTACACGTGGAGTGATCTCCCTTCCTGTGAGAACGGTAACAGTTCAAATGATATTTTCTCTCTCGAAGATGCAGCCCAGGCCGTTGATGTGCAATACAAGATTATGACCGAAGATGTTGACTTTTATCGTATGTTACCTGCGAACGAATTAATTGCTGATCGTTCAGCCGAGACATTTGCATTGGCAGAACCAGGCAACCAGTATATGGTCTATGATCAAGAAGGTGGTTCGTTCACATTAGCAGTCGCTTCTGGAACATATAATGGAAAATGGGTTAATACCTTAACAGGTGAAGAGGTTGCTATAGGTGAAGTACATGGTAATGACTCAGGACAATCTTTCACTACCCCTGATACCAGCGTTGATTGGCTGCTGGTTTTGAAAAAAGGAACTGGTGATGACCCAACAGCAACACCCAACCTAATAGAACCTACTCCGACACCAACACCCGATCTGGTAGCACCCACCGCCACACCGACACTTGTGCCAGTGGTGCCTACTGCAACACCAGCACCTGGCGGAGAAACGATAACAGTGGATGATACCGATGCTACTATTTCTTACAGCGGTGATTGGGGTACTGTGACACATGCCTGGGGGCGCTATAACGAGACTACTCACGAAAGCCAGGTAGCTGGTAGTTCGGCTAGTTTTACTTTTACAGGCACATGTGTTGAGTTAATCGGTGAGTTACAACCCTGGGGTGGTGAAGCAACCCTTATGATGGACGACACCACGCAGGAAACGGTGAGTTTTGAGGGATCTGTTGATACACATCAACACATTATTTTTTCCACATGTGGTCTGAGTAATACTTCCCATACGTTCAAAATTATACATGAAGGAGGTGGATGGGTTTACATTGATGCTATTAAGTCTACTAACTGATGGTGTATCTCATGTGTGAATTTACCATAACGTACATCAGTGGAACTGTCTATCAATTCTTCGTAAGTGACTGATCGTGTTAAGGAGGAATCTATGCAACGCTATTCGATAATCGTATTGATAGCAACCATTATCCTGATTTCAATCATGATTGGAGCGATTCAACCAAGCGTGTCAGCTGCATCGGATCAGATAATTTACGATGATACCCTTGCAAGTGGCTGGCAAAATTGGTCTTGGAATACCTCCATTGATCTTGATCATACTGGCACCATACACACTGGCAGTAAAGCTATTGCTATTACCTATAATAATAGTTGGGGAGCCGCGTCATTTCGGGCTGGTTCCCCCATCAATACCAGTGACTACACTGCACTTGCATTTTGGGTGCATGGAGGTTTATCTGGAAGCCGTGCATTCAATGTGTCTGTGCAGACAAGCGATAGTGGTGGGGAAAGTACACAAATTGCAGTTGACGCAGCATCTGGCAAATGGCAGCAAATATCCATTCCTCTGAGTGAATTAGGGAGGCCTTCTGCCATTGCACGTGTCAACTTACAGGATCGAACTGGCAGATCCCAGCCGACATTCTACATTGATGATATCCACTTGAGTGTTGATGGTGCCAGTCAGCCAACACCTGATCCCATTGATCCCACTCCTATCTCACCTCCTCCAAGTGATCAAGCACATTTCTATGTTGATGGTCGTCATTTGTATGATCATTGTGGTGAGCGGGTCGTACTTCGTGGTGTCAACAAGATGGTGTACTGGATGGATATTGATGGAGTTCCTTCATATCAAGAGATCGCCAAGACAGGTGCGAACGTTGTACGTATCCAATGGCTCACATCTGGTTCATCTGCAGACCTGGATGTAACAATTACCAATGCAATGGAGCAACAACTTATTCCCATGGTTGAACTTCATGATGCAACTGGCGACTGGAGTAAGTTGCAGATGCTGGTAGATTACTGGAAACGTGATGATGTACGAACCGTGCTACAAAAACACAAAGCATACTTGCTTTTGAACCTTGGGAATGAGGTAGGAGATTGGCAGGTTACGCCAGAACAATTCCGCAGTGGCTATACTTCAGCCATCCAACAGCTACGTGATGCCGGATTACATATGCCGTTGGTGATTGACTCAATGGATTGGGGCAAAAATATCGATATGCTCCAATCAGAAGGTCCTGCGCTCATTCAGGCTGATCCTGATCGTAACATACTGTTTTCGGTTCATATGTGGTGGCCTGAGAAATCAGGTTATACTTCCCAAAAAATCATCGATGAGATGAATCAATCAGCTAACCAGAGTCTCCCACTCATTATAGGCGAGTTTGGTAACAAATGGGAAGAGGGTGCGGGTGGTCAAATATCCTATAAGACCATCCTAACGGAAGCACAAAAGCTTGATATGGGATGGATCGCTTGGTCATGGGGGCCAGGTAATACTCCTCAAACATTCCTTGATATGACCGAAGATGGTTACTACAATACCCTGCACGATTGGGGTCTGGAAGTTGCAGTAACTCATCCGGCCAGCATCAAGAATACATCTGTACGACCATACTCGATAGTGCATGGAACCTGCCAGTAAGCTTGTTGGCGCTGGTGTCTACTGCTTAATGAGAGTAGGCACCAGCGCTAGTTTTTACTACTATTGTGATCCGGCAATCTGGTTTGACACGGCGGCAATCAGAACTGGCACACCTCTTTCTATCTAGTGAGGGCTAAGTACCATTCATAAGCCTCTGCTATTTTATAACACGGTGGTTGAAATAAAGTAAAGAGGTGAGCATAGTTTGAGCATTGATATCTAGCTGAAATGCCTACTTAGTTGTATAGTAAAGGTGAGAGGCAATCTATTGGGGCAGAAAGCCTCTCTTTGGGACATACACGGTGTAATCTTCTTAAAAACTTGCATAACTATCAGGCCATAGAAGTTTGCCGTGTCGTCATGTTCCATCTCCTCCGCGAATGCTGATCGTTTCCATGAGGCGATCAGCATTTATAACGTAAAACGATATGACATCGAACAAAGGAGACCTATATCATATGAGCAAGAAACAACCTATCCACATTTTTATTGGCATGCTCTGTTGCTTGGTTGTCAGTGGATTTGTATTGAGTTTTCCGGGATTTTTGGGAGCACAGCCAACCACATCGCCCGTCTTAAATGATGATGTACGTACTGGCGAAGGTACTTTCTATGGAGCAACAGGTGCGGGAAACTGTAGCTTTGATCCCTCTCCTGATAACCTGATGGTCGCCGCGATGAATGAAACCGATTACGACAGCGCACGGTTATGTGGCGCGTATGTTGAGGCAACTGGTCCACAGGGGATGGTAGTCGTTCACATTGTGGATCGATGCCCTGAGTGTCAGCCGGGTGATATCGATTTTAGCGCAGAAGCATTTGCACTCATTGCTGATCCTATTGATGGACGGGTCCCGATCAGTTGGCGTATTATCAGCCCTGAACTTGATGGACCGATTGTGTATCGCTATAAAGAGGGAAGCAGTCAATACTGGACTGCCGTACAAATTCGTAATCATCGTAATCCCGTTGCTAAATTTGAATATCAAACAAGTGACGGTCAGTTCAAAACAGTGCCTCGCGAGATGTACAACTATTTCGTAGAGCCCAGTGGGATGGGGCCAGGACCATATACCTTCCGTGTAACCGACATTTACGGAAACATCATCACAGACAGTAATGTCCCCTTCATTGATAGCGGCACAGTCTCAAGTGGTTCACAATTTCCGGCTGCTGGTGGTGATCCAGTGCCGCAACCCAGCCAGCCAGGGACTCCGCCACCAACAACCCCAACACCTATACCAGAACCCACAGAAGGTATCACGATTTTTGATAATGCACTCGCTGAAGGTTGGGACGATTGGTCGTGGAGTACTTCCATTGACTTTGGCCATTCCTCAACTGTACACGAAGGTGCTACGTCGATGGCCATTACATACGAATCAGGGTGGGCCGGGATCTCGCTGTACTCCCACAATCCTATTGCAGCCAGCGGCTACGAAGCCCTGACATTCTGGGTTTATAGTGATGACGAGCACATGCTTGATGTGTTTGCCCACACAGAAGGTGGTAACGAGACAATGAAAGTACGTGTAACCACTGCTGCTGGATCATGGCAGCAGGTAACAGTTCCAATGAGTGAAATTGGCAATCCAACCTCGATCACACGGATCAATATTCAAGAAGCGAGTGGAAGTCCACAGGCGCCCTATTATCTCGATAATCTGCGTTTGGTTGACGGGAGTCAGTAAACAGGCAGTTATCGTAGTTTGAGTCTTTCATGCACCGATACATGGTAGATCGGTGCATTTCCACTATACTTACAGTTTTGATGGTCAGTCTTCTTTAACAACCGTGATGGCAATCCACAAATTGACGGCCAATATCATAATCAATAGTGTAGTAAGTTGTAATCGCGCATCTGGAATATCAACACCAAATATATGTTGGTCATATACAAGTAAGAGTGTGGATAATACCAGAGGAGCACCAAATACCAGGCATATCAGCGCTATTTTAACACCCCTTCTCAGGGTTTCTGACCAATGTTCCCATGATCCTCGAACATAACGCCACCAGAGTCTGCGCCACAGTGGTGCCTCGATCTGTACAGCGATCTGTATTGCTTGTCCTGAATCATCGGTGATGCGAATAACATCAGAGAAGTTTCTCGCAAGCGGTACATTGGTACACACAATGTCAAAAGAGATGCTCTCGGTTGTTTTAGGTCTAACCCCCCGCAGACGATAAGAATTGACAAGCCAGGAGGGTAAATCACATGAGATTTGTGTAAAACGATGGCCACTATTTGTAATCTGTAGGACCTTTGTCTCAGTAGGGAATGTACGAAAAATACTTTTCTTCGTGTTCTTACTGAGATGAAAGACAAGGGTTGTTGTATCTGCTGTAATGGAAGCTTTTTCTGAACCATACCCATGCGGATCGAGCAATATCAATACTTGATCCAGAAATTCGCTTTCTACATAAAAGGAAGTTCTATTTTTAACCAGTATATCCAATTCATCTGCTAGTTGCCTATGCCCCCAGAGTTTGATCTGCTTCAGCAAAGTATTCTTTTGGTATTCCCCAAGCCATTTCTGTAGCTCAAGGGAATAGGATTTATGCCAGTGTTGTTTGCACCATGTGACCACTTCATGGATATTTGCGAGTTGGCTACCATCAGGCGCCTGTAACACAAATGTAGCTGATACTGGTATCTGAAGTGCGGAACCACCCTCAACGGATAAGCATAACATCGCGGTCATATGACCGCCATCATGCTGATCGTCCAGATGAAACGCAAGCGAAATGGTCTCTTCCTGGCCTGGTCGTAGACGAACCACACTTGTCTGCGGAACTAACCAGGTATCAGGATGTACAGTGATTATGGCATATCCTCGCCCACTATTCCGCATAGTTAGCTGTTGTTGTAGCGTTGGTTCGATAAGAGCGTGAGTACCACAATCTAATTGTGCTGGAATGGGTACCACCTGCGGTGCAGGAAACTGCGGATCGAGCAGACGCAATACGGCATCCAGTGCCGCATCACGATCAGCGGTGTAGCGTTGGCAGATGTTACGCAGAGTATCTGCGACCTGCTTCTGGCCCCAGAGGGTTGCCACTTGATCGGGCAGTGTGCGGTAGAGCCAGTCACAAGCAAGACTCCACTGTGTTTCACACCACCAGGCCAGTTCCTTCACATCTGTAACACTCGTTCCATCTGGTGTATGAATTGGTATGTTTGACTGGGTCAACAGGGCGTTGAGTTGTTGTCCAAGTACCGTGGCAGTCGGACGCTGTCCGACATCTGGATCTAGTGCAGCACGGAGGATTTTCCCCAATGCACCTAGCTGATCAAGGTGCGGAAAGCGAAACGGATGACTTCCAGGATCATCATCCGTCGCTAAATGATACAACGTTGCCGCGAGTGCATAGACATCACTACGCGGCTCGCTGATGCCACGATACTGCTCAGGTGGTGCATAACCCTGTGTCCCATAGATACTCGATTGTTGCAATCCAATACCACCACCAACCTGTTGTGATAAGCGTGCTCGTGCGGTGCCAAAATCGACAAGACGTATCTCGCCGCTACGATGCTCTACAAGCAGGTTGGCCGGTTTGATGTCATGGTGAATGACTGGATGGGGCTGACGGCTGGACAGGTAGTCTAAGACCTGACACAGCACAATACCCCAGCGCATCACCTGATTTGTTGCATGGGGGCTACCTGCCATCGATTGTCCGGTTGTGGTATCGATAGAAGTCAATCCTTGCTGAAGATCGCGCCCATCAATGTATTCCATGACGATACAATTGTGTGGACCCTCCTGAAAGTAGGTATAAATCTGTGGAATGGCCGGATGTTGGAGATGCGCCAGCGTACGGGCCTCGCCGACAAAGCGCTGGTATGCCGCTTGTGCTGCATAAGGATCGGTTGGATCAAAGTAGTCAAGCATGACTTTAACGACCACAGGACGATCAAAGGTGCTATGATCGGTAACGAGGTAGATTGCTCCCATACCACCTTTGGAGAGTACTTGCTGCACCGTGTAGCGGCCAGCGGCGAGCATCTGCCCTGGCTGATACTGCGGTATCGTTGGTGCAATTATCGGTACAGCAGTTGCTGCCCCATACGACGCAGACGCAAAGGTTGTAAACACTAGTCCACAGGTAAGGCAGACAGTGTCCTGTGGGTTCGATGGTGTTTGACAGGCCGGACAGACGCCTGGTGGTGCGGTGAGGCTCATAGATACCTCCTTTATCCGTCAATACTCTGATCGTAACTGAAACGTTTGTTCATTCTAGTCCAAATGAACTACTACATCAACTTTCGATTCGCGGGTGATACTGCTCTGGCGTCAAGCCAAATGTCCATGCAACCGCTTCATGGGCAGTACGTACATGCGGTGGGACGCGCAGCCAGTAGGTCCGATAGCTACCGTCTGGCTCTGGGGTGCTGTTGAGCACGCGCAGCATCACAAGCGGTTCGTCATCCTGAAATATGCGGCGATAGAGTGTCCCATACTCAGCCTCGTCAATAACCTCTGCACCGGTGTCCTCAATGTAGCGTGCTTCACCATAGCGTTCCAACAACACACGCCGTACCTCAACATTCGCTGTTGTCTCTATCTCGTGCAGCGAGATAGCCTCTGGACGGAGAACAACATGTTCCAGTACACTGACACCGTGCCAGGAGTAGCCCCCCCATCCATCACGATATTCGATAGCTGGTCCGTCAACACGATGCAGTCGGTTGTGCTCATCAAACTGAATGCGGCACGGGCGATCACTGATAAAGCATACATGCTCACATGGCAGCCACCAGTGCGCTGATTGGGCGATCAGCAGCAACCCAACCCGGAGTTCCGTTTCACCCATCAGCCCGAGCACATGCCAACAATAGTCAATCTGTGCCATGTCGAAGGTGTGTTGCCCATAGAGCAGCTCGAATCGGTCGCGGTTCCCGTAGAGCGGATCAGAGAAGATATCCGGACGATATTCATCATACACTCTTTTGGGGACAGAGTTCACGACCCGCCATAATTGCCGTTCCCCAGGAGACAGACAGGCATACACATGTTCAAATACACGTACTGACATCCCTGTTGGATCGAGCACCTTACGCATATGCTCATGCACACTATACGCCAAAGCTCTAAAATCCCAATCTTTCAGCAAGACTTTCATGCGAATCATGACGTCGTTGACATACCTTGCAGGGTCCGACAAAGGGAATAGCTGTTGATATGTTACGGCGATTGCGTGCGGTGATGGCAGCCAGATCGGTTCTTGCGGTGGTTTGAGCCGCACGGCCTCGTAGGTCAAGCGGACACCTTCCTCGGCCATTGCGCGATCAGCTGGCACTGTTGAGCACTGGATGGCCTCCCATTTGGCTGCATATGTCGGGAGCAACGCTTCCTGCTCCGGGGTAAGCTCTTTAATAGGAGTCGGATGCATGTGCTTCGTGATGTGGTACCACTCATCGTCGGAGAGAAAGCCCATTAACGCCTGCGGTGCGAGGCGTCCGTGCCACCAGTACATCTGCACATCCTGCCAGACAAAGGCTGGCCCATCAGCACTGTGCAGCCGCTCTTGCTCATCAGTACAAAATACGTGGGGAAGTGTCACCACCCAGACCCGATCGTGTAACGGATAGACTCGTCCAGCACCGTATTCAAACACCGCTAGCAACGGTAGCCATGTGTCATACGCACCGCTATCGCCTCGTCTCGCGGCCTCAATAAGGACGGGGATGTACTCCCAAACATCGCGATGGCCTGAACTGCTTGACTGCACAGGATGGAAGACGTTATCATAGGCTATCGCGAGGTGCTGCAAAGCGGGTTTTCCAGCGATTCCATTTTTCCTTACATGCCAATAATACGTTTCCAACTGGCATTTTTGCGAGAATCGCTCCACGACACTTAGCGGGTCACGGTCAAGCAATGGTATAGCGTGCCGACTGATGTGATGCTGCGACTCGACAAACTCGACCACCAGCGAGTCATCATTGAGAAATCGGCGCAAACACTTAACAATGTTGGCACGATCGACTGGTTGGGTAAGACTGCAAGCCCGCTCATACCGTGCCCGTAGCTCGGTGACATTCATCCCACCATCGGTAAGATAGCGGGCCGCGCCATACTGCGCCAGCAGAACCTGGCGTATGCGACTGTTCTCCTGGCTATCGATGTCTGCGACAGTGATCGTGTCTGGTTGTAAGATAACCCACTCTGGTATCGCCATACCGTGCCAGTAATACTGCTGATGCCCCTGCCAGACAAAGACTGGCCCATCAGCGCAATGCAGACGATGCTGCTCATCAGTGTGCACACGCTCTGGTCGCAGGGCGACATAGACTCGTTGTGAGTTGGGATAGATCATCCATGCTCCAGCCTCAAACGCTGCAAAGATCGGCAACCATTTCTCAAATAAGACTTGATCACCCTGTTCTGCCGCACCAACCGCGATCAGTGCATGCTTGCTCAGATCACTCTCTGCCCAATGGGTCTTGAGCGGTTCGGTGACTCCCGCACTCCAGGCGACCCTGGCCGCCCGTAGGTTTGTCTGCCATACACTGCGAACACTTGCTATCGATGCAGCGTGATGGGCAGTGGTATAGGTATGCCAGACGATTCCACCATCTGTGTTATACAGGATACCCAGGACAAAGGGGTTGATATGACTGATGCTGCCGATAGCCTTGGCTTCTTCAGCAGCCTGTTTCACTTCATCCAATGTGGTCAGAAATATGACGTCGATATCAGCACGAAACCACGATCGCAGGTGCTGGAAGATAGTTTTTGGATCCAGAGGGCTGTTCCGAAAAAACCGTTGTAAGTGTCGGGTGATTGCCGTCTTATTCACGGGGCGGTTCAAGTTCGCGGCAGCTTTATAACGCGCATGTAATGCTGCTATGTTCATCGGTGCTCTCCATCAATCAGCAACCTCGCGATACTGGACTGGGCCAGGCACATACTCACGCTGGATAACCACTCTGAAGATCCCCGGCTGCAATGGGATCGGCGCGTGCTCCTCATGGCGCATGAACACGGGCGCATCCACCCGTAGATAGCGATCGCCATTGATAACCTGCACCAGCTTAGCATCTGGCTCGGCAATGAAGTGATGGTGGCCAGTAACTTCACCATAGGCGAGTACCAGCTTGTCATTGCTGTCTCGTGCTATTTCTCGTACTTCTCCTTCCGGTAATCTGGCTTCGGTCAGCAACACATCGCCCTGACGATATACACATTCCTCGCTCATGAGAGCCTCCTGTTCATTGATGGAAATGGGTCAAAAGTTGCGACAAATAGAAACAAAACTGTCAGTTTACTCTTTGTGCTCCAGTGAGAGTAATATATATTCTCTGCCAAATACTGTAAAGTAAACGATGCATTCAGCTTGATCTATAGACTGCAAAAAATCATAGGCGTTTTTCTGAATCGCGAAGCGGCAGCCCTGTACCTGGAGCAAGTACGTCGTTGAATAGTCTTCAGACCTGTCAACAATTGTACAAAACTCCTTGCTACCTTGTACCTGTTCAATGGTATATGGAACGGTTGGTCGGCGAGCCAACGAAACGCTCCACTGCCATCCAAGAAATGTAGTTGCAAACAAGCCAAACAAGAACATATCCATAATGTTCAACCATAACCCAATAATAAGTGTAACAGCAACCATGATGCTGAAGAATGTGAGTATGGTGAATAAGATATAGTCATCAATCTTTGCCAGTTTGCGAAAATGGGCTATTTGTCGTGGCGAAAGGTTTCCACTGCGGTTACATTGCAGATCTTCTTCAGTAAAGTCGAGATAATCCATGCTATTTTTCATTGTTATCATGGTGATCTCCCCAGGGCTACTTTACTGAGTCGCCGATTGCCTGATCTATGCCAAAGGCTGATCCCAGAGCAGAGCTTTCGTGAATCTGCTTGAACAAAGTCTCGAAGAATTGATCAAGATCTTGCTCAAACCATCATTGACTTTGTCACTGCCATCTCTCGCTGATCAAGACAATCTATCGCAACAATAGTGGCAACCATGCGCGAGGGGTAACATGGGGGTTGGGTGGTGGCCCCACCGTTGGTGCGGAGGTACTCCAGGCAGGTGCTCGACCATCCGCAACGAGGCGCTCCAGCCCACTGCCATCGCTATCCACCCGCCATAGTTCACATGGGCATTGTACCTCTGGCCCCCAATAAACCTCTTCCACAGTATCTTTCAACCTTGGCCCTCGTTCAAAGACCATCGTATCACCATCGGGTGCTATGGCTAGCTTACCAATGACTTCACCTGGTAACCGTAGGATTTCCGTCCACTCCCGATCAGCAAACGCATAGCGATATATGATACCATCAGCCGATGAAAGATCACGCTCTCGTTGAGCGATGATAAAACCAGAGGCGTCTGGTAGCCAGGCAATGTCGAGAATATCGCACGTGGTAAGCGGACATAGCCCCGTCTCAATGCGACGGTGGCTAGGGGCATCCGCTGTAGTAGCGTAATAGATCTGGTCGTAGAAGGTCTCATTCTGCAAGAAGAGTAGCTCGTCGCCCTGTGCAGCGGTTGGCGCGAAGGCCGCGCGGTACAGTTTGCCCCTACCCACATAGGTATTCATATCAAGGACTCGCGAACCATAGGTCCCAATCGCTGCCTGATCATCAATTTGCCAGATATTATTCTCCGGATCGATGCTGGTCGTTCCTTCCCGAAACACATACAGCATACGACTCCCATCATGTGACCAGGTCGGGCTAAAGAGACGTGGACAGGCGGCATCCCCAACTACGCTGAAAAATAGCGTACCGACATCCGTGATCTGCCCTGGGATGACATCTACCCAGCCCTCTTCACTAAAGTTGCATGGATAATCGAGCGGATCGGGGTCCCACAGGCGAATGTATTGACGAACACCCGCACCAAAGTCTGCCACCGTCTGCGTGATTTGATAGCTTTCACCGATCTTTGCAAAATAACTTACTGGTGTTACGGCTCCCTCAATATATACCTGTACATCACCTTGTTCGAACGCATCCATGACAAAGGTGACCGTCCCTGTTGGGTAGTTACTATACGCTGCTGGTTCTGGTGGCCTGCTGACGCGACGTAATGCTGAGCCATCTGGTGCGATGGTGTACAGATCGCGGATCGCCATCGAGCGCTGCCAGTCGTGACCACTGTCGAAGAGGATTTCATTGTTGTTGGGATGCCAGCTCAGTGTGCCAATACCATCAACCGGAGCAAGCTCCTCGGGCACCCGCCAAATCTCCCGATCATCTGTGCCATCGGGATGAACGAGCCGGATCGCCTGGTTATCAGTACTGGAACCGACATACGCGATAGCTGTATTAGCCGCTCCAGTATCGGCGATAGCAGTGGGACTATGCTGCGTAAGTGTCAGCGATAGCATAAACGCAATAACACACACTATCGTCAAACACCATGTCAGGGATCTGGCAATAAAAAATGCTACCATAGTATGTACTCCATTATACACATGTTTTTTTCTCTTTCAGACACGTATCCTGATAAGCATATCGAGGAGAACGATAGCGAGTAAACTAGCACCGACGGCATTACCGATGATTTGTTGGCGAACCTTTGCCTCTTGCGAGAAGTTTTCCGGCTGTGTGTAAGGAACTGTACCAAATAATACGTGCATGGTAGCCGAAAAGATGCAAATGTACTGGGGAGTAGTGCAAGAATATGTGCATGTGCCTCAAGAATTCCACAAGGTCGTTATCTGGTAGAGAATGGCTTCGCCCTCGTGCGTATCATCGGTAGCAATGCTTAGTCGTCCATGCTGCTCCATACACACACGTATTAAAGGTCGTAACTGGGTATCCAGGACACTGAATGGCAAGAGATTCTTGGCGACTCCTCCACCCCACGCGGCGAGATCGAGCGCCATATGTCGTTGTCCCTCCGCTTCATATGCCTGGGAACAAGCCAGCAGGGTGCGCGCCCATGGGGGGCCATACACGTTCATCTGCTGACGCATCGCCGATGTCTGCTTCCGCGATGCAATGGCAAACATGGACTGTGCCTCCAGTCCAAGACGCAGCCCTTCTAACCTTCGTGCTGGCGAGAGGGTGACCTCACCCTCTCGCCAGCACACGCCCGATGGCTTGTCCACCGAGGTGACGAATGCGGCAGGGGAGACGACCACCGCCAGCTATCCGTTTGACCAGCGCCCCGCGCTGCTGACCACCAGCGATGGTGTAGCGACCGCACTGCGCTATGATGACCAGGGCAATCTGACAGCACGGGAGCAGAGCAGATGAACTACGACGAGGTAGAGTGGGTGGTCGCCACCACCGCAAATTATGTCGATGGTGGGCTGACTGTTGCCCAAACCAATGTGACCACCACCACAATCTATGATGGGCTGGGCCAGGTCGTCGCGACTGCCGACGCAACGGACGCGATGACGGCGATGGGCTGACGCAAACTCAACGGCTAGACATCAAATTGAGGGCGATGTTCAGTTCGACCGAGAAAGACAAAGTAAGGATGGTCGGGCAAAATAGTAGCAAAACGAGGCCGCTGCCCATTACGAAGGGGAAGTAGTGCGATGGCAACGACGAGTACTTCGTCGCCAACCATGCGTATCTCCAGACGAGCGTAACATGTAGGAACCTCCATCGTCGCGGTAACTGGTAGTACGTTAGAGGCAACTTCTCTGACATTGGCAGTGTCATTATGTATAGACCTAATTTCCAATCTCTCAAAAGCCATATATGGTTCAATTACTGCACCATACTGAGAGTTGAGTTGGTTTTGAATCTGGTGACAAATTACAGTAGTGAGACTATGATGCACATCAGACCATAGGCTGGGAGCCTCAAGAAAGGGGGCCCTTCCTGGAAAAGGAAGTTCCATACACGCCTCCTTTGACATACACTACCATTTCATGCTAGCACAGACCAGCTGAGTTAATATGGTACATAGACACAAATGTATTATATATGGTATACTAAACGTACACATATGACACTACGCGATCGGCATGTATGAAACCTCTACTTCTCTGTGTGCTCGCGAAATCTTCTTCTAAGTGTTTACTGTGGGCGCAGGAGAGGGGACAATCTAAAGTAATACTCCACTTCATTTGCGTAACGAGGCGGTTAAATTTGTACATTGGTGATGACTCCATCTATTGAGTCGATTGATATAGTATTTGACATGTGCACCAAATGCATGTGTCAGGAGGGTGTTTTTATGCAATTCAAGCTCTTTGTTGGGAATCTTCCCCGACATGTTGGTGACACGGAGCTAGAAAAGATTTTCGACGGTCTGGGTGAAATCCAGAGTGCTCGTGTTATTACGGACCAGGATACTGGTATATCACGTGGTTATGGCTTTGTGGAAATGCAAGGCAATGATATGGCGACGGTCATAAGTGAGCTGAATGGTCGTGAAGTTGGTGGGCAGGAACTACGCGTCAACGAGGCGTACGAGCGGCGCAATGGGAGCAATCGCGGGCGGTCTCGGGCCACCAATGTGCACCACGAACGCAGCAGCTTCGGCAGCCCCTATCGCGAAGGTCGCAGTATGAGTGACCCACACCGTAACCAACCAAAACGCAGCAGCTTTGGCAGTCCCTATCGCGAAGGTCGTGATCCCAAAGATCCGCATCGTAATCAGCCGAAGCGGAGTAGCTTTGGTAGTCCCTTCCGCGAAGGGCGTGACCCCAAAGATCCGCATCGTGACCAGCCAAAACGGAGTAGCTTTGGTAGTCCCTTCCGTGAAGGGCGTGACCCCAAAGATCCGCACCGTAATCAGCCAAAACGCAATAGCCTGGGTAGTCCCTTCCGCGAAGGGCGTAGTATGAGTGACCCATATGGAAAACGTAGTAATTCTGGTAACTCCAATCCTAATCGTAAGCGTGGACCACGTGATCGCTACTAAATAGAGAATGTGTATTCGTATAACACTACTGGCTCTTTTCTGCCCCCACCAGTGCAGTCGTTATACCAAGCGCCACATACACACTTCCTGCAAGGTAGCGTTGTAACTTGCGAAACATGTGATTTCCTGGTAACAATGACCTCGCTGCATCTGCAATTAACGCATAGACGTTGTTCGTACAGATGCCCAGAAGAACAAATAGCATACCCAAAAACAGGTTCTGGACGGTTGCTGAACCATAAGCTGGATTAACGAACTGCGGTAAGAAGGCGAGAAAAAAGAGCGCCGTCTTGGGGTTTAACGCACTCACCATGACCCCCTGGGAGAGAATGCGTGTCAAGCGCCGTCCAGAGCCAAAATTTGGCTGTACCTGCTCGTCCCGCGATAGCAATGTGCGTATGCCAAGATAGATCAGATACACAACTCCTGCATACTTAACCACATTGAATGCCAGAGCGGATGTTAAGAGGATGGCTGAAAGTCCCAGTGTTGCAGCAATAACGTGTCCAAAATCTCCGACACCAGCCGCTAGAACAGACTTCAGAGCAGCGCGTCGTCCCTGGTTGATACTCCGTGCGATAATGTAGAGCACCATTGGACCGGGAACAAGTAGTAGTGTAGTGGCCGCAATACTAAAAAACATAATGGTCATTGTATCTGGCATAACACACCTTCCACAATTGCACGCTGTGTATCAGATTAATCTGCACTGTAGTTGCCTCACTATCATCTGCTATCAGCCGTCCGAGCAACCCCACCAGCAACGCCGCGTGAATCGTGAGAATGATTGGTGAGGTGGTCAACAGACTCATGAGCATGATACTCCCCATACTGCCAAGTCCCAACCCCACATATGGCCTAGGTATTGACGCCACACGCACCTCTGCGAGCGCAGCACCCAGCGAGAATACCAGAATAGTATCCATCAGGAAGGCCAGTAGCGTCCCAAAGATAGCTGTTAAGAAGGTAAAATCAAGCAATAACCAGACAGCCATACTACTCAATGCCAATAAAAGCAGGGGAAGTGCAGTATCAGCCAGCAGCAATATCACCTGGTTGATGGGCAAGAGCCGCCGTAAAAAAGGCTCTTCGACATTGAGTTGGAATACATACAGCAACCCACGTGGTGGAAAGAGCAGGATTACTAAAAGCCATGAGGCCAATGCCAGAACACCAGCCTGCTGGACCATCGGCCACGCGCCGAACTGAGTCAACGCCACTGTCAATACCAGGGAGCGGATCAGCACACTTGGCTGTCGTGCAAAACTGATGAGCGAACGCCCGAAGAATATACCGTAACCCAGCACTGTTGGCAGTGGTGGCCGGGGTTTGCGCTGGGCCTGCTGTGACTGACGCCGCAACTGTTGGGCTACCGATGGATCCACATACACCATCAACCCCAGCGACTGGAGTTGGGCATACGGCGCACTTTCATCATTGACATCGGTAAGGCTTACGCGCTGTGCCACAACTACCAGCGCCACCACCAGACTACTGAGCAGGACCAGACCACCAGCTTGCCAGAGCCATCCCTCATTGTGAATTGCCGCGACAAGCACCTGTCCAGGCCAGTTCAGGATATCTGCCATAATCGGGATTGGCACCAAAAGCAACAGGGGAGCCAATGACACCAGCCGTTTCTGGTACAACCGCGAAAAAGCCAACCGCATGAGACCAAGCACCCACGCGACACTCCATACCAGCCAGCCCAACAGTAATCCAACCACAATCATACGCCAATCGATCTATGCCAGAACAGGCGGTCCGGCCAGTTGCACCAACGCATCCCGATCAGTGTTGCGGCAAATACAAAGACAGCCAGCACCGGAAACGACGACCACACAAAACCAACCAGCGCTACTGCGGCACTGCGAAACGGGCTACCGGTAATGTAGGTAGTATCGGGATTCATTAACTTCAAGGGTGAGTTACGCAGGGTATGCGTCGACACCAACACCAGACGGAGCAAGACCGCCCGTGGCAGCCATGTCAGCAACTGTTGCTGGAGTTCGGGTGTGAGTGTGGCGCCAATATCAGCGGCTGAAAACACACACCATGCCCACATCACAGAAGATTCATCGGTGAGTGATCATCCAGATCATAGCCAAGGGTACCAAGCCAGTAGGTTGCCGAACCACGCAACTGACGCAAACGCAACCACAACAGCAGTCGGAGAGCATGCGATATCGTGCGGCTCCACTTCTGCTATTGTGGTGCGGAGCAATTGTTCGAGCGAAATAGCTTCTCCTAAACCCAGCTTTGCGCGTAGATCAGCGGGGGGATCAGACGCGATGACACGACCCAGTTCCAACACCAGATAATAGTCAGGGTTTGCCTGCGGTGGTAGCTGATGGCTACTGAGCAGAATGCCCATGCCTTCGTCGCGTATACGGACCAGTTCATCCCACAGATTATCGGCAGAGAGAGGATTGAGTGGGCCAAAGAGCTCGTCGAGTAAAAGCAGTTTTGGTTTGATCAATAAGGCCAGACAGAGGGCGAGTTTGTAGCACATACCACGTGAAAAGCTCAGAGGAAAAGCATTGCGCCAGGAATACAATCCAAACCGCTCGAGCAGTTCCGGTGCGTAGGGTTCCCATTCCGTAAGTCGATGGGCTTATGCCACAAATTGGAGATGCTGCCAGGCTCTCAGATCATCGTAGAACGGTGGTGCGTCCGGTACCAGCGTAACCAGATGCCGACTCGTGTGTCGATACTCGGCAAGTGGTTTTTCTAGCAATCGGATGATGCCTTCTTTGGCCCGCGTCCAGCCCGCCAGGCAGCATAACAACGTGGATTTACCGACCCATTCCGACCAACCAGTGCGGTAAGCTGCTGTGTTTGCTGTACAAATGAGATACCATCAATAGCCGGACTACCACCATAGGTATAGCGCAAATCGTCGACTGTAAGCAGGGTCGACTCCGCATCATGTGCTGCCATTATACCTCATACTCTCCTACCTTCATCAGTGTTTCGAGGGCCACACTGCCATGCTGACTGCGAAAGACCAACGACTGGTTGGTGCTTTGTTGTTGTGAAACGCTCTGTATCTGGTGATCCGCAGTGTCATACAGTGTAACACGACTCTGGTGGCGCATGGCGAGTCGCTTAAGGTGGGCAAAATAGGCGTAATGCATCTCGTTCTGTGAACCACTCGCATTTGGTGCACCAAACTGCTCTGGCCACCAGCCTTTCGTTGATGGGAACATCGTATCAAATTCAGAGGGTGCTGTGGCATGTGCTGGCGGCGGCTGGCGTAAATATGCGGCAATATCATTACAAACCTGAGCCACGGTGGCCTTAAGACGATGGTTCGAAAAGTCCCCGATCATAATCATACCGCTGGCCATCCATTGCCCCATGCCGCCAAGGTCAGGATGGTTAAACTGAGCAGCGCTGCCGTTGCCTTGTTGAACAGAGACAAACAGCGCCTCCACAGCCACTTCACTGATCCGATGTTGTTGAGCCAGACCATGCAGAAACTGGCGATCTTCCGCTGAAAAACGCACTGGTGTGCTCCTTTGATAGTTTTTTGTTCGATGGAAACGATCATACCGTTGATAGGAGCTTTCTGCAAATGGGGAATACCCCTGCGAACGATGAGTCAAAACTGACATGGTTTTCTCACTCGGCATGGTTCGCAGAGGCAACGGCTGAACAGGGGGATGGTGTTATATTAGCCTGGCACTTGCTGCATGGCCTGCTGAATCGTTTGTTGATCGTCCAGCAAGATACTGGCACTGGTGAGATCAGCTAATAGCACAATTTGCTCACGTGTCAGCGCAACCAGATCAAAGGAATTTTGATTGATGGTTTTGTAATTGGGAAAATGTTTATAGGGACCAGTGGGCGCTGTACCAGAAGATGGATTACCTTGCTGGATTGCAGCCTGGATCGGCGCACAAAGCTGATTTTCCCATTCCGCAACGCGATCAAGGTAACACCAGGTCACCCACATCGGATCACGTCGCGCCGAAACGCCCCAATGGGTATTTTCGACAACCTGATGCTGGCTATTGACGATCAGTGGCTCACCACTGCGTTTGCGTCCCTTGAGTTGGTCCAGCACCAGTGCAAAATCCTTCGCAGGGAAAACCTGGTTGTTGGGGTAATAAAAGGGCCAGTTCGGATTGGAATAGCCAAACAGCGCTGGCAGGTAGACATCACAACGCCCGTTGGGATCATTCGCCAGATCTTGCGGGTTGTCTGTGGGCGTATAGGTCAGGTCGAGTTTGGTTTCGGTGTTGATAAACACAATAGCTAGTTGTATCCCCCGCTGGATGAGTGGGATGATACCATTATTTTCCAATAGGCCGCCGTCACCAAAGAGCGTTTCTGCGCCAGTATACGGGCCTTTACTATTTACGGCCCAGTAAAAGTCCTGCGGGTTAAAGCGAGAGATATCAAATTCGCTAATTGCTTCTTCCGCAAACGCCGAACTACTGGTGCCGGTTGACTCAGTCAGTGAGAATGGACGATCCTGATCGGGAACCTTGACCCAACCAGCACTGCCCAGAATGCGTGATGGAGACTGACACCCATGGTCCGGCGAACATTCACCTGGATCAGGCTGTATGGCAGGCGCGTGACCGCGATAGGCAAACGGTTCGATAAAACCTCCACCATAGTTACGCTGATTTGTGCTCGATCTGGTCAGGAACGGGCGGCCTACCGTCAACGGAGTGTATTCGAAATTGATCAAATCTTCCTGTTTGGGATTGTCTGCCGGCAACAGCACGCACGAGTTGACGATCAGAAATGGTCGCCCTGCACGGGTGATGAGAAATTCGTGATTGGCAAGAAAGGGATTGCAATCTCTGATTTCAGCAACGACCTGAGCATCATAGCTAAAGTATGGCAAATCTTTAGGGCTTTGCGCGGCAGTGTGGGTGTTAAATAGCCCAAAACTCTCCAGGTAGGTCTGCCCCACGGCATAGTTCCAGACATCGTGCGAGGTGTAGGCAAAATCAAGACTAAACTCCCAACTTGTGATGATGCCCAGAAGCCATGTGGTTGCGTTGTATGCGAGTCGTGAAGGTGTGAGACTCTGTTGAAGATGTGCATCGGTAATCTCTTCTGGCGGAGTCATTGGGCCGAGCAACTCCTCATCGTTTTTGGCTCCAGCGCGATAGTACGTATAAATCACCGAAGCCCATGAGCCGCCTGAGACCGATGAGATATAGCGGACATGGGGAATGACCTCCAGATGGTTAAGCGCACGGAGTTGCCCCATTGCAGCAGACATGGCCCGTGTGCCGCCACCGGAGAAACACACGCCAATTGATGGTTTGCTGCTGACTTCATCGAGTTCTAACTCGGGAAAGTGATAGTTACATCCATTGCTAATCCAGACACGTGACTTGAGTGGTTTGTTCATGACATATCTCCTCAGATATGGTTGTTCCGATCATCCGATTCAAGACATCGATCAGGATAGAGCAACAGGATCAACAGATCGTCAACATATCATCAACGCAGAATAGGTACTCTGAATTGATCTACTCTTGGTTATAGTACTGGTAGAATAAGGCGGAAACGTTGGTACATGTTGTAACCCAGAGAGGGCTAGATGCGCTACACTAATCTGAATACGTGGCCGCGATGCAAACACTTTGACGTCTTTCATGCCTTTGATTATCCGCATTTCAATGTGTGTGGTAATGTTGATGTTACCACTTTTTATCAGGCTGTCAAAACGACACGAGTATCTTTGACCATCGCAACAACCTATATGCTTACACATGTTGCCAATAACATCACAGAGTTTCGCTATCATATTCGTGATGATCAGGTGGTAGGGCATGAGGTTGTGCATCCGTCGATCACATTACTGGCAAAAGACGATCTCTCTAGTTATTGCGCGTTTACCTACACAGAAGATTTTTACACATTTGTGGAGCATGCCAACGCCAGAGTGACGTGGATCAACGAGAATCCAACCCTGGAAGATGAACCGGCGCAGGACAATCTCTTGTTTATGTCATCTATGCCGTGGGTATCGTTTACAGGGGATAATGCACCTGCTTCATATGCATCCGGTGGAATCAAGTCCACGATTGGTGTGGGGCAAGCTGTTCGAGGAGCAGAGTCGCTGGAAGATGCCGCTCCCGGTACAGGCACACCACGGTTTAATGGATGGGCTACACGCGGGGCGCTGTTTCGAGCAGATGCAGTATCTGTTAGATGATCCACAATGGTTCTCTGGATGAAGGGATACATAGGATGATCGAGCACATTCGCAGCCTGACACGACAAAACTTTATAGCCAAAGCCGCCTTTGTTGCACAGCAGTATACCTCTATGCAAGTAGCCGATTTTGGTTCGTTTCTGCGTATCGATTGTGGGCTTCCCTCGAACACCTTTAATGTGGTCGTCCTGCGTGATGAACTACATCAGTGCCGAAGTGCTCATACACGGAGTCGATTACTTCTCCGCGAAGCAACTCCCCATAGCTCTCTGGTGCTGGGCATCAACTCGTCAGTCTCAGATACACAATGAATTGCTACAACGAGGTTTAGTCCATGCCGAGACGAACGTTGCGATGTATGCGGACGGAGCAACGATCGCATCACAGATCGAGATGCCAGCACAATTTACTATCGTACAAGCATCAGATAGTGAAACAATTCAGCAATATGGAGCGGTACTGGGTAGGTTATTTGGCGACTCAGTGGAAGCAACCTACGTCCGTGCATACTATCAACGCATTAGTGAGTTACCCCTTCCGAAGTTGGTGCATATGCCCTGTTTTCTAGGCTATTATGATGGCGAAGTGGTATCAGCAGGCTCACTATTTGTCGATGAGGAAACAGTCGGAATCTACGACATAGCCACCAGAGCAGCATGGCGCAAGCAAGGATTTGGTATGGCTATGTTTCGCTATCTCCTGAGCAATCCAGGCAATTCCATAGAAGATACAGCGTGTTGCAGGCATCACTTGATGGCATCAATATCTATGCAAAAGCCGGTTTTATACCCCGTTTGCCACGTAGCATTTTACGAGACCTATTAGCAGAGTCCCTCGATAGGGTCACAACCCAAAGGTAAAGAGCAGTCAGTCATCTATCCCTTTGTTATGACTGCATAATCATCCGTCTTTGTACAGCTTGTAGCGTATCCAGCAATGATGCACGGTGGATAATGCACGCATCATGCCCATAGGCATAGGTATAGCCCTACGGCTTATCAGGTTTATCACGCTGTTGGATGAGGTGTTGATAGAATTGGTCCTGTGACTGCTGCTGCTGTTGGGTCATCACTTGCAGGGTCAATACCATAATCGCCTGCTGTACGGGATCATAGTACTGCCAACCGTGAATAATGAGTGGATCATCACCACGGCGTACCGTTGCTGCTACCCGACGCCACTGCGCTGCTCCCACAATTACCAGATACGTGGTCGGTGGAACAGTACTAGGGACCGGAACACCCGACGGTAACGGGGGTGGTATGCTGGGATTGTCTAGCCGTATCACTGTTAACGTGGGGCGAGTTACTACCTGTGTAGGAATGCCAATCAATGTTACATGCACGGTCGTAAGCTTTCCAGGCTGTGTCTGCTGTACCTGTTCCCAGAGGTCTGGTTCAGGCCAGGGAGGTGGCGGATTAGGTGCTGACGCACCTACACTAAGTTCAAAGATGAGTCGATAGGGCAAGGGATCGGGCATTTGTCGGAGAGTATCGGCGACAAGTTGTATGAAAACAGTGCCAAGAGTGTGGACATCTTCCCCATCCAGTGTCCCGGCAGCAACTACAGCTTGGGCATGGGCCAGCCAGGCAAGCGCTTGATTGGACCCACACAGACGGACAATGCGCTGTAGTTGGTCGCGGGTTGGGATAGTCTCTGTATCAGTGAACAACATGTCAGTAAGCAGCTTAATTGTGCGCCGCAGCGTCTGCTGAGTGGCGATAGAAAGCCCCTTTCGTGTACTACAAGTGATGGCAGTGTACCACCACACGCTTATCCGTTGGTATCGCGGCCATACGACTACCGTCCACGGATATCAATCGCATGTGCAGATGAACTGCATCATCCTGTTCGTAGACTGGAACGCCCCTTTGTATAGTGAGCCATTGGTACGCCTTGTTTTCTGGTGTTACCACTATGGGCCGACCAACCAGTGGCGCATCTGGGTATAGACCTCACGCCGATAGAGTACATCCATGTGATGCATTTCGTAGCCAATCCATTGGTGCTCATCTGGAAATGCTATTGTTCGTTGAGGCTCTTGATGAATGCCAAGCGCACTCTGGAGGGGTACAAGGCCGTCGCCCAACAGTTGATTACGCAGGTCGCCCGCAGTGGGGCCTGTGGTAGCACCGATGGTATAGCATGCCACGCCATGCGGGAGAAGCACCGATTGCCGTTGATCACTCATGGGTGCGGAACGATCGTGTGTCGACCAGTCCTCGTCCACCAGATTGCCATAGCCAAGATCAGTAATACCATCACTCCGCAATGTCCCGAGCTGTGCCAATGGCGCGGTATAGGGATAGTCACCTAGTAAGCGCTGTACCTCACGAGCATATCGTTCTAGTGGGGCTCCGTGGTGTGGTGTGCTGAGGGAGATCATCTGACGGAGGCAACGCAGCCACGCATGTTCAGCCAACTCACCGTAGTGGCAGGCGCTCCGCGCTACCAGTCCTCCCATGCTATGCCCAATAATGACCACGTTCTCCACCGGTACCGGCCACTTATGATGCAATGTCTCAAGCATGTTTGCCAACATATGCCCGTTGGTCGAGATATGGAGTCCTGTATTGTAGTGCAGATAGATAGGGGTGGCGCCAAGATCGGTCGCCAGTAGTGCGCCATGATTATGGTTCTGCCATTGCCAGTGCTGATCCGTTAAGCACAACCCATGCACAAGCAAGAGAATAGTATTTTGGGCCTGTGGGAACGCTGCAGTAAGCGCTGTTGGGGACAGATCAAGCGGTTGTCTATGGTAGCGCAACTGCATGGGAATCGTGAGCGGGTTGTCATGAGCTGCCAGGTAATCACCCATCACTCCATTCAGGACGGCACGTATGGTGTCTTGTTCGAGCGATGGGTGTGGCTCTCCCAAGAGGGTCAGGAGAGGAGCTAACAGCGCCTTGGTTTCCTCGCCCCCTAGAGTGGTAATGTTACGGATGCTTTCGTATAGCTGCTGCACGGTATCAGGTGTGGGTGTACTGCGTGTCCCCGGCGTACGGGTAACGGTATGGTGCAAAGCCTCAGCTAGATCGGTCAGCCCAACAGTAGCAGCAACCGCCAATCGGGTAATGCCATCTACATCATCAGAGTGTTGCGTGGGTTTTTTGGTCATCAGACCTCCAGCAGCAGTGCGGTTTATTGTTCCGCATTGCCGAACTCCCCAATGTGTAGACGATGGGCATACACCATCATGCCAACTACCTTCTGGTTGGTGTTGTTTTGGGCGAGTGAAGTTAAAACATTCGTATTGCATCACTATAGCACCCCTACAATATCACGTCAACTACCACCTCTCCACATCGTGGCACACTGCAACAGCATCACATGTGTACCAGATATGGGTGGAAGTTGCGATGGGGCCATTAATTGGCAGCACGAAAGCCCTTAATAATCCGATGCGATTGCCTTGTACACATGCACAAACCTATCGTCTACGAAATCTACAGATTTATGACAGGTAGATCCTTAGGGTCATGGCTCAGCCCACCTATCATCTCGATTGGTTGCGACTTTCATTGCACTAGGCAGGTTGGCAGAACGCTCGGGAACGCGCATCCTCGCTCACAATTACTATACACACGCACAGGTAACGTGTCGGCGAGTTGGCATCGCCCTCACCCATCGTTTCACACAGTTGTTGGCTGCAGACTGGGCACGTCTCATCCGCGCATAGGAGAATACATGCACACCATTTGGCAGGACATCTCGGATCAACAACTGCGCTATATGCAGATTATTGCCACACTCACCGACGAACAAGAGGCTCACTCCACACCACCAGGGGAGGCTATCGTGCCGCAGTTCGTGCGGCGATGGGTGCTCTATGGCGTGGTGGCCGGACACGCGACCCCACTCTATGAGTGACTCGTGATTACATCTGATATCAGGAAGCGATTGATGCGGTGTTTGTGTCACTCGAAAAGCATGGATTGATTCAGTATGTGCACGAACTGAGTCAGCGTGGACAACTCACACATGTGCGATTGACAGCGTTTGGGTATACTCTGGTTCCCGCCCCTGCAGATCACGATGGCGTGTCCTAATCACTTCCGTCTCCATTGTCCAACACGAAAGTGGCATTCTGGATGAGGTAAGCGACACAGATCCGCTCACAGTTGATATCAAACATTATCATTAGTATAGCTATTCCGTTACTAAGCCTGATACTACATAGTACATGACACTATGTCAATCATTTGTATCGGTTGATAGCGGTGCTGCCTTTCTGTCATAGCCAAAATTTTTCACAGGAGTGGGTACACAGCTGTAGTTATAGTTTTCGTGGGCCATTGTAGCGCCATTTCCGTCCTGGTGCTTGTGTAGGTGGGAGTGGGCGGTCACCTGGTTATGTCACTATTCTTTTAGGGTTGGGAAGGTGTCCGCCATTGGGTCCACATTCTTCGTATTCTCCTGGTTGGATTGGCAATTCAGCGGTTGCTACAGACCAGCCTGGAGGCCCGTGGCTATCGCGTATTTACTGCTGCGACAGGCTACAATGGCCTGGTGGCCGCCGCAGACCACCAGCCTGACCTGATTATTCTCGATCTGGGGTTGCCTGATATCGACGGCATCAATGTCCTCGAAGAGTTACGCGCATGGTCTCAGACGCCTGTCGTGGTGCTCACGGTACGCAGTGATGAACAGCAAAAAATCGATGCGCTGGACCTCGGTGCCGATGATTATCTGACCAAGCCCTTTAGCACCGGGGAACTGCTAGCACGGCTGCGGGTGGCGCAACGCCATGCCGAACGTGGGGGCAAGATCAACCCGATGGTGCGAACCGGCAGCCTGGTGATCGACATGGCGACCCGGCGCGTCTTCCGCGATGGTCAGCCCATCCGCCTGACACCAACCGAGTACAAGCTCATCTGTTTGCTGGCCAACAACCTGGGGCGCGTGCTGACCCACAGCGCCATCCTGAAAGAGGTCTGGGGTGCGGGCTACCAAAAAGACACACAACTACTCCGGGGATTTGTCGCGCAGATACGCCAGAAGATCGAACCAACTCCTAATCGACCCCACTACATCATCACTGAACCAGGTATTGGCTACCGCATGATGGAGCATCCCACATACTAAACCATTGAGGTCTCCACCAAACCAACCACTTACCACTTGAGCATCTCATCTACCCACGCGAAGGACTGAGCGATTTCAGGACCGATTTCAGGGTTATTAGCAAAGAATGGGGTGACCAGCGGCGTGAGTTTTAGTGGGTTACCGTGTTTCAGATACTCATAAATTTTTTGCAATTTTCTTTGATTTGACGTAAATATTTCTTTATAGTACCATTCAGTTGGTGAGATATTAGGAAAAAGAAGATCAATAATCCTCATATTTCATTCCTCCACTGTAGATCTTCTTATTTGTTTTAGTCAAATTTGAGTACTCGCTAGTTTGATCGGAGAAAAGGGGGCTTACCTCACAAGACCTCGATCAGAGACTAATTCATGTTACAAATTTAAAAAACTACAGAAGATCCTCCAAACATTTATCTCTGCCATAATCTTTTGAGGAGGCTATGTAAAAGGGGGCAAGGATGTCTGGTTTTGAGAAGCAATCTTGGAACTACAATCTTCTCTGTGAGATTGTACCTATTAGAGATATGGTCAAAACTCAGCTATTTGGCTTAGGTGGTAACTATCATTCATCTTCACTTCTTTGTTTCATTGTAGATCTACCACCTGGTTTTGCTTTGCAGCTATTAGAGACACAAAAAGATTCAGAATCACACTATATTGTAATCACTCTGAATAAGTGTCTCGAATACTGTGAAATGCTTGAGCTTCAAGGTGCTTCGGTTGTTATTTCAGGAATGCTAGCCGAAAAAGACCTTGTGGAAGCTCTTAACCTGCTATCTTGTAGACAAGTAACTCGGGACAGGAGAGAGAGTTCTCTCACACCCACTGAGATTAGATTTTTATATCTCATATCAAAAGGTCTTACTAATCAACAGATAGAGCAAATATGCTCAACAACCCCACAATACATAAGAAACGCCACAAGCAGAATTTTATCAAAACTCCAAATTACACATAGAAGTGAAGCCATACTCTACTTTTGGGGACATTTGTCCAACTACAACAGCAATCCTGATGAACTAGATGAAGACATTTAAAGGACTTTACGAAAAGCCCACAAAGTTCACATGCGTTTCTCAAAGCCAGTATTTCATTTAAGTGCACATACGTATAGAAACCTCATTAGCAAAATGTACATGGAAATTGTACTAAAAGAGGTTATTAGAGTAACTAGAAAAAGAACAAAAATCCATTATTATTACTTCTAGAAATCCTTGATTTTAGAAATAGTAATGATAACAGTTTATCAGAGACAGAACGAATCTCTGGTTATGATATGTGATACCCTAAAATAGCTCGTTTTTATGGATGAGCATATATAGAGTCAGCAAAAATCAAATTATTGTATATATTTTAGCGTTTTCAACATAATTCTCATCTTTCGGAGGATTCTATAAATATGAGTGGAATACATGCAAGCGATATAATAGTTTTTGTTCTACAGTTATATCTTGGATTTTTCTTTCTGCTCTCTGCACTAGGCAAACTATTAAATTTAAATCGCTTTATTGAAGGAGCAATCAACTATCGTATTCTTCCTGATAGTGTAATGAATGTGTTTGCTCTAGCTTTACCTGTAGTCGAAATTCTAATTTCTATCAGTTTTATAGTCGGTTTTATACTCCCAATAACAAATCTTTTTGTAATACTTCTCCTTTTAATCTTTAACCTTGCAGTTTTGGTAAATCTTCGACGTGGAAGGCAAATTTCCTGTAGTTGTTATGGTCTTTCCGACTCAGAGACTGTAAGTTGGGGGACGATCTCAAGAAATATTTTTCTAACATTGTTAGCACTTTTGGGCGTCCTGCTATCACCGATGATTTTGCTACCAGAGGATCTGTTCTTTCGGTGGCAAGAAAATATCACACTGTTCTCGTCACTCACCTCGGTTGTAGTTCTTTTTCTATTGTTAGTGTTCTGTTATGTAGTAACTCAGATGCTAGAGAGAGCTGTATATACTCACAATCTTGTGCGTTCTCTCCAGAAGCATGCATAATGACTCAATAGCGAGGTCAATTCATGGAAGGTATTTGGTTAGTCTCTTATGTTGCGCTTTGGGTACTGTTTCTCATCGTAGCCTTTGTTCTGCTCAGTGTGTTACGAAATATGGGAGTTCTCTACGAGTCGCTCAAGAATGTATCAAGATTTGAAAAAGAGACAGATCTTGAACCTAAACAACAAGTGCCTAACGTTACGTTATTCGACGTGTCTGGACGAGAGGTGCCACTAACAAAGTTTCATGGCTCTGAGGTGGCGATGCCAATAGTTAGTCCTAACTGTGGACCCTGCCGTCGCCTTCTCCAAGAAATTGTTAATGGTACTGCTCAGTTAGATCCTCTTGAGGAAAAAGCTCACGATGTTGTTTTGATCAGCGTTGGAGATGTGCAACAAACTGTTGAACTGACACAGGACATAGGTTTAAACCATGGTGTTCCTGTACTCATTGATCGAAATCAAGAAATCGCAGAGCATTGGGGTATTACCAGCACACCAGCTATTGTTATTGTGGATAATGATATGAAGGTAGTGAGACAGGTGTTTGGTTGGTCGTCTTAATAGATTTTTTCCGACCAGCATTCTATCTGTTTTTTATCGTAAATTGAAAGAACTTGTACATATGTAGTTAGCAAGGAGAATTGTATGAATTTATTGAAACGACAGAGGGTTAATACTCAACCCAAGCTAACCGGAATCGATGCATTGACAAAAACTGCTGCAGTACAGCTATCACGCCGTTCTTTTTTTCGAAGAGTCCTTGTTGGTGGAGGCGCTTTATTTGGTATGAACATGTTCGAAGTAAGATCGGTAATGGCACAGGAAGGCTGTGTTGAATGTTTTGGCCCTTGTGGTGAGTGTATATCAGGCTCTTCTTGTTGTAGCGAAGATGGGGGTACTTGTCGGAATCGTCAATGCAGGTGTGAGGATGGCTGCAGTAACTGCAGGCCAGAGTGCTTCCGAATAAAAATAGAGGTGTGTAATGGTGGTAACTGGTCATCAAGCTGCCTTGGATGTGGGCTTGGTGCATGCAATTAACAAGGCTACAATCTGTAAACATAATAATAAGGAGTAGTATATGCAAAACAAACCGACAGTATCAGAGATGAATTCAATTCCAACAAGATATAATTCTAGTATTTGGTCTAGTTCTCCATTACTACACAACATAGAGAATCAGACCTACTTTGGAAGGGCTTTTGTTGAGATATGGAATAATGATGCATGCATCGTAACAGTAGGCAATGGTTTAGTGCTTCGAAAACGGACACTTATAGCTTTACAATCTCTCAACAACAAAAACGCTAAGATTGAGGATTTGCAAACTTTACGATGGACACTCCAACCCGCAACTGGCGAGCGTGAGGGACAAACGTTTTTGGGACGGGTGGTTGTCGAAGTATGGGATGACGAGACAGTCGTAGGGTTTACAGGGATAAGTCCTCAAATACTTTCGCGAGCTCTAAAAGAATTGGTTAGTATTATAGAATAGACTCATAGAAGCTACATACTCTTGTTCCTCTCTCATCGCTTATGTCATGTAATGATTGTATAGATATCTGAACTATCATTTTTAGCTCTACTGCAGACAATAGACTTGTAGTAGAGCTTTTACAAGTAATGATATATATCTTATTGCTTGTACCTAAGACGATCTGTTGGTACTGTTTGGTAATAAGAACTATTAGGTGATGAATGCCTTAGGTAATAAAATATATATTCTGGGATGACACAATCTGGAACCTATAACCCTGTAATAATAACAAAGAGGTCTACGCCTTATGGCGCAAACCTCCTAACTTCTGCGTAGAAGGCTAGTCACAAATCCTCATTTCAACGACTCGGCAATATGCACCATATCCTCTCGTTGCAACCCCATCTTATAGGCACGTAAAACATAGGTAAATCCATTAGCCTGCCATGCTAGAATATCAGAGTCAGCCTGGTCATCCCAGGTGCTTTCATCACCTAACCCGCTCCAAGAACCAGATATATAGATTGCAGGCTGATGATGCACCATTGTTGATTGCGCCTCCGCAGCGGGATATGCATATCCACCTCGGTCTTCTGTACCATCTACAATTTCAAGAGTAATATTGGCTCCTTCTTTATCGGGGATTTCGACCGTTGGCCGATAGACAAGCGAAATCTTCATTAGAGGAGGAAACTTATCACTAGAAGCAGTCTCTCCGACTCTGACCAGTGTCAGTTCGACCTCATCTGGCAACTGTGATGGCTGAGGTATAGGGAATGGAACCTGCTGTTGAGCTTCAGCCAAACTAAGATGTGTCTCGGGAACGACAACAGCTTCTGACGATTGTGGTACCTGCGAATCTCTACTATCAACAGGCACAATAGGCTCAGGCTCATTACCCACTAGCACTAAACCAAAACGCTCGATCACTTGCTCAACTGCAGTGCGGGCCGTTACCGTACTCATCATAGTCGCACTTATGGCAAAGAGAACTGCAAGGGCTACAGCTACTTGCCGGATAGAAAGACGACGGTGCTTTATTTCTTGACCAGAACCTGCTTCCCTCTGTACATAGAGTTTGTTCTTAATCTTAGGCCAGAGATCAACACTCGCTATATTATCCGAGGCGTGATCGTGTAAAACCTGCTTAATATCGTGCTTTTCCATGAATTTCACCTCCGCATATAACAGCTTTACAAAGCAATAAAGACGTACTTTATCCCTGTGGATTGAGTCTCACAAGAAGACTACGAAGTCGCTTCCGTGCATGATGAAGATGCCATTTAACCGTTCCAGGAGCAGATCCAAGCGCAGCAGCCATCTCAGTCTCATTCATATCCAGATAGTATTTTTGAACAATGACGGTTCTCTGCGCCGGTGACAATCTATCTAGAGCAAATAACACAGCTTCACTTGTCTCTGCCTGTTCAACAAGTGCTGCCGGATCATCGACATACTTATTGAACAACCCATTACCTAGATTGGACGTATCGTCGTTCGTGTTCTGAGAAAGTGAAAGTTGCTTGTTGTTACGCGATGCTACTTTCATCGCATTATTCATCACAATTCGTATAAACCATGGGCCAAAGGGGCGATTACTATCAAACCGATCGATACGATGGTAAATGTGGAGAAAGGTGTCTTGGACGATATCCTCGGAAAGACTCTGATCACCAGTTATCAAATATGCCACTCGCACGGCTTGCAACTGATGTTGTTGTACCAGGCTTTCCAAACCATTAATATTGCCTTGTTTGAGTAAACTAATAGCTTCTTTTTCTTCCATTTAAGACCTCTTTGGCTGCATTTCATGCCCGCTATATATAATATCCTTGAGCAGCCAAAAAGGTTGGGGTACAACTCCTTAAATATTTATATGGTATAGCTAGGCTTCTGGGTACGTACCTCCCAAATCGCACTACTCCACATCCAGCACCATACACTCCAATGCGGCTTCCTGCATACGCTGGGCACCCTCTTCAGGTGTTCGTTCATCGAGGAGCACTGAAGGCAGCACCAGACTCATTCCTTCCCAACCACAACGCACCTCCTGTGTCGCTGGCAATACCACCGCCTGCTCGACCTGCCCTGCCGCAGCACTGGTAAGCGGATTGGCCGACACCGCCGGATCACTGAGCGATGCACTGACTGCCGGAAGCACTTCTAAATCACGCACAATACGTGACTGTGCAGTCGGCTGCGTCAAAGCCTGAGCCAGTACGTTGGCCTGAGCCAGTTGTTCACCTGTAAGTGTGGCGCTGTACATCAGATAGATACTGGTCAACGGTGATGAGGCGATACGTCCTGTCCCTGGCACAAGTGGCATCGGTGCAATCCCCAGATCAAGATCATCGTTGTCTTCCTGATAGGCTTCAATCGACCAGTCGCCATCAATGGCGAAAGCAGCCCGTCCCTGCGCGAAGAAAGCTACACCCTGCTCATAAGTGTTGGGCGGCGGCGGGCCAGCCGTACGGAGTTCTTTGAGCAGATTCAAGGCATTGATCGTTTCAGGTGTGTTGAGCACGAATGTGTTGTTGGCATCAACGATTGCGCCACCAGCACCGTTGAGCCATGCCGTAAACCAGAGCGGTTCGGCCCATCCCGCTACAATGCCGTACTGGTCATCGGTCGTGAGTTCACGCGCACGGCTGATCAGTTCATCGGTTGTTGTGGGCGGCGTGCCTACAATCTCCTGGTTGTACAACAGCACCAGATAGTTCTGCGCGGCAAGCGGTGTGCCCCAGCGCTGTCCTTCAAACGTGGCCCCCTCTACCATCACCGGCACAAACACACCGCTATCAATCCCATCGTTCGCCGGCTGAATAACACCACCACGCTGTAAAAGCGCCATATCCTCCTGCGTTCCCCAGATGAGATCGGGCAGGGGCGCATCGGCCAGCAGATTGGCCTGAAGATCGGCGTGGAGTGCATCAGCACTTTTCATGGTTATCGCCAGATCAATGTCAGCCTGCTCACCAATTTCCTGTAGCAACTCCTGTAAAGCATCGCGATGTGCTACATCCGCCACCGCCCATACGCTGAGTCCGCCAGGGGTGACCGTCACCTGTGGCTGTGCGGTGACTGGTGGTGGTTCAGTAGGGACAGGCGAGGGTCGTGGGGTAGGTGCTGGTGGTTGGGTGGGCGTTTCAACTATTGGTGTAGAGTTACAGGCGGCCAGGAGCAGAACAAGCAAAAAAACCAGAAAGCTCGGCAGATCTTGTGTTAGTCGCAACATAATATTCTTTCAACATGTATCGCAGGGCCATCATCAGGCAAGGTAGAGGGCAAAAGTGTGCTGGCCAACATGACATCTCAGTGTACGTTTTGCAATGTGCTATCATACCATATAGACATACGCGTAATACAATCGAGAGGATATTATGTCAAACACCTGGTCGTTGTCACCGGATCGGTGCTTTAGCCCCGAGCCGTCGCAGCGTGCACTAGCACGTGAACTCTATATCAGCATCAAAGATCTGCCACTTATCTGCCCCCATGGCCATGTCGATCCAACCCTGTTGTCCGATCCCCAGGCGCAGTTTGGTACCCCTGCCGATCTGTTTATCATCCCCGATCACTATGTATTTCGGATGTTGTACAGCCAGGGTGTATTGATGGAAGATCTGGGCGTACCAACGCGTGACGGCACACCTGTTGAGCAAGACCACCGACAGATCTGGCAGCGATTCGCCGAGCATTTTTACCTCTTCCGTGGAACACCCACCGGCATGTGGCTGGCCGATGAACTAACCAACGTCTTTGGTGTCACCGAGAAGCTGAACGGTGCCAACGCCCAGACAATCTATGATCAGCTTGAGACGGTGCTCCAACAACCCGAGTATTCGCCACGTGCACTCTTCAAACGCTTCAACATCGAAGTACTCTGCACCACCGATGCCGCCACCGACACATTGCAGCATCACTCAGCATTACAACAGGACGGATGGACACAGGTGCGCCCCACGTTTCGGCCTGACGCGATCGTGAATCTTTCTACAACCAACTGGCATGACCATCTGCAGGCACTGAATGAACGATCACAGACCGATATCACCAGTTATGCAACGCTGGTGCAGGTGCTGGAGGAGCGGCGGGCATTCTTCAAGAAGATGGGTGCTACTGCGACCGATCACGCGGCGGTGACACCCTACACGGCACGCCTGTCCGATGCCGAAGCCGAGGCCATCTTTGCGCGGGCGCTCAATGGTCAAGCCGACGCGACCGACGCGACGCGGTTTACCGGGCATATGCTGATCGAGATGGCCCGCATGAGCGTGGATGATGGTCTGGTGATGCAGTTGCATGTGGGGAGTTGGCGCAACCATAATACGACTGCTTTTAACCGTTTTGGCCCCGACAAAGGCGCCGACATTCCGGTGCAGACCGAGTGGACGCGTAATTTGCAACCACTTCTTAACGCATATGGGAGCGCGGAGGGCTTTCGTCTGATTCTGTTTACCCTCGATGAGAGCACTTACAGCCGCGAGTTGGCACCGCTGGCCGGACATTATCCTGCGGTGTTGCTCGGGCCACCCTGGTGGTTCCACGATAGTTTTAACGGGATGCAACGCTATCTTGATCAGGTAACAGAAACCGCCGGGCTCTACAATCTGGCGGGCTTTAACGACGATACCCGAGCATTCGCAAGCATTCCCGCACGGCATGAAGTGTGGCGTCGTGCTTGTAGCAATTGGCTCGCCGGGCTGGTGGTGATGGGCTTTATCGATGATGAGGATGCCCACGCGATGGCCTATGATTGTGCGTATGGGTTGGCGAAGCGGGCGTATAATTTATAGAGGAGCAGCGGAGCGGCGGAGGATTGGGGCGATGGAACGTTGGGACAGAGAAGCGATCGAGTGATTGGGTGTGGGGGCGATGGGGCGTTGGGACAGAGAATATGTGAAAGCAGAGGCATGCCAATCACCCGTAGCGGCAACCCTGGCGGTTGCTACGACCCTATCCACACGCCTCCTTAACACAGAGACGCAAGGCAGCGTTGGAGCATGGGGTGTTGGGACAGAGAACACGTGAAAGCAGAGGCATGCCAATCACCCGTAGCGGCAACCGCCAGGGTTGCCGCACTCCGTCCACCACATTTAAGCTCAAACCAAAAGCTGGTCGGCCAGATCGATAAAATCGTTGGCGACGATCTCGAACACCGGGTCGGGTGTCAGATCAGGAACATTGTCTGGCCCAAACTCTAATGGACGTAGTACAAACGCGGCCTTAAAGCCCACCTGTTGTGCAGCTCGCAGATCGTGCTTATGCGCGGCGACCATCAAGATCTGGTGTGGTTGTACCCCTAACAACTCGGCAGCCAGTAAATACACCTGTGGATCGGGTTTGTAGTGCCGCGCCAACTCCGCCGAGAGGATACAATCCCACGGGAGTTGGCTGTACTTGGCCATGTTTGGTGAGCAAGGCTATGTTGCCATTCGAGAGCGTCGCCACGACAAAACGCTCGCGTAGACGCACGAGCCCTTCGATGGCATCAGGCCATGGCGCAAGACGATGCCAGACCAAGTTAAGATGGGCTTTCTCTTCATCGGTGAAAACATCGATGGCAAAGTCAACCAGCAACTGATCGAGGATCATACGATGCAAACCATCAATATTAGTCCATGGCAACGCGCCACGTATCACCTTATCCATCGATGGGGCATACTGCCCACGCCACGCATCAGCAAAGCGCGCCCAATCGACATCAAGTCCTTTCGCCTGATTGATCTGCTGTCCTTCCGCGATAATGGCCGAACGATAATCAACCACTGTTCCAAAAACATTAAACGTAAGTGCTTTGATTTCAGCAACAGTCATGGTGTAAAACCCTTTGTGTGCATTTAGTATCCTGCTGCCATATCAACAACATTTATCAGCGGTTCATTAGACCCAAAGCGACGCAGGTTCTCCAGAAAAGTCACCAGGACCCGCTGGCGCATGTGCGGCGACGACCACGAGATATGTGGGGTAATCCAAACGTTTGGTGCTTGCCAGAGCGGATGTGTTGGCGGGAGTGGCTCTTCTGGCAACGCGTCGAGTGCGGCCCCAGCAATACGTCCTTGGTGAAGGGAATCGAGCAATGCCTGCGTATCGATGATCTCACCACGAGCAATGTTAATCAGGTATGCTTCCGGTTTCATACGTGCAAAGGCTGCAGTATCAACCATGCCACGAGTCGCCTCCGTCAGTGGTGTTGCTATCACCACATAGTCAGCTTCCTGCAGCAGATCGCGCCAACCATCCTTACCAACCACCTGTTCCACACCATCCATAGGTTGTGGGCGACGACGACTCCCGAGCACCCGCATGCCAAAAGGGCTGGCGCGCCGAGCAATCTCCTGACCAATGCCACCCAGCCCAAGAATAAGCAGTGTTTTGCCATGGAGTTCACTTAGATGCAGATGGCGACTCTGTTCCCAGGCATTCTCCGGCGTGAGTGCGAACAACTCCTGTGTGCGCTTTACATGGCGCAACATAAACATAAGCACAAACTCAGCAATGGGTATAGCATGAGCACCAGCAGCATTTGTCAATGTGATGGGACGCTCAAGCAACTCTGGTATCACGATCCCATCGATGCCTGCGCTGGGCGTATGAATCCAGCGTAACACAGGAGCCTCATTAAGGACGCGTCGCAGCATATCTTTGGGGGTCCACCAGCGAATCATCGCATCGGCATCTGAAATATCACCATCCGGCATCCCGTCCGTGTCCAGATGAACAACCGAGACATTCAATGGTACGTTCTGAAGATGTGGTTTGATATCGGACGCAATACGTATGGGAAGAATCAGTTTGATGTCTTTCACTGTTCCTATCACTTTGATGTAGTTGTTATGTGGGCATGTATTGAGCGCATGATACCATGGATAGGGGTTAGAGAAAGAGAGGCTAGAGACTGGAGGCTAGCAAAGAAAAGAGTGAAAAACCAAAGATGTTCAATTAAATAATCGCTCTTTTCTGACTCTATCGCTCTATGTCTCTGTGTTACGTTACTTAACGTTCCAGCACTGCTCATTCGCTCTAGAACTCCTCGGGAAGTTCTAGCAGTAAGATGGGTTGTGGTACAGGAAACCAGTTATACGGTATGGCATAGTCATCTCTATTATCAATGACACAGGCGGTTCCTGCCATGTAAACGACACCCCTTTGCTCTGCTATCCAGCCCACAGGATTGTAATCACCAATGCTATCAAAAAAAGGGAGATTGGTCCGAATGAGTTGCTCTCTAGTCGCACTACGATAAATACCATCGTGTTGGGCATAGAAGCGTCCATCCGGCGAATAGTAGGCATCCCAAATAGGTCCCGTTTGATAGGGTGGGGTAATCGACTGGTATTCAATGTCTGCTATGGCCAGTTGGTTACTCAATACTTCTTGAGCATTAGTCCCTGTATCTAACAAAATCAGATTTTCATTTCTAGCTGTGTGGAAATCTTTTGTCAATGCGAGTGTCTCATTGTTAAAAAAGAGGACCTCTGTTGCTCTGTGGAACAGATTGTACACCTGTAGATCATAGGCGTCTGCATATATCCATGGAATGACTGTTTGGCTTCCGTTCTGAAGATCCAATACGCTATATTCTACACGATCCACGTGGTAAATAAACAGCCTTTGGTCATCAATATAACGCACACTATAGCGAGTAGAGTAATCTAGAGGTAGTGGGTGTACTTGTTTAGTCTGAAGATCGATGTGACGAAGTTGGTTTTCGTTCCCTTGCGCCTCAATAAACAAAAACCGTCCACTAGGGGCCATATCACGGATAAATGGGCCGTCACAGGCGGACACAAGGACGGTGAAGTTAGGATAGCGGGTGGCTTCACTGGCGGGGGGACACCGACATTGGAAGAGATACTGGAGAGCGAGGGTATCGCGGCCCCACCAGTGCCAGCAGTAGCCCCAATAGACGAGGGCCAGGGCCAGGATCGGTGCTCCCAGCCCTACAAGCGTCCAGCGGATCCAGCCATCAATCCCTTGCCATAGTACGTTCACACGGTGATACATTGTGCTTATCCTTCCAGACCTTGCCATAAATGTTTGAATAATACTGGATCAGGCCCCTATCTCGGCAATAGCGACCTGATCCTATCTAGACCCAGGTACCGTTTGTGTCATAACCGATACTAGCGTTTCAGGAACACATTTGCCTCCCCATGTTGCATATCCAGTGCGACCATGTCCTCCTGGCTATCAGCATCAAGATCGGCAATTGCTACTGCACGGACGGTCCCATGAATGGCATATGATCCCGTAGAGTGGAAAGTACCATTGTTTATAGCTCAACAATATATCCAAAGTGCCCTGAGATCCTACCAGGATATCAGTATAACCATCCCCATTGAGATCGCCCGTGGTGAGAGCACGCAAAGGAGCAGAAAGTATAGTATGCAGTGTAATATTCTATGTGTAGCGGTAAGCAGTGCAGCATTAGTAATGGGCAGAGGAAGAGATTAATCTTTCTCGCCCTTAACCCATACGCCCTAACCCTTAGGCGCTAGCTTATGGTATGCTTATGGAAACCCGATAGATACACTTTGAGGTAGATACATGCAACCAGCACAAGCTGTTCGATATCAATCAACCCCAGCCGCTGCACGTCTGTGGGAAGTCGATACACTACGGGGTGTTGCCGTCGTAATGATGATCTTCTTTCACTTTATGTGGGATCTGCAATACTTTAACGTGGCTGATGTCAATGTCTTTTCGACGCCATGGCAACTCTTCGCACGCGGTATTGGCACGAGCTTTACCTTCTTACTGGGCCTTTCAATTGTGCTACGCTATGAACGTGACACAAAGCAGCCATCCACCTACGTGCAGGCATACCGTCCCTACCTCCAGCGGGGTGCTATCATCTTTGGGCTGGGCATGCTGATTACGGTAGCAACCTATTTTGCTATCGGTGAGGGCTTTGTAGTTTTTGGCATTCTCCATCTGCTTGGCCTCTCCCTCATCCTGGCTTACCCTTTTGTGTACGTCAGACCACTCGTCAACCTTGCCAATGGTATCAGCGTATTCATGGTTGGTCTGTATATAAATATGGTCAGAGTTGATTTCCCGTGGCTCATCTGGCTTGGTTTGGCTGAACAAGGGCGCACTATGGTCGACTACTATCCATTACTTCCGTGGTTTGGGGCGGCACTTATAGGGGTAGCCGCTGGTCAGCTATGCTACCCCTATGGCAAACGGGCATTCACTCTCCCCGACCTTGGCGACTTCCCACTCCTCCGTGGATTACGCTTTCTTGGCCGCCATTCGCTGATCATCTATCTGGTGCATCAGCCCATTATCATCGGTGTCTTAATCGGTTTTGGCTTTGGGTCGTGGTAATTAGTCACATCTGAAACGTGTTCACCGATCAACCAGAATCTGCAATACCTTGCTCGATCTGGTAACTTTCTGCCTGCATTCGATACAATCTGGCATATGTGCGATTAGCTAATAGCAAAGCGTCGTGAGTACCATACTCGGTGATGCGCCCGCCCTCTAATACCGCGATAACATCGGCCATACGGACCGTGCTAAAGCGATGTGAGATCAGAATGCTTGTGCGCTGTTCCATCAATTGGGCAAATTGACGATAGGTCTCATATTCGGCCTCCGCATCAAGTGCCGCCGTTGGTTCGTCCAGAATCAACAGATCAGCATTGCGGGCTAGCATACGCGCCGTGGCGATCCGTTGCCATTGTCCGCCAGAGAGATCCACACCATACTGTTCCTCACCAAACATGAGCGTTAATTCTGTCGCATAGCCCTGTGGCAATTCCAGAATATCATCGTGGATATGCGCTTGTGTGGCTGACTGCTGTATCCAGGACAGATCATCTAATCTAACGATATTGCCCAGACCAATATTCTCTTGTACCGTCAGATCATAACGCATAAAATCCTGGAAAATAGCCCCAACTCGCTGACGGAACTCAGTCGGTTCAAACTGACGAATGTCGACACCATCCCATAGAATCTGCCCCTCGACCGGATCATAGAGACGGGTTAATAATTTGACCAGTGTTGATTTACCGGCACCATTCAGACCTACCAATGCAAGACAACTGCTGGCAGGAATCGTCAGATTAACATCACGCAAAATCCACGGTTGTTGGTCGTGATAACGAAAGGAGACATTGCGGAGTTCGATAGCCGATCCAAGATCTGGGACCGATTGTGGATTGGTCTGGACAGGTAACGTCGGTGGGAGATGCAACAAATCTTGCATATAGGAATGAAATAATACACTCTCGTTCAGTTCGGCAACCGACATCACCACACCGGTAAGCGCACTCTGCACGGAGGCAACCGCACTCACATAAAGCATAATGTCGCCAATCGTGAGGCGACCTGCCAACGCTGCCAAGACAATAAAGACAAATGCCAGACCAGCAATGCTACTCGATAATACCCCCAAACTCATTTCCCACCGTAGCGCTCGTTGCTCCTGACGACGTTCCGCGTGGTGTGTGCGTTGATACAGATTGAGGAGCTTATCAAGAAAATACTGCCCAAGACCAAAAAGACGTAGCTCTTTAGCTGGTTGTGCCCCTGCCAGAAGGTAGTTGTAATAAAACTTACGTCGTTCGTCTGGGCTCAGATCAAATGCCAAACTAAAGCGCTGTTGACCCAGCTTAATCTGGGCATACAGTTGTGGCAAGGCAGCTACAAGCACCAATCCTGCCAGAAATAGGTTAAAAGCAAATAGTACGCCAATGAAACTCAATAGGGTGATGGCGCTCTGGACGAATTGAGTGAGGATGTATAACGTTTGTTGTGAGCTTTGTTCTGCACCTTGTTGAGCCAGACGAATTTTGTCGTATACCTGGGGATTCTCAAAGTAGGCAATGCCTTCAAAACCATTAATTTTGGTGTAGACGGTTGATTGAATAAGTACCGTCAACCGTCGATTGAGTTCAGCACTGAGATAGCGGCTCACATGAGGAAGTAGAGTCGTTGCCAGCATAATAACAGCCTGGAATACCAATAGTCCAATAAGAAAACTATCGAGCACTGTGTCATTGAGCGCGAGACGTTGGGTGAGTCCATCGAGCAACAATTTGAGAACCCAGGCAGTGGCAAGTGGTAATAAGCCCTGCAGGGCGGTAATCATTAGCGTTCCAACACAAGCGAGAGGACTGGCATCCCAAACTAACCGGAGCATTTGCCAGATTGATTGTGCAAAACGTGGTGTGGATCGCAGCTTCTCGAGCATAACCTGCTCCTCAGTAGGTGTTATCAGTTGTTACAAGTTCAGGTGTTGTGGTATCATGGCGATAGGGAAGTTTGGCAACCACAACCCCCTTGATTGACGCAAGTGGAATCGGCCCCCACTGGACCGAGTCAACACTTACCACACCATCACCTTTGACAAAGCCATGATTGGATGGTATTAACCATGTCATTGGTGTTGAAAACTCTCCCTCTTCAGGTGCCGGAGTAACGATAGTGTCATAAGGAAGAGCTATCAAACGTTTGACGACTAACTCTGTGTTTAACTCAAGATCTTCGATTGCAACACCCTGTGGTAAGCTCTCGGCTACCACATCAGCAGCACGCTCAACAATGACGATCTGACCACAACGAAGCCAGCGTTTCGGCCAGCGGCACACGGCGACGACGCGGTCGCCATGTCGCAGTGTTGGGGACATACTGAGTCCCTGCACGTGAATAACACACAGATAGCGACGAATGCACAATAGTAGTGTTGTCAGCAAAACAAAAACCAGCAGGAATGTACGCATACTTCAAACATGTATAGGTGAGATGACGACGAGATTTCATCGTCACCCCACATAACGTGGCAATGGTACAGAATATTCTTAGGGTGTAAAAACAAACTGCTGCACACGGTCAATTGGTCGTTTAGAAGAAACAACGACCTTCGCATTTATACTCAGTACGTGCATTGGGACCACTGAAACACGAGCGGCGATATCGGGCAGCAGAAAGCCCGCAACATCCGTAATACTGCCATGGACCACAGCTATATGCCGATGCGGTCTCACTTGGTGCTACCCGACTCAGGAGATTATCAGCAACTTTGGATAACGGGCCTGCCTGGGTGGATACATCAGCAATCTTTGCAAACAGGCGATCAGCTAACTTGGTCATAGAATACCTCCATATATTAATCCGAGAAAACACATTCCACAGTAGATATCGCAAGCAGTATCAACTAGAAGAAGCAATTACCAACACATTTGTATTCATAAAAGTGATCAGCGCCGTAAACACACTTTCTTCGGTATCTTGCACTGCTATTATTATTACAACACCCATAGTAAGACCAAGCCGTACAGCCAACGGCTGTGGCCTGTTTCTGCGGTGTCAAGCGGCTTAAAAGAGTATCAGCAGCTCTGGAAAGTATATTGGTTTGAAAAGATACATCGGTAATCTTCGTGAACAATTGGTCAGTCAATTTAGTCATAAGGTTTTCTCCAAATACGAACGCTCACACTAGAAAAAACAGCGTCCTGAACACATGTATTCGGTGGTTGCATTGGGGCCACTGAAACACGAGCGGCGGTATCGGGCAGCAGAAAGCCCACAACATCCATAGTACTGCCATGGACCACAGCTAGACCCTGATGCAGTCTCCTTCGGAGCTATGCGGCTCAGAAGGTTGTCAGCCACTTTGGCAAATGCACCTGTTTGTGTAGACACATCGGCAATCTTCGCGAACAATCGGTCAGTAATTCTGGTCATAAGGCTTCCTCCAAATATGAATGCTTATACTAGAAAAAACAGCGTCCTTCGCATTTATACTGGTGTCCCGTGGGAATACAGTATCGGCGGTATTTCGCGCTCGTCGTCCCACAGCATCCGACGTATTGCCACGAATAACAGGTTACGGCAGAAGCGTCTTTGTGTGGCACAATCTGATTGAGCAGGGTATCCGCAGCTCGTGTGAGCATGCCTGAGCGATGTGGTAAATCAGCAACCTTTGAGAATACAGAAGTCATAAAAGTGTACATAAAGCTATATCTCCATTATCTATATGCAAAGATACTAGCCATAAGTTCCATACATCAGTAGCGATCCATACCAATACAACACAGGATATATAAACAGTAGTACGCTAGATCGGACCCACACAAAATTGGGTGTATTTTCTGGCACTACAACCTAACCAACCACAACAAACTTCTGTACAGGTCCGACGACGATTCTTGCAAAAACCACAAACAGTTTGACAGATGGCAGATGCTTCATCCGTGATAACGATACGACGTAATATAAAATCGGTAGTGCGTATTAAAGCATCATTGTGTTGGACATATGCTCCACATTTGGTCATGATATTATTGATGAACTTATCCATACTTTGCCTCCTTAATCAGAACGCATAGATCTATACAAAATATTGGTATGAATGCTACTCGTTACGTAGAGGAACCTGATCTGAATATTGCTGTTCTTCCAGCCGCTGCGATGGTAATTGTAATATAACAATACCTGTAATCGATGATAGCGGAACTGGTCCAAGTAACAGCGAATCGGTACTTACTAGACCATCCCCACGAATAAAACAGTGTTTTTCGGGGATTTGCCAAACAAGATTTCCTTCAGCATTGCTACGTGATCGTAATAACGCTTGCATAAAGGGATGTAGACTTTCCAGTGGAATAGAGATCGTATCTCCAGGCATGCCAATAATACGCTTGACAAATTTATCAGATTTGATATCTAACGTAATCTCTTCATCACCACATTCGTCAACAATCGATCTTGCCAGTGGATGTAACAAAGCAGCTTTCCCCATATCCACTGTGAGATCTGTATGCACAGAAAGTGCTTGCAAATCAAGTTTGCCTACAACAATCCGCCCTTTTTGTAGCCATAAACGTGGCCACAACATGCTACATAGCAGACGATCCCCATTGGTAAATGTGGGGTACATGCTATCGCCATGGACAGTAACAAGCCTAAAATAGCAACGTAGCAATCCTAGTACTATGAGACCACCTACTAGTGGAGATCCAACTAAAAAAAGCCACATATCCTATATACTCCTGTTTGGCACAACAAAACCGAACAGCACAAAAATTGTTCCAGAACTCTAATACAGTTTTATGGAGTCAAAACCTACTACATAAGGATATAAGATAGATACTAAAACGAACTCATCCGAATATGCTAGCAGGATCTATAATAGGTGCTATACTTGCATCCTAACCACCCACAACAAACTTCTCTACATTTTTTTCTGCCATATACACATGAAAAACATGTAGTAAGGCAAGCCGCTGAAGCGTTGTCAGTAGGGACGACAACCTTCAGCAATCGGTCGGCTCCTTTGGTTATCATACTGTACGGGCGAGTCACGGCTGCTGCTTTGGCAAGCAATGTATCAGTAAAATGACGCATAATCTTATCCTTCCTGTTAAAGTATTCATTCACACGCAGCAGGGATTGACTCCACAATTCTGTATTAGGCTCATCAAGCACACCTACAATGTACCTCCGACAAGATTAAGGAATACACATTGTTGTAAGTATCATGATGTCTGGGACCATACATTCACCAGTTGCTTCTCCCAGCGCATCTCAAAGAGGCCCGCTGATACAACCTGACCTTCCCGATTAATCATGCAATAGCAAGGTGTCGCATCAGCTTTGTAGTCGTGTGCAAACGAGTTCTCTTCTTGCGGAGCAAATAACATAGGCACATGTAACTGATATTTCTCGGCCAGAGCAGCCGTTTCGGCCTTCTCACCATCGGTACTGACCACTATCAAATCTACGCCTGCTTGTTTAGCTTTTAATGCTAAAGTGTTGAGTGTAGGGAGTTTATCTACACAGGGGCGACAATGCGGCGAGATAAAAATAAATGACACCATCTTGCGTGCATAATCTGCTAACGTAACCGTTTCACCTGACAGTGTTTCAGCCGTGAAGTGGGGGGCTAACATCCCTTTTTCAAGACCGGTATCATCAGAAAAAGTTGACATGGAATGGTTGAAACGACGTATGAGTGCTACAGTCAATAACACATTAACTAAAACCACGATCCAAAGTAGCACTGAACTTAGCACAAGGACAGTTAGCATAACCTCTTTTACCTCCTGTATAAATGAGTACACTTAGGTATCAGTACGCACAAGCTGCAGAATCTCGCCAATTTGGATCCAGATGAAGGCAAATGTGCAGGAAAACAAGGCTGTGACACCCCATTCAAAAAAATAAGCGGGGTATTATTATACGTAAGAACAGTAAGATATGCACCTCCAACAGCACAGAGCAATAACCCAGCATTCCGAACAAGATCGGCATACGAAATAGGATTGGTACTGGAACCAAAGCAATTGCAGGAGGTTTGAATACCACGAAGCAATACCGTTGTTAGTGCAACTGAAAATATCAATAACAGGATGGCTGCAAGGGAGAAAGCAATCGTGGGCCAGATAAAAAGTAGGACAACAACGAGTATCTCACATATTAAGAAGCACATAGCACCAACAAACGGTTGTGGTATAAGACGAAAGGTACCTACAGAACTAAGATACGGTGAAAAGTCCTTTACTTTAGTAAAAGATGATGCGGCAAAAACACAGCCTACTACAAATTGACAGAAAGCTAGTAAGAATGCATGGTACATCTGCCATCTTCCTTGTTATGAGCAATTGTCAGGAATGTGCAGCGATTATAGCAACGCCTAAATACCTTGCATATTGGTAACCCAACCTATATTGATTCATCAAACGAGAATTTTGTACTACTTTTAGTACCGCTTTTGCGAATCAGCATTATAGAGTAAGATTGATGTGGGCCATAGGAATGCTTTCGCACACTAGCAAGGCCATCTTAACTTTTTAGTGCGGAAATAGGGCTTATAGGCGCATTTCTTTGTGGGAGCCCAGCCCTGAGCAATTGAAAGATATATGGTCAGTTAGCTTTAGCTAGGGAAAGAGAAATAGATGCTGGTGTTTACAAAGGACGCCCGACGACGATCCGAAATCCAAGATGATAACGCCAATAATGTGCCGGTAATCTACTACGGTAAGTAGAGCGTGTGTGAATAGGCAATGAGGCACAAGATGATCCGCGCAGGGTATAGCTGCCCTCTTCGCAGAATGGTAACGGTGCCCCAGGATAACTTTGGTAGAGACTAGCAGTCCATTCCCACACATTCCCAACCATATCGTGTATACCATAGGGACTCACGCCTGATGGATAGCAGCCGATTGGGGTCGTTGCCCACTCACCCCGATCATCAAGCGTATTAGCATAGTGGCTCTCCCAATCATCTCCCCATGGAAAACGCTGCTTACGCCCCGTACCGGGATTCCAACTGGCCGCCTTCTCCCATTCAACCTCACTTGGGAGTCGCACGACAATATCTTTTGGTAGGGCACCCGTGGTGTGTAATCGTACGTTCAGCCACTTGCAATAGGCCATCGCATCATGCCATGTTACACCAACTACCGGTTGCGAAGGCGTATTGTATCGTGGATCATACCAATAATACGGTCGTGGATAGGTAACATCCTCGGCCAGAAAGCGGGCAAATTCTGCATTCGTAACAGGATGTACAGCTATGGCAAATGTTGGGACATGCACCTGCTGAACGGGACCCTCATCTTCATAACCTTCATCTGTTCCAAAAGTAAACGGTCCGCCATCGACACGTGCCATAGCTGGCAGGAGCTTTGTTAAGCGTGGGTCACCCAGTTCACTGAGTAACAACCCTGCTTGAATACGCTGTGCAACTGGGAATGTCGTATCACCTAGCAATCCTACCAATCGACGCTGTATAGTCGGCAGTAAACCCTGTTTTATCTGAGAAAGTGTTTCAAGTTCCAGCAAACATTCCGTAGCCAATAAAACATCGGTCACTTGCCGAGACTCGAGTAGAAGCCGGAGAAATTCTCGTGCACTATGAGCTGCTGAACTATTATCTAATTCTCGTACCGCTAATGTCAAAGTACGGTGCCAGCGTGGGTCACGGCGGCGTATATATGCCTGTGTCGGAAAATCAGCAAGATCGGTAAGGGCGCGTGCCGCAAGATATTCACGAAAGGCTCTGTCGGGCATGGTGTACATCGGACCAATATCAACTTCAGCCAGAATTCCCTGTAGACAGCACCACGAAAGAATGCGTGGAATAACATGTTCAATCGCGTGACGCATGTCGATGCCAAAAACCCTTGTCAGCGGTTCACGCAATAACGGCTCAATTTCAACATAATGCATGGCACCTGGTTCATCATGATCCTGGCTAATTCGCGATTGAAAAGCCAATCCAAGTGGTTGAAGTAGGGCCAATCTTTGACTTGGTGCTGCCAGCGCACTGATACCTAAGGCCTGGGCCAGCGTAGGCGCAACACCATTTGTGCGTAATTGATCCCAGCGATCCAGTAAGGTATCAAGCAAGCGCCCATACAATACGCTGCAGCCATTTGGGAAATGGAAGCCCTCGACATCAATCAGCACACACAATGCCACAATCAGCGGCGTGGTTGCAAAGCTTTGTAACTCTGGATTATAACGTAGATGGCCTTGCAATCGCTTGATACATTCTGCAAGATCTTCCTGTGAAGGAACTCCCACACTTTTTGCAATAGAGGTATACCATTGTGCAATCATGGTATCAACGCTCTGTTCATCAAGCGGAACAAAGCTATAGGCAATAAAACTAGCTAGTGGGGACATTGGCAGCCGAGATCGATTGCGACACGTAATCACATAGCGATTATCGGGATACCGTGCTACAAAACGTCCAATAGCTGCTGTCACTACATTCCCACCCTGCAGCAGTTCTATATCATTCAACCCGTCAATGAGTACCAGACACTGCCCATCCTGCAGTGATTGCTGAATCACAGGAATAAGTGAACTCAGATCATTCCGTTGAAGAGACTCTTCAATAGCGCTCCAGAAGGCAGATGGACCAAGTGATGGTGATAATCCAGAGGGGGCTTCATTTTTCTGTAACGTCGCCACCAAATCGTACACCGATATCAGGATTGGAAGGGGTAATGGATCACGCTGATCCTGCTGAAGGTTTGCAGGTGCTGTATGATCGTCTATACCCTCTGTGCAGGCGCATACCAATCGATGCAGAAACATACTTTTACCACTACCAAGTGCTCCCTCAATGAGCACACGAGCACGTGGAGTGTGTATCACATCAGATAATGCTATCTCCGTACTGTTATTTGTATTGAAGGGCCGTAGCGTACGATCAATATAGACATCGTTGGTTTGTAAGCCGAGATCACCCCACTCGCTTAAACCAGTTAACGAAAGATAGCGCACCTGATCAATCAGCATCCGCCGATACGTGTGTAATAGGGCTTGATGGTTTATAGTTGCAGGTCGGAAAGGATCAACATGTGTCGTTTGAACTGGCTCTGTGTCCCCCACACGATCCTCCACTGCCTGACCAAGGACACACAGTTCATGTTTGATTTGTGCTATTTCGTGACGCGTTTCATCGAGTTGATGCCGCACATATGGTGGAAGAAAGGTTCCAAATTGAGCCCGTTGCTCTTCCAGAAAATCAATCGTACGACGATAAATCGACAGACGCATCTGTAAAGACGCAATAGAGTCGACATCTTCAGACATCTGATACTATCTCCTGACTCTAGTCATATACAGGGGTCCAGGCAATGGTTATATCTAATGTTTTATCAGGTTCGCGCATAGAGAGTTGTGGGAGTTATGCTCCCACGCGGAAGCTATGCTGCCGCATTCTATAAGGCGCATGCTAACATCGCGCAATAGTATAGTTAGCTACAGGTGCGTGAGGGAGTTACCGTGGCATCTGCAAATACGGCAATCTGTCGTCGCAGATTGTCGAAGTTAAACGGCTTAAAGAGGACTTTCTGGCAACCAGCGCGGCGTGCAGTTTGCGCCACAGTCGATACATCATACCCGGTTACGGCGATGATCGGAATGTCTTCTAAGGCTGGTTCTGTGCGAAGGCGTCGGGTGACTTCCCAGCCATCCATACCGGGTAACCCGAGATCCATGAGGATGACATTGGGACGATGTTGGCGTGCAAACCGAATGGCCTCGTATCCATCTGCGGCTTCTACAACATGATATCCAACAGATGTCAACAAGCGTCTCATTAATGTCCGAACATTAGGTGAATCATCGACAATAAGAATGGTGATGTGCGACATTGAAAAACCCACCAGTACTAAAAGAGAGTAGAACGTATTATGTAGGCCATCAAAGACCAAAGAAGATGATAAGACTCGCTAAACTAAGTCAAGTAAGTACTATATAATCTAGTACTCGCATAGTATAATGGTGTTTCCATGTTTAGTCAACATTTCGTACGAAATTGCAATAAAACTGCGAACTAAAGCTATTGTATCGAAACAAATGGGTTATTCACAATAAAAATCCGAAAACCCATATTTAACTATAGATACGTTTGTTAAAGTTATTTTGTGTTGTAAAACAAAATAATAAGCATTTAATATCATCTCATACATATATCTATCGTTATTAACAAAATAAATTCTACAAAAAAAGGCACTATTTAAGTGCCTTTTTCTACAAGAATCAACCAAATATGGATCAGTGATGTGCGTGCTCTTCTTGTACTTGTGCAATTAAATCCTGTAGCAAATGTGCAGGAACATCCTCATAGTGATCAAAGCTCATCGAGAAGCGCCCACGCCCCTGCGTGATAGAACGCAAATCTGTTGCATAGCGTTGGATTTCGGCCAAAGGAGCCTGTGCGCTAACCACCATGCGCCCCGTCTCATCCGGCATCATCCCCATCACACGTCCTCTACGCGTATTGATATCACTCATAATATCACCTGCGTATTGCTCAGGAACACTAATTTCAAGTGAGTAGACAGGCTCCATAATAATCGGACTGGCCTTTTGTACTGCGATCTTAAAAGCTTCATGCCCCGCAATCTGGAAAGCAATATCCTTACTATCAACTGGATGCATTTTGCCATCAAATAATTCTACCCGTACGTCAAGCACAGGATTACCGGAGATAATCCCCTCTTTCATAGCTGCGCGTACTCCCTTTTCAACGGAAGGAATAAACGCACGATCTATCACACCACCAACAATGCGATTGACAAATTCAAGGGGATCATCACGGTCTGCATCGTGAGGAAGTGGTTCGATACGAATAGTCACATCAGCGAACTGACCAGCACCACCAGATTGCTTCTTATGACGATACTGCGCCTCTGCTTTGCCACGGATGGTTTCGCGATAGGGTACACGCGGCATCTCAATATCGACTTCGACCTCGAATTTACGCTTCATTCGTTCGGTAACAATCTGGATATGCGACTCACCCAGGCCCGATATGAGCGTATCTGCGGTCTCTGGATCACGTTCAATGTGAATTGAGGGATCTTCTTCCTGGATATGATTCAATACACTACCAAGTTTATCCAGATCAGAGCGTGTTTTTGGCTTAATAGTTGCGGTAAATTGGGTCTTGGGGTAGATAATCGGTGCCAGTTGCAGCTGTTGGCTCACTGCACAAAGGGTATCATTTGAGAGTGCTTCAGCAAGTTTATTGGCAACACCAATCTCACCGGGGCCAAGTTGTGTTACTACTGCTTGCTCTTTCCCACATATTGTGTGCAAAGCACCAATCCGTTCTTCTTTGCCAGTACGTGGATTATAGATTGTTGAGTTGGCTTCAAGCACACCACTAAACACCCGCACAAAACTAATTTTGCCATACCGATCTGCCAGAGTTTTGAACACCAGCGCAGTCAATGGTTCGGTTGATTCGGCTTTGAGTGTAACAGCTTGCCCACTTTGGATATCAGTTGCTTGAATAACTTTGCGTGCTGCAGAGGGAATGCTATCCAGAATACCATCAAGGAGTTGAGCCGTTCCTGCATATTGATCGGCAGCACCACAAAAGACGGGTACAATCGTACCATTGGCAATACCAGCGCGTAGGCCACGTTGCAACTCTTCAGACGTAAGTGCATCGGCACCACCCTCAAGATATTTTTCAATCAAGTCATCATTGGTGGCCGCAATCTTGTCAATCAGTTTTTCACGCCATTCTTTCTCCATGCCTTCCAATTCGGGGGGAGTATCTGCTTCAACAAAGGAGCCATCATGTTTGTCGGAAATAAGCCAGGCCCGCTGCCGACGGAGCGAGATAATCCCTTTGAAGTCACGCTGTGAGCCGATGGGGATTTGCATAGGGATGATCGCCTCATCCAACATTTCCTGCGCCTGTTCAACTGTGCGGAAGAAGTTGGCATTTTCACGATCAAGTTTATTGACAAAAATAATACGGGGGACTTTTGCGGTTACGGCAGCTTCCCACGCTGTCTCTGTACCCACCTCAACGCCACCTGCTGCATCCATCACGATAATTGCACCGTCGACGACACGCATTGCTGCAGCCACTTCACTGATAAAGTCGGCGTAGCCAGGGGCATCTATCAGGTTGATGTGGTCATCATTCCATTCAAGTGGGGCCACTGCAAGATTGATGGACATTTGGCGCTTTTGTTCGTCAGGGTCAAAATCACTAACTGTGTTGCCATCTTCAACCCGACCAGCCCGCGAAATAGCTTTTGCGGTCATGAGCAGCGCTTCGGTGAGTGTGGTTTTTCCACAGCCACCGTGTCCAAAAATGCCGACAGTATGAATTTTTTCCGGTCTAAACGTCATCATATCCTCCTTGACAGAGCGACGTTGTCAAAAACGTGTGCATGACAGCACCAGGTATCACAAAAACTGCCACACACTTTGTAGTTGTTACATGTCTTGTCGCACCTGTTTCATATTGGTTTCCACTATCCTAAAGAGGGGAAGATTTAATCTGATATTATAAGCTTTTTTAAGCAGAGGTCAACTTCTCATTACTACTAATCCGGTGTGTAATGACCTACTACTCTTCTTTTGCTGGAATTTCAGGCACATGATAGGCAAGTATTAACATGTCATGGTGGCGACCATGGCGATCGCGCGCATGGTCGCTCAACGTCCCCTCTACCCGAAAACCAAGACGCTTAAAGATCGCTCTCCCATCATTATGATCGCCAAGCATTTCCACAACCAATTTCGTAACATTCAACTCGCGCGCAACAGCGAAGATATTCCGTGCGAGTATGCTTCCAAGACCGCTGCGACGCCAGTCTTTCCGCACCACCAGATAAATATCGCCTACGTGATCAGACCATCCAGGAAGACGTTGGATGGCACAATATCCCACAATCACACCATCTGACAGCGCCACAAATTGACGCCAGTTTTCTGCTACCGACGCATTCACCAGACGCGTTACAATCTCAGGACTACGAAGATCTTGTTCGAGATAGAGCCAATCGTCTTCGGGCAACATACCACCAAAAGCAAGAAATGCCTCATGATCACTCTCTTGAAGAGGACGAATGGAGACGATGCGACCGCTTTGCAGCGTAACAGTCGATGCTTCCATAAGCTGCTGTTCTCTCATCGGTATACTCCAGTTATATGTTATAGGTCTTTGTAAAGCATGTATTATAGCATGATTAAGGTGTCTCTCGCTGTCTTACAACCGCTGTGTCCAATCGTGATCGAGTCTGAGAAAAGCACAAGAATTAGCATATCTACTGGTCAATAATCATCTTGTGCGGTGATGTGCGTGCTATAATGCCGCCAGTGTAAAGAAATCGTCTCTAGATTACTTTTTGTCAGCTTACGTTGGCGACCTACTCATAAAACATGCGCCTGCGCCAGGGTCACCAGCAGTATGCACCTCGTAAGGAGGAGATCATGCGTCGCTTGGTGATAGTTATCTGCTTATTATGCCTAGTCTTTGGACTGAGCATCTTTATTCCAGGTGTCCGTAATCAAGTGCGAGCGATTGTGCGGCCAGAACCACCCGCACCAATCACGCCAATTGCACTGGTGGCACCAGCGACCGTACCAACAGCAGTACCAACCGCACGGCCACCCACTCCAACCGCGTTGGTCGTACCCACCACGCAAGACGAAGTAATGCCAACAGCAGTACCAACGGCATGGCCACCCACTCCAACCGTGGGCCCGGTAACCGTGAACGGACGGGTGTACGATGCCTACATTCCCTCAGCAACCAAAGATAGTCAGGCATACCAGTACTCGTGTGAGTTTGATGCTGCATGGGTCATTATGCAAACGTATGGTCTGGAGGTCAGCGTCGATGATCTTATTGCTGCAATGCCCCTTGATCAAAGCATTGAACCGTACATTGGAGAAGAAACAAGTGAGGGGCGTATTATTCACGGCGGAGACATTGGCACGGTCTTTGCTGGTGATTATACATCCAACTTCCTGGCTCGATCCACCGGCACCGCGATGAGCCAGATCTTTGAGCAGTATGGCCTCACCGCCCAGCCAGTTCGTGATCGTGCGGGAGTTGAAAACGCACTCCGCGCCGGTTCACTCGTCTGGATGAAGACCACCGTTGACTTTAAACCCTGGCAGCCAGCGATCTGGCAAGCGCCTGATGGCAGCACCTACCGCACCGTACTCGGCAACGACCACGCAGTAGTGGTGATGGGCTTTAACGCCGAGAGCGTCGTCATTCGTGATGTCCTTGGTCCAACCAGTTCTAACCTGCAGCGACCCTACGAATACGAAGTTGACTGGGAAACCTTTCTCGCATCGTGGGGTGCACAATCGTTTGATGGGCTGGCCATCGTGCCACCAACCAATAATCCATGACCGATCCATCGTCACCTGACACGCCTAAGCAAATCAAACAAGGTATCATTGGATACTTGACCGATTACACACAGCGCTGGCGGTATTTGAGCAATCCAGCGCTGCTCTATCTCCTCCACGCGGCCCTGCTCACGGGCAATCTGGCCATCTCAGCCCTGTTCTTTAACCTGACCATCGACGCGATGGGGTATCCTCGTACCTTTCTGGGCCAACTCGACTCCCTCGCTATCCTGGTCGCCGCCAGCCTGAGTTTGCCGTTGTGGTGGCTTGTCACCCGGATTGGTTTGCGGCAGGCCATGATGACCAATGCTATCATTCAAGCAACCAGTGTGTTTATCTACGCCTTCTGGCCATCTGCCATCCCTTTGCTCTTCGCCGTGAGTCTGACCGGCATGGGAGGCGTGCTCTTTCAAGTCAGTGCAGCGCCCTTTATGATGCGCTACAGCGATCCGGAGTCACGCGATCATTTGTTTAGCGCGAGTGCCGCTATCAACATTGGCGTTGCTGGGCTAGGTAGTTTCCTGGCTGGGCCACTACCGGGTATCTTCGCACGCTGGCTTGATGTTGATGCCCAAAGTGCGCTGGCGTATCGCACGACTTTTGTGGTCGCCGGAGTTGGCCTTCTCGTTGCACTTGTGCCGCTATTGCTTATCAAAGAAGCGCCTCCCAACAGACCAACTTCTGTCACATCAGACACAGAGTCACGCTGGTCGTGGTCAGAGATGATTGGGCACATCAGAGGTTACTGGCAGTCGCTGGTCGCATACCTACGCTCATTACGTTCTGTCCCTTTGATCGAGGCCATCCCCGCACCCTATCGTGGCGTGGTACAGCGTCCGTGGCCAGTCCTGCAACTGCTCATCTCGCCCTTCCTCATTTCGTGTGGTGCAGCATTGACCATCCGTTATCTCAACCTCTTCTTCAGGGAACGCTTTGGCGTTGGAGACGAGTTACTAGGGATTATTTTTGCGACACTGAGTATTGCCACAGGTATGGCTGCCTTAATGGGACCAATCATCTCGATTCGCATCGGCAAGATCCAAACAATTGCCCTGATCCAGGCCCTCTCTATTCCATTTTTACTTACAATGGGTTTTACACCAGTGCTGGCGATTGTCTTTGGGGCGGCATTGATACGTGCGTCACTCTTCAACATGGCCTCGCCACTCTACGATGCGTTTGCTATGGAGCGCACCGACGAAGCCCTGCGGCCAATTGTGATCGGGCTGGTGAACGGAGCTTATACAGCGGGGTATTTGATTGCACCATTGGTGAGCACATGGGTGCAGGAGCATTATGGCTTTACACCACTATTTGTAGCGACTGCCATTTTCTATTCCAGTGCTATGTTCGCCAACTACTGGTTGTTCATTCGTCCGAGACCATATCTTTTTTAGGGGAAACATAAGCAGCTACTGCCCGGTACACTACCTTCTCAAATAGCAAACACGGTGTCAATTGATCTTCGGTTAGTGCAAGATATGGGGCGCAATGATACGGGAAGCAGAGGATGCTGCACGGTGATGGAGTAACTGGATGGTTGTACCATAAACAAGAGATTCTGCAATCTTGTGCAATGGGTGCGCCCGTCAAACAAACGGTCCTTTGCTTAACCATCGCTCATGTGCGTGGACGCGGTGCGTTGGTATCAGCCAGACCCCTGAACGTCTCCAAAATCCGCAGGTCTTGCACATACCGGAGTTGCGTGATCTGTTAACTGACTAGCATTGCTCGCAAAGCAGCGAAGGTAAGTAATGTTCGTATGGTAGTTACGTGTTTATGAGAGATCAGAGATAGCCTTCCCCTTAAAGATTTTAATGTGTAGTTGGTGATTCGCTTGCACTACCTCGCTAACCTCCCCTCTTAAAACGGCTCCTTCGTGATCGGCTTCATCCCGATGTGGCACAGATATCGCTTTCCCTCTCACTTGTGAGCATATTTCTCAACAGTCTGTGCAATTTCTTGTTGGAATGTTCGCGCCTCATCTTCATCGAGGTATAAGGGACAATAAAAGTCCATTATTACGAAGTCAACCCCATCTGGCTGCATAATTTTGCCGGGACGCAGCGCACCGAGTGTTTGCACCTGTCCCTGCTCATCAATAAATACATTCATGCCCCAGTCGTCGTCGAACTCTTGCAGTACCTCGACCACATTGGTGGTAAAGAGTTTTTCATGATAGAGTTTCATACTGCCCAGATACTCATCAATCGTATCGACCTGTGCCACACGAAATGGGACAAAGAAACTCGTAGCTGTGCTTGTATAGAATTTGATGGCTCTTCCGCCACGTGCTTCTTCACGGACAACTTTGAGTAGCCCATAGCCAAGCAACTGATTAACACGATAAAGCAAGGCACTCATACTGATGCCGAGTTCTGCTGCGGCGTTTGATACACTTCGTTCTTGACCCACAAACAGGATCAGAGACTGTTGTGTTTTTGCGCCGAGTAAAAATGCTGCGACGTTAGGATTGTCGATGATGAGTGGGCTAGTTGAGTTTAGCGCTTCCATTTTAAGTAGGTCTCCCTATATACTGCGTACGGTTGTGATGTGATTACTACTGTTGTCAGGAATTCTACAATTAGTCGAGGCATATATGTTCATAAAATATCTTATTTTACTAATGATACCGTTGATCTTCTCACTCTTCACCTTTGGTCAGATCAATCCACGGTGGGGGCTTATTCCTATTGGGCTGTTAGTGGGATTGGTGCTCTGGGAAGGCTTGCGATGGCAGCTTATCTCTGTATATGTCTTATGCATTGTAGCCACAATCGTAATATGCACAAATCCTGCGCTGCTCTCTCGAACCGTGATAAATCTCAGTGCAACGATAACACTGACTGTACTGGTGCTTCTATTCACCTATACATTTCCCGACTTTCAGATACCCAAACTCACGGGTGACTACGCTGTTGGTGTGACAGATCGGCAGGTTTCTGATGCAGATGGGAGTGATATTGGTCTCAAAGTCTGGTATCCTGCAATGGCAGTTGAGCAAGCTGCTTCTCAACCGTATATTGCCGATTTGGATCGTGGTATTCTGGGTGTATCTCCGGTACTTTTTAGCCATTTGCGTGGACGAGATACGCAGACTTTCCAAAACCCAGCGTTGAGTGACGGATCTGCAAAGTATCCCATAATTGTCTATTCACAAGGGGCCGATAGTTTTGCCGAAGACAATACTTTTCTCTTCTCAGATCTGGCTAGCCATGGCTTTGTGGTGGTTTCTGTTGATCATCCCAAGCCAATAAATGCATATGATGTCGACATGGCGGAGTTGGCGGAAGCACCACAAGCCACGCTGGAAGCCTTGGCACGTGCGGTATTTCCGGATCGGGTGCGTGATGTCGAGATAACTGTGGCACACCTCGCTCATCTTAATGCACAGGATGAACTCTTTAAGGGGCGCTTGGATACCGATGCTCTGGGTGCGGTCGGATATTCACTTGGTGGCGGTGTTATGACTGAATACTGTGCGTTACACCAGCATTGTCGGGTTCTGGGCAATCTCGATGGCAACCCGTTTGCCGAGGCACGCCACACGGGTGTACAGGTTCCATATCTCCATCTGAGCCAGCATACCTTCCTTAACCTTGATGAGACGGACCCAACCAACTCAGCTTCGGCTCAAGTGGCCCAGCTTTATATCGACGAAGTGAGCGATGTGGTGCAGCATACTCAGAATAATGGCGCATCGGCATACTGGTTTCAAGTGCTGGGGAGTGGTCATGCGAGTTTTACCGACATGGCTTTGTGGATACAACCACGCTTTGGCCCATTGCAGAGTATGTTGGGCAGCGGCGATCCACAGGCATTATATGAGGTAATACATAACCTGACTCGGTCGTTCCTCAGCGATACTTTGTTCAATACAAACTCTTTTGAAGCAACTCAAACACAGTATCAGGCCATGCTCCAAGCATTGGTATCCGTAATGGGTACCCTTCTTTTTACTATTATGTCCATCTAGTCCTTTCGATATATTGCGGCTATATGCATGTTGGTTTGTTATATTTGGCTCTTTGTAGCAATGTATTTTATTTCATAAAGATCAATACTATGGACATAATCAGTTGACGATGAATTTCTGAAAACGGTTGAGAAATACCATCTTTATATCTATGCCTAAACGCCTCTGGTCTTACACAAGATCGGTGGAATATTCAATTCCCCTCCACTACATCGGGTTTTATCAAATGTTCAGCTGATATAGCTGTGGTTATAGGGCAGACAACCGAACCAACTTTGTTCAAGAGCGAGTTCAGGCATACTGGATTCGCGGCGAAATTACGCCTGGGTGCTTTGCACACGCTCTTTAATATCCCGGCTTGTGAGATGACGAATCAGATTATTGAATTAGATAACGTTCTTGAAGATGTGGCCCCTGTTATTATGGAAAGTATAGCAGCGAATATGTTCCATGCGGTTCACATGCAAATCTTTGAACAGGCGTTGTTTCGCTACATCAAGCAAAACGATCATACACATCACAGTACACCACAAGCGATTATCTGTCTACAATCGATGTGTCCTGCAACAGTTTCACAAATTGCTTGTGAATTTGGTTATAGCCCACGGCAACTTCAGCGCAAGATAAACAGCTTTGTTGGTCTGAGTCCAGGTTTATCTCGACGGATTAGTCGATTTGAAAAAGCTTTAGGGTTGATTCAGTTTTCAGGTCATAGTGTTATAGATTGGGCTGGCATCGCACTTGCCTGTGGATATAGTGACCAATCTCACTTCATCTGTGAGTTTCATGAATTTGCAGGATGCACACCAACTGCTTATCTTGCATCTTCACAATAAACTGCGTACCTAACCAGCTAGCTGAGTCAACCAAAATGTCCGATTTATTCAATACAAGATAGAGACGGGTCGCTACACTTTGTTCTATCAATGGTTTGCACTAACGCAAAATGTTACAGGAGCATTTCATGGAAGAACAAAGTCAGTGGGTTAGGGATGATGTCCATCAGACAATCTTACAGAGTATTTATGATATTATTCACTCACCAACATGTGACACAACATCATGGAAGTCAGTTGGCTCAGGAAATCGATCAAACCATTCGCATTAGTCAAAAGCAACTTGAGCAGCAATATGCAAACTGGGTTATAGATGAGGCAAGTACATTTCATCTGTACTTGATGTGTCTGTTGCTGGCGAGTTACCGCATTCTTTCAGATATCATGGCTGAGGGAGAGGCATTGGCATTGTTGAAGGTGGCAACGATAGAACCTTCACGCAAAGTCATTCACGAGAGCACAAACGGATCCTTGATGATGCTTCTGATCCGATGGCAGGGTTGGTTGACGCATCTAAGCAACGTGAAAGTGGTTTTTTTGGCCAAAGCTTTACTTTCGAACGACATCAGGATGACCAACAAGCCTATATTTTGCATGTGAAACGCTGTTTTTATCATGATTTATGGTGGTAAACAAGTCTCCTGAACTCATGCAGATCTTGTGTGAGTGGGATTGGATGTGGACGAGTGCTATCGAACCTGCTAAACATGGGTTCTCATTTGAACTACCAACAACTCTCGGTTATAGTGGTGATATGTGTCGATTTTGTTTTCGACGACTCACCAAGTAAAGCAAGGTGGGTCACACAAGAGATAGTATCAATGCAGCCAATCACTATAACGCCTGAAGGCATCCAGTTTCAAAGGTACCCATTCAAACCAGCCTCAGTTTTCCCTGATGGCCTGTTACCATGGCATAACATTCGGGAGATTATTCCCACTGGTGCACCGCCCGAGATCCGTACCCATCAAGGTGAAGTGCTCTTTGTTCATGCACTACAGAAAGATGTTCTCAAAGATGTGGCACACACTCACGATATACCGCTTGTAGAACGCATTGATGTGTGGTCGCTCATTCTGGTGCCTTTTCTCGATACAGAGTTTGATGAACAGACCGCACTGCATACACGAGTGACCCTTGAACACAATGGTCTTTCGGCGCACTATTGCGAAGACCTGTGGGAGCGTTTTGGTCGTATGATGTACGCCTACAACTTTGAGACCTTTTTATGGGAGTGGGTGCATCTTGGTCTCTATGATCTGTTCCTTGCCCATCAGATGTTTCGCAGACATCTGAGTCGGGCGGATCGGAATTTCAGCGCGGTATACTGGGAAGCTATAGACATTGCCGATCGTGGTTTGCTAATTGCGGAGTGAGTCGTAATGGGTGCAAAATTTAGTTTATCTCTTGGGTAATGCTTGTGGCAACGAAAACCAACAGCATGTGTTTTATTGCCCTTACGGCACGCAAGGTCTGCTATTGCTTCATGGTATGAGTCGTGGTTCGACCGTCAACTGGCAGCCATGTAGATGTATCCCTAACAAATAAGGAGCAACTATGGGTTTAAGTATTTCTGTCGGGATCCTGGCCGATCTTATTATTAATGACCAAGAGGGCGCTGCATGGGTGCGTGAGGATCTCACAATCGTCAATCGTTACCTGACTGAAGCAGGCTTACCGGCGCATGTAGAGCCGGAACAGTTGCCACTGCTGGACTGGCGTACAAAGGATTGCTCCTTTTCTTACAGCCCTCTGCACCACCTCCGCCGAATCTATGCACGCACTCAAGAAGACCCAAATGGGGACCTGACTCCTGTAGCCGAGGGCGAAGATCCAATAAAGGACCAGGCTGTTGAGGATGAGCTGTATATGTTTCGGAGCCATCTGCTCTGCCACTCAGATGCAGAAGGGTACTATATACCGATTGATTTTGCCGAGGTAATAAGTGGAGATGATATCCCTGGTGGGTTCATTGGTTCATCCTACCGCTTACGAGATGAATTGATAGTCACCGCTCGTCCACTCAAAATTACATTGATAGATGGCGAATTAAGTGATGCAGAAATTCGTCGTGTGAAGTCGGTCATTGATAAACAAGGACCATTTTATCGCGAACATCTTGCCTGGCTGGCCTTATTTGAGGCAACACGTCTGAGTATTCAACACAAATGCGTGATTGCTTTTACGTAATCAAGTCTTCGTTGTGTATCTTATAACAGACGTGGTATGATAGCTACCACGCAATTTTTGTATTTAATCTCTCTGGGAAATGCTACGTATCATTGCATGTCAGAGGTGTCAATTGGTAAAGATCCACGCCATTCAAACTGGAAAAGTCAGGGTTAAGCAGTTCCAACTTACCGGGGCAAAGCATAATCTATCACGTATATGGCAGATTTTCCTCACACAGAAGTGGAGTCATTGGTTTCCTATCTATTGCTGGCTTATAGAACATCCTGTGGGGCTGTTCCTTGTTGATGTTGGTGAAACAGCGAAAGTGCATGAATCTGGGTATTTGCCTGACAGTGCTGTTTTTCGCGCCGTGGTTCAATTCGATATGTTACGAGAAGACGAAATCGACCAGCAACTTGGACAACTTGGCTTTACCACGGACCAAATTACCGCCATCTTTCTCACGCACTTACACACAGACCATATCGGTGGTATGGGCCATTTTCCAGGTAAACCCGTTTATGCTTCAAAGACTGATTATAATGTTGCAATCAGCCCCAAAGGTTCTGGTAGCGGTTTTATCAAAAAAAACTGGCCACATTGGTTTAATCCGAACCTGATCGAATTCGATGATCCGGCTGAGGGTGTGTTCCCCTCCAGCAAAAAAATGACTGAAGATGGCAGTATTGTGGCGATTCCAACTCCTGGTCACTCTCCTGGACATGTTTCCTACATTGTCCATACTGAAGATGTTCGCTATGTGTTGGCTGGTGATGTGACCTATAATATAGCAACGCTCCTTGATGGCGTTCCGAATGTTGTGCTCAACACCGCCACTGCCATGGAATCGGTCGCCAAACTACGTCATTATGTACTTGCGTCTCCCTCTGTGGTTCTGACCTCTCACGATCCCGATGTCCCGCGTATTCTTGAACATAAGCATGTGGTCGTGGGTGGGTAAAGTTGTTGGGTGGCGGCTAAAGAGGTTAAGAAGAACTTCAGCCGCGCTGTTGATGTCGTGAGTCTTATGATTTTGAGGAAGACGATCTGCTTTTATACGTTCGAACTCACCTGATGATTAAAGGTAGAAATACGGTTTCTGGCACATCAGTTGGCAGGAGACCAATACCGGTATAGGCCGAATCGGGTGCCAGAAGCATATCATCTGGGAAGGGTGGTAGCTTTTGCCAGGCTGTGGGATTGTCCGGCGGAACTAATCCAGATGCACACACCGCAATCTGACACCGATATGGCACCCCGGCATAAATAGCTATGTCGTCTTGCTCGTACGAAACTGGTGGTTCTTTTGGCACCACCGTTGCTTTCTCGGTCCAAAATGCAAGACGATTGTAATCAAAATCAGCAGCGACCTCAAAATCAACAAACTCCATAGGTGCTACTATAAAAGTAGTCGATAAAATTGATGAGTTCGCAAGTTTTTTCCTATTCTGATTGATTTTGCGATGCAGGAAAAATGAGCCCATACTGGCTGTCACAGAGTGAAGAAGCCGTCAATATGCTTCAGCATAAGTAGAATAGAAAGTGAACAAGAGGCACGTAGAAGAGCCAGTGAATGACTCTGGTGGTAGTTGCATGTAATGATTTGAGTGCGAGACCGGTAACCTTGTGCCAATGCTTTGATGTGATGATTACAAGCTATCACTGGTTGGTTGAGCAGCGATAGTTGGTGGCTACTACGCTCTAACTTATCACTTTCTGCTATCTTTACAAAGCCCGCCAACCCAAATTAATCTGTGAAGTATCCATGTGGACAGATCGCGTCAGTTTGTGGAAGAGCCACTGTTGTGCTAGAGGTGATAGCACAGGTAACCAGTCAACTAGCAGCACGCCTCAATGCACGGATGCTCACCGTTCATGGAAAATCCTTCAATTTACCTGAAGCGATGAACGAAGTACAAGACTTCCGTGCAAAAATCGCAGCCTCAGATACGGACAACTAAGTGAGTATGATGGTCACGTGCTTGGATGACGACGGTATCGTGTCTGCGAATATGATTTATCGGTCAGTAATGCAGAGTTATAGACAAATATAATCCATGTAAAGCCAACCAGATACAACGAACGTTGAATAATACCAATGTTTTGTTCCGACATGCCAAAGATGATTGCAATAGTGATGGTGCATACGAGTGCGATAAGATGGAGCCATTTTCGTCGCATAGACGAATCAGTGAACATATGCGCCGTAAGAGTGATGGAAAAGGCTGCGCCTGCCAGTGTCGCAAAGTTCGAATGGAGTTGTGCTTCGGCGGACGAGAAAAGTACTCCATCACGAAATGGAGCCGTACAAAAGATGCCCGAGAGACCAATGCCGAGTGCATAGACGGCTAATGGAATTTCGCGCAGAAAAGCAAATATATGCCAGCGCAGGTTACTAAGTGCCGTAATCGATAGCATTAGGCCAAAACCGATAAATCCGATTTGCATCAGCCACTTGTGCTCATAGCCCTGCGCGGCCAGTTCACTGACCGTGTTTTGGGTCCAATTGTAGGTTGGTGGTGCAATAAACTGCGCTACACCAATGATGATAATGATAAACGCAGTGGCAATAACGTTGCCTTTCCAACGGGTCCGCTTTCTGGAGTGAGATGTGGATGTCATCATAGTAGTTTGCCAAGATGTTCTGTAATACGCTAGCTTATGATTCCTGACTAACTCCATTGTACTATATACGGAAGATGCATTTGTAGTACTTTTTTAACTGCCAGTGTACGATGTTTCTATGTTTGTTTGAGCCAGGTTAGGGCTTCTTTCCATAATATCTGCGATTGCGGTCGAAAAAAGCCCATATGCTTGATAGACGACAAGCCGTAATCAGTGGGGCGAATGTGTCTCCGCTCCACTTGGGAGTAGGCCCGCATCATTTCATCCACGGCTTGCTTGTTTCCCCAAACATCGTCATCGATGCTGTATGAGAGTATGGGGGCCTTGAACTGTTGGTAACGCTCAAGTGGCAGTGTTGTATCATCCAGTAAGTAATTGCGTTGCCGACACCAGCGTGACCACTCCAGTGCCACGCCCTTGGGAAGATCTTCGCCTGCGCCAAGGTTGCTCCAGGGAAAATACCCCAGCAGTCGTGACAAAACTGGCATAGCAACAGAGACTATCAGACGGGTGCGTTGCCGCTCGCTCTTGGCCTGAACACCCCAGTAGCCACTCTGGGCTGAAACGGACACAACGGCGTTGATGTGATGGCCATTCTCAAGCAGGCCAAGTGCCTGTCCACCAACGCTGTGCCCAACCACGAATAATTTGCGTGGTTGATGTTCATGGACAACCCAGTCGATTACACCTGTCATATCATACAGAGCCCAATCGCGCATTTTGGCCTTGAAGCCGCGTAACGACTCTGGACGTGACTCACCAATGCCACGGTAGTCGTAGGTGAGGGCCGACCAGCCCTGGTTCTGGATATAGCTTGCAAAACGGCGGTAGAACTGACGTGGTACAGCTGTAGCCGAATTGATAAGTACCCATACATCGCTGCCTGTAACCTCAAAGCATGTCGCGGCAAGGGGAAAGGCGTCTGTTGTTGTGATGGTAAGGTCTTGTACTAAGGCTTGTTCTGTCACCCTTTTATCCTTCTTCTGAATTGCGTTGAAAAGTGTACATCGTTTCGGCAAGGATCTGTATGTAGACGCCCTCGCCCCAATCTGAGACACGCTGACCACTTAGTGTGTGTAACAAGTTTTCCAACTCAGTGAATAGCCCATCGTTCTCACGAATGAGCGTTGCCTGACCATGAACGATGATGGCGAGGTCGTTACCAATGTAATGCGTGAAACTGACACCAGGACGTTGGGCGAGGTGACGAGTGCGAATCGCTGTAGCAACCGTCGGAATGTAGAACTGCCCACGAAACATGATCGACCAGATTGGTGCGACCCGTGGTTCGCCGCGTACGGTGACTGTAGCAAGTGCCACGGTTCGTGGCTGATCGTAATACTCAATGATCTGTGTGGCGGACAGCGAACGATTAGGCATTTCAAAAGCTTCGCGTAAAAAGGTACCTGCGCGTTCGATACTTGCATCAAGAGTGCGTTGTAATTGTGCGATATCTTCAGTTGTTTCGTGCATATCCCTAAACCTCGTATGACACTAATATGGCTACTGGACCTACTTTACAGCAGTTTTCTGGGGAATACCATGTCCTTTTGTACATGCTACCATGGCCGCTTTGCGCGGGCACGATTGGCTGCCACCTGAGGATCGGTGATTCAGCATTTGTGTGAACCCATACGGTTTGTCTGCCCAGCATATCTTGAGAGGTCGTGGGCCTGTGCCACTGGTATGTATCGTGCTACAGATGTTTTTAACAGCACAAAACAGCCTGACGTTTACCTATTGCTCATATGTTCGTACTTGAGTATAATAAGGGTAGACAGTTGTGAGCACTGTAATACGGAATCTACCCTTGTTACCACAGGAAACAGCATGACCGACCAGCATCCCTTACTGGTACTCATCGATGGCCACGCTCTCGCGTTTCGCGCGTTTCATGCGCTTGCGGACGCTGGTTTGCGCGCGTCGACGGGTGAGCCAACCTATGCCGTTTTTGGCTTTCTATCCATTCTTTTGAACGCGCTTGAGAGCCATCACCCGAAGTATGTCATTGTGACATTTGATGTTGGGCGCACTTTCCGCGACGATTTGTATGCCGAGTACAAAGCCGGTCGCGCCGAGACACCCGAGGAATTTCATCCGCAATTGGCACGCATTCAACAACTGACACGGGCCTTTAATATTCCGATCTGTGTTGCAGAAGGATATGAAGCGGATGATGTGATCGGCACACTAGCGCGCCAGGCCACTCAGCAAAATGTCGATACGTTGATCGTGACGGGTGATACTGACGTGTTGCAGTTGGTCGACTCACATGTGAAAGCGCTGCTCGCTAATCCTTATGGCCGTAAAACCACCACGACGATGTATGGTGAAGCTGAGGTTTCAGAGCGTTACAAAGGTCTCAAGCCGTCGCAACTCACCGATCTCCGTGGTCTCAAAGGTGATACATCGGACAACATCCCCGGTGTGAAGGGGATTGGTGAGGCCGGGGCGATTGCCTTGCTCAACCAGTTTGGCACAGTCGAAAGCCTATATAATCGTCTTGAGGAAGCCCCCAATCGTTACAAGAAAGCACTGACTGGCCAGCGTGATACAGCGCTCTTTAGCAAGAAACTGGCAACGATTGTGTGTGATGCGCCGGTAACGCTTGATCTTCAGGCTGCCACGCTCGGCGATTATGATCGTGCCAGTGTGATCGCACTATTCCAGGAACTTGAGTTTGGTGCCAGTCTGGTGAAGCGTCTGCCGGTTACTGGTGGTGGTATGGAAGTCGTTGAGTTGCCACCTACGGTTGGTAAAGCGCAGCAGGCCAGCATGTTCGATGTCCCGGAGACCACCACCACAGCTAGCCAGACAACAGTTAGTGGACCACAACAACTCGCTATGTTTGATGCAGCACAGACGCAGACGGGCCACACCACTGCATTGACTTCCCTTACGGGGCTATCTGCTCCAGCAGCTTTAGGTGACTATCGTGGAGTGCAGACGGATGAGGAACTCCAAACGGTGGTGACAGAGCTGTCTGCAGCCGCTGGTTTTGCGTTTGACACTGAGGGGACGGGTCTGCGACCGTTCGAGAATGAAATGGTGGGTATTTCCATTGCGGTGCGCTCAGGTGCGGCGTGGTATATCCCGTTTGGTCATCGTGAAGGTGAACAGCTTCCGCGCCAACAGGTGCTGAATGCGTTGCGCCCGTTTTTCGCCGATCCCAACAAACCGAAATATGCCCACAACGCCAAGTTCGATATCGAAATGTTGCTTAATGCCGGTATCGAAGTGCATGGTCTGACTTTTGATACGATTTTGGCGGCGGCCCTGCTCGAAAAGCGCAAGAGCCTGAAAGATCTGGCATTCTATGAACTCAAGTTGTCCGAGCCAATGACTGGTATCGAAGAGTTGATCGGCAAAGGCAAAAAACAGATTACGTTTGCAGAGGTGCCGGTTGATCGTGCTATTGCTTATGCTGCTGCCGATGCCGATATGACGCTACGATTGGTCGAAGCACTAACGCCACAGCTTGCTGGTTTCGAGAAAGTCGAACAGATCTTTCAAAAACTGGAGATGCCACTGGTGCCAGTACTCGTTCGCATGGAGCATGCTGGTATCGGTTTGGATATGGATTATATGCGTGGTTTAGGCCAGCGTCTAGGCAACCGTCTGGCTGAACTGGCACAGGAGATTTACGGGTACAATCAAGGTCCGTTCAATATCAACTCTGGCCAGCAACTTAGCCAGGTGTTGTTTACTAAACTGGGTTTACCAACGGCAGGCTTAGAGAAAACTAAAACCGGCCAGTACTCACTTACTGCGTCGGTGCTGGAAGGCATGCAGGACAAACATCACATTATTGATTTAATTCTCCAACATCGCCAGTTGACTAAACTCAAATCAACCTATGTCGATGCGTTGCCAGCCCTGGTGAATCCAAACACCGGACGGGTTCACACGTCCTACAATCAGATTGGTGCCTCAACGGGTCGTCTGAGTTCCAACGACCCTAATCTCCAGAATATCCCTACGCGTACTGATGAAGGTCGTGAAATTCGCCGGGGCTTTATTGCAGCGCCTGGATGTGTGTTTATCGCAGCAGACTATTCGCAGATTGAGTTGCGAGTGCTTGCACATATCACCCAGGACCCGAACCTGGTACGAGCCTTTGAGGAAGGACAGGATATTCACGCAGCGACGGCATCACAATTGTTTCACACGCCAATCAAGGAGGTCAACAAGAACCAGCGGCGTCTGGCCAAAACCGTGGTATTTGGTGTGATTTATGGCATTAGTAGCTTTGGGCTGGCCCAACGTACGGATTTGAGTCGCACGGAAGCACAAGGGTTGATCGATGCCTTGTTTGCTCAGTTCCCCAACCTGCGCGCCTATATCAACCGTACGCTGGCTGAGGGCCGCCAGGCGGGGTTTGTCCACTCGCTGTTTGGCCGTCGTCGCTACATTCCAGAACTCCGTGGTAGTGGCCCTCGTCGTCAGGCCGCCGAACGTGAAGCAATCAACGCACCTATTCAAGCAACTGCCGCCGACATTATGAAGATTGCAATGCTACAGGTTGACGAAGCCCTACGCCAGCAACAACTTCGTACACGCTTGTTGCTCCAGGTGCATGATGAACTCATCTTTGAAACACCCAATGATGAGATTGATACCGTCGTGACGCTGGTGCGTGAGAAGATGGAGTCGGCTTATACCTTGAATGTCCCGCTCCAAGTGGATGTGGAAATGGGGCCAAACTGGCTGGAAATGACAGAACTGACAGAAGCGTCATAACCGTAGAAGGTGTTCATCACCGTTCTGTCATTCATTGGTGCGAAACTTGCAGAAGGAGTATGCTACAATAATGCGGTTTTGATGGTCAGTGCTGTAAGGGTGGTTTTTCAATATCTTTGGATACATTTGTTAATAGACAATAAGGAACATTGACAACCAATGCAGAGTGCTGAACTAATGTCTGCCCCATATCATCATGAGAGTCAATCGACAGATCGCCCAACGTTTTCCGTCGTTGCGCCGGTGTACAATGAGGAAGCACTGATTGTGGAGTTCTGTGAGCGTGTTATTGCCGTTATGGAGCCACTGGATGAGCCATTTGAGATTGTGCTTATTAATGATGGCTCACGGGATCGCTCGCTTGAGATTATGCGCGAAATCCACACAGCAGAACCACGAGTCAAGGTGGTCAATTTCTCAAAGAATTTTAGCCACCAAATTGCGATTACTGCAGGAATTGATTATGCACGTGGGCAAGCCGTAACCGTTATTGACTCAGATTTGCAGGACCCGCCGGAAGTCATTCCTCAATTGATTGACAAATGGCGTGAAGGCTTTCAGGTTGTTTATGCCATTCGGGGCGAACGTGAAGGGGAAACCGCTTTTAAGAAAGCAACGGCTACGCTATTCTACCGCCTTATTCGCTGTATTACCAGCGTCGATATTCCGGTCGACACGGGCGATTTTCGTTTGATGGATCGCAAAGTTGTCGATTCGTTGAAAGCCATGCGTGAGCACCACCGCTTTATGCGGGGTTTGTCGGTGTGGGTGGGCTTCCAACAAACGGGGGTAACCTACAAACGAGATGCACGGAAGGCTGGTGAGACCAAATATCCTCTGGGTAAAATGCTTCGATTCGCACTGGATGGCATTACGAGTTTCTCCTACCTGCCGCTTCAACTCGCAACCTATTTGGGCTTTATCGTCGCTGCATTAAGCATGGTGTTTCTCCTCGTGGTCATTGTGCTCCGCTCGATCAATGCGGGCGAGGTTGCGCCGGAACAAGCGGCCTTCTTTGGTCAGGCATCGACGCTGGCCACGGTGTTGTTCCTGGGCAGTGTGCAACTGATCTTCCTTGGCATTATCGGTGAATATCTGGGGCGTATCTACGACGAAGTCAAGCGTCGCCCACTTTATATTGTTGCAGAGTCGCTGGGGTTTGATGATCGAGGCACACCTTCATCCAGACAATAATATGGCCATGAAATAGCTTGCTATCTGCTATCTGAGCATGCTACAATACCGATTAATATGTACGACATCAAAAGAATTGTCTTCCACGGTCGGCAATGGTTGCTACGCTAAATTTGTAAAAGCATAAAGTGATAGAACATGCTCCGGCCAGGGTGTCGGGGCGTTTTGATTTTAGCTGGTAGCGAAAGGAGCACTATCATCGAACAACAGATTGTGACTCAAAGTATCGATGGCAAACGCATGTATGAGAGCAAACCGCCTCGAGAACGCGCCTTTCTAGTTGGTTCAGAATTGACGGGAAATCGCAGCCCCTGGAGTGCAGAAGACTCGTTAGCAGAGTTGGTGCTCTTAGCCGAAACCACAGGTTTAGAAGTTGTTGGTAGCACCTATCAACGCCTCAAACAACCCTTTCCCAAACACCTTATCGGACCTGGCAAAGTACAAGAGATTGCGGAACTGCGTGAAGAACTCCGTTATGATCTGGTTGTGTTTGACGAAGAGCTGACGCCTGGTCAAACCCGTAATCTGGAAACGGCATTAGGCGCACCCGTGCTGGATCGAACGGCACTCATCCTTGATATCTTTGCATCACACGCGCGTACTCACGAGGGACGTATCCAGGTTGAACTGGCACAGTATCGCTATCTGTTGCCACGTCTCCGCCGCCAGTGGACTCACCTCGAACGACAGGCGGCTGGTGGTCGTGCAGCGGGTGGTGTAGTTGGTTTGCGTGGTCCTGGTGAAACACAACTTGAGGTCGACCGACGAATTATTGGCCGCCGCATTGCCTTACTTGAGGAACAGATTGGCAATGTGCATCGTCAGCGTGAGTTGTATCGCAAACGTCGCCGTGACAGCGGTGTTCCCATCGTCGCGCTAGTTGGCTATACCAATGCGGGCAAGTCGACGCTTCTCAATACTGTGGCGCACGCCGATGTTCTTGTGGAAGATCAGCTCTTTGCTACCCTTGATCCGACGACGCGCCAGGTTGAGTTGCCGAGTGGGGTGCATGCCTTGTTAACTGATACGGTCGGTTTTATCCAGAAGTTGCCAACCCAACTCGTTGCTGCGTTTCGGGCGACGCTTGAGGAAATCTGTGAGGCAGATTTACTGCTACATGTTCTTGATATTACTCATCCCAATGCTTCTCAGCACACCCAGACAGTACTCGATACCCTCAAGGAACTTGGTGCTGACACGCGTCCGATGCTGACTGTGCTCAACAAGGTTGATTTGATGAATGGCGTTGATGAACACGAAGTTGGTCATCTGGCCAGTGAATTGGGTCTTCCTGATGATTACATTGCGGTTTCAGCACATCATCACTGGGGGCTGGAGACTTTGCTCAATCGCATTGAAGGGGTGCTGGGTAATCGTATGCAAGCAGCCCATGCGTTTATTCCCTACCAGCGCAACGATCTGCTGGCGCTCTGGCATCGTCAGGGGCTCGTAGATGAGGAACGCTACGAAGCTGAGGGCACCTATGTGGCGGGTCGTATTCCAACAGCCATCGTCAGCCGATTGGAACGTTATTTTGTGTCGTGATCTAGCATGGTACTCCATCGCCCAGTGCTTGGATCCAAGCGCTGGGCTTTGTACTATTTGCTATATAGTTGTGTGTGCTTCTGGATCATACCCCAACACAGAACGACCACCATCAACCGGCAATGTTACCCCAGTAATGTAGCTAGCTTCAGGTGATAACAAATAGGCGACAGCATCAGCTACCTCATGCGAACGACCAACACGACCTATCGGATGTAAGAAGCTCATCTCATGTTCGATCCTTTGAGCATCTTCAGGTGTTTGTCGATGAAGATACGCTTCATATCGCTCAGTACTAATGGACCCTAGCGCTACTGTGTTCACCCGGATACCTTGTGCGCCATACTCAACTGCAAGTGCACGCGTCATGCCTTCCGTTGCCGCCTTTGCGGTTACATATGGCATACAACCAGATACAGCACGATTTGCTTGATGTGATGAGATGTTGACAATGGCTCCACCTCTTCCTATTGATAGAAATCGCCGTATCGCGACAGCACATCCAACTACTGCAGGATGTAGATTCTGAGATATGAGCGAAAGTATCTCTGTTACTGGCGCGGTATGTATGGAGGCATCACGAAAGATAGCAGCGTTATTCACCCATCCAGTGAAGGGTGCAGTAGTACTGGCAAGGTCAGCAGCCTGTTCTGCTATGCCTTCATCAGCAGCATCACCTATTACTGACAATAATCGTGATTTTGCTTGGTGGTTGTCAATCCATGTCAGAGCAGACGGATCATACTCAACAATCACCACACTATTATGTGCGTCCAGAAGACGTTCGACGATGGCACGACCAACACCACGTCCACCCCCAGTAACCACATATGAGAAACTCATAATGATATCCTTTTACTACATGCCCGTGGGTAGCCCCAAGACATAATCAGGTTGCATGGTTGTGGTTAAGTATAATAGATATATTCGATCTGGAGATTTACACTTTCCCTATGACAAAAAACAGGCTGGAAGCATACATGCACGCTTCCAGCCTGTTCGTGTTGGTGGGTCAGCAGGGATACCCACCAATGGTCGGGGACTTTTTGCTATATCACCGTTTGCAGATGCCAGTTGCAAACGCGCAATTGTTAAGATAGTGACAGAACTAATCGGAACATTACGCTTCGAACTTGTACCCCAGATTGCGAATGGTAATCAGATGCCTGGGGTTGTCCGAGTCTTCCTCTAGTTTGGCCCGCAACCGCCAGATCGATGTTGCGACAATGCTCCGTGCTTGTTGGCCTGCATAGCCCCAGACGTGACGTACAATCTGATTGGTTGTACATACGCGATCAATGCGACGCATCAAGAATGAGAGGAGGTGTACCTCACGTGGGGTGAGATCAACGACCTTCCCACTGGTAACTGTACAGTTCTGTTGCACAGGATCAAGAGTCCAGGGGCCACTGCTAATAGTTGTAGTCGGTGGCTGGCGGGCGCGTTCAGCTCGTCGCAATACGGCATTGATACGTGCCAGTAACTCAGCTGGTGCACAGGGCTTGGAGAGATAATCGTCGGCCCCTAGTTTGAGACCCATGACACGATCCTCAGCACGTGCGCGGTTGCTTAAGAACATAATGGGTACATCAGAGGTTCGTCGAATACGACGACATATCTCGAATCCCTCTTGATCAGGGAGATGTGTTTCGAGCAAAATAAGATCAGGCGTTTGGTTATTCACAGCACGTATGACGCTGCGGCCATCTTGGGCGCGACTGACATGGTAACGTGCACATTCCAGCAATCCTGCATGGTGTTGTAAGCTAGGACCATCACTATCGGCAACAATCACATGTGGCATGATTTCTTTACTCCCCAAGGTATGAAATGTTTCTTTACCTCTGTTAATGAATCGTTTTTGCAATGATTATTGCGTTACTGTTACTACATTTTTACTATGAATGGGGTGTGATTGTCTAGGCCATCTTGCTCACATTATGCTCATATCGTTGATAAGCGGTAGTGTGAAGTGGCACAACTGTTACGTTGGCTCTTCACAATTTCATTTAGCAGATGGTTGTGTTCCATCTTTGTGTGGTGTTTGTCTCAGGTTGTGTGGCAAGGTGTGGTTTTACTAGCCGATTCCGTGTACTTTATGTGGTTGTAGTACTAACTGATGATGCACTTTTACGTTCGTCAGAAAGGGATTCATCAGAACGCTGATCCGGATCATGCGACTCATTTTCATTAGTGGCCTGGAGTTCAGCACGTGTTTTGAGCAGGAAGTTTTTGATTATTGATGGGTCCGGTGTATCAACCGGTAATGCCATAACAAAGTGATTGAATAGCTCTGAATGCTCTTTGAGGATCTCACGCCAGATTGTATCAGGATTGCGATGCCTAAAAGCGCTTAGGTGCATGTCTGCAAATTCGCTTAGTGGTTCATAGGTATCGTCTGTCAAATGTGCTGCAGCTCCTGCAATATGATAACGTGTTCCAACTGGGACAAGATGTACTACTACCACCTCGCCTGGTACAATATGTCGTGAGGCAGAGTGATCCTCGACTTCGTACAAGGTGTCTTCGAGCATATCGCGGACATGAAAATGCTGCCCCTTCAGGACATCTTTTACCACATAGGGGCGCAAGCGGATGGGGATCCATGTGCTCAGGAGCCCTAACTCAACAGCGTCCAGTTCGACTTCGTGCTCCCCATGTGCAAGTTGCTCTACCAGTGTTTGATCTTCGTCCAGCGGATAGTCAAAGGCAAACCACGTGAGGAAACGACTCGCGCCATGATGCTCCAACTCATCGAGATTACTGAGTTGATCTGCCGTATATTTACCGTTCCAATATCGTGCGAGGGCCGCGGGTATCTGGTGTGATTGGCCTTGTGCCTGTTCAATGATCTTAGACATCAGCCCGTCTTGCACCTGCCGCAGTTTTCGTTGTTCAGCCTGTGTTGCTTCGTCGATAGGTTTGTGACAATGCTTATATTTTTTACCACTGCCACAATAACATGGATCATTACGCCCGATTTTAGCCATAGAGACCGTCCATTTAGCTGTAATAATACGTTTTTGGCACGACTGAATATGTCGCATATCGCACCAGTTTACCATGTATCCCTCAAATGGTGTATTCGGCAATCAATTAATACAGTACAAAAAGTCAACTGGTGGTATACTCGGCCGTTACAATAGATGTAGAAAGATATAAGACAGACCATGACCCATATTGCTATTGATATTAGCCGTCTCGCAGTCGCCAAACGTACAGGAACCGAGCATTACACATATGAGTTGCTTGGTGCGATTGCTCGACAGGATCGACGTTCACAGTACACATTATATTGTAATCAGACACCAGAGAGTCTTCCACCGCTTGGCCCCAATTTTGCGTTGCGTCGCATCCCCTTTCCGCGCCTGTGGACACACGTACGTTTATCTACCGAGTTTGTCGCGCGTACTCCTGATGTTTTGTTCATTCCAGCCCATGTGCTTCCATTAGGTGCACCATTACGTCGAGATATACGCACGGTGGTAACTATCCATGATTTAGGATATATGCATTTTCCATCAGCACATACGAGATCGCAGCAACTTTATTTACGTTTATCGACCATCTGGAGTGCACGTATAGCCACACAACTTATTGCGATTTCCGATGCTACTCGTTATGACTTGGTGCGTTTTACCGGTGTGTCGCCGCACAAGGTCACCACGATACACCATGGTGTTTCAGCACAGTTTTGTGCCACCGAGGACGGTACAACGATTGATGCTGTGCGACAACGATACGGTATTGATAGTGATTATTTTCTCTATCTTGGTACAATTCAACCACGCAAAAATCTCCTGCGGCTTATTGATGCGTTCGCAAACATGCCGTTGTCAGATACCCCCCCCCTGCGTCTGGTGATTGCGGGTAAGCCCGGATGGTTAACCCAGGCGATTGAGCAGCGTGCTGCTGATCTGGGGATTACTGATCGTGTGTATTTTGTCGGCTACATTGCTGATGCTGATCGTACGCCATTGCTCAAAGGAGCCATCGGCTTTGTCTTTCCCTCGCTCTATGAAGGATTTGGAATGCCCATACTTGAGGCGATGCAATGTGGAACGCCTGTAATAACCTCCACGACTTCTGCGTTGCCAGAAATTGCTGGTGATGCAGCCATATTGGTAAACCCCACAAATACCAATGCGATTACTATGGCAATGACTCGATTGGCAAAAGATGCTCAACTGCGGGAAGCTATGCGTCATCGTGGGTTCGTACGTGCCAGTCACTTTACCTGGGATCGATGTGCAGAACAGACTCTACGAGTACTTGGTAGCTGAACGCATGTTTGCTTGTATGTAAAGAGGTGGTATCTGTACAAATGTTCGTAATCCTTTGTGCTATAATAAATATTCATGTTGTGTAAAGTGACCATTTATTGACCTCCTTGTGGGGTGTTCTGCATGGGCCATCCAAAACGACGCAGCTTGCGTTCACTTCTTCAATCTAACATATTTGGCTGCGGGAATAGACGAGTCAGTATTGCGGCAAAACTTCGTTGGTCGTATGTACTTTCTTCTACCACCCCATTAATATTAGTTGGTTTGATCCTCCTGAGTACCAGCGCTCGCGCCCAACAAAACCGTATTTATGAAGTACACAGCAATCTGGCCAATAGTGCGGCGCGTGCTACGTCTATCTATATCACGGAGCTTTTTCGCAGCCTACAAAACTATACCGGTAGTATACAGACAACAGAGGTGGATTTTGCAGTCTGGGGGCAGCAGGCAGTAGCGTTACAAATGCAAACATACTCTGATATTTTTCAGGTTGTTGTAGTTGATGATCAGGGTCAGGAAGTTGTGCGTGTCTTTAATCAGCAGGTGATGCCAGCAAGTACCCTACGGAATCGTGTTGCTGATCCGGCTATACGGGGTGCTCTTGAAGGCCAGGTAACTTTTTCAAGCATTGCGCCAAACAATAATGACTTTCAAACGTTTAGTATTGCACAGCCATTGTTAAATGAACAGGGTATTGTGACTGGTGCAGTCTGGGCTGAGATAAGTGTTGATAGAATCATGACCGAATTGCGAATGACGACCGCAAATATGGACTCTGAACGTCAAGCTTACCTGATCTCTTCCAGCGACGGCAGGGTGTTATTGGAAGGCAATAATGACACGCGTACCAATGAACCACAACTTACTCGACTACTAGAGTCCGAGACAGGTACCGCAGAGTATACTGGTATTAGTAACCAACATGTGATAGGTGCCATTGCACCAGTTAGTTTGCTCCAAAACAATACTCCCGTCAACTGGGCTATCGTGGTCGAACAGCCTTCCTCCGTGGCATTTGCCAATGTCTATCGTGGCGTTCTCATACTGATGGCCCTTATCATCGTAGTTGGTGCAAGCACACTTATATGGTCATTTCGCCAGGCTCGCCAGATCGTGCTGCCACTTGAGCTGTTTGGTAATGCTGCCAGAGCATTAGGTGATGGTCAACTCAATCAACGGATTCGCCCACCTGCGAACAATGAATTAGGTGATCTGGCACTGGCATTTAACCAGATGGCTGATCATGTACAGCAATCGCAGACTGAAATTGCGCTGCAGAATGAGCGTTTACGTCGCGGACTGGCACTTGCCCGCGATATCCAGATTGGATTGCTCCCTGATGATGTGCCCTGGTCGCACAACATGATCGATGTGTATGCACGGTCTATTCCAGCCTATGAGGTTGGCGGCGACTTTTATACGTTTCTCGCGCTGCCAGAAGGGCGTGCCGCTATCGCTATTGGTGATATTTCTGGCAAAGGGATTGGTGCTGCCTTGCTCATGGCACTCACATCCAGCACGGTCGAGTCACAGGGGCGGCAGATTGAACATCCTGCGAAAGTCCTGACCACACTGAACCAATTGCTGGCCCCGCGTCTCCGTGCCAATCACATGAATGCAGCCCTGTTGTTTGCCGTATTTGACCCGCAGCAAGGTACCGTACGTGTGGCGAATGCAGGCATGATTGCTCCCGTGTTGATCACGCGTGAGGGTAGTCATTTTATCGATGTGGGCGGTTTGCCAGTTGGTGCATATACTGGTGCTGTCTACGAAGAATATACTATCGAACTACAACCCAATGATGCATTATTGTTAGTGAGCGATGGTGTTGTAGAAGCACATAACGATCGTAAAGAATTGTTTGGTTTTGAACGATTAGAAGCTGTAATCGCAACGTCGCCACACGGAGATGTGCAAACATTGGTGGAGTCTGTTCTGGAAGATCTCCGGGGATTCATGGGACGTGCTGAGCAACATGATGATATTACTCTGGTGGCGATTCGCCCGACGATGCAAAATGAAAGATCTATTCCATCAGATAATGAGGAGCAAACAATAACTTATGCGGCTCTATGATACGCGCAGTAATGATACGGTAGCGTTTGAAATAGTAATTGATCGTCCGTTGACCCTGTATGTTTGTGGTGTTACCCCCTACGATACGACCCATATTGGCCATGCACGAACGTTTTTGATTTTTGATACGCTGTTGCGCTATCTGCGTTACCGTGGTGCAGAGGTGCAGTATTGTCAGAACGTCACTGATGTCGATGATCCGCTGTTTGAGCGTGCAGCACGTGATAATATCGCCTGGGATGTGCTGGCAGAACGTGAGTTGGAGCAGTTCGTTGCGGATTGCCGTGCAATGAACATGGTTCCACCGTTGTATTTCCCCAGAGCTTCTGAAACTATTCCTCAAATGATCCAAACTATCGAGCGTTTGATTGAGTTGGGGCATGGGTATGTACGCAATGGCAATGTCTATTTTCGGGTGAGCACAGATCCAGATTATGGTGCCATGGCTCGTATGGGTTATGATGAACTATTGACCACCGCCAACCAGAATGGGAATAATCCTGATGACCCAGATAAAGATGACCCATTGGATTTTGTACTCTGGCATACCGGCAACCCTGGTGAACCAATGTGGCCAAGTCCGTGGGGGCCAGGACGACCTGGTTGGCATATCGAATGTACAGCCATGGCCACCAAATACCTGGGTGAGCAGATCGATATTCATGGTGGTGGTCGCGATTTGATTTTCCCGCATCATCCATCGGAAATAGCCCAGACAGAGGCGATTACGGGGAAACATCCTTTTGTGCATGTGTGGATGCACTGCGGTTTGGTGTGGCTCGATGGTGAGAAGATGAGCAAATCGCTTGGTAATATGGTTTTTGCTCGCGATGTAGTGCGAGACCACGGTGCTGATCCATTGCGCTGGTATTTGCTCTCAGCACCCTATCGCGAAGATTTCTACTATGAACATGCAGGCTTGCTCGCATCCAAGGAGAAGGTGGAGCGAGTAAAGACGGCCTTGCAGGCACAAAGCCCAACCAATGCACACGAGATCCTTGATCCGACTGTCTTCCAAACTGCCATACTTGCTGCATTAGATGATGATCTGCAGATACATCAAGCATTGACTCAGGTTGCGGAACTCGCAACAGCCGTGCTGGTAGGTGTGGCTGAGCAGCGTGATGTACGTAAGGCGCAACAGGTGTTGTGTGACATGACCAGCATGTTGGGATTCTGGCTGGCCGAAGGTGCCTGATCTGGGCATCGGTCGTGTTGTATGCTGCTGGCGTTGCTCAACCAAATGAGCAGCGCTTTTTAGATGGTGAGCAGTGTGCATTTTCTTTCTCTCTGGCATGGTGTACAATATCGACGCATGAATCCAAATTCAATGAAGGTACTGACTCATAACTTATGAAAATAGTTACGGCCGCTCAAATGCGCTTACTGGAACAAGCTGCAGTCGATGCTGGTGCGACATGGTTAAGTTTAATGGAGCAGGCGGGGTGGGGTGTGGCACAAGTGGCAACGCAGATACTTGGTATCGCAAAAGGGCGGGCGGTTGTAGTGTTGGTTGGTCCAGGCAATAATGGTGGTGATGGCCTGGTTGTTGCACGACATCTCCACGATGCAGGTGCACGTGTTACACTGTACCTATGGCGGCGTGCTAATGTAGCTACAGATCGGAATTGGCAGCTTTGTCGTGAACGTGATATTGTTGAGTTTGAAGCCGAAAGCGCTCACGATGAACGTGAATTGCAGACGCTCCTTGGCTCCGCTGATATGGTTATCGATGCGCTACTGGGTATGGGTGTGAATCGACCTGTCACCGATGAGCTGGCTACGATTCTTGCGGTTATTGAGGCCATGCAACAGAGAGCCACCGATCAGGAGGATAAGCAACTGCCCCTGGTCCTCTCAATTGATGTGCCAACAGGCATCGACTCTGACAATGGTGTGGTTCTGGGTTGTGCCATCCACGCAGATGCCACGGCAGCTACAGGACTGGTGAAACGAGGTTTGTTGCAACATCCGGCGCGTGATTACGCCGGAGCATTGCATGTAGTAGATATAGGTTTAGCATCAGCACAACTGGAGGGAGTTATGAGCGAAACAATCAGTGTAGAACGAGCACGCAAATTATTACCAGCTCGCCCTGATGATTCGCATAAAGGTACTTTTGGTAAAGCGATGATCGTCGCCGGGTCGGTACTTTATCCAGGGGCTGCAAGCCTGGCAACAGCAGGTGCTGCACGGGTTGGTGCGGGACTAGTGACTCTGGCAGCAGGCCGTAGTGTATTGGGTGGCCCTGGCCGCTTGCCCGAAATGACGTGGCGACCACTCCCTGAGGCGGGTGGTGGTGTGTTAATGGCCGAGTCTGCCAGTGAGTTGTTCAAACATCTGGAAGATTATCAAGCCTTGCTTGTTGGTCCGGGAATCGGGCAGGAAGAGGAAACCGAAAAGTTTCTTTCGCGGTTGTTAGGAATTGAAACACCACGGCAACGGGGACAGATTGGCTTCCGTATTGCTACTGAGGCAGAGTCCACAGAGGCAAAACAAATGGAATTGCCACCGACAGTGCTTGATGCCGATGCGCTGAATGTACTGAGCAAGTTGGAAGGCTGGTCTGAGCGACTTCCACGGGGGCGCTGTATTCTCACACCCCACCCCGGTGAGATGAAACGCTTATTGGGTGTGGAAGCGCTTGGCAGTGATACGGTGCAGGTGGCCGAGGATGCTGCGAAACGCTGGGGGCAGATTGTTGTGCTCAAAGGCGCAACGACCGTTGTGGCTGAACCAGAGGGTCAGACAATGGTTAATGGCGAAGGGAATGCGGCATTGGCAACGGCAGGTACTGGAGATGTGCTTGCTGGTGTGATAGTCGGCTTGTTAGCACAGGGCGTGAAACTCTTTGATGCGGCAGTGCTTGGTGTCTATCTGCATAGTGCTGCAGGGCAATTGGTACGTGAAGAAATGGGCAGTGCCGGGGCAATTGCAAGCGATCTCTTACCGCGCTTGCCACTTGCCATCAAGAGTTTACGTGGGCGTAAAAAGTAATGTTCTTTCACAATGAGTATGTCAGGTTATCTGTATGCGTGCTGTAGATATTATTGTAAAAAAGCGTGATGGTGGCGAACTGACCACTGCTGAGATTGATACGCTCATTGAGGGCTACACCCACAATCGTGTGAGCGAGGAGCAGATGGCAGCGTGGGCGATGGCGGTGTTGTTGCGAGGTATGAATGAGCGTGAGACGGCTGATCTCACGCTCGCTATGGCACGTTCTGGTGCCCAACTCGACCTGCATGATGTGGCACCTGTCACTGTTGATAAACACTCTACCGGAGGTATTGGCGACAAAACAAGTTTGCTTTTGGCACCAATTGTGGCTGCTGTGGGATTACCCGTCGCAAAGATGTCTGGTCGTGCTCTTGGGTTTAGTGGCGGCACCATTGATAAACTTGAGTCTATCGCGGGATTTCAAGCCGAAATGTCGTCTGCTGACTTTCGGTCTGCCGTTCGTGACATTGGTCTGGTGATTGCTGCCCAGAGCATCGATTTGGCTCCTGCCGATAAGCGCCTCTATGCCCTGCGTGATCTGACTGGCACCGTTGAGTCCATCCCTTTGATTGCTGCCAGTGTGATGAGTAAAAAATTGGCCGCAGGTGCTGATTGCATTGTGTTGGATGTCAAATGTGGTCGTGGGGCCTTTATGCAGACGCTCGACGAAGCACGGCTATTGGCGCAAACAATGGTGTCGATTGGTCATCACGCGGGGCGTCGGGTATCGGCGGTGATTTCGACGATGGAGCAACCACTGGGTCGTGCGGTAGGGAATGCGTTAGAGGTCCGTGAAGCTATCGAAGCGCTCCACGGACATGGCCCCGCTGATCTTGTCGATCTGTGTTTGACACTGGGTGCTGAGTTGACAGTATTGTCAGGCAAAGTGGCTGAGCGTACACAGGGCCGTGATTTATTATATGAAACACTTGATAGTGGGCTTGCGTGGAACCTGTTTTGTCGTTTTATCACCAATCAGGGCGGTGACCAGCGTATGCTCGATGATGCATCGGCGCTCCCATGTGCTCCTGTCGTACTGCCTGTTCCAGCACCACATGCAGGTGTGGTTATTGCCATCGATGGTATGGTGCTTGGGCGGACGGTCAATGCGCTTGGTGGTGGGCGCTTGCACAAAGGTGATGCCATCGATCCAGCGGTTGGTCTGACAGTTGAAACAAAAATTGGTGATTACGTTGAGTCTGGTAAGCCGTTAGTCTTTATTCACGCAGCGTCAGTGCAGGATGCAGAACGTGAAAAAGTGGCAATCCAATCAGCATTTACGATTGGCGATCAAGCGGTTGTACCCTCGCCATTGGTCCATGAAATTATAGCTTGATATGATTGTGCGTATGGTATATTTGATTGTCGAAATACATATCATCGCAATTGTGGAGTACCTGTGATATGCCTATTTATGAATATCGTTGCCCTGATTGTCACGCACGGTTTCAAAAACTGGTTAGTGGTTTTCGTGATCCGGAAGGTCTGAACTGCCCACGTTGCAATAGCACTGCTGTTGAGCGTGCAGTCTCACGTGTATCAGTCGTTAAATCGGAAGAAGCACATCTCGATGGCCTTGCGAACCCATCCATGTTTGCGGGATTGGACGAAAATGATCCCCGCTCGATTGCGCGATGGGCCAAGAAGTTGGGCAAAGAGCTTGGTGATGAGGCAGGTGAAGATTGGGATGAGATGGTCGATCAGATGCTGGAAGAGGAGATGTCGGGTGGAACCGATGACGATGGAGAATCGCAAGGAAGCAATCCCACGAAGTCGAATAATTTGGGGTGGGTGTGAGATCAGAAGTTAAGGGTTAAAGGTTAGAGGTTAAGGATATAACAAACTTCATTGGGTATTGATAATGCGAGCACATAAGAGGTATTCAGCCACCCTACACCAGAGCATTGCATGAGAAGGTTTCACGTCTCAGTAGTATACAGTTGTGAGGATAGCTATGTTTAGACGCCTTTTTGGCAAAGGGCAAGATGCGCCGCGCACCGAGGAAGAGGCGCAAGAGGAAGAACAAAAAATCGACCAGGCCACTGAGAAAACCCGACGTGGTTTTTTTGGCCAGATCGCCGAGCTGTTTTCGACCGGTGAGCCTATTACCGATGAACTATGGGATGATCTTGAAGCCTTGCTGATCCAGGGTGATGTTGGTATCGAGACCACCCAATACTTAGTGAATCGAACGATTGACCGCTGCAATCGCAACGGCGTGAAACGTGCCGATGAAGCTCGTGAGATGCTCATCGCCGAAATGGTGAGTGTGCTAACTGAGAATGCCGAACCTCGTCGTATCAATACACGGCCCTATGTTTTGATGGTCGTTGGTGTGAACGGGGTGGGCAAAACAACCTTGATCGCGAAGTTAGCGCATCGGTATAAGGTGCAGTTTGGCAAAAGTGTGATGCTCGCTGCAGCCGACACATTCCGTGCTGCGGCCACTGAGCAACTTGAAACCTGGGCTGAACGTGCTGGTGTTCCGGTGATTGCACGCGGACAGGGCTCTGATGCAGGGGCGGTGGTTCACGATGCCGTAGGTGCAGCGTTGGAACAAGACGTTGATCTCTTGATTATTGACACTGCGGGACGGTTGCATGTGAAAGCTAACCTCATGCGCGAGTTGGAAAAAATCCGTAATGTGATTCGCCGACGCATCCCCGAGGGACCGCATGAGGTGCTGCTGGTGATCGACGCGACAACGGGGCAAAATGGCATTCTCCAGGGTAAGTCATTTATGGAAGCCGTCAATGTAACCGATGTGGCCATTACCAAGATGGATGGGACGGCCAAGGGCGGGATTGCCTTTGCTGTGGCCCAGGATATCGAGCAACCCATTCGCTATATTGGCACAGGTGAAAAGATAACCGATCTGGCGATGTTTGACTCTGAAGCGTTTGTTGATAGTCTCTTTGCGCGGTAGTGTTTGGTATGCTTGCCGATGTAGCAAAGGTGTAGGAGGGTGCCGTGCCGCTTGAAATTGTAGCATGTCCAGTGTGTGAACAAAAACTAGCCGTTCAGGAATATGTGGTCGTTGGTGTACAAATTGTGTGTAACAATTGTGGCAGGTCTTTACGTATCAAGCAACGTCAGCCATTGCGGGTTGAGGTAGTGCCGGAAGAGGCGACTTTCAACTCTGATGATCGACCTGAGTCGTACGGATAGATTTCTATGCGATATATTTGGCAGCAGTATCTACTATCTGTATCTCTGATCCAAATGATACAGCGTATAGCACGAGTGTTTGTGCTTGGTGTTGGTGCTGTGGCGGTGAGTGGATGCTTGTTAATGGCCGGGCAACAACAATCATCTGACTTTCAGGAAGGTGCTGGCAATCTAAGTGTAGCTTTTGTGAGTGCCGAAGGGTCTCAGCGCCGCACTATTGCGACAGAGGCTCCTGCTCCCGGCGAGCTGAATGTGATTGTGCTGATGTCTGTTGATCGTGGCGATCTGCGATTAGATCTTCTCGAACCGGATGGATCAGTCGCTTTTTCTATCGAAGGTAGCCCGGAAGGACAGCGCAGTCGATCTGGCACGGTATCAACCGATGACCAGGGGCGTTTGCACTATCGTGTGGTTGCACGTAACGCGCGCAATGGGAGTTTTCAAATCCTTTATCAACGGCTTTCAAGCTAAAAACCAGCAACATTATGTGGTGATTTTATGGCGAATACAGTTGAAACTATTCTTGCATCAGTCAAAAACCAGCGGGTTGAGTTTGTCAGTCTGCAGTTTACTGACATTTTAGGGATGGTTAAAAACGTTACTATCCCTATCACACAACTTCAGGATTGTCTTGACCATGGGGTCTGGTTTGACGGGTCGTCGATTGAAGGTCTGGAACGTTACCGTATTGCTGAAAGTGATATGTTTCTGGTTCCCGATTTAGATACGTATGCCCTCATCCCATGGGATCAAGGGGTTGGGCAACCGACGGCACGTATGATTTGTGATATCCACACCCCCGATGGCAAGCATTTTTCGGGTGATCCACGTGCCATCTTGCGGCAGGTGGTTGACGAAGCGGCGGAGATGGGGTTTGTATACAGTGTTGGGCCCGAGATTGAATTTTTTCTGTTCAAAACAGACGAGCAGCAACGTCCTACCTTAAAGCCCCATGATTTTGCCGGTTATTTTGATGTGTCAAACGATCTTACATCACGCATTCGTCGTCGCGCTGTACGGGCTTTGGGTTCATTTGGTATCGATGTTGAGGCGACACATCATGAGGTTGCGATTAGTCAGCACGAGATTGACTTGAAGTATGGCCCTGCATTTGCAATGGCTGATAACATCATTACGTTTCGGATGACTCTGAAGGCTATTGCACAGCAACAGGACCTCTTTGCGTCATTTATGCCCAAGCCGATCAGTGGTATAACCGGCAATGGTATGCACATCCATCAGAGCTTGAGTGATATCAAGACTGGTACAAACGTGTTTTACGATCCTGAGCAGCCCTATGGCCTTTCCGCAACCGCAGGACATTTTATGGCTGGTTTGCTGCTCCATGCGAAAGGAATGACCGCTATTCTTGCACCACTGGTCAACTCATATAAACGACTGGTAACCGGATATGAAGCACCGGTTCATATCAGTTGGGGGCGGACTAATCGTTCTGCGCTGGTGCGTGTGCCACGAATCAATGAGCGGCGCCCACAGGCCACCCGTATTGAACTGCGCTGTCCAGACCCATCCTGTAATCCTTATCTTGCATTAGCGGTGATGCTGAAAGCTGGTTTGGATGGCATTCGCCGACAACTCCCGCTACCCGATGCGCTCGAAGAAGATCTATATCATATCGATCCCCGTGCCTACCAGGTTGATACCCTACCGAGTTCTCTGGGCGATGCGCTGATCGAGTTGCAGCAAGACCCGATCATTGTTGAGACGCTTGGGTCTCGTATCGTGGAACGTTTTGTTGATGCCAAGACGCAAGAGTGGGATGCGTATTGTGCTGCAGTAAGCCAGTGGGAACTGGATCGTTATCTCTCCCTGTACTAGCTGTAGCTGCTCCTAGTACGGAATTATTCGACCATCAACTTTGTCATGTGCTATAATGCGCGGGCCTTGTTAGAAGGAGTTGTGCAATTATGGTAGGACCAGCACAATCACTACCTACAGATCGCAAAATGAAACCAGAAACAAGCGCCTGGCTGATCTTGCTGGCCACTTTTGGGCTGTTTTGTATTGTGGTCGCAATAACTGGTTACAATGGATGGCAATTTTATACTACCGCAACCAAACGAATTGAAAATGCCGTTCTATATGCACATGAAGCACCTGGCGTTATTGTGCAGACCGGGAACAACAGAGACCCACTGGAACCATCACAACAGATCCCGTTTCTCGAAACTTATCGGGTAAAGGTCTCACCAGATATGGCCGCGTATGGCCCCGTGGCATCACTTGTTCTGCAAGATGCACGGGAAAGTCAAACGAACCCAACCCAGATTGATATCCATGCTCATCCAAACAGCAATACCAATGGCGCTAATTTGTTCCTTGAGCGCTACCGTGAGTCGCGTTGGTATAGTAGCCATCGAGATGTGTATTTCACCCAGGAGTCGGGATATGTGCGTTACGATCTGGCCGCGAATCGTTTTGCACAAAGCACACAATATCGAGTGAGACTCCTTGATGGAACCTATGTCATGTTGACTCCTGGTGGGAGCTACAGTATTGATCTTCCCCGTGATAGAGCAGGTAATCCTAAACCGTTAGTGGTAACGACTGAGCCAATCTTTGCAGAGATTGCTGTACGGGATAGGGGGAGAGCGATCATTCAGCGTGAAGATGAGCGGATTACGCTCAACCACGACGAAAAAATTCAAATCGATATTGATGGTACTCTAGGCGAACCAGTGGCAGCTTTGTGGCAACTGCTTGCCGATGGGGAGTTCAATCAATACGAAGAGCAAGTGTATTATGATGACACCCAGTCGGAGACGTGGAAGTTTGCTGCCAATGCCGGAACGCCAGAACTCAATCTCTCTCCTGCAGATCGTGATGGTCGTTTTTATGTGGTTCAGGCATGTCCACCACAAACCCCAGCACATTGTCCTGATAATCAGATTGCGGTGGGGCAATTCCGCCGTGAGGGTTCGCAGTCGCAAAACTTTATCACTGGTATTGAACAAAATATCGAGATGGATATCTCAGAATACCAGTCAATTGACCTTTCTGCATGGGTGCGAATTACACATCAATCGCTTCCCTTAACGGGCATTGAGGGTTCGGAATGTCCAATAATGATTCGTTTGTTGTATCGACATCGCAGTCCCAGTGATCAACCAGAACAACGTTTTATCTGTATCTACGAAGATCCAAATGTGAATGCGCTGCCGTATACCTCCGGTGAAATTGCATATCGTCCAGTGCAACGATTCGAATGGTATCAGTTAAATATTGATCTACGCGATAGCGCGTTGCTTGATGATGCGTGGTATCTTGAGGATATCCGGATCGAGGCGCGTGGCCATGACTATGTATCGGAGATTGCGAAGATATCGCTTATGGCGACTCAATAGATAATAGAGGTAGGATAGCCTCCACATGGTGTGGATGGTGATGCTACCGTAGTGTGCGAGCGGAGATTGTTAATTCATGAAGAATATTGCTGTAGTTGGAACCGGATATGTTGGTTTAACAACTGGTGTTTGTTTTGCTGATCTAGGCAATAATGTGACTTGTATCGAAATAAATGTTCATAAACTTGATCAGTTGCGTGCAGGTAAAACCCCAATCTATGAACCAGGTTTGGAAGAACTGTTAGAACGAAATATGCGGGCGGAGCGCCTGCACTTTACCGATAGCTATGAGAAAGGTCTTGCAGACGCGGAGTTTGTGTTTATTACGGTCGGTACGCCGATGAATACAGATGGATCAGCCGACCTTTCGCAGGTGGAAGTGGCTGCAAGTAGTATTGGTAAGTACTTGAACCATCCCGCAGTGATCATTGATAAGAGTACGGTACCGGTGGGAACTGGTGATGTCGTAGAACGTATCATCCGTGAAACCCTTACGCATGATGTCCCCTTTGCAATTGTATCTAATCCTGAATTTCTCCGTGAGGGAAGCGCTATCACGGATTTCTTCAACCCGGATCGTATTGTGCTCGGCTCCGTGGATATGGAGGCAGCTGAAAAAGTGGCTGGTCTCCATGATCCTTTGGGTGCCGCAGTGATTATCACCGATCTGCGTACGGCTGAAATGATTAAATATGCCTCCAATGCCTTCCTGGCCACTCGTATCTCTTTTATCAATGAAATTGCCCAGATCTGTGAGAAACTGGGGGCCGATGTTAAAGAGGTTGCGCGGGGTATGGGTGCTGATAAACGGATTGGTCCCCATTTTCTCGATGCGGGGATTGGCTATGGCGGTTCGTGTTTCCCCAAAGATGTTTTAGCGTTGCACCATATGGCAGCCACCTCTGGCTGTCATCCACAGCTTTTGCAGGCGGTCATGGACATTAACAAAGATGCTCGTCATCGTTTTGTTGAAAAATTACGTGAAATGCTGGATACACTTGATGGAACGGTGATTGGTGTACTGGGGTTAGCATTTAAGCCCAATACCGATGATATGCGTGAGGCTCCATCACTCGATATCATTAACTGGTTGCAGGAACAGGGGGCACGTGTCAAAGCCTATGATCCGGTAGCGATGAAGGCCGCAGGTGAACTGATGCCAATGGTAACGTTTTGTGCTACTGCCTATGATGCCGCCAAAGAGGCCGATGCCCTGTTGATTGTGACCGAGTGGAATGAGTTTAAGCAGCTCTCTCTTGATCGTATCAAAGCCTATATGCGCCGCCCCATTGTCCTTGATGGACGCAATATCTACGATCCTGATGTAATGGCCGCCCGTGGTATTGTCTATCGTGGTGTTGGCCGTGGTTTGAACGAAGCGGTACTTTTACCATCATAGATAATCTGGAACAGCAGTACATTATGGTGGTGTGCTGCTGTTCTTGTTCTGCGACCTTATGTTATACAATGGCATAGATTTGATTAATATTGATCGGATTGAGCGTGCTGTACAGCGCTGGGGTGATCGTTTTCTCCAACGAGTTTTTACGGTGCGTGAACAAGCCTATCGCCATCGCCCAGAGTCTCTGGCAGCACGTTGGGCAGCTAAGGAAGCCACTGCAAAGATGCTTGGTGTTGGAGTACGTGGGCTTGGTGCTGCATCACGAAAGACGGAGGCTGTGGGCTGGACTGATATTGAGATCGTCAACGATCCATCAGGTCGACCTATGCTCCAGTTGCATGGTTGTGCCGCTGCACATGCCCAACGACTCCACATTACAGCCCTATCGGTGAGTTTATCCCACACACGTTTGCATGCTATCGCCTCGGTGGTTGCCCTGTCCATACTCACACCACACCATGAGAGTGGGTAGTCTTCTTGTAGGAAAAAAGTTAAAAGCTTTACTTCCTCTTAATCACCTTTTGATATCTGGATAAATATTCTTGTTTATACTGCAGTAAACCCCAGATTTGCATAATAAATTCAAAAACTGATACAATACCCTGTTATACAATGTCGTATCGTTTGAAGGAAAGGTGTAATATGACACAGCCAATCGCACATAAAGAGCGAGATATGTTCGTAAAGGGTATTCCTCATGATGTAACATCACTCAAAGCATTACTTTCATCAGGATGGCAAATTGAGCCGCCGGTACTCGCACGTTTAGCCTGGGGTACACGTCAGGACAGTGCCGTGGCCTACCATTTTATTGTTACACGACACAATCAACGTAGCCTGATCGTCATTGCAGAAAGCGCAGAACTACATAGCTTTCTGACAGAACAGGCACTACCGGTCAGTTAAGTGATATTGATACGCACATCTGCACCGCATAATTGAGTTAATCACAGCTTCAATCAGTGGCTGAATACAATCACGGTCCAGTGCTTATCCTTTTTGTTCCCCACTCGTCGGATATCTTGCTTCTAACAGAGATAGTGGTGTTTCTGTTAGTTTCTTCTCCTGTGTAGGTTGTACACTTGCTTGCCTGGTAGCTTTGTTGGCTCTATGATTTCGCCTGATACCACTATTTGTTACTGGCTTGATATGAAAGCAGTAGGCCTCAAATGGTGCAAGGGTGAGTTGTAGTATCGGGATATCTGTGCGACTCCAGATCGTTTGTCCAGCCTCATTCCATTGTATGTCACGTAGTAGTTCTGTTAGCGTGCATGCTGTGTTCAGGGTGTCAGTGATATTAGTTGGTATTTGGATGGTAATAGTATGGCGATCTGGCCCCATATTGAGAAGACACAACAGACATTCATGTTGATTCTCGGAAAGGATACCAAAGATATCGGGGTTGTCACTCATAATAGCATTGTAATGTACTGTGCCGTATCTTAATGCTGAATGTGTTGCACGAACGTGAAACAATCGTGTGATGAATGCGTCATCAATGTCTTCCTGCCCGGCTCGGATTAACGGAACAAAGCCACAAAAGACCATGCCTGCCAGGAGCAGACGACTGATCCTCGACCCGCGCATACCGTTAGAGATAGCGTTCACTTGATGCGAATAATAACTTTCCACAAAACAGGCCCGTATTGTGTCTGGTGGGAGGGATGTTCGCAAATCATAGAGCCATTGCCCGAGCTCCTCAGGTGCAAGAGATCCCAGTGCTGTGCGAAAAAATTGATGGTGTACTGGTTCATCAATGGCAAGGTCTGCGATACTATCGTAGATGGGGCCACCAAAAGGTGTGAACAGAATCATGTCTAGCTTGGCGTTGGTAAGGGCTTGACGTAGCTCACGTAACATTGCTATGACAGCCAGACTACTGGTGCTCGCGTGGTGTGATATATGGGATGCCCAATTGATCGGTGGTGTACGCGGTACCATGGCACGGTATCCATCAAAATCATACGCTACTAATTGTTGTTGTGCCTGTTCAATAACGTGATTTCGCAGATCCGTGTTGGTCCAATCGAAGCAGTAGCTCCCTACCACCTCGCTAGAATGGAGGAAGGTGCCATCTTCGTTTTGGCAGAACCATTCGGGATGTTCAACGACATATGGCGATTCTTGGCTACACCCAATCAATGGTAAATCGACCACGACGCGCATACTATGTGCATGTGCTTGCTCAACAAGATAGCGTATATCGTCAGGTGTTCCAAGTGTTGGCTCAATGGTTCCAAAATGGCTGATGGCATAAGGATTACTTCTACAGGTCCAGTTTTCGTCCCACAGCTGTTGGTGTGGGTTATCAAAAGTCCAGATAGGTAACATACACAGGGTGTTAATGCCTAACGCTTGCAGGTGGGGTAGCTGGGCTGCCAGACCGCGAAATCCGTCAAAATGGGCCGGGTAGACTTCGTAGATGGCGGCATCACGGACCCAGGATGTGGGCTCTATGGGTGTATATCTGCGTGTATCTCCATGTGACTGTTGAAACACTTTCAATGCTTCATCCCAGGGCTGTTCGAGGAGTAAGATGTACTGTGTTCCACCATTGAGCGCAATCTCAGTGTTTAATCGATCGGCCAGCATGAGTTCATGGGTCAATGTAAGTCCAGTCCTATTGCCATCAATCGAGGGTGTGGCAGGCTCAACTTCGCTGTGATACCAGCATAATAGTGTCTGTGGTAATAATGGATTGTGGAGCGCGATCAGCCCTGATGTAACAATCGGTGCTTGCTCAAGTGCCCATTGATCGATAGTTGTGGGCTTAAAGAAATGTGGTATCTTTGGATCGGCTGGTGGGAGGGTGATATTTACAGTTGTATGTGGATGTATGCGATGACCAGGTGCTTCAAAACGACATGCTTCGGGTTCGCCAATACATGCCCAGGGCAATGCCAGCCGCACTGCGTGGAGTTGTACCTCATCCTCACTGACATTCTTAACGCTCACACGCCGCGTAATGAGTGTACCAACAATATGGTAGCGATCGTAGACAATCAGAGGGCCAATACCAATCATGATAGCAATATCAATGGTGTCATTACGTTCAGTGATGGTGTGGTTCAGATAACGGACAAACGTGCGTTGAGCAAGCCAGATGGCATCTAACCCTACTTGCACGTCCAGAGCTGGAAATGATGGACCGTGACTCAGTACATTTGGTCGGTGTTTAGTGCGTAGCAAATAGAGTCCACCATGTTCTTGGGAGAAACCAATATCAATGTGGGGCGTATGAACAATAATGCTATGGCGATCCTGCTGGACCGTGAAGGTTGGCATGGCACTGTACACTTTCACCACTGCTTGGATATGACCCGATAGATCATTGTAGTATGTATGAATCGCATCGTATTCTACCACACCCAATTAGGAAATGGCTGGAAGATTAAGATGGAAATCTGATTCATAGTTAGGAACGCTTATGTTGCGCTGAGTGATCGCAAACGGCTTCCTGAGTTTGCAGGAAGCCGTCACACGCCATGCAAGGATATTTGGGTCGAATGGATTTATTCTGATGTCGTTGTCATTGTGAGTTCACTCAAGACATTGGTAACGCGTGATACAAGTTCGGACTGATCAGTGATGCCGTGGCGTTCTACAAGATACTGCGGATCGTTATAGGTTACCCGCACCTGGCCATCACCATCTTCCCACACCAGCATTTTCTGTGGCAGATCAATGCCGATAGTCTGCTGACTCTGCATCAAGGGTGTCCCAACGTTGGGGTTGCCAAAGATTAGCAATTGGGTTGGGCGCAACTCCAGATCAACATTCTGGGCATTGGCAGCATGGTTGAGTTTGGTCACCAGTGTGAGTTCTCGCTCGCTAATGCCTGTTTCAAGCCGTGTAATGGTTTCCTCAACGCTATATAGACTATCTACGGTGACCAGTCCATTAGTTGATTGGGCTTGTGTAGAAACTGGTGCGCGTTGGGTGACAACTGAGCCAGCCAGTAGGGCAATGAGGAGGAAATGTGTAGTATGCGCGTGTTTGCGCGCTTGTCGCCACAACATACCGCCACTGGCCAGTAACAAGAGTGCTGCACCAAGCAACCATAGCCTGACACCGTTTCCGCCACTGGTGTTGGGGAGCCTTGCTGGGGTATCGGTCGTCTCATCGGTTTCTGCGGGAGCATCCGTTGTGGACTCGCTTGAGGCTTCGGTTACTTTATCTGACTCGGTGGACGTATCTGCTGTTGTGACACCATTGGCAAAATTGGCCAGCGCGGTGCTAATGGTAGACAACACTTCATCCTGTTCTGTCAGTCCGTGGGGTCAGCGAGATACTGCGGATCATTGTAGGTGACATTGACGCCATTTGCATCTTCCCACACCAGAAATTTTTGTGGCAGATCAAGACCTGTTGTTTGTTGATTTTGCATCAATGGTGTGCCAAGGTTTGGGTTGCCAAAAACAATGACCTGTGTGGGTGCCAGTTCTTGCTCAACGTTCTGTGCGTTTGCGGTATGATTGATTGTTGTCACTACAGTAAGCCCGCGATCTGCGAGAGTGGTTTGAAGGCGGCTGACTGTCTCAGCGACGGAGTACGCGCTTTGCACGGTGATTAATCCATTGGTTGAGGCATCCTGTGCGCTAACAGTGCCAGCAATGAAGAGAAACAGTGCTAGTAGTACTGCTCCAATTCTCCACTGATTCATAGTATCCTCCTGATAGAGTGGCTGAAACATACATAGTAATAGCAAGAAAATGGCCATTATGTATTTATATGCTTGGGTAAAAAGATTCGCGCAGACGATACCACAGCGGAATGAGAATACACTGTAAGCCAGGTTACACAAGATTGAAAGCCGCTGGAAAGAATGTAGATGGATCAAAACGAATGTAAAGTTAAGCGGGATAATCAGTCTTTGTGATCAAGTGGTAGAATAGCACATTCAAGTGTGATAATGACCGGCGCACTTCGATCATCAACGCCGAGTTGCCCGAAGGCATGAGAATACGTTGAGGTTAATTTATATGCTAATCACATTTTGTTGTTTCAGGGGGAATGATGATACAATCGTTCTATGGGCAGTCTGGTGTTGTATGATACTTATGAAGTGTTAACTGGAGATAGTACTGGTGTGCGTAGTTTTTTGTGTGATGGAATGTATGTGATGCAATTGTGCTGAAAGAGCGTATCGAGTGACTGATCTTATGAAGCAGTAAGCAGTAGTTTGCGTGCCAGTGCAACAAATTGGTCAACAAAGAACGGCTTGGTAACAAATTTGGTTACCCCAGCGTCGCGTGCATCGCGTCGGAGTTTTGGTGTATCGTAGGCTGTAAACAAAACCATTGGCATCAGTGATCCGCCATCTTTGAGTTGATGAATCAGATCGAGTCCTGTTTTACCTCGTAGATTGTAGTCGGTGAGTAACAGGTCATATGATTGTTGATCTGCCAGGGTAAGCGCCTCTTCAGCGGAAATAGCATGATCAAGTTGGAATGGGGTTTGTAAATCGTTGAGACCAATCGTGATGATTCTGGCAATACTGTCATCATCTTCTACCAGTAATATGCGAGGTTCTGCAGTTGTCATGAGTAGCTCTTTCATAAACATTATAGTACGTGCCTGATTGATAAACGTACAGATATATCTTTCTATCACATGAATATACGATACGAAATGCGATTATGTTACGAATATATTGCGATACGGCTTCTTTTTTATAATAATGCTATCATTGATCGTTTTGTTCTTTGGCATACTGAGTGATGTATCATGACCAATGCACATGTTGATTCCATTAGTCTTGAGGTATTTCGGCATCGCTGTACGGCTGTCGCAGAGGAAATGGGTGTGGCGCTAGGACGGAGTGCTTTTTCGCCCAACATTAAGGAACGTCGCGACTTTTCGTGTGCCGTGTTTGATGTGGCAGGACGCATGGTGGCCCAGGCTGCCCATATCCCCGTGCATCTGGGGGCCATGCCGCGTTCCGTGGAAGCAGCCCTCGCCTGCCATACGCTGCACCCTGGTGATGTCGTGGTGCTGAATGATCCCTATCAGGGTGGCACCCATCTGCCCGATCTCACGACTGTTGCACCAGTGTTCGACGAGAATGAGTGTATCGGGTATACGGCAACGCGTGCACATCATGCGGATGTTGGCGGTATAACACCTGGTTCAATGCCGATGAGTCGTGAATTGTTGCAAGAGGGCTTGATTATACCGCCCGTCAAACTGGTGTCTGGTGGGGTAATCAATGAAGCGCTGATCGACCTGATTTGTCGTAATTCGCGGACTGGTGATGAACGGCGTGGTGATCTGGTCGCGCAGTTGGCTTGTCATCGTGTTGGTGCGACACGTCTGGTGCAATTAACAGAGCAGCATGGGAAAACGTGGCTCGTACAGCATATGGAGGCTCTGCTACGTTATGGTGAGCGTCATATGCGCACGTTGCTAGAGTCAATCCCCGATGGTGTGTATGTTTTTGAGGATTACTTAGATGATGATGGACAGGATAGTAAGCCGTTGGTCTTGCGCGTAAGCATTACGGTCCAGAATGACTCAGCAGTTATTGACTTTGGCGGGACTGCCCCGCAGTGTCGTGGGCCACTCAACGCGCCTCGGGCGGTGGCTGAGGCTGCCGTGCTCTACTGTTTCCGTTGTCTTGCCTCATCAGATATGCCAGCGTCGGCAGGGGCATTTACGCCTCTCACGATGGTGATTCCTGAAGGTAGTGTGCTCAATCCACGTCCACCGGCACCGGTTGCTGGTGGCAATGTCGAAACATCACAGCGTGTCGTTGATGTCGTCTTTGGGGCATTGGCACAGGTCTTACCGGACCGTATTCCAGCGGCGTCAGCAGGGACGATGAACAATCTGACTTTTGGTGGTGTCGATCCAGTAAGTGGGATATCATTTGCCTATTATGAGACGCTAGGTGGGGGGATGGGTGCACGTCCGACAGCGCCGGGGTTGGATGGTGTGCAGGTGCATATGACCAATACCCTCAACACTCCCATCGAAACACTCGAACGATTGTTGCCGGTACAAGTGCAGCAATACGCGCTGCGGACTGGTTCTGGTGGGGCTGGTGCACAACGTGGTGGTGATGGGCTGGTACGCGAAATCAAATTTCTGGTTCCGGTGACCCTGAGCCTCCTCACTGAGCGCCGTACGATGTCTCCATATGGATTGAACGGGGGGCAGATGGGGACTCCAGGCCGTAATACACTGACTTCAACAGATGGTGCTATACAGATCCTCCCTGGTAAAACAACCGTATTTGTAGATGAAGGCTCGCTTCTCCGCGTTGAGACACCTGGTGGTGGTGGTTGGGGCAAACCATCAGCGAGTGCCGATGAATGATTGATTGGGATTCTACCCTACCGCTAGAAAGCATCCATCATTAACGTGTTTTTTACACTTATTTTAATCAATTCCTCCTTTTCTTTTTTATTCTTTGTTTTGGAAAATCTATTGTATGAAGCACCCGTTTGCGGTTGTTGAGGAGCAACGTATGCGTCTGACGTTTCAAAAATGTGCTATTGCTTTGTTTGCCTTGTATATTGCTGTCTTTCCTGGTTCGTTGATTACCGTTTCGTTGGATCGGGTCCCCGAATGGGGTGTGTGGATGGGAAGCGCATTGTTGATTGTGCAAGGGTTGATTATGTTGGCCTGGCTGGTGAGCCGTTATGGTCTGCGTGGATTGGGAGCGAGTGCCCTGATCGTGCTCATGGCCTTTGGGGTGGAGTTTGTTGGCGAGAAGACGGGATTTCCTTTCGGGCGCTATGCGTACACCGATGTATTGCAGCCACAGCTTTTCGGGTCGGTTCCCATCGCTATTTGTTTTGCCTGGTTATTTGTGGTACCTATCTCGTATGAGATGGCCAAAAGCCTGCCACAAAATCCCTTATCACGTTATCCGTTGTTGGTAGCAGCGACTCTTGTGTTGTTGTTGGATCTGCAAATCGAGACAGTTGCTGCATATGTGAATGGTTACTGGACGTGGTTTGATCAGGGGCCATATTACAACATACCCACCGCGAATTTTGTGGCATGGTGGCTTGTCGGTTTAAGTATGGCCGGGGTGTTGGCACTCTGTATACGTGGTGTAGCTGTTCATATTGTGACAGGTACTATGACGAGAGAACAGCGTGTGTGGTCGTTTATGCCACAGACATTGTATATCTTGAATGTGGTCATGTTCACAGCCATCAATTTGTCACATGGCTATGTGTTAGCAGGTTTGATAGGAGTAGCTATTCTGATTGGTGCAGGGTTGTTGTTTATCCGCCACCGACCAGACGTACCCAGAGTGCTCGTACCACATCAGCGGCTTGATTGATGCCCGGTCGGCCACGCAGCAGAACATGGTAGTCGTCCAGTTGCTCCGCAGCCACCTCATCTCGTAGTATGTCGACTGCGGTCGTGAGTCGCTGGGTAATATCAGTGGTAAGTGTCGCCTCATCGCTATCTGGTGGGGCGTAGTGGGGTGGCCCGGCCCGGATAAACATTTCGGCATGTTGTTCATAGCGAAACTCATAGCGTACCGCAACCGGCCAGAGGGTCGCTCCACCAGACTGGATGGCAATGCGGGCTGTACCAGGATAGATGGTGATTGGCCGTCGTTCATTGGGGGTGAGTTTGCCCTGTGGGAAAATCCAGAAACAGCGGTCGCGCCGTTCATGTAGCAATCGTGCAATGTAGTTCGTGGATTGTGCAGCCTTTGCCCGATCACGAAAATCCACGGAGAAGACACCAATCCACGAGAAAAAGCGATAAGCCCGTAGTTGGGATTCCTCCATCATGAGATAAGGTATAAAACGGCGTCGGAAAATTTCGCGGTGGAGGAAAAAGGTCGCGTAGCCGTCCCACCACGATGGGTGATTTAGATAGCCGATAAGTGGACCATCAGCGGGGTGGGGCAGTGGACCGTCGATTTTTAACCACACACGTTTGAAGGTCGAACGGGCTGGGAGTTGTACCAGCAAGCGATAGATGATCTCTTCCGCAAGACGATTATGGTGGGCCGTGATGGCAGGCTTGGCCGTTTTTGAGCTAGTGGGTTTGATTGACATAATAAATTGATCTAATGACAGAAGCAAAGATTCCACAAGCCCTTCATTACGAGGGGCTTGTTTACGTTTATGCAGGTCTGAGTATACTGCAAATGGTGGTGGTCGTAAAGCCATCCATGATATTTAGTAAGAAGAAAGCGAATAGCTCTAAGCTACACTTATTGAGCTATTTAGTTTTCAAGTGAGATATGTTGTCCTGCCCTCGAAGCATATAACACAACACTTGCAGATACCTGCTTATCTAGTACAACTATACCCTGTGTTGATGGATTACCAATCAAAACGTACATCAATTGTTTGTTTAGGAATAGTTTAACAAAGTAATATAGGTAAATCGGCCAGTGTCTTACTGGCTGAACAACCATGCATCATGTGGCGGAAATACCGATGTGCAACGCGTGTTTATATAGTATAACAAACGTATGATTTTAAAGATGATTTGAGTATGTTGATGAGCGCTTTCAAGACTTTCTATCCAATTTAGAAGTATATTTATTGGTAGTTCTACGTATGCATGCTGAATATATTGGTATTATTAAATAATATATAACTTGCTTCATGGTTGTTATAGTTGACACATTTGCCCTCAGTTGAAATTGAAATAATTATCCTCAGTTAAAGTTGAAATTACATCACTATTTTGTCAAGGTTTACTTTAGGTGATTTAGTACCTGAATTGCTTATTCGGCGCTATCTGCCGTATGTATTGTTATGTACACTGATTAACAGTGTAGTTTGGTGACGATCATCAAACGAGATTACAAACAATGAAGATTCTACGTATAGGTAAAGCCACTAACGGATATGCTCAGTATGTTCTCAGTGATTGTACGTGAGTGTGTATATATCAACCAATTTCTTGATATCCATGATGGTAAGTAGTGTTTTAGTTGTAAAAACTCTCTTAAACATCTATGAGATGAACAGCATAGCTTTTCGGTAGTTGTATTGCCGTTCTCTAGCTGTAGTAAGTAAAGGAGCCTTCTTATGCTACGAACAAGTAGTTATGTAATTTATGTTGATCTCCCTAATGAGTCAGACCAGATGCTCTTAGTACATGGGTACACAGGCGCCTACGATCAAGTGTCGGGGCGTGTAGCGAACTATGTGCGTTCCCTTGAGTCGAAAAAACCACCCAAACCACTGTATGGCGACTGGAGTCCTGAACCTTTCGTTGATGATGCCGTCCTACCCTCTGAACAAACGATCAATACGCTCAAGAAGCGTGGCTATCTGACTGAGTTAAGTGTTGATGCCGAACAAGCACTGTTCGATAAACTCACGAAGGTGCGCCATACTGCTGCCGGCAGATATCCTGGATATGTCTTTATGCCGACCTATGACTGTAATTTGCGGTGCTCATATTGTTTTCAAGATCACATGCGAAGAGACAATGCCTGTCGCACTATGCTAAAAACCATGAGTCCAGCAACCGTTGATCGCATCTTTGCGGCGATGCCCAAGATTGAAGAGTATCATCAGATACCGCCAACGGAAAAACCCCATCGTAGTATTACATTCTTTGGTGGTGAACCGCTGCTTGCGCGGAACCGCCCAATTATCGAATACATTATCGCGAAAGCTCAAGAGACCAGCACTCCAAGCTTTGGGGTGGTGAGTAATGCCACTGAATTACAGGAGTACCGTCATCTCCTGGGTCCTGAATTGATCTCTTTTATTCAAATTACCCTTGATGGCCCTCCACACGAACACAATAAGCGGCGTATTTATGCTGATGGGAGTGGTTCATTTGAGCAGATTGCTCAGAATATTAGTATGGCACTTGAACTCAAGGTACGCATCAGCGTGCGCTTGAACATTGATCGCAACAATATTCACGAGTTACCAGAACTTGCGCGTGAAATTATTAAGCGTGGCTGGCATCACTATGATAATTTTCACGCATACACCGCTCCAATCAATGCAGCGAATGACCGGACAGACCGAAAGACAACTTTTAGTTCATGGGAACTGGATCGCGCAATTACTGAATTGCACAAGCAAGATCAAGATATGTTTGTCATTGAACGCCCCGATATGCGACTGCGTTCACAGGCAGGACAAATCTTTACCTCGCAAAGTTTACCTTCATTACAGCCATCATTTTGTGGTGCCAACACAAGCATGTATGTCATAGATGCTTTTGCTAATCTCTTTGCCTGTTGGGAACGCACCGGCGATGAACGCATCCGGATTGGCTATATTACGGAAGAGAGCGATCTGGTGATTGAAGACGCTATGAATAAGCTGTGGCGGAGTCGGAATGTGACGACAAATGCCATCTGTCGTCAGTGTCGATATGCCCATTATTGTGGTGGTGGCTGTGCAGTATTGGCAGAAAATAGGCATGGTGAATTATCGGCCAACTTCTGTGATGGGTATGCGGCCCGTTTTCGGGCGGGGGTTGCTGAGAGCTATCAGAAGCATATAGCTAGTCAACAGGAAGCTGTGAAGACCGAGAGTCTGTGTGAGGAGGTTTAGCAAGGTTTGTCAGCGTGTCTTTCTCAATATGTACTCAGATTAGGAGGTACTGTATGGAAACACCAGAGATTGTGAGTTTCAATGCCCATGATCTTGATGTAGCCGAACTAGAACAACGGTTAGAACTTGCTCATGGGGTGCCCTTACCCGATGACTGGGGGTGCCCATCCGTTTGTAGTGTGAATTGTGGGGAGGTATGCACGGTCCAGTGTCGGGTGGTGTGCCATGAGCATTGTGGTACTGTATTTCCTTAGTTATATATCACTTTTGGAGGCTCGTCTATGTAGGGTATGAAACTACTACTTTTTAGACTGTAGGTAATAGCAGGTTTTGTCGAACGGGGTTTGGGAACATAGTCGTTTTCCGGTCATGGTTATTGTTTTGGGAATGAGGCATATCACATTCCCTTACTGTACCCATATTGTTAATTTTTTCACGAAAGGGAAGGAATATGAAGCACGAGTTGGAATTAATCAGCCTGAATGTGGATGACTTAGACATTGAGGAATTGGAACAACGGTTGGAATTGGCCTTTGGCGTACCTATCGTGCCAGATTTGTGTGCGAAGTATGGGTGTGGATGTTGGTCTTATTGTGCTGCCCTTTGCCCTACCCAGTGTTGTACATATGACCCCTGTCCTTAAAATAACCCATGTCCTAGTTATGATCCTGACCCATGTCCACGTTATGGAAGTTGCTCTAACTACCACATCCCATAACATTTAGTGGTTGTTTAGCGTGTCCAAGATAGTCAGTTATTATGCCCACATTGTTATTTTTTTTCACAAGAGGAGTTTCTTATGAAACAGGATCTCGAGATTGTCAGTTTGAACGCGGATGAGTTAGACATTGAGGAACTGGAACGGCGGTTAGAACTAGCCCTTGGATTACCCATTACGACCGATTTATGGTGTACTGGTCATTGTGATGCATGTGGTGTTAATTGTGATGGTCAATGTGTTGGGAACTGTGATCCTTTTAATCCATGTGGTGCAGCAAACTGTCCTAACTTCTGTGGTAGCGATTGTTCTACGTATGATCCTGACCCATGTCCACGTTATGAAAGTTGTAATGGATACCATATCCCATAATTCCTGGTTGTATCTTGTGTGTTCAGGATAGTCTATGATTGTGTCTATATTGTTAATTTTTTCACAAAAGGAGTTTTCTCATGAAACAGGATCTCGAGATTGTCAGTTTGAACGCGGATGACTTAGACATTGAGGAGTTGGAACGGCGGTTAGAGTTAGCACTTGGTTCGCCTGTTTCACCTGATTTTTGTTTCATTGACATATGCTTTAGTGATTGCGGTGTTAATTGTGATGACCTATGCGGTGCTCGTTGTTCCTTGGCTCCATGCGGCGCCGCAAACTGTAGTTCACTCTGTACTACACGCGTCGAACCATAAACACATCCTAATTAGAATAATTGTCAATTAAGGATATGGGAGTTATGTAACAAGATAGGAGAATTTTTGTCATTGCTCCCTATCCTCTCACACAAGCTATACGCTCTATGTATATACCAACCAGTGTTTTCTATTCAATGATGGGAAGGTGTTTATGAGCATCCAAAAATGTCTAGATATGCTACAGCAAGATATTGATGCCACTCGACAAACTATCACTGATTTGCAAGCGCATTGGCCATCTGAGGTGGCGCTCCAGTTTGGAGACGATCCATCAGTGTATGATGTGTTTCCTCACCTCTTTGCCCCGGCTTTTTCCGCTCTCGATCCTCAACCACTCCATCAGCTTGCCGTTGCGGAACGCCTTATTGCGACAGCGTTACTCACAAGTGATACCATCATGGATTTGGACTGTGATCATGCCTTGCTCACATCAAGCGTTTTGCGTGTTCAGGCTATGCAGCAAGAATACTATACTTTGCTCCATGGGCTATTTGAACCTACTTCACCTTTCTGGACACACTGGCAGCGTTATGTGAAAGAGTATATGGAGACTTGTCTTATTGAGCGGCATTTTATCAACGGAGACCGTGATTGGGCAGGTTATACCGAGACAGTAGCTCGGCAAATTGCCATAGGTAAAGTAGGTATGGCCCGGAATGTGGTTAATGCACTGGCTGAATTGACCAATGATTATCAGCCCTGTGCACAACTCATTGAGTCGATTGATCACTACAATATAGCTCGCCAGATGTTTGATGATCTGTGTGACTGGAAAGAAGATTTGCTGCATAGGCAACCGTCGTTGGTGTTAGTATGTGCATTACAAGATCAACAAATGAATATACACGATAGTGATGTGCGTACATTAACAACACTTGTTGGTCGCAGTATGTACTACCATGGACATGCGGTGGCGATATTACGGCTTGCTATTGCCTCTCTTGATCGAGCAGAAGGCGCCTTATGGGATATACCAACTATCCCCTGGATGTCGTTGATTGATGATTTACGAAGGCGTTGTCAGGGTTTACTGAACGATGTTGAGCGGATTGTTCATGCCAATACACAACACAGACAAGTTCGACCGAACGTTGCCATATCTTTACCTATAGCAGAGAGTCGTTATCAGCAGCTGGCGCGGGAGGCCCTTCAATTCTTAATTCGTCAATGGCACCTAGGTTTTGGTGAGGCACGACATATTGCCTGTCATTTGAACGGTGAGGAGACGAATAGTGCTCCTGAGTATTACTATGGTGATGTTTTTCAACGCGCCTTGATTGCAGATACGCTGTGCGATGCCAGTCAACAGTTTGCTCCACAACTACGGATGATCATTGAACATGAAGTTGACTATTTATTGCGTTGTCGGAATACCACAGGTGTTGGTGGCTGGACGTACTTTGACAATGCCCCGGATATTGCCCCCGATGCTGATGATCTGGGTCAGATAATGCAAGTATTCATCCGCACAGGATACATTAACGCGGTTACAAACTACAGTGTTCCATTAGTTGATATACTCTTAAAAGATGCAAGACAACCGCAAGGTGGTTTTAGCACCTGGATTATTCCGGCAACCGAGCAGACTGCTAAACAGGAACTCCACGCAAGACTACGCGACGAAAGCTGGGGTAGCGAACCTAATCCCGAGGTGATGGCTAATTTGTTGTATGCTCTAGCATTGTGGTCGGATGATAGGTATACCCCCGCATTGGAGAATGGTCTCAACTATCTGGAGACACAGCAAAACTATGATGGTTGTTGGTACAGTAAATGGTATTATGGCCAGTATTATGGCACCTATGTGTGTTTGCGGTTGTTGAATGTTGCACGCCCCGATTCTATATCTATAGCACAGGCTCGACAGTTTCTGGTCACAACCCAACATGAGGATGGGGGCTGGGGTCTAGATGAGCGTAGTGATCCCCTCAATACCGCATTAGCCTTACTCGGCATGGCATCGATACCTCCCCAGACTGATCCGATATTCCCATTTGATACAGTTAGAAAGGGATTAGACTATCTTGCCAGTTGTCAAGAGCAGGATGGGGCGTGGGCCAATGTCCTCTTTATTTGCCCAGGAGCAGAACATGACTATGGTAGTCGAACGATCACCACCATGTTTGTGTTGAAAGCTGTTCTAGCGTGGTCTCCGCTGTTAGAAGATGGACCAACAATAGATACACCAGATGAACAGTTGGCCTTAGTTAACATATAAGACGAATAGGTATCAGGTGTGTTCAGTTTATTTGTAACATAAGAAACCTTTGGAGTTTTGGTAGTATCTGAGAGTGAGTTATGTCTATGGCGCAACAGCATGTCGTAACAGCACCCAACCAAGAAGCTTCGCACGTAGCAACAGAAGTGCATCAGCTGAAAGGATTTGCACATCAGATTGTGATGGATTCCTCGGAGAATCAAGAGTCATATCTGTTGATTGGCACCAATGGTCGTCATATGAGACTTTCACCCACAGCCTATGCATTGCTCCAAAAGGTCCATAGTGGGTTGTCGTATGACGAGATTAGTGCAGAAATTAATCATCGTCAACATACACAAATAACCGCTTCTGAGGTAGAAGCTGCACATCAACGAATTCTCGAACAGATTACCGAGATTGAACAACGACCACAAAAAGCTATGTTTGGCATGTGGATGCGGTTTCGCATCCTTCCTGATAAAATTGTTGGGGCGATGGTCCGCCCCTTAACCAGTCTATTTAGTCGTCCGGTGGTTATGGGGTTACTAGCCCTGATTGCGGCGGCGATATGTGCCATCATCTGGCAACGTCCCTCTTTTCAAATCAGCCCGATGGTGTTCTGGGAGGCGTATCTTCTGTTTTTGCTTTCGTTAATGGTGCATGAATTGGGTCACGCGAGCGCGTGTGCGCGGTATGGCGCCACCCCCGGTGAGATTGGCTTTGGAATTTATTGGCTATATCCGGTCTTTTACAGCGATGTAAGTGCCGCATGGTCTTTAAAACGTTGGCAGCGGGTTGTGGTCGATCTGGGAGGCGTCTACTTACAGTTTGGTGTTGGGGTAGTCTATATCGCACTCTATCTGCTGTTTCAATGGGAAGCAGCCTTTGTGGCGGTTTTGCAGATTCTCTATAGTGCGGTCTTTGCCCTGAACCCAATCCTGAAGTTTGATGGGTATTGGGTGTTATCTGATGCTTTTGGTGTAACCAATCTGAGTCAACAGCCGAAGCGGATTATTCAACACGGCATTAACCGCTTCCGGGGGCGTGCGAACACAGCATTGCCGTGGTCGACAGGGACGATTGTGTTTGTGCTACTGTATACGGTGGCAAGCATACTTTTTTGGGGCTATTTTACGTGGCGGATCTTACCGTTTGCCATACAGACGATTGCATCCTATCCCGCATTGTTGTTCTCCATCTTGCGGGATCTGGTGCTGGCACCACACGCCATCAGCGCTGCCCATGTGCAGTCTTTGGGCATGTCCACCTTTATTGCTTGTATCACTCTGCTGATGCTGTTTAGAATTGGGTACCCGTTGTTGCGCAGTATACTGTCAGCGGTTGTTCCGATGTGGGCTCGCCTGAAATCAGCGATTTTGCGCCAAGCAGGACATCGTTCGTCCAGGGTAGCCCCTGATTCCTGAGAGGTAAAGTTGTACAGGTTCGGAAGAGTTATTTGCATTCTATGGTTATATTAGATACCCAACCACTCTGCCAGTAATATGAACACGGCGGCACTCCATGTGTAGCCGGGGCAACGTAATCCCTCACCTGTCAGAGCGTTGTAGTTCTCCCAGAAACCTGAATTGCTCGCGCACATATCGCAGAAACGTTGGGCAACCAGTCGCGCAAGATCGGACGCACCAGCGTCGATCAGCCCCTCGATAATGAGATAGTTTGCCGACGCCCAGATTGGCCCACGCCAGTAGCCATCTGTCTCGTACTTGGGACTTTGTGGCGACTCGCTGGCATAGCCATAGGGTGTGAGGAAAGGACCTTCGGGCGCGAGATCACCCAGCAGGGTGGTGCGAATAGTGTCTGGGAGGTGTCGCCCCAAAATGATGGGCATGGTGTTGATCAGCGACTGGCCTGTCGCAGTGGTATGGGTGCCGTTGCGTATAGGCATAAACCGTTGATTACTCACGCTGTGTTCAAACAGAAACGTACGTTGTTGTTTGGCGCGATGCTTCCATTCAGCCGCAGCATCTTTTTTTCCCAATATGTCGGCCATAAATGCCAGTGATTCCATTTGTTGGCTTAAGTAGGCAGCCAGATCAGGACCTTTGACCGGGAACCCCTCATCGAAGATGGTGGCATTATCCCAGCCTGAGTCATTACCATGGAGATACAAACACATCCCGTCGTGGTCGACATCACGAGCATGGTACCACCAGTTTGTGAAGCGTGCGACAGGCTCGTAGAGTTGCTCAATGTATGGCCGTGATGCCTCCACGCCGAGCCAGTTCACCATTTTACGGATCGTCCAGCCAAAAATAGGTGGTTTGGTATGGCCATAGATGGCGTTGAGATCGTTAATGGGGTCGGGGATCTGGCCTTGTTCAGTTTGATGATCGAAAAAGAGCCGTAGCTGATCCCAGGCCAGTTCTGGGTTTGCACGGGTGACAGCCAGCGCATGAAAGCAGTTGTCCCAGGCCCAGGTGGCGGCCATCGAGAATTGGCTGCAGTAGATCGTCGGTCGTGTGAGGTAGCCGTATGCCGGTACTTGGTTACTCCAAAGCACTAGCCAAGCCTGTTTGGCTGCATGATGATAGTGCTCGGAGACGATTGGCATCTGCTGAAGCCAGGCGGTAAGCTCGGCATCACGTTGTTGGATGGTTGTGTCTATGGGTGGGAGAGGGGCTTCCCACGGTGTTTCGTATTGGGTAAAGCGAAAGGCCCCGTGTGCGTTTGGTTTACCAATGAACTCGATTGTGTACGGTGTTTGATGGATGTATTCATTGACCCCGTGGAGCGTTGCCGTAGGTGTATAGCGAAGTTCTGTGTTGGCTCCTGCGTGGAAATAGTGCATGCCGTGTGCTGCACGGTCATACAGAATGAGCTGATCAGGATGTGGGTGATGCAAGGTAGCAAAGGGCTTATAGGGTAGGAGACGGAGCGAAACGCCCCGTGTTGCAAAAAGAATGCTTTCTGAGTCGAGAAAAACCAAAGTAACGCTTCCACTATTCTCTGTGTGAAGATCCAGACGATGGGGTTGGGCTGTCCAGGTATAGGGTACTTCGTGTTGATCTTTGAGTAATGCCAATTCGAAGAAGTCGTGGGCCCAGAATGGCGAGTCTTTGACCGATACGGAGCGTGCACTACAGGTTTTGTAGGCGAGTCGGAGGCTCCCGGTGCCATTCTGTGCAGAGATGGTCAGGAATGAGCCAGCACGCGAAAATGGTAGTTCATGAAGGTTGTATGTTAACATAGTAAGAAGCCCCTCAGATATTTTAGGCATTTCTGGAAGTTATTCGAAATATTGTTCCAGCCGGAAGCTCTAATGGCGTCTGGAATAAGATACGCAGGTCATTCAGCTCTGTTCGATCAACCATAATCTCCTGAATGTGTTGTTGGTCTTGCTCGACGATAATATGTTCTGGTGCAATGTCAATCTTGGCGATAGAGATGGCATTACAATGAAAAATCCCACTGTTAATCGAGAGCGTGACTGTATTTGTGGTGCAATTATGGATGTAATGGGCCGTGCCAGATGTAAACGAAAAAAACAGTTTAATCTCTTCACCAGCGATCTGTGGATTGAATCGGTAATGTCCTTGATTGATCGACAGACCAAGGCAGGCGTGTAAGATGGCCCAGGCAGACATCGCGCGGTAGTAGTGTCCACCAAACTCGATATGATCGAAGTATCGGCCCGATAAGCGATAGCGCTGGTCAACAGTCTGGATAATCTGCATACCCTCATCGACCATGCCCTCACAGATGAGGAATGAGGCAAAGGCTAACTCCACACCACTCCAACAAGTATTGGCCTGATCGACCCATACGTCGTCGGCAATGTCGTGGAGAAAGTCATCATCTGGCCAGCGACAATTACGCAGGCCGTATGCCGGATCGTATGAATGGTTGAAGATATAGGCGAGTGCCTGCTGTCGTTGTGGTTTGTTGACTATATTGTCGAGTCCGGCAAAGTGATTGGTCCATTGCCCGATCAGTTGGTCAGTCAGACATCCTTCGTCAAGGCCCCCATGTGTACCACCAACATCGTTGTAAAGTCGATAGTAGTTGCCATTCCATAGTTTGGTTTCAAACTGTGGTGTGGCCTGTTGAAGTACACTGCGATAATGCTGTTCGGTGTCCTGATCACCAAGGATGTGTGCTGCTACAATAGCGTGATGTAGCGCCGATAGCCATAACGAGCCAACATATGAGCTGGCACCATGCATCGCAAAGTTGTCGTATGTTGACATAATGCCTGTCATGTCAGGAAGACCATCATTGTTCCATTCCCGCTCTCGCAGTACGTAGTCGAGTGTACGTTTGACAGAGGGCCACATGTCCTGTAAGAAGGTTGTGTCATTGGTCCATAGTGCACAGCGCAGAACCAGAATAGCGTATTGGGGCGGCATATCAATACGGCTGGTCTGTCGGTCTTCCACATTCATATAGGCAAAGTTACGTTCAATACTACGACTTAACTGGCCAAAATCAGCCTGCAAATCACGATGGGCGCGCAGGGTTGCTTGTTCTAGTTCTGGAAAGAGTGCGAGCGTAGGGATGCTGCCATACAGACTGACATCGATGGTTGATAGTGGTCCCCAGGGCTTTTCTGCTGTCATGCCTTCCTGGATGCCAAATTTACCTTCATAGGTTAACCAACTACTGGTGACAAAGGTATTGAGGTGTGAGTTAACTTGGTCAAGGACGAACTCAGGGAGTGAACTATCGTAAAAAGCGGTGATGAATTGTCGAGTGCGTGTAGAAAGATATTCAAGTTGGTTGGCCACATAGCGTGTGACATCTGCGGCTGATTGGAAGAAGCGCTGGTAGTACACGCCTTCGTTGGTGCCGGGCACCGACTCGCCATAGTCTTCGCTATAAAAGTTGGGGAAGTGCCAGCCAGCAATAAAGGTATGTGTCAGTGCTTGTGTTGGAGTAAGGGTGTCGGACATCGCGAGCGTACTGAGTAAAGGCCGATCTGCTCTGTTTTGTCCTGTCTGAAGATCGGTAGTGTTGCGACCCTCAGTATCATCGATATTGGGTAAGGTTGTATGGCGCAGTGCATATTCATAGTATGGATGGACGTGTTCCCATCCAAGGTAGTAGGACGATGTGTGGTTTAAGGAAGCCAGACTCATGGAACCAAATGATGCCTGATCGTTTGCCATACCATCGCAGGTCATTTCACACAGAATGTAATTGTTGGCTTGTTCCAGTGATGTGCGATACCATTTATCGTGTACATCATACCCAACTGCGTTCCGAAGAGAAGCCATCAGCATAACCTCAACAGGATTGTCAACTTTGGATGTGATGTGGAAGTTGCAGATGATGGCCGGTAATGCTGAGTTTTTCACATCGTGAGGAATAAAAGGGCTAAAAGCTTCGAGTGTGATATCGAACGGCATCTGCTCATCACGGAAGATAAGCTGTGCAAAGGGGAAACGAGCCTCGTATGTAATCTGCTCAACTGGACTCAACCAGGGGAAAATATATGGTTGGAGCGGGATAGCTGCAACGGTATGGTTTGTATCGATCTGCAGCACCTTCATGCGAGGGTGTTGGCCCTGTTCCTGGTATCTGACCACAAAAAACAGCATAGATTCTTGTGGTAGCGTAAGCGGAGTACCGCTCCCCAAAGGCCAATTGTTACAAATATGCCAGTTGTAAAACATGCCATCTGGTCGTAGTTCGGCACCTCCAGTACCGATGCCGCCCAGTGTGATACCGCTGCGAGATTTGTGTAGATAATGCATCATTGCATGATATGGCATAGATAGGCTCCCTATTTTGAATACCTGACAGTCGATTTCTGTTACTTACTCTGTAACAAGCGTTGATATATGCTCTGAGTTATACAATATATCAGGACGCAATGCAGAAGTGGTTAGGGTTGCTCCATTGCTTTGAATAACATCGTGATACCAGTAGGCTGAGTCTTTGAGTATACGTTGCTGACTGGTATAGTCTACATGAATTAACCCAAAGCGTTGCTGATAGCCCTCGGCCCACTCAAAATTATCAAAAGCGGACCAGTAGAAATATCCCCGAATATCAACTCCATCAGTCATGGCGCGTTGGAGACTGAGCAAATTCCGTTGTATGTAGTCGATTCTCTGAGGATCATGTACACGCCCATCCAGACTGATCCAATCAACGTTAGACATACCATTCTCTGTAATCATCATCGGCGTATGATAGCGTTCCCAGAGGAAACGTGGCCCCCAGTATAGCGTTTCAGGAAGGACAAGCCATCGAATATGTGTTTCAGGATATCCCGGTGGTGGAGGAATATATTGTGGTTGCCCATTATCGCCCCTACGCACCGATTTCCCAGTATATATATTGATACCAAAGAAGTCGATTGGTTGACTAATAATGTCCATGTCATGGGGTTGGCATTGCGGCATATCTTTAGCAAGCACATCGACCCCATCTTCAGGATATTGTCCAAAAAAGATAGGATCAAGCCATAAGGTCTCACTGATCGTTTCACGTTCAGTAATAGCGAATGTATCCTGGCGTGCCGCCTCAACATCATCTGGATGTGATGAGATAGGGACACTAACTGATCCCGAAGGAGCGATTCCAACGATACTGTTGCTGCTTGTGGCGCGGATTGCCTGCACTGCTTTGCCATGAGCTAACAACAAATGATGGTGGATCTGCATAACCTGGTTGAGTTGTAGTTTATCGCCCGGAGCATGGCCTCCCCAGAAGTGTCCGACCATGGCGACAACCTGAGGTTCGTTAATCGGCATCCAATGGTGTACTCGATCTCCCAGATGTTGTACAACGGTTGTCGTATATTCAGCGAACCAATCAGCTACGTCACGGTTGAGCCATCCGCCTTTGCAGTACAATGCGTAGGGAAAATCCCAATGAAAGAGGGTTACATAAGGGGTGATGTTGGCCTCTAACAAGCAATCGACCAGACGATCATAAAAATCGAGACCAACATGATTCACCTGTCCAGTACCATTTGGAAAAATACGTGGCCAGGCAATTGAGAAACGATAGGCCTGCAAACCAATCTTTTGTAAGAGGGCAATATCTTCAGTGTAACGATGGTAATGATCGCAGGCGGTGAAACCAGTATGGCCATGTTTGATGGCACCTGCTCGTTGACAGAGACGATCCCACACAGACTCCCCGCGCCTGCCTGCTGTAGTTGCTCCCTCAATTTGATATGCTGACGTTGCTGCACCCCAAACAAAGTGCTCTGGAAATTGCATAGAAATCTGCCTCATTTACGGTCTACAGGGTTCAGGTAGTCCAACGATGAACAGGTATCTAGTCTATTGGCCTAGAACATGATTAGATGATTGTGACGAAAAACGATTGTGTAGTTTGAATGCGTAATAGTTGCTACCTCCCTGAATATGGGTTATCTCAATATTGATTGCTCAAATAACTATGGTCTGCCACAAACTACGGCTGTAGTTTTTCTGAGATTACCATAGAATAATATGTATGTCAAACGGTGGAATTCGTACATTCTATCTCTTGACGAATAATGGTCTCTCCTGTTAAGATAAGATTTATAGACATCAGATAATTATAATAACTGTAAAGAGATAGGTAATGGGTGAGAAAAAGATACGTGCCAGGCAAGCCCCTACCATGGCCGATGTTGCGCGTTTAGCTGGCGTTAATCGCGTTACAGCATCAGTTGCGCTTCGTGGTGTACAGGCAGGCACCCACGTATCCGAGGCAACCCGCCAGCGGATTTTGGATGCAGCACGTCAGCTTGGGTATACCCCCAATGCGATTGCCATGGCCTTGCGTCGCAAACGCACCGATATCATCGGCTATTATATCGGTCACGGCTACCTTGAACCTCATGATCCTTTCACGGCTGATGTGATTGCTGGGCTCCAATCAGGGTGTGGCAAATATCAACAGGACTTGTTGATGTTTGGCGGATTCCAGCGCCGTTCGGATGATGAGATCTATGCTGCATTGTCGAGTGGCAAGATCGATGGGCTTGTCTTGTTGCCTTCACCGCATAATCCAGTGATGGATAAGCTCGTTTCTTCGCATCTTGCCGTGGTTGCCATTGCAAACAAAGTTGAGTCCCTTCCATCAGTGCTAGTTGATGATGTCGCTGGCGGACAAGCAGTGGCACGCTATCTTGCTGAACAAGGGCATCGCTACGTTCTCTATCGAGGAGATCGTTTCTCACTCACCTCGCAAGTGCAACGACAACAGGCATTTGTGCGTAGGGCAACCGAATATGGTATACAAGTGGCGATTACCATAACCGATGACTGGCATGGCCATGTCAGTGATGAGGAACGTGAGTTGCTGACGGCACCTCCAGAGCAACGCCCGACAGCAGCGGTAAATTGGGTCGATACATTTGCCTACTCCTTGTTGGCCGATTGTGAGCAACTGGGTATACGTGTTCCTGATGATTTAGCTATTGTTGGCTTTGATGGTGTCAAAACCAACATCCCTCCGGCACGATCACTGACAACGGTCCGTGCGCCATGGCGTGAGGTGGCAGAGACAGCCGTAGATACGTTGATGGCCCTGATCGAAGGCAAAGAGGTTGATGCCGAAAAAGTCTTTCCGGTTGAGTTGGTGATCGGTGATACGACTTAATGGTTTAGCTTACTTTATCTGGTGGATTGTTATACAGATCACCGACTTGTAAGCTATCAATTCGTGACCACACAATGACATTGCCCTCCTGAGGCTGAAATATAGCGATCCAGGCATTTTCGCGATACGTACGCGCCAGTGCAGCATAGAGCCAGATTGGTAATTTACCGCTTAGGATTATTCCTTGTTTTGGATTGATTTGAGGAACAGGCAGATTATGGGCATCTTCATGATCCAAATAGTTTTGTGGGATTGCAAATCGGAGATATGTAGCATCAGTTCGTTCCTCAACTTGCTCCCAGCGCAATCGTTCATTATCTGCAGTGGTGGTTAGTTGTAGTTCTGGCAGGATTACCCAGCCAGTGAGCGCATGGAACAGTTTAGGTGGTGATACAGTAAAAGCAGCTATCGCGCCACTGAGCCATGCGGGCCCACGTCCATAGAGTGCGAGAGGTTCGGTCGATGGTAGGGTTGCCAGCAGTATGGGGAGTTCTTCAGGCTGCCATTTATTTTTTCCATTATGGGCTGATAATGGTGGAAGTGCACGCCCAAGATGCAGCACCAAATCGACATTGGCTAACCTTGCATGCATATGATATAGTTGCTCAGGGTTGTAGTCAAAATATGGTTTCAACCGCTCTAACACCGCATCAAAACACACACCATCCGACGACAATCCGTGGCCAAGACCGCAGATTGTGCCACGTAGCACAGGCCCAGTATCATCGATCTGCTGTACTGCCTCTTGTGTTGAGTAAAGTTCAGCAATGATGGGGCGTCCCTGACGCGCTAACAAGTCACGCCAACGTGCAAAATCATTGGGCTGTTTAACCAGTAACAACCCATGAGTACAGGCAGACACAATCTGCTCGTTCTCAGGTGAAATCTGCCCACCAGCATCCACCAACAACGGTAGATGCCGCTGATCGATATCTCGGCTTATCCGCTCGGTGAAATGATCGGACCAGAGGCCCTTTGTCGATAAACGGAGTTCACGTACCATTGCTTTTGGTGCTTCCAGACTCCAATCACCTTCACCATCAGGGCTTGCGCGTAAGGCATAATGTTCCAATCCCTCTTGCCGCAACGCATGGCTTAAACGATAGAGTAATGTACTTTTTCCCGCATGGGGTGGTCCACCGATGAAAATAGCTGGAAATAATGGTGACATACATGTTTCCTTTTCGGTAGTTATGTACGATGATTGAACGGATATTACACATCATTATCGGATTTATAGGGTTAAACGTACCATAATATGTCTGTACCTAAGTGTCAGTTGACCTTGAACAGTCGATGGAGGAGCAGTGATGAATCAGACCCATGGAAGTGTCTGTGTTGCAACCCTCGGTGGACAACCCCAAGTCGTAACGTTGGCGCTTGATCGTTTGTTAGCACGTGGTGAGCATATCGATGAAGTAATCGTTGTACATCTGGCACCACATAATGAACGATATCGCAAGGCATTAAAGTGTTTACAGTACGAATTTGCTGGTGATCGCTATGTTGGAAAACCATGTCGTTATCGCCCTGTATCAATACGCCTGCGCTCGCAACCCATCAATGATTTGAGTAGTGAACAGGCGATAGATGCGGCTCGTAATACCTTTCATACGTTGTTTGGCCAGCTTAAACAACACGATGTGACCATTCACCTCTGCGTCAGCGGTGGACGCCGACTGCTGGGTATTCTCGCCCTTGCGATGGCCCAGCTTCACTTTGATTACGCCGACCGTATCTGGCATCTCTACTCGCCCGATGAGGTACGCAGACAAACCCACTGTGGTTCAGTGATGCATCTTCCCAACCACCCTGATGTTTTATTGGTTAACGTGCCCATGCTTCCGAGTAGTCATTTTATTGCCCCTTACCTAACAACACAGACCAGCGCCAGTAGTGCTTTTGAGCAACAGCAACAGATACTTGATGTAAGTGAGCGTACTCGTTGCCAACAGGTTGTTGAAGCGCTTACTCCGCGTCAGTGTGCTGTTCTCAGAGCATTTGCTCAGGGACTCAATCCACAGGAAGTCGCCAATCAATTGCATATTGCCATCAGCACCGTCGACTCACATAAAACGACTATCTTTGAGGAATGCATCAACGCCTGGAATCTCTCCTCTGATAGACGCTTGCAATATTATTTCCTCCGCGAAAAATTTGCTGCTTTCTTTGGAGTTTAGCAGAAGCAGCGTAAAAGAACATCCGACAAATCTCGGGGAATCTTGCGAGGTTTCTCGGATGTCTTTTATATATGCCTGCGTTATGCTTGAAAGTAGGCCAGATACAAGCATATCAGTGTAGTGAGGGAACCAGATAGTCATAGCAAATAGCTATGGCAGATCTCCTTGTTACATAGCCGTATGCAGGTTTACCAGGTGATACAGTAGGAGAAAAGTATATGTCACATGTGTTTATGGTGCATATTGGCCCTGTTCAGGGATTTATTGCCAGTGCTCGTCGCACCCGCGATCTGTGGTTTGGCTCGTGGCTGCTCAGTGCCCTGGCTAAGGCAGCTGTACAGGAGATTGTAGCCCAACATAATGGTGCTGTTGAACGGTTGATTTTTCCTGCATTGGAAAACACAAAGCAACTTCAGGAGCAAATTAGCGACGCCGACATCAGCTTTCCTAACAAAATTGTGGCATGGATTCACAAACCACCAGCCGAACTTGGTCAGGCGGTTAGAGATCGCATACATGCACGTCTGAATGAAATCAGAGATGCTGCTTATAGCAAAATCGAAGGTGATTTTAATAAAAGAATTGCCGAACAACAGGTGGCTGATCTGGTGGAGTATTTCTGGGTGGCGGTGCCTTTTACAGAGAGTGATGAGCAGAATGGTAGATATGCAGAAAAGCGGAAGCGACTTGAGGCGTTGATGGCGGCACGCAAAAACACCCGCGATTTCGATCCGGTTTCCTGGGGCGACAATATCCAAAAATCCTCTATCAGTGGCCAGCTTGAGTCGGTCATTCCCGAAGCAACATATCCTCGTCGGAACAGCCCTACCTATGAACAAGATGTGGATGAGCTTTTTAACAAATATGGCGCGGGGCCTGCCGAACGTCTCTCTGGTGTCGATCTGCTCAAACGGCATGGTATGCGTGGAGACGAAAGCCGTTTTCTGAGCACATCGCATGTTGCTGCCTTGCCCTTTATGCAGCGCGTTATCGGTATGTCCACACCTGAATTGCAACAGTCTTGGGATGTATACGCGGAACAAGTACCTAAAAAAGTTTGTGATAGTGAGCAAGTACCAGTTGATTTCGCACAATCTTTCTTTGCGCGCACTGACGGTGGTCTACTCTTTATGGAGCGCTTGATCGGGAATCATCCTGAATACCAGCCAGAATTAGAGACTGCCCAGAAAAAGTTACAAGCTTTCTTTCAAAAAGTCGGGATTGGGCAACCGGACCCGTACTATGCCATTGTGCATGCCGACGGCGACCGTATGGGTGCCGTGATTGACACACTGGCCAAAGATGGTATCAAAAAACATCGTGAACTATCCGAAGCACTTAACACATTTGCTCAACAGGTACATGGTATGGTCAGAAAGCATGGTGGGGCATTGATCTATGCGGGCGGTGATGATGTACTGGCTTTTGTGCCACTGCACACCGTCCTTGATTGTGTTCAGGAGTTGTCCAGGACCTTTTGTGAGCAGTTGAGCGAATTTAAGGATGAACATAAACAATCTCCAACGCTGTCTGTTGGTGTGGCGATTGTCCATCATCTTGTGCCACTCACCGATGCAGTGGAACTGGCACGTAAAGCGGAACAACTGGCCAAGGGTGTTAAGGATAAAAATGCACTCGCCATCATTGTCAGTAAACGCGGTGGTGGTGCTTATGAGGTGAAGGGGAAGTGGGGTGAGGTGGATGAGCAACTGCAAAACTTTATTCATTGGCACCGGGAGGGTTACTTCCCCCAGGGAGCGGCCCATGAGCTAAAAGCGCTCGATCTGCGGCTATCAGTCGATCCTTCATACAGTGAATATGAGGTGTTGCAGAAGGTCAAGCGCAGTGATGCCTTACGCATTTTGAAACGAAAGCGTGTTTCAGGTGGTGAAAAAGCTGTTCCAGAAAATGTGATCACCGAATTGCAAAAGATAATTGAAAAGACGGATGGGTTGCTAGGGACGAGTAAAGACTCTCATGCATTCTCTCTGACTATACTCGCTGATATGTTGTTAGTGGCAAAGATGCTGGCAAAGGCGCAGAATATGGCTCTGGGTGAGCCTCCACAAGCTGTGTCTGCGTCCAAAAGTGAGGTGACCATATGACAATCTGGCTTATTGAACCCCGCGATCCGCTGATCGTGCGGGATGGACGGCCATTCAATCCTGACCCCGGCGCACGGGCGATCTCGTTGCCTTTTCCACTGCCCTCGACAACGACGGGAGCATTACGGACACAGGCTGGGTTGGATCACCATGGTCATTTTGATAGTCAGAAAAGCGAAGAGGTAAAACAGATCAGTGTGCGCGGTCCGTTGCTCGTTGAAATGAAAGACAACGATGAGATAGAGTGGCTTGTGCCTGCGCCTGCTGATGCACTCCTAATTGAACGAAATAAGGAAGCAATAGGTCCAGTCAATCGCTACTGGTTACAACCGCGTTCTCAACACGAGGTGGAAATGACCGATCTGGGAGTAGTGAATCCTGATCTGTTGTTAGTCCGTCCTCATCGTAGTGACCCTAACAAACCAAGCAAACGTGCACCGGCATTCTGGCACTACAACAAGTTCTACGAATGGCTGGTCGATCCCTCCGAAGAGAGGCCGGTCGATCCAGGTGAGCTTGGACATGGAGGACCACAACGCGAGTCACGTATGCACGTGCAGATGCAACCGGGCCAGCGGGCAGCAGAACAAAGCATGTTGTTTGAGACGAGTGGACTGGAGTTTACCTTTCATAAGGAGCAGCAAAAACTAGGTGAGGCACGACGGTTGGCACTGGCTGTGGATACAGACGCACCACTGCAAGAGACCATCGCATGCATGGGTGGTGAACGGCGGATGGTGGTGTGGCGACCAACCGGACAAGAATTTATCAAATATCCGCGAAAGATGTATGAGGCTATTGTTGAACATCAATACTGTCGGGTCATTCTGCTGACACCAGCTTACTTTGAGCAGGGTTGGCGTCCAAAATGGTTACTTGAGCCAAGGCATAATGTTACTCCAACACTAAAAGCAGTTGCGGTTCAACGTCCGCAAGTCATGTCAGGCTGGGATCTGGAAAAGCGGCAGCCCAAGCTCTCACGTCGTTTGGTGCCGGCAGGCAGTGTGTTCTTTCTCTCACTGGAGGGTGATGCTGATGCAATTAAGCGCTGGATCGAGATCATCTGGATGCATTGCATCAGTGACACGGAGCAGGATCGTCTTGATAGCTTTGGTCTGGCCGTAGTCGGAACGTGGGATGGTCCACCAGATAACCACAATACTACCTAGATAAGCGAGGTAAGCAATGAGAAACCTGCCACAACTTCCAGAAAGCCTGGAAGTTACCGAACCCAAAGCTCGTGACGACATGATTACGCAGACACGTCAGTACAGCTTGATTACACCACTGTTTGGCGGTGGTGTTGAGCCAAACAAACCTGATCCGGTCACTGTGGTGCGTGCGACGGCGATACGGGGGCATCTGCGGTTCTGGTGGCGGGCCTGTCGTGGCGGGCAGTTCAATGGTGATTTGGCGAAAATGAAAGCATACGAGGATGCGCTGTGGGGTGCAGCGGCGAAGGAGGATAGTGGTGGCCCATCGCAGGTGGTGGTAGTGGTGAAGGATGGCAAGAGAGGCGGCGGTTTCAAAGTTAAGTGGTCTGAGAAAGAGAAGAGATCTAATACATATAAAAAAGTTTTTAGTACTGAAGTAGGCCATCACAAATCACCATACAGCTATGTAGCTTTTCCTCTCAATGAAGATCGCGGTGAAGTCTATGAAGAGGTTAAATTCAGTCTTGATATTTCGTATCCGAAAACCATCTGTGTCAATAATAGTGAGTGGGATGTAGAATCAGAGATACAGGCAGCACTCTGGGCCTGGGAAACATTTGGTGGGATTGGTGCGCGAACCAGGCGGGGTTCTGGGGCTTTGCGGTTAGAGCAGATCGATGGACAGCCCCACACCGATTTGCCACCAGCTAATGAATCCCAGGCACGGGATTGGTTGAAGAGGAAACTGGGAGAGTTGGTTGTTGGTCAGTTTCATGAGGATGTGCCACATGTTTCGCTAGAAACTCGTTATCGCATAGTTAGTCAGGATAAAGATGGCAAAGCATTAAAAGAATGGGAAAAACTTATTAATAAACTTAAGAAATTCCGTCAGCGAAGGTATACACCAGAAGGTGAAGAAAACGATCATGGGCATAGTGGGTGGCCTGAACCCAATACTATCAGACGAGTTTTTGAGAAAGACTCACGTGGTCCTTTTGCTGATCGTAGCATAGACAAATTTCCTCGTGCTCAGTTTGGACTACCCATCATTTTTCATATGGCGCATGATCGGAGTATAGGGGACGTTACTCTGCAGGGGAAGGAGAAAGATCGGTTAGCAAGTCCGTTGATTCTCAAACCACTGGCCTGCCAGGATAATAAAGCGCTTGGGTTGGCCTTGATTCTGGAAGGTGTAAACTTGCCTGAGCCATTGGTATTAAAGGAGAAATCCAGAGAGGTTTCTGCAAAACTAACCCCTGACGAGGCAAAACGTATTGTCCCTCTCAGAGATGATCCCCTTAATGGCGAAACTGATGTTCTTCAAGCCTTTTTGAACTATCTTGCTTGAAAGGAGATAAGCAATGACGACACATATCACCTTTGTCCACGCACTTTCACCACTACATGCCGGTACTGGTCAGGGCGTGGGTGTAATCGATCTGCCGATTGCCCGCGAGAAAGCCACCAACCTCCCCTATCTGCCTGGGTCTTCCATTAAAGGTGCCCTCCGTGCAGGGTGTAGCGATGAAGAAAGCCGCAGGACGATCTATGGCGCAGATGCACGAGAGCTTGAGGCACTGGAGAGTTCGACGCAGTTCTCCGATCAGCGGTTGTTATTGCTGCCCATCCGTAGCCTGGCCGGGACCTTTGCCTGGGTCACCTCACCCTACATTCTTCAGCGTTTCAAACGTGATCTACGTGATGCCAGTATCGATTGCCCTGCAATGATTTTTGATAACGAGATTGCGAGTCTTAATACCAGCGAATGCCTAGTTTCAAGTAGTGAGAGTGTGATTGTAATTGAAGGTGACAACAAGGTCTATCTTGAAGACCTTGATCTCGTGTCAAAGACCACCTCAGAAGAAGTAGATGCGTGGGCAAAGTGGATTGCTGCTCGTGTCTTTCCAGGTGATGACACAACGTGGCAGGATATGCTCAAGAAGCGTTTTTGCGTTGTGCACGACGACGTTCTGGGCTTTTTGCTGAACACAGCCACCGAAATTATCGCCCGTATCAAACTGGGTGAGGAAACCAAAACCGTTGATGCTAAACAGGGCGCGTTGTGGTACGAAGAAGCGCTGCCAACCGAGACGATTCTGACAGGCATGGTACGGGTCGTGCCCAATAAAAAGGCCAGGGAGAATGGGAATGGAGACCATATCTTAACAACATTACAAACAGAGAAACCACTACAGTTAGGTGGTAATGTGACTGTGGGTCGTGGGATGTGTCGCGTACGAATCAGCGAATCCAAAGGAGGGTAATATGCTCACACGTGAACAAAGGTATGCAGCAAAGGTCTATGATCAGATATGTAACATTCGTGATTCGTCTAAATCAGAAAAAGGGTTCATTGATCCTAAAAAATATGGTGCACTGTGCCACAAGTTACCAGTTCTCATCCGTACTTCAGGCTTAACACAGGCACTTGTGTTTGTTCAGGCCCGTAAAGAGCAGGTAGGTAAACAGCTTATAGGTGATCTAGGTCAAACGATAGATCAACCAAATCTTATTGATGTTGTCAAGAAAGCAGAACTTGGCCCATACATGCGTCTGACACAACAAGCTCTGGATGCCTTGCTCTGGTACAAACGTTTTGCACAGTCTGAGCTGGGCGTAGCCCATAGTGGTGAGGAGCAAGACTAATGGTGCAATCAAGAAGATGTTCTCTGAAGTCCATCAAAAAAGACCAGGCCAGTCATGCGGGGTTGTGGCTTGATAAATATCTGCCATATCAAATTACCAAGGGTGAGAAAGTCAGAGAAGAACAAACACCATACGCGATTTTGGTTTCTGAGGTTGCCAAAGTCGAAATACCAGAAGACTACGAAGCATTCTACCAACGCTGGAAGAAGGATCTACAGGATTATCAGATGGTCTTCCACTCTGGTAGCGAGGTGCACACCTTTGGGGCAGTTTGTCGTAAAGCCACTGTGCAGGGCCGCATGGCTGTCGGATTAGGCGACGAGGGTGTGCTCGAAACCTCGGTGACGCTCCACCGCACCTATGGTGTGCCCTACATTCCCGGTAGTGCGCTCAAGGGCCTTGCAGCGAGCTATGTACGCCAGCGCATGGCCGATCCGCAGTGGGGCAGTTGGGAGGATGAGAACCAGAGGAAAAAGAAATGGGTGCCAGGAGCAGCCTACCAAATCATGTTTGGCGATACTGGCAACGCTGGTTACCTCACCTTCTTCGATGCACTATACGTTCCTGATACTGCATGTAACAACCAACCCCTCCAGCCAGATGTGATGACTGTACATCATCCGGACTACTATGGTGACAAAGAGAGCCCGCCCGCTGATTGGGACAGCCCTGTTCCGGTGCCGTTTCTCAGCGCTGTTGGTACGTATCTGATTGCGATTGCCGGACCAGAACCGTTTGTCAACATGGCCTTCAGGGTATTAGTGCATGCTTTGGCAGAAGTTGGTGTCGGTGCCAAGACCTCCAGTGGCTATGGGCGGATGGTGTTGGAAGAAGGGCAAGACTCAGCGGATAAGCAAACGATGGCGGAACAAGCCACCATAATGAAAGAAAGTGAGCCAGTTGATTTCCACCAGAAAGCTGTGGATACAGTACGACCATGGCTTGGTAATAGAATTCAAATGCGTCTTGACCGAGAAGTAGCAAATAAAGGTTATGTTGTTCGCCCTAAGCCTGGTATAAAGCTCGATATTCTGGGTTTTATTCCACTTGAGTAACTTGAGGGGCATGTGCCATCATCAAATAATGACATGAGTTGTATTGTCCGTGGTGTTGTAGAGATTGAAGGTCTTTGGTATGCACAAATAGAGTGGCAAAAAAAGAAGAAGGGGAAGTAGTAAATGAATATGATGATTGCTTTAGTGGGTGGACAACCACTGCCGAATTTAATACCTGTACGCTACTATCAGCCCAATAACGTGTTGTTAGTTTATACAGAGACGACAAAAAAAGTTTATGAACGTCTCTGTTCATCAATAGAGCCAGATGTACCTACGTACGGATTAAAGACCGACTCTTACAATGTCGAAGCCATTACTGTCAGTCTTCAAGATAGATTACAACAACCAGACTTATCGAGTCATACCTTTCTCTTTAATCTTACAGGCGGAACAAAAGCTATGGCGTTGGCGGCCTATCAGGTAGCACAACAATATAATGCATCGGTCCTCTATATCGAGAGTGAAGGTAAGAAAAGTCGGGCTTTTTATTATACTTGGTTCGATCATCAATTACAGGGAATGCCTAGTGAACTGATCCCTGGTTGTCTTACTTTAGATGATTTTCTCAATGTGTATCTTGGTGTAAACAATTGGCAAGAGTATGGTCCAGGTCGTGGTGAGGGTCATCCATTTGAAACAGCTCTGGCTGAAACACTACGTGCAGCCCACTATGAGGTAATGATAGGTGTCAAGACAATGAATGGACAGATTGATCTTGATATTGTAGCGCGATGGGATAATCGATTTGGTATAGTAGAAGCAAAAGTTGGCGAAAATGGTAGAAAACTTGATGGTATTAAGCAACTCAATAATGCCATCCGACAATTGGGAATCTATACTCAGCAGTTCTATGCTATCACTGTTGAACCGAATCAAACACACGATGCGTTAGTGGCTGCTTCGGGTATTAAAGTTATCACGCTCCCTGGTTATCAAGATGGTACTGATATTCTTAATTCCAAGGATGCTGAACAACTCATTGACCTTTTTAACAAGACATTGAAAGGTTAATGAGCATTCTGAACCCAATCGGCAGCGCAGGGCTCAACCCCGCGCTACCAACTCTGTGATATCCTCTCACCCCTCCTCGATTACATACCCCCCGCCTGCAATGGTCTGGCCAGCAACGGTCTGTGGCTCATCGCTGAAGTTCACCGTGATGCGCCCCGCTGTAAACGTCGTCTGTTCCACGGTGCCATCGTCGGTCAGGTAGCGATGATCGAGCATCTCGTCGAGACCAATACGCTGATGCCATTCGTCTACGCAGAGCGTTGCTGGAAATTTGGTATGGCTTTCGTGCCAGTGCGCCATGTTACGCACATCCCAGATCAACGCATAGCCCCAGAGCAGATCCGCTAACCAGTAGGGCACTGGGTCTGTTGGTACATACGCCTGTTGCGCTTTCTGGTTGTAACGCACACAAAACGCCGCATCGTGATAGACCAGTGGCCAGAGCGGAAGCGACTCGCCGATGTGGTGACGATGGCGGTTCTCGAACCAGTCGATCCATGGCACGCCAAAGTCGGCGACTTCCTCGCTTCCCAGCGCCAGCCCTTGTTCCTTATAGAACCTGAGTAACTCTTCCTTCAACTGCATATCCTGTGTGCGTGTCAGCGTGTTGCCTGCCTCATACGATTGATAGAACTGAACTGCTGTTGTGGTATCAATAAACATTGCAGGGGGTGTCAGGGTCTGAAGGTAAGGCCAGTTCCGTTTGGCATACGCCAATCCATCGCGGGCGTTAAGAATATATGCCTGACCACCCACCCACAACCCACCGGGCATTGGAGCACCGTCGGGCATGCGGATCACCCCATGGGGCCAACTCGGCGATTGCTGGTAGATATCCTGGTAGTTGTCGTGGAGCGCGACGGGAAATGGCCCATCAGAAACAATGTGTTGGAGCTGATCAACCGAGCCAAGTGCGGTTTCGGGTGGCCATATGTCCGGGTGTTGCTCATCGTAACCACCGTTGATCCAGCCACGCAACACGACCAGCCCGCGTCGCATGCCTAGCTCATGCGCGGTGGTGATGACCTGCCGGGCATCCTGGTGTGAGACAAGTACAGCAAGGTCACCCGATGGAGTTGGACAGGGGATGGGCTGCATTCGTTCTTCGATGTGCTCCAGCCGACAGCGGTCAGTCTGCATAAAGGCCAGTAGTCGTCCGCCATGCAGATTTGCTGCTGTCGGCACAGCGCGGATCTTGTCCTCCAGTGAGTGATACACACCATGTGCGATGGCATAGCCCCGGAAGGTCTTGGCCAGACCCACATGTCCACCATTGGTGAAACGATAACGCACTGCCCGTTGACCAGACCATTCTCCTAGTGATTGCAACCAGACGGGTGCAGCCGTTAACTCGGTGGCCAATACCCCGGCATCAGGAGTGCCCTCGTGCAGCACCGCAATCCATCCGTTGTCGCCACGCAGGCCACCAAACCAGCGCATATTCAAGTGTGCCGGGTAGTCCCAGACGTGTCTTTCACTCAACGGTGCGCGTATCCAGCGTCCTATATTCATTGGCACAACCAGGCTTTCAGAGACGATGGGCGTTGGAAAAACCAAACTAGGCAAGCGTTGCTCAATATTACTCAGACGAAATTCGAGCCATGGTCCATCAAGCCGAATCTGACAATCAAATGCCCCTACGATGCGTTGTTCACGCCCACGCAGGGTGAAACGTATTCGATCACCCGTTGCCTCGCCCTGAAAGCGCCCTGGATATTGCTCACAGATCGAGCGGGTGCTGCGTAACCAGACGTGTCCAACATCAATAGGATTGTCCTCCTGTAGTGCGACACGCCCCATGCGCCAGACTGTATCATGGGTCTTGTCGATAATCTCAACAGCCGCATCTTCGTGAACTGTGACGGAGATAAAGGCATTTTCGTCGTGCCAGAGCATTGTCATCGTGCCCACTCCATAGGTGCTGGTGCTGCGAAGGTCGATTGTATGTCGACGGCATGTCCGGTCTGCATTGACGTCGAGGCTGCCTCCAGAATGTCAACAATATGTGCAGCGTGTTCGCCTGTAGCACGATGTGGCCGATCCTCGATCAGGGCGTGAGCCATATCCGCAACACCGCGCCCCCAGCGCACACCAGACTCTCCTGGTTTGACGAGTGGCACGTTGGTGAATGGCTCACCAAATGGTGCAAACTCAACTGAGCTATTAAAGTGGTGCCAGGAACTCATGTGAAGTGAGCCCTCATCGCCATGAAATTCGATCCCCGAGTTTTGCTGTGAGGTTTTGACATAAAAGTCCGTTGTCAGCCGAATAACAGTTCCATTTGCCAGTTCCAGCATCGTTAGTGCAAAGTCGGGGGTGGTGATGTGAAATGGCACGCCTTCTTTGGTAACACGGTCGGGATAGAGCACTTTGCCATAGGACCACACGCGACGGGCGGGTCCCAGGATGGCCGTAATGATTGACAGCGGATAGACGCCCACATCCCAGAGTACGCCCACATCGTAGAACGGTGCGGGAGTCGGGTGCCAGCTTTCAATGCGTCCCCAGTTGACTTCAGCATAGACAATGCGGATGTTGCCTAAGCGACCTGTGCGAATCTGTTGCCAGGTAGTTTGTTGCGCCTCGCCCAGAAATGTAAACGGAGAACACCCCAGCCGCACGCCATTCTGTTGAGCAAGTTCAACCAGACGGGTGGACTCGGCGTAGGTTAAGGCCAGCGGTTTCTCACTATGCACATGTTTCCTGACATTCAGACATTGGGTGGTAACGTCGTAGTGTGCATGGTGAATGGTCAGATTGATCACGATATCGATGGTCGGGTCTTCCAGCAGTGCTTCGAGAGTTGGGTAAGCTCGACAGGTGTGTTCAGTGGCGAAGGCGGTGGCGCGAGTAGGATCAAGGTCAGCGGCACCAACCAGTTGCAGATGGTTATACGTTGCAATATCTTCAGCATAGGCACCTGCGATGTTTCCACAGCCTACAATGCCAACACCAATTGGGTCAGTTGTCATGGGTTTCCTCACGTCTGTAACCAGCCACGTAGCATGGCGTAGCTCTCGCGGATATCTTCGGTCGGGTCGTATAATTCTGGTTCGTGCTCAATGGTGATGGTACCTGTGTAGCCAATCTGTTTAAGCGCCTGAACACACTGCTCAATCGGCACCACACCTTTGCCATAGCGGCAGGTGTCGTGTGCGCCAACAGCCAGCACGTCTTTGAGATGGATAGCCAGCAGATGGTCCTTCAGTTCGATGATGGCCTGAGCAGCATCGTACCCCTGAGTACCAAACCAACCTGTGTCCACGGCAGCACCGATATATCCGTTGGCACCATCCCCAATCTTGTCAAGCACTTCCTTCGCGTTTTTCTCAGGATGATTTTCAATGCCAAGCTTCACGTTGTAGTGTTGTAATATCTCGATGACACGTTCTCGATGCTGGGGCAACAGTGCACTGGTACCGGCCAAGATTGATGTGTTCAGGGCTACCGCTAGTTTGCACGATGCTTCCAGTTCTTCGACAGTGGAGCCAAACCAACCCGCCAGGCTCTTCACTTGCAGACCATGCTGGTTGAGTAGTGTCTGGGCGGTGGTGATGTGCTCCGGTGTGGACCATGATGGGTGCAGATGGGCCAACCACAGGTCAATGGCGTCAAAGCCCAATGCTTGTATATTGCCAAGCAGTGCGTCAAAACGTTCGTGAAAGGTTTCGATAGGACGATAGTATTCCATTGTTGCGGTATCACCCTGATTCCATCCTTCGGTCATGTGGTAGTTGAGTTGTTGGGCAACATAATTTGCCGTTACAAATGAGATGGTGTTCATCTTTTCTCCTGTGCTGTACAAAATCCGTGCTGTTGTAACCAAGCGGCGCAACGGGTGGGCCAGGTTCCGACGATAGGATCGTCAGGGGCTAACCCATAACCATGGCCACCGCGTTCGTACAGGTGTAATTCAAATGGAACCTGAGCCTGACTGAGTGCCTGTGCCATCAAGAGACTGTTTTCACAGGGTACCTGATCATCAGCAGTATGCACGAGAAATGATGGCGGTGTATCCGTCGTAACATGTAGATGAGTCGACAGATTGGCAACCAGTTCTGCGGGTGGGGTTTGGCCGATCAAACACTCGCGGCACCAGTCGTGTCCATACGGCGGTTGTAGGGTGATGACCGGATAGATCAGGATGGTGAGATCAGGACGGCAACTCACGCGTTCGACCGCATCGTCGGCAGCTGGGTTGCCTGCATCATAGTGGGTAGCCAATAGAGAAGCCAGGTGTCCACCTGCTGAGAAGCCAAGTATCCCAATTCGCGCTGGATCGATATACCACTCGGTGGCGTGGGCCCGCACAAAGCGCATGGCACGGGCGGCATCTTCCAGCATGGCTGGATGGGTATACTGCGGCGCTAAACGGTAGTATAAGACGAATGCAGTAATTCCGAGGGATACCAACCACTGTGCGACAGGATCGCTTTCATGCGCTGCATGGACCACATAGCCACCGCCGGGGCAGATGATGATAGCGGCACCACTTGCATTGGATGGTTCTGGCGTGTAACGAACGAGTCTGACTGCTGGCATTATCCCATTGCCATCACTATCAGTTGCGTTGTACAAGCAAAAGCTGTGAGAGTTTCTATTCATCGCCTTAGTGCAATAAAAACGACATCAACTATATATGTATTGATGTCAGGATTCTTTCATGGAATCAGAACCTGCACGCCAAAAAAGCCATAGCAGTATTTACTAAAATATCATTATACAAGAAGTTTTGTTTTTTATACAATAATGGACACAGCATGCGTGTATGGATGCTGTGTCCACAATCTAGCCACGAGAATTAGTTGCTTGTAACCACGAGTTGTGGCTTGTTATTGCTATTTTCTTTCGAGAAGAACCCTTGCCAGCTGTCTTTATCGGTTCGTAACCCAAATGAGGCGACGTTGTCGTTAATCTTCTGGGCTTGGACAAAACTGGTCACATCGAATTCTACATAGCCTGTACTGGATGATGAAACACTGGTAATGGATGTACCAGTTGTGGGTAACGATGTATCAGCTTCGGTCCAGCTATCATTAGTTACCTGATATGCTGTCAGATTTAGTGAGCCCTGAGAGGTACTCGTACGATAGAGACGTAATTTGGCCGAACTGATCGAGCTTCCGACGGAATTCAGATTGAATTTCAGATAGATCGTTTGCCATTTGCTGGCATTGATATAGGGATTGCTGCCTGCGTGATCAGCCCAGTTGTCCCGGTCATCGGTTGGTGTGAGTGTGGTCGTGCCTCCAGTACCTGGTGTGGGTGTTGGGGGTATTGGCGTGGGGTTCCCTACACTCCCGTTTGTATCACCATACACAAAGCTGTTGCCTGCAAAACCGACATAAACGCGCCCTGATACATCCATATCACCATTCACAACATTGATGTCATCATAGATACCAGCAGGATACGTTGCAATCTTATCCCAACTGGTGCCTTGATTGATGGAACGCCAGATACCGTTCTGATTATTGACTTTCCCATTCATAAAGATGGTTGGGTAATCACTGCCGCCTGTGGCTTTCCCGAAACCGAAGGCGTAGGCTTCCTGCACAGCTTCGACTTTAATCCAGGGCGTCGCGCCAGCATCAGTCGTGTACCATAGACCACCTTTCGCATCACTGGACCAGACGTGGTTCGCTTTGCCCGGGGCGGCCTGGAGTTGACCAAAGACGTGACAGTCATTACTCTGCTTACATGATGGTGCGTGGGCCGCTTTGCTAAAGCTTGCACCACCATCAGTTGAGACATAGAAGTCTCCACCAGTCTCAAAAGTTACCACATAAAACTTGTTGCCAACTATTTTGTCTGATGCAAGGGCTGTCTTTGATGCGAGCCAGAACAGCCAGTGCGTGTTCTTGGTTGAGATACCAGCACTCTGGTTCCAGTTACCTCCTCGATTAGTGGTGTAATACGGAAGTTTACCGTCTCCAAAACCACTTGTACTGGGGAGCCAGACAATTACATCCGGGTCAGTTGCCGAAACGGCAATGTTTCCACCAATGCTGTCAGTTGGTTTACTGGCAAAAACGGTCCAGTTTTTACCGCCATCGGTAGAATATGCGCCCCGTCCGGTCAATTCGGGAAAATAATTATTTTTGACCTGAGCATGAACCAGGAAACTGGGTGTGCCGCCACTGTAATCAACACTGGTTGCTCCCCAGAAGTCATCATCTACAAGGGGGCGGCTGGGGAAACCATCAGGATTGGCGTGGTAAAATCCCTGCCGATCATACACAGTACTGACCGGATTGCCACCAGGTGGTGCCACCAGATCGGTGCTCACCATTTCTTCAATCCCCTTGCTGACAAAGGTCCAGGTGACTTCTGCATCGTTAATATCGGTAGTGTTCCATATGCCGATCCCCTGAGGAAACCACAGGCGATCATTGACGTGCGGATCAAGAGTCAGGCTGGCACTGGACATGTATTCTTCTTCGTTGGTTGCCTCGATCCAAGGAATATCAGGTGATGAAATTGCAATATCGAGTGTATCCCAGGTGGTCCCCCCATCAGTCGTACGGTAAAAATTATTATCTTTGACACCACCAGGACCAGCAAACACACGCTGTGGATTGTCCGGGTCTACTGCCAGTTCCCAGTAGTTCTGGCTGGCTGGTGAAATGTTGCTCCATGTATTCGTCTCTGGTGAGTATTTTTGTATGGAGCCAGTACCACTTTTTGGTGTGATACCAACATACACGGTTCCGTCAGAGGCAACTTCGGCATCATAAGGAATTTGTTCTGTCGCAAGGGTCTGGGTCCATGTCGCTCCGGCATCATCGCTACGATAGACACCTGCGCCCGCCACACCAGTATACATGCGTCTGGTTCTGCCGTCGACCGTACCATTGCTTGGGTCAAACACCACAAATTTGACACCAGCCGGGTTGCCTTCGTTGCTACCGACTGGCACTTGTGAAGTGTTAATCTGGCTCCAGCTACCCGCCCCATCTGTGCTGCGCCACAGGCCCTGTTTGCGTGAACCAAAGTAGACAATTCCTCCATTGGCCGGGTCAACGGCAATGCGCTCACCGCCAGTACGAAAATCTCCATTGCCCTGCATCCACCAGCGCTGCCCACTATCAGTCCAGGTATTACCACGATCAGTACTCTTCAGAATACGTCCTGAACCGGAAGAGTCGCTACTATCTTCTCCCGCAGCTACATAGATGGTCTGGCTGTTGCTGGGACTGATGCCAATACTTTCCACTCGGTAGTCATTTTTGGTCGGGTTAGGAACCCGATTGCTCAACAGTATTTGTGACCATGTACGACTTGACTCATCCCAGCGATAGGCACCACCAACATCGGTACGTGCATAGATGACGCCTGATGTTCTGGGATGGACGACCAGACCGGTAACGAAGCCGCCCCCCCCGATTTTGAGCGTTTTCCATGTGTAGGTTTCTGTAATGTCAGCTGCATATGTTGCCTGTGTGTTTGTTTGCACAAACAAGAGGCTCCATATGAGCACCAGTGCTACTGTTCCGGCGAAAATGGATCGTGCTCTTATCATACGGTGTTGTTTTGTCATAACAAGATCTCCTTATGTGCGTCTTTGCGAGCTTGGTGATCCGCATGTATCAACGTTGAATGTGCGCCCTCCGTCACCAAGCACAAGAGACTCCCTGGATCATTATTGTGCGACGATTGGTAACCAAATGCGTATTCCTGTTTGAACAGGTTGCTCAAAGAGCCGAACAGTTGCGACATCGGCAAGACTATTCCAGTTATTCTCGGTTCCAAAAGCGACATTTTGCCCATCGCGTTGTTTCCCATCGTCATCATCGTTTATCGCCACATCAAGCCCAAACCTTGTATCCGTAGTGAGTGTGATGTTGAGTGTACTCCACGCGATGGCCAACTCCACGCTATAGCCACCATCGATGTCGCTGGTTGCGTACTCTACTCCTGTGGTTTGGTCATGCTGTTCCCACAGGTCCGTATCGTTCCATCCTATGACAAATTGGCGGTCAACAAGCGGATCGTAGCTCGGTGCACGATCATCGTTCCCATCAATATAGATTTCTATACTGTCGTCTTCCCAGGCATTGTCTGAATCGTTATGAAGATCGTCATCAAGCACCTGCACACCGACATAGAGATATGTGTCGTCCCAGGTGAGGCCAAAGGCTGACTCATTATCCACTGCACCAGAGACCGTCTTGGAGATAGGTATTGTGATATCCCAATCTCCTTCGGTTAACCTCCCATCAAGAGTCGGAGCTGTCTTGACCTGGTAGGCACGGATTTGATTGGGGTCTGCTCCGGGAATGGTCACACGTTCTTCGTTCGATGCCGGACTATCACCGTTGCCGTTGTAGGCTACGATGGTAATGTAATAGGTAGCGCCACGATTGAGCCCTGCAATCTGGTAAGTGGTGCGGTCGTTGGCATCTATCACACTCGTGTAGTTCCCCGACATTCTGCCATATTGCACTTTGTAGCCAGTTGCTGACTCTACTGCCGACCAATTCAGAGTCACCGTTGTTTCGTCTATCTCTGGCGTCGCGAGTATCGGGGCAGTAGGAACATCCGAGGTTGGGCGAGCACTCTTTTCTTTTGCATTCGGACCATCGCCCTGCTCGTTATAGGCCACTACTGTAAAATAGTATGTGGTACCGTTGCTCAATCCCTCAGCGGAAAAACTGGTCGTATTGTGGACATCAACGGTCTGATCATATTCTCCGGAAGTGGTCCCATACTTGACTTTGTACCCTGTCGCACCAATGACAGCACCCCACGAAAGCTGCACGGTGCCATCGGCTGGTATCGCGTCAATGATGTTCGGGGCAGATGGGGCTTCGGCTGGGAGGGTGGTATCATCGCCATACACAAAACTGGTTCCTGCGAAGCCAACATACACGCGTCCGGCGATATTCATATCACCCTTGAGCACATTGATGTCATTATAGATGTTCGCAGGATAATCTGTGATTTTGTCCCAACTTGTTCCCTGATCGGACGAGCGCCAGATGCCGTTTTCATCATTGATTTTTCCACGCATATAGATGGTCGGATAGTCACTGTCGCCAATCGCTTTGCCAAAACCAAAGGTATCAGCCTCCTGCACAGCCTCGATCTTGCTCCACGGCGTCGTGCCAGCATCGGTGGTATACCACAAGCCACCTTTCGCATCGCTCGACCAGACATGGCTGGCATACCCAGGGACGGCGTGGAGCTGCCCAAAGACGTGACAGTCGTTGTTCGAGCTACAGGTAGGTGCGTGGGCTGCCTGAGTGAAGTTTGCTCCGCCGTCATTAGAGACGAAGAACTCGCCGTCGTTATCAAAGGTGATTACGTAAAACGTGTCACCCAACACCTTATCGGCGGTAAGGGCTGTTTTCCGTGCCAGCCAGAATAACGGGTGGGTGTTGACTGATGTGATACCGCTACCTTGTTGCCAGCTATTCCCAAGATCGTTACTGTAGTACGGGACTTTGCCCTCACCAAAGTCTCCAGTACTTGGCAACCAGACCATCGTGTTGGGGTCAGTTGCCGAAACGGCAATGTTTCCCCCGATGCTGTCAGCGGGTTTGGCGAGGAATGCCTTCCATGTCTTGCCCCCATCCCGTGAGTAAGCTCCGCGTCCGGTCAGTTCAGGAAAGTAGTTGTTTTTGACTTGGGCATTCACTAGAAAGGAAGGGGTTTCTCCACTATAGTCAAGTGACGTGCCGCCCCAGAACTCCTGGTCCAGCAGTGGTTGCTGGGGGTAGGCATCAAGGTCAGGATGGTAGAAGCCCTGCCGATCATAGACAGCAGTTATCGGAACACCGCCGGGTGGTGCGATGACATCCGTGGTGACCATCTCCTCGATTCCTTTACTCACGAAGGTCCAGGTTACCTCTGCATCATTGATGTCGGTGGTGCGCCAAACTCCTGTCCCTTGTGGAAACCATAGTTTGTCGGAGGTGTGTGGGTCGAGTGCAATGCTGGCACTCGACATATAGTTGTCTTCATCGGTTGCCAGAATCCACGGAATGTCTGGTGATGCAAGTGCGATATCAAGCGCATCCCAACTGCTCCCGCCATCAGTCGAGCGATAGAAACGTTGATCGGCGACACCTGCCGGAGCAGCAAAAAGACGTTGCGGATTGGCTGGGTCAATCGCGATCTCCCAGTATGACTGGTCACTGGGCGAAATATCATTCCATGTATCGGTATCGGGTGTGTATTTCTGGACTGAACCTACCCCACTTGGCGGGGTTATACCAACATAGAGGGTGCTGTCGGATGCGACTTCTGCATCATAGGGGATCTGGTCGGTGGTCAATATCTTGGTCCAGGTCGTGCCAGCATCGTCGCTACGATAGATACCTTCTTCGGCAACCCCGGCATAGATACGTTCGGTTGTGCCATCAACTGTATCACTAGTTGGGTCAAACAGCACGAATTTGACACCGACTGATGTGTTGTCATTGGTGCCAACCGGAATCTGGTTAGTGGCGATCTGTGACCAAGTAGTGCCACCATCGGTGCTGCGCCACAATCCTTGTCTGCGCGAACCAAAGTACACAATGTCGCCGTTGTTGGGGTCCACTGCCAGCCGTTCACCGCCAGTACGGAATGCCCCGTTTCCTTGCATCCACCAGCGCTGACCACTGTTGGTCCAGCTTTGGCCCTGATCAGTACTCTTGAGAATGCGTCCCACACCATCAGCGCTGCTGTGATCTTCACCAACGGCAACATACACCACCTGATCATTCGAAGCACTGATCGCAATACTCTCGACATTATAGTCTGGTTTGACCGGATCAGGAATACGATTGCTCAGGATAAGCTGTGACCATGTCTGTGAGTCTTCATCCCACTTGAATGCTCCCCCAACATCAGTACGAGCATACACGATGTCGGGGGTCGTTGGGTGAAGTACCAGACCGGTGACGAAGCCGCCCCCCCCGATGTTGAGAGTTTCCCAGTCATATGTATCTGAGATATCCGCTGCAACAACAATCGGTGCTGCAAAATTCGGTATCAATTGTACAGTGATTAAGAGCACAATGCATATACGTACCCATATGAAAGCAATGCGTTGAAATGCAGGTGTAGTTTGAATATGCATAATCGGTTTCCTATGGATATACTGATGTATAACTATATCTGTAGTTATACAGGATCAATTTTACTACTCATACTATGTCAAAATACCGCATTATGGTGACCGTACCAGTATATTTTGTAGAAAAAAGTTTATCTGTTAAGCCACATATGGTTGATTTATGATAAACATATTGTGATATAGCTACTGTTTTCCGTGTTGAAACCAGCACTTTTATCAGGCTCAGGTGCCTATTTCACTGCGCCAGCAATACCATCGACAAAATAGCGCTGTAAGAAGATAAATATGACTACTAATGGTAAGATTGAGATCGTCGCTGCGGCACAAATGACAACCCAATCACGTGTGTTTTCGTAAACAAATGCATACATACCAACTGCCAGTGTTCGCAACTCTGGGCGGTTGAATACAAAGACGAGTGGATGAAAGAAATCATTCCAAGTGTTCATAATTGCCAGGAGTGCCACCGTCGCACTCATGGGTGCAGCCAGTGGAAAGGCCACGTGGCGAAACATCTGTGGCATATTGGCACCATCGATCATCGCCGCATCTTCTAGGTCACGTGGCAGTGTGGTAAAGTATCCGGTAAAGAGAAATGCATCGAAGAGCAACCCACCAAGCACTGGTGGAATAACTAATGCCCAGATTGTATTCAGAATGTGTAATGCCTGCAGTACCTCCATTTGAGGAATGATGGTATATCCGGCGGGAATAAACATTAAGCCGACCATGATGCCAAACAGAACTCGCTTGCCTGGCATGTCGGTACGAGCCAATACATAGCCAAGCATCGAAGCCAGGATGACTTTGCCTACAACCACACAGCCAGTGACAAACACCGTATTGGCGAAATAGCGTCCAAAGTTTGCCTGTGTCCATGCCCGAGCAAAATTCTCTACCTGCCATGCCCCTGATGGCAAGACTTGCATCCCGAGCTGAAAAAACTCACGATTTGTTTTGAGTGCACTCCCCACCATCCAGATAAATGGGTAGAGATAGAAAAAGCCGATTATGCTTAGAATAAAATAGGTTACGAATCGTCCCACCTGTGCACGTGACAGCCGACGTGATCGCGCTCGTGTATTTGCCTCAGACCTTGGTAGTGAAGAAGTTGCCATAGCACCTATCCCTCTGTGTCTATGAATCAAGATTAAGTGTTTGCCGTTGTCGCCGTGCATTGCGGATTGCTATGACGTTTAGTATGGTGATACCAAGCAAAATGACATTGACGAAGATAGCAGCAGCAGAAGCATAGCCATAGTTTGCTTCGACTAGCATATTATTCCCATACCGTTGCGGGAAGGCAAACGAGAAAATATATGACTGAATGACTTCAGAGGCATAGAAGGGGCCGCCGCCTGTCAAAGCCAGCACCGAGTCAAACACCTTCATCGATCCCAGAATGGCCAGAAAGACAATGATAATACCAACAGGTTTAATCATTGGTATAGTGATGTACATAAATTTCTGTCGTAAGCCAGCACCATCAAGTGTGGCCGCTTCATAGAGATCTTCGGGAACGGCCTGGAGCGCAGCCAGAAAGAAGATAAGGTTGTACCCAAAGCTATGCCAGATGCCGACGGCGATGACCGAAGGGAGTGCCAATTGTGGGCTGCTGAGAAAACCAAGAATTGGATCAACAAAGCCAATATCATAAACGAATTGCGGTAGGTTCTGAGCCAGCGCCTGGAACATAAAACGGAGTACGACACCGATCACGAGGAGACTTGTCACAATCGGTAAAAAATAAATAGTTCGAAAGAGTCCTCGTAAGCGTAGTTTCGGATTGTTGAGAATCACCGCAAGTACCAGTGAAAGGGCAAGCTGAATAGGCACCAAGACAGCGGTGTACACTAGTGAGTTGCGAAACGCCTGCCAAAAAAAAGGGTCGGTTGCGACCGTGATAAAATGACGGATGCCAACGAATTCAGTTGGCTCGCCAATTCCAGACCAGTTGTAGAACGCATAGCGGAGCGAACCTGGAATCGGATAAATAACAAAGAGCAATGTCCCAATCACTGCTGGCAGCACAAATACATAACTCCATAGATTTTTGCGTATCCGTCGCCTCAGTGTACTAAAGTGTGGTGGTTGATGTGCTACTGGTACATTGGCCATGCATAGCCTCCTCAGTCAACTGGATACTGCACCCACGCTAGGTACGATGCTCTTTATGAACAGGGGGAGTTGAGACCAGTACCATTTAATGGCGTCTCAACTCATCACAGCGGTTATCGTCAATATGCGAGATGTGTCGTTGCTGCATCACGTTTCTGATGCAATATAATCCTCGCCTTTGGTTGGGTCCCAGTCAGGGTATTGTACACCCCATGCAAAATACTCGAAGCCCACATCTGTGTTCCCGGCATTCTTGGCATCCTCAAAAGCCTGTTCGCGCATGGCGTCCTTTGCGGTTGCGAGTTCATCAAGTGCAGCATCAATATCAGTAATTTGTCCAGTAAAGACGCCCTGAAGAACTGCAACTTCATTTGGTCGTGAGTCTCCAAACGTGACCTTCTGCATATCCGGTGTCATTTTAGGGATATCAGGGCCAACACGTGTGTTCGCAGTATCGATCTCAAAGAACTCTTGTTGTTGAATTTTTCCCATATATTGTGGATCATTATTCTCTGGCCATATAGATGTTCCATTGCCTGATGCGACCCAGCGTTGACTGGTTTCTTTGGATTGGAACCATTTGAAGACACGCCATGCTGCTTCAGGATTCTTAGTTTGACTACCTATGCGAAAGAAGCTGCCACCAGGTGTTGCACGGTACCAACCAAGTTGGGTGTCAGTGTCTATGAGTGGGGGAGCAAAAGGACGATAGTCAGTAAAGTTGGGATGGGTTTGTTCCCAACCGGCGATAGCCCATCCTCCGTTAGGAATAAAGGCGACTTCACCTTCCGCAAACAATGCACGTATCACTTCATCATTGCCCGTGGCAGATTGTGGATGAATCCAAGCCTGTTCACGTGACTGCACAAAAAATTCGAGGATGCGGTTCCAGACGTTGCTGTCTCTATAGCCGCTTTGGCCAGTTTGAGGGTTAAACGGTTCAAAGTGTGCACCGCTGCGGAAGCCCCACCACCATGGCCAGAATGCGCCGTTAAATTCGCTGGTAGCTACAGCAAAACCAAACACCGATCCACCACTTTCCTGACTTACAGTTTGTGCATATTCAGCCATCTGATCGAGAGTCTGGGGGATCAGTGCTTCGCCATTACTGTCTGCCAGGCCATATTCTTTGAGTACTGCGGTGTTAGCATAGAGAAAATTCCACATAGCACTGCGTGCTTGGAAGGGTGCGCCATATGTTTGTCCCTCAAAGATGTTTTGCCCTTCGAAGAAATCGATCTCAGGATTGGGAAAGGTCTGAACAAATTCATCGTAATCATCAAAGTCTGAAATGGGGCTGACCCACCCCTCTGCGACTGCTTCAGCCAGGAATGGTCCTCCACCGATCCACACATCAGGAAGACTCTCATCGGCAAATGCGGCGTTTAACGAGTCGTTGATCTTCGGTTGTTTGACACGAGTAACTGCAATGTCGGGGTTTGCCTCGCCGAAACGTTGTAGTTCATCTTCAAGCCACGGTTCCTGTGTGACCCATGGGTCCCACCAGATCAGCTCTACCTGTGAGGTGGTTTGTGATGGAGGACTGGTTGCATCTGATGAAGCTGGCGAGTCTGTTGTAGTATCACTTTCTTGCGTGGCAGATGTCCCGCATGCTGCAATAAGGGCTGGTGTTGCTGTGATACCGATGCCGGTAAGAACGCCGCGAAGAAATTGACGGCGTGAGCGAGGATGTCGGTCGTGCATAGGATCTTCTCCTTTGAAAGATATCAAGTACCAACATTGTGTCGCTTGATACTGGGTTAGTAGTACTCTTAATCTACCGAACCCTGAATAAGGTTCCTCTGAGGAGCCGTAAATGAGAGTCATGCATCTTACTGCTGTAGATGTGTTTACAAGAGTACTAAAACGATTACTTACGATGTGTATAATGAACGGATAAATGTTCGCTGAACTATAGCTGTAGTTTTATTCAGGCGAATCAAATTGTACTGTAAATAGAGTTGCATGTCAAGTTTTTCCCTGTATGAGTGCAGTAAAAGTTTTACGTTAATGGGTCTGAGACTTGCTACTCCTCGTGTATGGTGTTATTGCTGGCTCTTTTGTACTCAGTATATTTTAGTAAATCGTTACACCAGATAAATCGTGTTATCCTAGATATATTGACAGGGAAAATATTTTATGCTATTGTATCGATATACTAAATCGTTGCACTAAATCGTTGTTTTACTAATTTTGTCTGGTATTTTCGGAGGGGGCTGTGCTATCTGAAGAGGTTACTATCCATGATGTCGCACGAATCGCACGTGTATCTCCAAGTACGGTTTCAAACGTTCTGAATGGGCGCACTGAGCGAATGCGACCTGAGACGAGTGAGCGAGTCCGGCGTGCGATTAAACAGCTTGGCTACGCTCCAAATCAAGCTGCAAGGCAACTCAAGACAGGCTTCGTTCCTGTGATTGGTCTCATCGTGCCGTCGGTTGCTAATCCATTCTGGGGTGCTTTTGCTCGCAGTGTCGAAAAAGCTGCGCTTGCTGCAGGGTATCAAGTATTGCTATGCAATGGTGAACGTGATCCGGAACGAGAGCAACGTTATGCAGAGTCGCTGTGGAGCCGAGGCATTCGTGGGGTTATTTTCGGTTCGTCGCCAGTGTCTTTCGATCATCTGCTAGGCTTATCTGAGCGAGGGCTGCAGGTTGTGGCATTCGACCGTCAGGCACAGCGTGCTGACCAGGTTGGTTTTGATAGTATCAGTGTTGATAATGAGCTTGGAGCGCGTCTGGCAGCTAACTATTTAGTAACATTAGGACATCATCGGATTGGATTTCTCTCTGGACCCATTCGCACCGTTAATCGACTCAAGCGTCTCGAAGGATTTCGTGCAGCACTAGAAGACGCCAGTGTTCCCTTTGATGAACAGCTTATCTGGGAAGGTGCGCTGAGTAGTAGTTTTGGCGATATTGAAGGAACAGATATTGGTCGTGTGGCTGCTCGTGATTTGCTGAGTCGCCCGAATCGCCCTACAGCGCTTTTTGCCATCAATGATATGTATGCTTTTGGTGCATACGCAGGTGCACGAGATCTGGGGCTGCGTATCCCGCATGATGTTTCGGTGGTAGGCTTTGATGATATTGTGCTTGCGGAAATTGTTGACCCACCCTTGACCACGATCCGTCAGCCGCTCGAACCAATGATGCAAGCGGCAGTTAAGTTGCTGATTGGGCGGCTGGAAGAGACTCGTACAGGATCGCCAGAACATACAATGGTGACCCCTGAGTTGATTGTACGAGGTTCAACTGCCCGGATATCCGCACGAGACTAGCATTGATGCATAGTGTATTGGTGACATAAAGGAGTTTAACCATGGAATGGTTAGTAGACAATGCTGTCTTATGGGTCACGATGACCACCATCAATATGATGGCTTGTGCGTTGTCCACAAACTTCCTCGCTCTTTTCTGTCCTGTTATACGCCCCTTTCACATACCCTGTTTGAGCTTATATAACAAACACCTCTATCGGCATATCAGATCGAATCACACTCACTGCATGACTATCCTGAGCACGAAGATCAAGCGTGGTCCGTTACCTTAGCGTTTACTCGTTCGTTTAGGGATGCTCTAATTCCATGTAACCAATCGAGGAGACTAACTATGCAACATGTATCATTCACCAAGACATTACGAATTACGTCAATCCTGCTCATGCTGTTCACATTTGTGATAAGTGCACCGGTGTTTGCTGCCGGTACAAACTACTATGTAAGCCCTTCGGGCAGTGACTCAAACAGCGGTACCTCGGCAGGTTCGCCGTTCCAGACTATTCAAAAAGCGGTGGATCTCGCGCAACCGGGTGATACGATCAACCTGGCCTCTGGTACCTACAATCAGGACATTCGCTCAAGACGTAATGGAACCGCATCAGCGCCCATTACGCTGATTGGTCCATCCAATGCCATTATCAAAGGTGGTGGCAATAGCCGCATCTTCGAGATAAACCACGATTATCTGACTCTGGATGGTTTTACAATAGATGGACAAGTTAGCTCATCTCTGTACCGCGATAAACTTCTCTTTGTCATCGGCACGGAAGTTCGTGATGGTGTTTCGGGCCTGCGTGTCCTGAATATGACCTTTAAGAACGCTGGTGGCGAATGTCTGCGTCTGCGCTACTTTGCCCAGAACAACGAGATTGCTTACAGCACCTTCCTGAATTGTGGCCAGGACGATTACCCTGGTGGTGAGTGGGCTGGTGGTGGAAAGAATGGCGAAGCGATCTACATTGGAACCTCAAACAATCAATGGGGTGATGGCAAGAATCCTACCAATGAGCCAGATCAGTCAAATAACAACTGGGTCCACAATAACTTTATGAACACACAGGGCAATGAATGTGTGGACATCAAAGAAGGTGCGACAGGTAATATCGTTGAATACAACGAATGCACCGGGCAGAAGGACGAAAACTCGGCTGGGCTGGACTCGCGTGGCGATGGCAATACCTTCCGCTACAACGAAACCTATGGCAATGTTGGTGGTGGTGTACGGCTTGGTGGTGCTCTTGTTGATGGCGAGCAATACGGCAAAAACAACAATGTCTACGATAACATCATCTACGACAATATTGCCGGTGGTGTGAAATTCATGGTGACTCCGCAGGGCAAAATCTGTGGCAACACCATGTGGAACAATACCGGTGGTGACTCGTTTGGTGATTTTGCCAACCAGTTCGACCCCAAAGCATCCTGTAGTGGTAGTGCTGGTGCATTAGAAGTTGCCGCTGTGAATGCGAGTAGCGACGATGGTAACGGCGCATCCAATACCCTGGACAACAACCTGAACACCCGTTGGTCTGCTCAGGGCGATGGTGCATGGATACGCTACGATCTGGGCAGCACAAAGACCGTGAGTTATGTTGATGTCGCCTTCCACAGAGGCGATCAGCGGGTCGCAGATTTCCAGATACAGGTATCTAATAACACCTCTAACTGGACGACCGTTTTTACTGGTAGCAGTAATGGTAATACGACAGCGTTACAAACCTTCGACTTTGCTGATACAGATGGTCGGTATGTACGTATTGTCGGATTTGGTAACACGCAAAATGATTGGAACAGTCTGACCGAAGTGGATATTTACGGATCGTCATAGTTTTATGGAGATATAGGCATGAAGATTGATTTAACGGGCAAAACTGCACTGGTAACTGGTGGGAATTCGGGTATTGGTCGTGCGATTTCAATAGTGCTGGCGCAGAGTGGTGCAGACGTCGCACTGACGTATTTCTCCACAAAGAGGGGTGAGGAGACTGCGCGTGCCATTCGAGCAGCAGGTCGTCGTGCATGTAGTTTATACATGGATGGGACGGATAGTGCCAGTGTAAGTGACGCTATCACGCGTGCTGCTGCGGAATTTGATGGGCATATCGACATTTTAGTAAACAATGCGGGGCATTTGATTGGGCGTGTTCCGATTGCTGAAATGGATGATGAACATTGGCACAAAGTGATTAACGTTAATCTCTCCAGTGCCTTCTACTGTGCTCGTTCGATCTTGCCTTACATGAATACGGGATGGGGACGCATTATCAACATGTCTTCACTCGCAGCACACAATGGTGGTGGACCAGGCGCAACTGCCTACAGTACAGCCAAGGCAGGATTGCTTGGTCTGACCCGTGGGCTTGCCAAAGAATATGCACCGCGTGGTATTACTGCTAATGCTGTCGCCCCAGGATTGATTCTTGGCACACCATTTCACGACACCTTTAACACGGACGAAGGGAAAAAGAAAGCCATCGCGGGTATACCGTTACAGCGGGGTGGAACGCCAGAGGAAGTCGCAAGTACGGTGGTGTATCTCGCCTCAGAGCAAGCGGGATTTATTACAGGTGAAGTGATTGAGTTTAATGGTGGCGCATGGTTTCGGTAATGGGTTTATTTGATCAACAACATCTGTCACAGGTACAACAACGTGCCTGTGACAACACCTGGGCTGCGGTGGTGCTGCAAGCCATCCGCACCCGCGCCGACGCCTGGCGAACACAGCCCGGCGATATCCCTACTGCCGCAGGCGGTTGGTTGCATCAGTTCGTCTGTCCCGAGTCGTGGAGCGCGCTCATCTTTGATCCAACATCACCAGCTACCCACCGCAGCCCAGAGGGGCGTGTGTATACCGGAGCAACCTTCGATGCCGCATGGCGTGTGCTGCGCCACCGTCAGATCGGTGCGCTGGCCCGCGATCTGGCGCTGATGTATGCAATGAGTGATGATGATGCCTATGCTCGTGCTGCTGCCGCTATCTTGCACCACTATGCGAAATGGTATGAGCACTTTGATGGTGCTGAAAACGCCCAGCCATGGATGCTAAAAGGGCGGACGTTTCATCAGGCACTGACAGAAGCGCTGTGGGCGGTGCCGATTGTACAAGCCTACGACCTGATCCAATCAACTCTGGCAGCAGATCAAGCGACACATCTGGTTCAGAAGCTTCTACGACCGATGGTGACAACACTCGCAACCGCGCAGGATCGCCTGGTCTTTGAACAACATAAGGTCCACAGCAACTACAACGCCTGGCTGATCGCTGCACTTGGATGTTTAGGTTTTGCGCTCAGAGATGAGCAGCTGATCGTACGTGCACTGGATGATCAAACAGGGTTTCGCGCTCATCTGGCGACGGCGATACGCTCTGATGGCTTTGAGTACGAAGGATCGCCCTACTACCATAATTTTGTGGCGCTGGCCTATACAATTCTGGCTGAGAGTGCACGTGTGAATGGCATTGATCTGTACGCTGAACGTGGTCCACATGGACAATCGATTGAGTCGACGTGGCACGCACTGGCTACACTGGTCATGCCGGATGGCACCTTTCCTCAGGCCAACGATGGCGCGTACTGGTCTGCTGGGCCCTTCGACGCTGAATTGTGTGAGGTCTACGAAGTTGCACTGGCCCGTTCTGATGAACCATTGTTTGCCTGGCTACTCAACTGTGCCTACCAGCGGCGTGATACGCCACGAGACCAGTGGACAGCCCTGCTCTTTGGTACACAGGACCTGGCTGGTTATGCTGCACCAGCGCTTGAGTCGAGTTATCTGGAGGAGACCGGGATTGCAGTCCTGCGTGACTCGACAAACCCACAGGCTCAAGCTGTCTACACTTTCTTTGGCCCATACGGCGGGGCACACGGGCATTTCGACCGCCTGGCACTACACATCTGGCCCTGGTCAAGCGATTCGGGAACCCCACCATATGGGGTTCAGCCACGTGTGAGTTGGTATCAGCAAACGGCTGCGCACAACACCATTGTGGTTGATGAACAATCGCAACACCCTTGCGAAGGCCAACTATGTAGCTGGCATCCGACCGCACAGGGTGGCGCATTGTGGGTTACGGCGAACATGGCCTATCCAGGTGTGTCGTTCTCACGACTGGTTACGTTGGAGCAAGGCTGCATTATCGACCACGTGACACTCAGCGCCAACGAGGAACACATCTACGATTGGCTGCTCCACAGCGATGGGCCATTGACCATCACGGATGTTGCCATGGTTGACATAAATGGCTCGCTTGGCGATAGTGACGCGTATCAGTTTCTTACGCTGACGGCTCGTGGAACCTGTGCGAGGTCATTCGTGGCCACCGCACAGTACCAGGCGCAAACATACCGAGTGACTTTGACCGCAGATGTGCCGTTTGAGGTCCTGACGGCGCGTGCACCCGGTCTGGCACATGCACCAGCCCACCTCCGTCATGTCTTGATCGTTCGTGCTCAACAACGCCGAGTGTCCTTTTTGATGCATTGTGAAGAGGTACAGGATGCCTAAGCAGTTATTCCTTGGGTCAAAGACCATTGAAGAGTGGCGTGCAGCCAGCCAGACTACCCACCAGAAGCGCTTGGTGCGCCTGCTTGATCAGGCTGATTCCTATCACACCTGGCTGCCACCGCATGAGCATCCTCGTGAGACGATTACCTATATTGGCATGGCGGTCGCGAACCTGGCACTGGCTTTTTTATTAACTGAAAAAACAGCGTATGTTGATATGGCCCGTCGTTGGATGGATGTGGCTATCAATTATCCCCACTGGGGCCGGGCGAAGCTACCTGACCACGATCTCGATGCTGGTTGGCTCTGTTTCGGGTTCGGGTTGGCCTATGACTGGCTCGGAGATATGTTGCCAGCCACTGAGCGGGAGGCGTTGCGAGCGAAACTTTTGCTGCAGGGTCAACGCTTATTTGACTTCGCCGTTGAGCAGGAAGGTCGCTGGTGGAGTTCAGCGTACTGGCAAAACCACAACTGGATCTGCTATGCCGGACTTGCCACGGTGGCCTATGCGCTTGAGGCTGAACATCCCGAAGCGCGTGCGTGGTCTGATCGTGCCTGTGACAACTTTCGCACGGTGATGTCACTGCTGCCTGAGGATGGCTCCGACTACGAAGGCCCAGTCTACTGGTGTTATGGCGTCCTGTGGCTGTTGATTGGTTGTGATCTGCTCCATCAGCAGACGGGCATTGATTTTGAAGACAACGACTTTTTGCGGTATACGTTTTACTACCGCCTTTATGTGAGTGCACCAAATCTGGTCGATACCGCGAACTTTGGGGATTGTCACGACCGACGCAGTGCTCATTCTGCGGCGATGTATTATCGATTGGCCGGTTTGTACCGCAACGGACATGCACAGTGGTTAGCAGAACATTTTACGCGCGTTGGTGAGTGGGAACGCGAGGGCCGTGAGGGACAATTGCGACCGGGGCTGTTGCCGCAGGCGATGCTCGAATTTCTGTGGTACGACCCCAGTGTTGAGCCTGAGTCAATCGCCGATTTACCGCTTGTACGCGCCTTCCCTGACCTAGGGCTGGTGAGTGCACGCAGTGATTGGGGACCGGAGGCAACCTTTCTGGCTTTCAAATCTGGCAAACCATCAGGTCACAAAGCGTGGACACTTGGTTACGCCATCGACGCACAGCATGGTTGGCACACCCTCAAGGCCAGTCACGCTCACCCCGATGAGAACAGTTTTATTCTCGTGCGTGGCGATGACTATCTGGCAATTGACGAAGGATACAGCCAGACCAAGCAGTCACGGCATCACAACGTATTGCTGATAGACGGGCAGGGGCAGTATCACGAAGGAAGCTACGATGTCTTTAGTAAGACTGACGCATCGTGGGGCGGCCAATTAGAGCATTGCTTTGCTGGTTGCCACATTGTGTACAGTCGTGGTGATGCTGCTATGGCCTACGATCCTGCGCTGACCCTTCAGCATGTTACCCGACAAATGCTACTGATTGGTGCACGTCAGGTCGTTATTTGCGATGATGTAGTAGCGCAGACGCCACGTGAGGTGACCTGGCAGCTTCAGACCGATCAGGTTGCTCAGCATGTGGCAGAGCATCGTTTTGTGGTCGCAGCCAACGACACGCAATTGTCCATAACTGCGCTCCTGCCTGAGCAGAGGAAGTGGGAAAATCACGTCGAAGAGATTGTCGCCAACCCATCGTCGTCAACGCCTGAATGGATTATACATCGCCAGCAACACACATTAGCGCTCACGAATGCCGAACGTGCAACGTCGACACGCTTTCTGGTGTTGCTCAACATCGACACTGCTGGCGCACAAGCTCGTCAGTACCATCGACTGATCTGCTCTGCGGGTGATATGTTCCAGATCGACGAGCCAGATTATAAAGTGGTTGTGGGTTTCTCGTGTGACCGCCAAGGCATTCAATCTGATGGCTTCGTCTCGACTGACGCACGCTGGCTCGTTGCTGAATTACACGACGATCCGCATCCAACAGTACTGGCAGCCGGTGAGGTAACACAGGTGTGGTTGGCTGGGCAGTTGTATCTGAGTGCCACAGAGCCTATTGATTTTGCAATGGATAACCTGTCCTGCGCCATACACTCCTCGGCAGCGCGATGGATGAGTTTCTGGACCCCAGTCATTCCGGTTACGGTACTGCTGGATGGCAAGCCAACACATTTTACATTTAATCAAACTCTTTCTATGGTGCGTGTGTTCGTGCCCATGGGTGATGTGACGATTATGTTGAAAGGGGATGCGCACTAATGCAACACGTACTTCAGGAAGCATTAGATTACAGTGTTGCCATGACGCGCCAGAATATGGCAACCATGACCGATTTTCCAGAGCGTTGTGAAGGCGATAGCTGGCTCTGCATGAATCAGAAACTTGATCCTCCCGCACGCAATCACTGGATTGATGGTTTCTGGGTCGGGCTGCTCTGGCTGACGCATGCACATACCGACGACCCAGCTATTGCTACTGCTGCCCGCGAATGGTCCGAACAACTGGCCTGGCTATGTACCAGTACTGACACGCATGATCTTGGGTTTATCTTCTATCTCTCGCATGTGCTGGGTGGGCGTATCACCGGCGATCACGCGCTGTTTGATAACGCCATACAGGCTGCTGAGACACACATCAAACGCTACAACCCCTATGGCGAGTATCTGCAGGCATGGGGGGCTATCGACGGCCCCGCCCATGACCGTGGGCGTACCAATATTGACTTGATGATGAATCTGGCGCTGTTGTTCTGGTGCTCTGTGCATACCGGCGATTCACGCTATGCCCGCATCGCGGAGCACCATGCGCGTACGAGCCGTTTTGTTCTTGTACGTCCCGATGACTCAACTGTCCATGTGGCAGACTTCGATCCAGAGACCGGAGCATTTTTGCAACACGCCACACACCAGGGGTTGAGCGCGGCATCATGTTGGTCGCGTGGCCATGCGTGGGGGGTGTATGGCTTTACCGAGGCGTATCAATATACGGGCAATCCGTCCTTTCTAGCTGTTGCACAGCGTCTGGCACACTACGCTATGCGACATGCCCCACCAGATCTGGTTCCCTTCTGGGACTACGATAGCCCGGATATTCCCAACACGTTCCGCGACACCTCTGCGGCAGCAGCGATGGCCGCCGGACTGCTCGAGCTGGCCACATGTGAGAGTGATGAGGATGCCAGGAAACGATGGCATGACTATGCAGAGGCGCTTCTGCTGGCACTCTGGCAGAACTACTCCACACGTGACAGCGCTATGCCTGCCATATTATGTCAGGGTTCCCGCTCGGTTCCACACGGTATGGCTAATCATGGCTTGATTTATGGTGACTATTACTTTATGCAGGCACTGACCAAATTACTGAGAGCGGATCTTGCAGGGCGTGCTTTTTCGCCACCTGTATCACCTCGAGTGATGTGATGAACACATCCACGATTTAGACACAACAAAGGTTCATTGGTATGGTAACACAACAACAATCGGTACGAAGATTTCCAAGGCTAAGAATGCGGCAGATCGAAGCGCTTGCGGGATATCTTTTTATTGCTCCCTGGATTATTGGATTTCTCATCTTCACCATCGGACCGTTGATCGCCTCGTTGTACTTTAGTCTGACGGCATGGGATCTTATTGGTAGTCCGACCTTTGTTGGTCCAGCAAATTATGTCGCAATGTTTGAAGATCGCTTCTTCTGGCAATCACTGCAAGTGACGGCACTGTATTCATTGGGGCGGGTGCCACTGGGTATCATCTTTGGCCTGCTGGTCGCACTCTTGCTTAATCAGGAGGTTCGTGGCATCGGCTTCTGGCGGGTCATTTATTATCTGCCGGTTGTACTCCCAACGGTTGCCATTTCGCTCCTGTGGCTCTGGATTTATAATCCTGAATACGGCGTACTGAACTGGTTTCTGTGGACGTTCTTCGGCATCGAGGGGCCGGCGTGGCTCCAATCCGAAACACTGGTATTGCCCTCACTCATTGTGATGGCTGTCTGGACTATGCTGGGCCGTTACATGATTATCTACCTCTCAGGTTTACAGAGTATTGCTAACGAAATGTATGAAGCGGCGAATATTGATGGCGCACGTAGCTGGCAAAAATTCTTCGCCATCACCCTGCCGATGTTGACACCCATTATTTTCTTCAATCTGGTTATTGGTCTCATTGACTCATTTAAGATTTTTACTCAGGCTTACATTATGACCGACGGAGGGCCACGGTTTAGTTCACTCTTCTACGTCTATTATCTCTATCAACACGCCTTTGAGCGCTTTAATATGGGCTACGCCTCCGCACTCGCGTGGGTATTCTTCGCCATCATTATGGTGTTTACACTCCTTATTTTTCGGTCATCTCGGTTGTGGGTGTACTACGAAGGCGTTGATCAGGAGAGGAGCTAATCCATGACAGTCAAAACGCAAATCCCACCATCAACCAATATTTCTGTACGTATGTATCGTCTGCAACGGTTGTCGAAACGTGCGTTGCTCTACAGCATTCTTGTTTTAGGTGCGGTATTGGTGCTTGTGCCCCTGGCCTGGAGTATCAGTACATCGTTGAAGACGACTACTCAAGCACTTACCTTTCCACCGGTCTGGATTCCGCAACCGATTGTCTGGCGCAACTACGTTGATGCGCTCACCAGCATGCCCTTCCACATTTTCTACGCCAACAGCCTGATTATTGCAGTTCTGCGGGTGCTAGGTGTCCTGATCAGTAGTTCACTGGTGGCTTATGGTTTTGCACGACTACGGTTTCCTGGCCGCCATTTTCTCTTTATTCTTGTTTTGAGTACGCTGATGATCCCCTTTCAGGTGCTGATCATTCCCCGCTTTGTGTTGTTTCGAGAATTGGGATGGTTAGACTCGCTGGCCCCACTTATTGTGCCGAGTTTTTTTGGTGGTGGTGCGCTGGCGATCTTCCTGTTGCGCCAATACTTTATGAGCATTCCTACCGAACTCGATGATGCCGCAAAAATTGATGGATGTGGACCGTTTGCCACTTTCTGGCGTATTGTTCTCCCACTTTCCAGACCAGCACTGGGCGCCGTGGCTGTCTTTGAGGTGCTCGATACCTGGGACGATTTCCTCGGTCCACTCATTTACATTAGCTCACCGGAAAATTTTACGGTCGAACTTGGGCTCAATGCTATGCGAACCGAATATTTTACTGAATGGAATTTGTTTATGGCTGCATCGCTGGTTGCGATGATCGTTCCAATCAGTATCTTCTTTGTCGCACAAAAGCATTTTATCAGCGGTATAGCGATCGCAGGATCTGGTGGTGTGAAGGGTTAGCACGATCGCAGTGTAACCCTCTTTAGTGATAATAGCCCATCCGTAACAAGTTCGTACTTGTGTACAACAAAGGAGAAAATCAATGCAGATTCGACTCGCACGGCAGCCATGGTACGCTGTTCTGACGCTTCTAGTTACTGCGATACTTGTCGCAAGTTGTGGTGGTGCTGGTGACACGACAGCGACCACTGAGCAATCCTCAACTGAGGGATCAGAAGACACGGCAGCAACTGATGAACAGGTGACACTGCGCTGGTACATGCGCTGGGATCAGGCGCGCCTGGACAGTGTGGCTACGCCCGTTATCGAAGCTTTCGAGGAACAGAACCCCAATATTACAATCGAGATTGAGAATGTTGGTTCTGGTAGTGAATACTGGACCAAATTGCAAACGATGATTGCTGGCAATACAGTCCCGGATATCATTTATCCAGCCACACATCAGGCGTATGCCCTGGCTTCCAAAGGCGCATTGCTTAATCTTGATCCCTATATCGAGCAAGATGGTGTTGATATGACTCAATATGATGAGGCCATCCTCGACCTGTATACGTATGAGGAAAGTGTGTATGGTCTTCCGCTTGATACTGCGGCACTCGCGGTGTTCTACAACAAAAACATGTTTGATGAGGCGGGGCTGGAATACCCTGCTGAGGACTGGACATGGGATGATTTTTTAACCACTGCACAGGCACTCACGCAAGATGTTGATGGTGATGGCCGCACCGATCAATTTGGTATTGATGATTGGACAGCTTACTGGCCTGTAATTGTCTGGTCAAACACTGGTCATGGTATTTTCGATGATCTGCGCCAACCAACGGATTGGCTGTTGAATGAGCCCGAGGCGGTTGATGCGATACAGTGGCTAGCTGATCTCTCAAATGAACATGGTGTAATGCCCACAGTAGAGGAACGCGCCGACATCAGTGACATGTTTGTGGCCAACAAGACCGGCATGAAAATCATTGGACATTGGCGTGTACGGCAATATATGGATAATGTGGAGGACTTCGAATGGGATATTGCGCCTCTGCCACGCGGGGAGATTGTAGCCAACCGCAGTGATGGAAGTGCTTTTGCCATCACGACACAGTCTCAACACCCGGAAGAAGCGTGGAAGTTTATCCAATTTCTGGCGGGCCCAGAATCGTATGGTGTTGATCTACTGTTGGATCTGCAACAAATGACGCCTGCGTTAACCGAATTCCAGCAAGCCGATGAATTTCTTAATCCGGAATCACTCCCGGGAGTCAACAAAGCTGCTTTCCTTTCTGGAAAAGAGCATCTATTTCCAATGTATGATCCTATTCATCCTGTGTATGATGAGATTGAGACGATCCAGAACTCTGAATTGGCGGAACTATGGAATGGTAATGTGACTGCACAGGAAGCTGTAGAACGTATGCAGCCACAGATTGAACAGATCCTTGATAGTATGTAGTGAAATCATAAGATTTTGGTGGATCATACCTCTTGACATCCATAACGCGCTGTGTTATATTTAACGCAGTGCGTTATGGTAAAAGGAGCAGGCAAATGGTAAAGCCCATCGTTGATACAGCACAAAAAAGTGTTCTTGCATCTGTTGGTGTCGTAGCCCTTGTGGGTGATCGCATCACTGAAACCTTTCATAAATTCGCTGATCGGGGTAAAGCAGTTGAGCAAACAGCCCAAGGCTGGTTTAAAGAAACGAATGGTCAAGTTAATGGTGGAGTTGCAGAGGGTGAACAGATTGTAGTTGCTAATATGAATAAAGCACAAGATCAGTTCTTGCAAATCCGCGAACAGGTCTTTGATACCTTCAATCTCCCTTCCTATACTTCTGTCAAAGAGTTGAATGAACAGATTGCAAATCTCAGCATCCAAATCGATGATTTATACGATGAGGTAGTTGGTGTTGCTCCTGTAATACCAACGGTTCCGCTCACTGATTATGACAAACTGAATGCAGAAACGGTCATCGAGCAGTTGCCACAGTACGATGAGCCCACCCTGCTCGCGATTCGCGACTATGAAAAGGCTCACAATAATCGCGTCACCGTATTACGAACTCTTGAGCGTCTCCTTGTTGAACGACACGCGCTGAGTAGCACGGAAGTCGAGACAACAGTCGAGCCATTTCCACGCTATGATGATTTATCGATAGATAACCTGATCAACCGTGTGGCCGATCTAAACGAGATTGAGTTATTGCACATGCAGAGCTACGAGCAATCCCATCAAAATCGTGTGGTCGTTCTCGAAGCAATTGAAGCACGCCTTGTGGAAAAACGAAGCGCATAGGCACCACGGATACTTGTGCCACCTTAAACCAGATTATTGGCTCCTCCTACTTATACAACGAACGGCTAGTTTCTGTAGCGCCCATAGAGCTAGCCGTTTGTTGTGCCTTCATTTTCTTTCTGCTTAGACCAGATTTCGTGTTGGTTGTCCCAGCACCACTCAGGAGTATCAAAGAACAGTGGTAAGCGTTGCCATCCAGCGGCTATCCGTACGGCTGTCTCTTGCCAGCCTTGTATTCCGCTGATTGAGTCTGTCGCCTCTACAGCACATGCCCCTACAGCACATGCCGCCGAGAGGGTCTCTTCGAGCGTCATTCCACGTAATAACCCCATCAAAAAGCCGGCAATGGTTGCATCACCTGTGCCAGTCGTCCCCACTATATCAGTTGCATAACAGGGTGCCCATACCTCTCGGTCCGCCCAGTGTGCGATGTGTTCGGGTGTCGCACGCCCCATGTCCTTCAATTGTAAAGCTTCAGCCGTTCGCAGATACAATCCACGGTATCCAGCCTTCAAGCCAACGATCTTTGTACCCATGTCAAGCAGGTGTTGACTTAATGCCGACATCAGCGCAGGTGTTACACAATCTATCATTGATGTCGCTGATGTCTTGCGTGCCAGACGATCAAATGCGGCCCGGTCCAGCATGAGCAACAGTTCCTCAACACTGGGCAAAAAGATATCTACATATGGCAGCACCAGTGCAAGAATGCTGGGCCAGTCGATCTGTCCCGAAGGGCCATGTGGGTCGGGCATGGTCATGTCGAGCGATGTGGTGATGCCGGTGGCCTTGGCTCGCTGAAACAGTGTCACGAGTTCAGCCCCAGTGTTGCGATAGAGCCGTTCCATCAGCGGTGGGTAACCAAAGTGCAGCAGACGGGTGTGGGTAAGTGCGGCGTAGTCGATATCATCAGCACCGAATGTAGCATTACACCCAGGTGCATGGATAAACATGCGATCCACATCAGGCGAACTCAGGATAATGGTGTATGAGGTTGCCGCATCTGATGAGACAATCATACCTGTAGTGAGTGATGGGTCGTGTGCTGCTAACAGGGAGCAAATGGCGTGGCCAAAGAGATCGTCGCCAACTTTCCCCATCAAACGCGTTGAGACACCCAGTTTGTGGAGTGCCAGACCTGTATTCGCTACCGGGCCACCTGTGGAAAAAAGTGCCGGACCGGCTTCCAGGGTATATCCAGGAATAAATTGAGCAGTACTATGCAGTTCGGGAATAATATCCAGACAAATATGCCCTGCGACAATCGTTTCTGGCTGATCGTGCATAACTTGCTCCCATACAGTACACCAGCCGGCTCGTTATTTGATATCCAGCGTATGAAACAACGCTGCACCAAAATTCGATGGCACACCATATGTTCCAACTACATGGATTTTCCAATTCCGTGTTGGCTCATTGTACAGAACGATATGATCTTTGTCAGGATTGTACAGGGCGATAATCACACGTTCCGGTGTGCCATATGTCATTGTTATCTTGAATGGCTCTTGTGTACCCTGGATGGCCGCATCAATATCCTCGTGGTTGTTGGGTTGCGCCAACAAACGAACAAAATCCTCTATCATCGTTTGATTGGTAACTGTTTGCTGACTGCCACTTTGTGTGTTGGTAAACGTGATCTGTTGAGTTGCTGGCAGGCCCAATTGCCCGACGTATTGAGCAATAGTTGGTGGAGGTGTCAGATCAACGTGGCTGATTCCCGGTGGATCAATCCCAAGTATTTGGCGTGCGTCTGTGACAGGAGTACAAGCGGTAATCAAAATGATAACACCCATAACTGACAGACGACACATTCTTTTGACTACTGCCATAAACGAAGGCTCTAGACTAGTGATTTTCAAAGCACCATGTGGCGTTAGTATACCATAGTTGGTTTTTCATGCTGGGCTGGGGCTATAATAAAAGACTAACCTCTTGGCAGACATATTTTTCTGTGATATTATACGTACTTTCAGTACGATTCAGGAGAATATTATGGCACTAAGTCAATCACTCTATGGTACAGAGTATGGATCTGCTTATTTAGGAGACTCTCTGGAACTATTAGATCAACTAGAACCTAACTCTATTGATCTCGCTATTACATCACCACCATTTGCTCTACAAAGGGAGAAAAGTTACGGTAATGTTGACCAAATAGCCTATGTTGATTGGTTATTTACTTTCTGTGAAAAAGTCTATCGTGTCTTAACTGATCAAGGAAGTTTTGTTCTGGATCTCGGAGGTGCATATCAAAAGGGACGTCCAGTTCGTTCACTGTACAATTATCGTATTCTTATTCGCCTTTGTGATGAGCTTGACTTTCGATTGGCTGAAGAATTCTTTTGGTATAACCCAGCTAAACTACCATCTCCCATCGAGTGGGTAAATAAACGCAAACTGCGTGCCAAAGACGCAGTAAATACAATTTGGTGGTTATCAAAAACTGATAATCCAAAAGCAGATATTACGCGTGTCTTAGTTCCTTATTCTGATCGTATGAAAAAACTTCAAAATAATCCTGAAAGTTATTATCAACCTAAGCTTCGCCCTTCTGGTCATGATATTGGAAAAAGTTTTGCAACTAACAACGGTGGCGCTATTCCTTCCAATTTGCTGCAAATTCCAAATACTGAAAGTAACTCCCGATATATCAAGTTGTGTAAGGCTGCAAATACGCCTATACATCCAGCTCGATTCCCGCAAAAGCTCCCAACTTTTTTCATCGAATTTCTCACTGATCCTCATGATACTGTACTTGATATATTTGCTGGCTCAAATACTACAGGTGTTGCTGCTGAGGAACTAAAACGTAAATGGATAGCGTTTGAGAAAGAAAGATCTTATTTAGCGGCTTCTATCTTTCGCTTTGTAGATGGAGATCTCTCAGAAACGGCTTCTAGCTTATTATATAATCAGTTGATGAATAGTGATAATTCACTACAGATTCTGCGATCTTCTCAATTAAAACTAGACGCGTTTGATGTCTAAGCGTTTTTCTTTATTCTGGGAGATCAAAAGTTTCTTGTCGAATAGCTTCTGTCTCTGAAGGATATACCCGTTCTCCTTTCCGAACATAGCGCATTGGTATCTTAGGATTGTTAAGCGGACCCACTATTTCTATTTTTTCCTCCCACTGTGTAAACAAAGGCTCCAAATCTGCCGGTAACACTTTGTAGATCTCTTTTAGTTCAACACCTTCATAAATAGCAATAAACCATGCTTTTACTGAGCGATATTTAGTAAGAATATCTTTGTTTAGATGATGATGTGTGGTAATGCCAGCATTTTTTCGTAAAGAACGATTAATTGTTTTCAGCTCATATTCATTGCCTTCATCATCAACCGCATCATTGCCTTCTCGTCCTGGTGAAATTCGTAACCCCAGTAGTATTAGAACCTGTAAAACTTTTCCCCCATTATCCTGTAGAATATCGTTGATACCATATTCATCGGCCAATGATTGAGCTTCACGGATACCTCTGAACGCGGCCTTTAGCCGTTCAAAAGCAGATTTTTGTTTTGCCTTGACAGGTGTTGACTCGTGGGCAGGTTCTGGCAAAGGATAAGTAATTGGTTCGATCTGCACAGTATCAGAGCGACTAGCACCAGTGTATTGATCATCAAGTAACAGTGATGCGGGAACTTCAAGCACACGTGCAAGATCTAAAATAAGTTCGAAGGATGGGGATCGTTCAGCACGCTCTAGAAAACTAATGTGTTCGGTTGTTTTTCCCAGACTCTCCGCAAGTTGTTCTTGGGTAAATCCTTTCTCCATACGAATTGATCTGAGACGATTAGCGAAGCGTTGTCGTGCCTCTTGATGTTCCATTGAATGCTCACTTCACACCAATACGAACGAAAAGTACGTTTTCTAAATAGTAGTAAGAAGGATGCTAAATGTACACGAACTAGAAGTACGTATCTGTAAAGAAGTAAAGAAATGAGAGTGGTAATCAAGAAGGTGTTTTTGGATAGCCGAAACCTGTTTTAGATTTCGTCTTCTGTTCGAATAACCCCGTGCTGCTGTTTCAAAATATCAAGAAGTCTTTGCAGATCGGGATCAGCGTCAATCGTTGTCAATATCTGTAGTGTTCCGCTGACAATGTTACTGTCGACGAACTCGAAGTACAGATAGTTGTCAGTTTGGCGTGACTCTAGCATGCATGTATCGGAAGTTGGGTTCAGATAGTGTCACTCACTCCTGTGATCGTAGGTGACCAAAAGTTCAAGCACTTCGTCTGAGTGAGCGAAAGCGCTCCATCCACAACGAGGTGTAATGTCGTAAAATAGTGTCACTGAGTTGCTACCACTGTTTATTGCTCATGATAGGTTTCGACCAAACGCACCATCAGCAGTGCCAGAAGCGCGGTTCGTGGTACCACACTGGGGACTTCGATATATTCGCCAGGACTATGATCAAGACCGCCAATCGGTCCTAGACCATCCAGCACAGGAACGCCAAGACTCGCCAGAATATTTGCGTAAGAAACGCCACCAGTAAGTGCATCGTGGATGGTAAAACCCAGTTCCTGTGCACAATTCCGGGCCTGAGTTGCCATCGCCTCAATCTGTGGTGTGCGGGCCATGGGTGCAAGCACCATTCCTCCATCCAGCTTCGCAATTGTCCCTGCGACATAGGTTGTATGTGCGATTTGCTCGATAGCCTTGGTAACAGGTTCCTGGTCGTCTGGATGAAGCACACGTACATCGATCTCGGCCTGTGCATAATCTGGTACGGTATTACGAGTCGTGCCACCCCGCACCACCCCCACGTTTAAGGTCATTCCCGGACGCATACCGTTCAGCAAGTGTAAAGCGCTAATCTGTTGGGCAAGCGCAAGAATGGCATTGGCTCCTTTGTGTGGCTCAATTCCTGCATGGGCCGATTTGCCAAACACCTCCAGATTAAATCGACCGTCCCCTTTGCGTGCACTTACGATATCGCCATTCTCCCGACCAGATTCAACGACCAGGGCCATGTCATGATCTGGTGCGAGGTCTCGTAGCACTGCGGTTGATGCGCGCATACTCGACTCCTCATCACTGCCACAGACCAGACAGACTCGGCCAAATAGCTTGATTTTATCGAGATCCTCGAGGGCGGCCATGGCATAGAGACCCGAGAGCAAACCACTCTTATTGTCGGCGGTGCCTGGTCCAATCAAATAATCTCCATCGTAACGCAGAGGTCGTTCAGACGCTGTGCCAACTGGATAGACTGTATCGAGATGGGCGGCAATCAGGATGTGAGGACCCTGATCGTTTCCGCCGGGTATACTGACTGCGAGTGAGTCTCCCACTGTCGGATCTGGCCAGGTTTGTATCTCCCACCGGCGTGTGTCGGCCCACTGCCGTACCCAGGCTCCCACCTCATCAACCCCTGGTTTGTGATGTGTCGGGCATTCGATGGCACACAGTTGGTGGAGTTCTTCCAGATAGGTTGACAGCCGCTCAGACATATAATGACTGATTGTATGGGCTATGGTGGTAGTAGACATAATGGTTGGTCCTCTACATTTCAGATTATGCCTTTTGAATGATCGGGAGCCATAATTGCCATTCATCGTCAGCGCTCGATGCATTACATCGATCTGGCTTATCAATAGTCGCGTATGGGCAGTCTGCCTGTTGCAAGAGATAGAGTATGGCTTTACGATTACGGGCTGTTTCAGTAGCGATGACCGATCCAGGTGGGTAGAACCCATATCCAGGACAACCAGTGGTAAAGCAGGGATGCATCTCAAATGTGTAGGCAAAGATACGATGTGCACCATAAGCCCAATCTACAAAATCGCCACTGGTTGTATACAGTTTACACGATTGTTGGGGAGTATAGCCATTTGTGGCTGCCATCGCCTCCCCCATTGTTTGCAGAACTGCCAGATCATCTGCAGGCATGTCGGTTATTGGTGTCCCACACGCCGTGCCACTCTGATAGCCATATGGCCAGAGAATAAGTTCGCCATAGGTATGAAATGAAATAGCAACCTCGATCTGTTGCCTGCCGCTGACCATACGACTGTTGACAAAATTCTGTACGGCGGTGATCTCAGGTGTACTGGCTGGTCCAGTCCCACGATAGGTATTATCGCAGGGACTCACCGATGCACCTGTACCGCCCCAACGGTAGCTATGATTGCGGTTTGGGTCAGTGCCAATACACCCAAATCCTTCATTTGGCTGCCGATTCTTGCGCCAATACTGGTAGATGCCACTCGCTATATCATGGACTCCACCATCAGGATTTACACTGAAGAGCAAATAGATTTCGCGTGTGTTCACAAGTTGCGTAATCTCGTTGTCTGGTGTAGTCGGATCGTATTCACGTGTAAACATATCAAGCAGATAGAGCATCATCTCAACGGTGAGGATTTCTCGCGCGTGGTATTGCCCAATAAACAGTGCTTCCGGTTCGGCCTCATCGGTCGTGACGTTATCACTAATCTTGGCCATCCATAATGGCCGCCCTTCGTATGAAGTACCAATGCTTGATAGTTGCACAATGGCGGGATACGTCTGGGCTACCTGTTGAATGTTGGCAACCATTTCATCGTAGGTTTGATAGGTCTGGTCGACCTGCGAGAAGATCAGCGGGCGAGGTGACAATTGTATATCAAAACCCTGGGCCAGAAGCGCGTCTCGTTCGCTGGATGCCGCGAGAATATCGATGTAATCAGGTCCAATGTGATCAATCGTGACGGCGATATCGGTTGTGAGTTGTTGTGTGGTTACATTATTGGCCGTTTCAATGCGATAGCGTTGGATATCTGGGAGTGGAGGAGACTCTGATTGTGCTTCAACGTTGTGCCATGGTCCAGTTGTGAGTGGTGCGAGTATGATGAATAGTAATATAAGAACACAAACTGTTCGTGTGGCAGAGCGCATGCAATAGCTCCTTGCTAGTAGATTTTGGCAACGTATTCCCTTCAGAATGCCCGAAGAGAGGTGCTGCATTGAGTCCCGATTGTATCACTTGCGTCAACAGAAACGAGTGATCGGCAGCGTCACGCCAGGGCCTTTATTGTGAACATACACACAAATAATTATGCGTTATTATGCATTTTGAGGCGGTTGCACGACCCATGCCTTTCTGTTATACTTTGAAGCCAAGTATAATGGAGAGTTTAGGCTTAGATATCGTTGAAAACTACATGAACCTTCGGGTTCAAAGTATGAGCGCTGGAATGGGAAACGAGTGCGTTTTTCTTTGGAGCGACCAACAACTATTGTCGGGCATCTTGCCCCTGACCTCGATTGCATTACAGCTATATGGCTGATAGTGCGCTTTTGGCCTGCTGAAGATGCTGATATTTTATTTGTTCCTGCTGGTACAACTCTCAACAACCAACCACCAGATAGCGATCCTCAGATTTTACATGTCGATACCGGTATGGGGCGTTTTGATCATCACCACATTGTGTCTACAGACATTTGTGCGGCAGAGCTTATTCGCCAAGAGCTTATTCCTGACGATCCTGCCATTCAACGTATGATCAGGCAGGTCTGCCAGATTGATCACGCCATTGCTCCGGCCAATGAACACGGGTTCTTTAATATTAATGCCTTGATTGCTGGTTACAACCTTCTTTTTCCTAATCGCCCTCATCATGTTGCCTACGCAATGTTCCCCAACCTCGATGCCTGGTATGAGCATGAGGCACGCCAGTTTCGTTTTGAACAGGCATTCGCACGTAGGTTAGAATTTGAGACCCCGTGGGGACTCGGTATTGCGATGGAAAGTAAAGATGGGGCCTCAAGTAAGCTGGCATATGGCCATGGTGCGGTGTTGTATGCGTATCGGGATGGACACGGTTGGATGGGGATTGCTGCAAAGTCTCACTCTAATGTCGATCTGTCATTTGTGTACTACGATCTCCAGATCATTGATCAGGGAGCGGATTGGTATCTTCACCCCAATAAACGATTGCTACTGTGTGGTTCGGCAAAGTCGCCACCACGTACGCCCTCACGACTGACCCTCGATGAATTAGTGCGGGTCATTCAGGGTGAAAAGGTGTTTCAACACAGTCTGAAACAATAGTGCGTCTCTTATATTTCTAGTATGGAGAGGTTAATCTGATGAAAGTCAGAGATGTCATGACGAATGATGTTATCAGTGTTCGTGAGGATAACAGTGTAGAGGATGTCGCCCGTCTAATGGCCAGCTATCGGATCAGCGGTGCACCGGTTGTCGATATGCAGGGCGCGGTGGTGGGTCTTGTTACCGAGTATGACTTGATTTCAAAACAGGGTGATACGGCTGGTGAGGTAATGACACGTGGTGTGGTGACTGTCAGCCAGGACACAGACCTGGAAGAAGTGACTCATTTGCTTACGAATCGGCGCATCCGCCGTGTACCCGTGATGGATGGTGGCAAATTGGTGGGTATCTTGAGTCGTTCCGATCTTATCCGACAGATGGCTATGCGCTGGGTGTGTGATGTATGTGGGTATGTGGAACGTAGCATGCAGGTTCCCGGCCAGTGCTCCCATTGTGGTGCATCAAGCGAAGCATTTGTCCATGCTGTGGAACCCCCTGGAATGTAATGTGGTATATAATAATAGTATAAAGCATTATGATATTGTTTGTGAACGTTATTTGATTACATATAAGGAGAATGCCTAATGGCTAAAGCGACAAAAGATGCGGACCTTACCGTCGCTGAAAATAGCCGGCCTGATTTTGCACAGGAAGATCCTGACGTATTACGCCATTATTATTATCAGATGGTGTTGCTCCGCCGTTTTGAAGAACGCGCTGGAGAAATGTATACGAAAGCAAAAATCGGTGGATATTGTCACTTGAATCTGGGTGAGGAAGCAACGATTGTGGGGTTGATGGCGGCACTCCAACCACAGGACTATATTTACACCAATTACCGTGAACATGGCTATATTATTGCGCGAGGTATCGAACCTGGCCCGGTCATGGCTGAGTTGTTTGGTCGTGAGACGGGCGTAGCGGGAGGTCGTGGTGGTTCCATGCACCTGTTTGATGCCAAAGCAAAATTTATGGGTGGGTATGCGATTGTTGGTGGACAAATACCGCTTGCGGTTGGTGCAGCCTACGCATTAAAATACAAAGGTTTGCCTGGTGTTGTACTGTGTCAGATGGGTGATGGAAGTACGAATATTGGGGCGTGGTATGAATCGTTGAACCTGGCAAAATTATTCCAACTCCCAATAATCTTCTTTATTGTCAATAATGGTTATGGTATGGGTACGACCGTCGAAATGGCCTCTTCAGAACCAGATCTCTATAAGAAGGGCTGTGCGTTCCGTATCCATGGTGAGCAGGTTGATGGCACTGATGTTATGGCTGTTCGTGAGGCCATGCGCCGTTTGCGTGAACGTGCGGAGAAAGAGCACGAGCCGGCTATTATGGATGTGGTGAGTTTTCGCTTCCGGGGTCACTCAGTCATCGACTCTGATCATTATCGCCCTCAGGATGATGTGCGAAAGCAGCGCTCCTCAAATGATCCTATCCCTCATTTTGCCGAGCAACTGATCAATGCTAATGTTATTGATGAGACCTTTGTAAAAGAAATTGCAACCCGTGTAGAACACGAAGTTCAGGAATCTATTGATTTTGCTGATCGAAGTCCTACACCCAAAATAGAGGATATCTATAAATATATGTATGCAACGCCAGTTCCCAACACCCCTGGTTTTGATAATCCTGAGATGAAGCGGTAGGGTGGAGAAAAACAATGGCAATTATGACCGTGCAACAAGCGCTCAATGATACCTTAGGTGAAGAACTTGCCCGTGATCCCAATGTGGTGCTGATGGGTGAGGAAATTGGTGTGTTCCAGGGCTCTTATCGCGTTACCGAGGGGCTTTTGTCTGAGTTTGGCCCCAAACGTGTAGTCGATATGCCTATTGCGGAAGAAGGTTTTGTTGGTTTGGCGACGGGGGCTGCCATGCTGGGCCTGCGTCCAGTGGTTGAAATTATGACGATTAACTTTATTCTGGTTGCCATCGATCAGATCGTCAACCACGCCTCTAAAATTCATTATATGTTTGGCGGGCAGGCTAGAGTGCCGTTAGTCGTTCGTACACCAAGTGGTGGTATGGGGCAGCTTGCAGCAACACATTCCCAGAGTTTTGAAAACTGGTTCGCGTATATTCCTGGTTTGAAAGTCGTAGCGCCATCTACGCCATACGATGCAAAAGGTCTGTTACGGGCTGCCATCCGCGACGATGATCCAGTTATTTTTATTGAGAGTCTGCCACTCTACAGTACCAAGGGTGAAGTGCCAGAAAATGATGACTATGTGCTGCCTATTGGTCTGGCTGACGTCAAGCGTGAAGGTACTGATGTGACGGTACTGGCATACTCGCGTATGACGGTTGTTGCGCTGCAGGTTGCCCAACGTCTGGCAGAAGAAGGCATCAGTGTTGAGGTTGTTGATCTGCGCTCACTACGTCCACTTGATCGCCCTACTATTGTTGAGTCGGTCAAGAAGACGAGTCGTGCGGTGATCATTGAAGAAGATTGGCTTTCTTACGGTATTGGTGCCGAACTTGCAGCAACGATCCAAGAACAGGCGTTTGACTATCTTGATGCACCAGTGTTGCGGGTCGCCGGATTGGAAGTACCATTGCCATATTCAGAGCATCTCTCACGGGCATCCAAACCGGGTGCACAGGAATTGACTGATGCCATACATCGTGTCCTTTCTGGTTCACGGAATGGTAGTTACGAGTAAGTATGGTGTGTAACAAGGGAATCTCAGGATACCCTTGTCGTTCTCTACTCTGATATTCTTAATTAGGTAAGTAAAGGAGCAACACGGTGGCTGAAATCACCATGCCCCGACTGAGCGATACAATGTCGGAGGGGACTGTTGCACGTTGGCTCAAACAACCTGGCGATACTATTGAGCCAGGTGATATTTTGCTGGAGATCGAAACCGATAAAGCTACAATGGAATTAGAAGCCTTCGAGAGCGGCACGCTACAAAAAATCATTATCTCCGAGGGGCAAACCGTGCCTATTGGTGAGGTGATTGGAATGATTGGCGATGGACCTCTCGACGAAACAGCAGTCGCTTCCACTCCAGCACCAGCAAGTGTTACTGCACTAACTGCAGAGGCAACTGCAACACCCACAGCAAGTACGACAATGGCTACGGAGACGCATGTTGAACGTAGCAATGGATCGTCTACTGATGATCATATCAAAGCATCTCCACTTGCGCGTCGGCTGGCAAGCGAGTATGGGATTGATCTCGCGCAAGTTCAGGGTACTGGCCCTGGTGGGCGTATTGTCAGGGAAAATGTGGAGAACTTCCGCAAGCAAGGGCCTGTATCAACGCCTGCGCCTGTGGCAGTGCCAACACCTCCGACACCACCCACGACACCCATACCAACTCCCGCTGCATCGGCATCTGCTGACGAAGTAGTACCGATGAGTCGTATGCGTCGTGCGATTGCGCGTGCAATGACGGAGTCGAAACCTGGTGTTCCACATATTTATGTGACCATGGAGATCGACATGGCAGAGGCAATGCTCTTGCGTAAGCAGATCAACGAGAATGGTGCATCTGATGTCAAAGTCTCGGTAAACGATATGGTTATCAAGGCAGCAGCCAAAGCCCTCCTGAAGTTTCCAGCGTTGAATAGTAGTTATGCCTTTGGCTCTGATGGACAACCTGGTGTTGTGCAACATCCCCATGTGCATGTGAGTGTGGCTGTCGCCATTGAGGATGGTCTCTTGGCACCAGTTGTGAAAGATGCGGATACCAAGAGTCTGGGAACCATTGCTGCAGATATACGAGAGCTTGCCGGACGGGCACGTGATGGCAAGAGTAAGCAAACTGATCTAGAGGGCGGAACATTTCAGGTTTCCAATATGGGAATGTTTAATGTGGTTGAGTTTGTCTCGATCATCAGTGTTCCCCAGGCGGCCTCCCTGTCGGTAGGCGCTGTTCGTCAGACTCCGGTAGTGCGTGATGGGAAGATTGTGGTTGGGCAGGTTATGAATGTGACGTTGAGCGTTGATCATCGGGTCACTGATGGAGCGACTGCCGCGCAATATCTTCAGGAGTTGAAGCGATTGCTCGAGATACCAATGAGTATCCTGGTGTAGCAGCGTTTTGTTTCACACATAGTTTAGAGATAACCCGTGGCTCATTCAAGCGAATGGACCACGGGTTTGTGTTAGCGTCGTGTATACGGTTGGTAACGATAGCGGGGGCGACGTTCTGGCGTGCGGAAGAAAAATGTCAGGATAAACCCAACCACAAACCCGCCGATGTGGGCACCGTAGGCGATGCCTCCCATCATCTGGGCGGCCTCCGTCAGGCTGGCATAGCCGTTGAGTAATTGGCTGACAAACCAAAAAATAATCATTGCCCATGCTGGCACTAAAACGGGGATAAAGAAAAAGATGGGCAACAGGGCGCGGATGGATGCAGTTGGATACATAAGCAGATAGGCGCCCATCACACCACTAATGGCGCCAGAAGCACCAATCGATGGAACCGGGGAGTTAGGGGTGAGAAATGCCTGTGCCAGCACTGCCCCAAAACCACAGAGTAGATAAAAGATGAGATATGAAAAAGAACCGAAGTTATCCTCCACATTGTCGCCAAAAATCCATAAGAACAGCAAATTGCTACCGATGTGGAGCCAGCCACCGTGCAAAAACATTGAGACCAGAGACTGTTGCAGCACTGGGATGAGGAGACTGAATTCGCCGCCGATTAAGGCAATCACATCAACCGAACGTACGCCCCATGTCGCAATAAATTCGTTGAGGCCACGTTGTCCCAGCGACAACTCATAGATGAAGGCAAGTATATTGATGGCGATTAACAAATGATTGATGATTGGGTAACGACGTGTTGGATTGTTATCGCCGATGGGAATCATACTACTACCTTTCTTCTTGTGACTGTTTTGCTATCATACGGCGTTTGGAAGTTGTTATTATCGCAATGCTAACGTCTCATGTTGTCGAAAGCCTGCCCCAATTTATCGATGGTTTCGTCTACGTGCTGGCGCTCAAAGATAAGGGGGGGCACAAGCCGTACGATATCTTCGCCAGCGGTTGCCACCAGGATTCCTACATCATGTCCTGCCATACGTACTGCGGCTGCCGGACCATCGATCTGAATTCCACGCATCAAGCCTTTACCACGGAGACTCAGGATTTCAGGGCGTTCACTGGCGAGATCCTGCAATGCCTCTGCAAAGTAGTCGCTGACCTCACGCACATGCTCAAGAAAGGCGGGATTGGCAATCTTTTCAAAGACCACCTGAGCTGCTGCAGTCACTAATGGCCCGCCACCAAAGGTTGTTCCGTGGTCGCCAGGATGAATAGTGTCGGCGACTGCTTGAGTCATCAGAATCGCACCGATTGGTAACCCGCCGCCCAGTGGTTTTGCGACGGTCATAATATCAGGGGTCATGTGGTACCATTCGTGGGCCCAAAGTGCACCTGTCCGTCCTAACCCACACTGGATCTCATCGAGAATAAGCAGTGCGCCCACAGCATCGCAGCGTTCGCGCAGGCCCTGCAAGAATGCAGCATCAGCCACACTCAAGCCGCCCTCACCCTGCACTGGTTCAACAATCACGGCACACACATCGTCGATAATTGCCTCATGTGCCGCAGCAAGATCGTTAAATGGCGCAAAACGCACATCTGGCATGACAGGAGCAAAAGGTGTACGGTATTTTTCACGATGGGTTACCGCGACAGCACCCATGGTCCGGCCATGAAATGAGCTGCTAAAAGCAACAATATGGGTTTTGTTTTGGTGCTTATGTTCGTAGGCATACTTACGACTGAACTTCAGTGCACCTTCAATCGCTTCAGCACCGCTATTGGTGTAAAAAACCCGATCGGCAAACGAACGCTCCACAAGCTGTCTGGCAAGTTCGCCCGCTGGTTGTGTGTGATACAGATTTGAGACATGCATCAGTTTTGTGGCTTGTTCAGCAATCACGTGTGATACGTCGGGATCGTTGTACCCTAGCGCATTGACGGCAATCCCCGCTACACAATCAAGGTAGCGACGTCCTTCAGTATCAAAAACATAACATCCCTCGCCGCGTTCCAGCACAAAACCTGGACGCGGATACACCTGAAGGATATAGCGTTGCTCAGTGGCGATTGTATCATCGGCAGACATCGCCCCTCCTTTTACTTACATTTGTGATAACACATGGGCCTACTCGGTAAGAGAAAGTATAACACAAATGCTTTTGGTTTTATTTAGCTACTTACACAATGGTATAACACGATACCGATGATTATTCCGATAAGATAGAAACCTTTTGGCTACATTAATAAAAATTAATATGAGTTATACGTCATATATTACAATATTTATTTACAAAATTCACTAAATGTAGCTTGATAATATTTCTTCTTAAAGCCAAATATGTTTATTATAATCAATGTATTTTCCTGTAAATAGAAAATATTTTGTGGTAGTTTGATGATGTTTTTTAGGTTATTTACTTTTTTGTGTTTTATGGTATTATACGCATTAACTCAGATGGCCATCATAATATGATATTTTCCTCTCGATCTGTAGGTACGTAGAGAAGAGTTGGTGGTTGGTATCATTTGTGTCCTTTGCCCCAATCTTATGGACACATGGGTAGTTAGTCCTGTCCACGATATTGTTTCACAAATGGTTTAGTTTTTTACAATTAGCTTTAGCGGAGGAGGCTCGTCGTGAAGTTGAGTTGGGTAAGTCGATGGATAGTAGTGGTCGTTATGGTGTCGTTCGTATTGCCCCTTAGTGTATTGGCGCAGTCGTCGGATCAGGCGCCTGCAAAAATCGATTCTGCAATATTAGCTCAACAGGGAAGAGCAGAGACAACCTTTTGGGTCTTGATGGAAGCGAAGGCAGATCTAAGTCCGGCCTTTACGATACAGGATTGGCAGGAACGGGGTGAGTTTGTCGTTGATACGTTGCAGGAGGTTGCGCGAAACAGCCAGAGTGACGTCCGTAAATTACTCGATAATGAAGGGGTCGTATATGAGTCTTTCTGGGTCTCTAATGCGATTCAGGTCACCGGAGATGTCGATCTTGCAAAAGAAATCTCCGTTCGTTCTGAGGTGGAGCAGATTATTGCTGATGAAGCTATACCCTTGCCTGAGTTAGTCCCCGGCACGGATGAACCACGGCTTAGTGCGCTTGAATGGAACATTGAACGTGTACGTGCAAGTGAGGTGTGGTCAGATTATGGCACGCGTGGTGAAGGTATTATCGTTGCCAACATCGATAGTGGTGTGCAATTTGACCACCCGGCGTTAGTGAATCAGTATCGTGGTACACAGAGTGGTGGCGGTTTTGATCATAATCACAACTGGTTTGATCCCTCTGAGGTTTGTGGTTCACCGTCCGTCGAGCCATGTGATAACAATGGCCATGGAACCCACACGATGGGCACAATGGTTGGTGATGATGGTGGTGGCAATCAAATAGGTGTAGCCCCTGGGGTTAAGTGGATTGCTGCAAAGGGGTGCGAATCCCGTGGATGTTCACGTGCTGCATTGCTCGGTTCCGGTGAGTGGGTTCTTGCCCCAACCGATCTCAACAATGAAAACCCCCGCGCTGATTTGCGCCCGCACATTGTGAACAACTCGTGGGGTGGCCCATCAGGAGATCCATGGTATCAGGATGTGGTTGATGCCTGGATTGCAGCGGGTATGTTTCCGGCTTTTTCCAATGGCAACAGTGGACCTTCATGTAATACGTCAGGTGTTCCCGGTGAATATATTGCAAGTTATTCTGTCGGCTCATTTGATATCAACAATGAGATCGCCAGCACCTCTAGCCGTGGTTCATCATCATTTGCTGGTGAAGTCAAACCGAATATCGCCGCCCCTGGTGTGAATGTTCGTAGCAGTGTCCCTGGTGATAATTATAGCTCATTCAGCGGCACATCAATGGCCGCTCCACATGTGGCAGCCACTATCGCATTGATGTGGTCAGCAGCACCATCGCTGGTTGGTGATGTGGAAGGTACGCGTAGTATTCTTGATGATATTGCGATAGATACAGAAGATCTTACCTGTGGTGGAACGCCGGAAGATAACAATGTGTGGGGGGAAGGTCGCCTTGATAGTTATGCTGCCGTGAACCAATCACCGCGTGGCCCGGTCGGTACCCTGGAGGGGCGTGTGGTCGATGCTGAGAGTGGCAAACCACTGGAAGGTGTGAGTTTAGCTATCACAGGTGAATTTGATCGAAGCACTATTACTGATGCAGATGGTGATTATAGCCTTTCGCTACCGGTCGGCACGTACAGCATGAGTGCTGCGACCTTTGGGTATGTGGCTCTTGATGTGGGTGACATAGTCATCAGTGAAGATGCAACCACCACTCAGAACATCGAACTCACTGCTGCACCATCGCAGCCTATGTACGGTAGAGTCGTTGACTCTCGTGGATCACCAGTGCCGCAAGCACAAATTACTGTTCTTGGAACACCGCTGGATACGGTCTTTACCAACCGTGGTGGTGGCTATGTGATACCAAGTATTCCCGAGGGGGATTATGAGATCTTGGTCGAAGCGGGGCTTTGTTACGAAGCACAGACCAAGAGTATGACCGTTGATAGTCGAGAACAGGTTGGTTTTAGATTGGCTGCACGGTCAGATAGTTATGGATACAGTTGTCGTGTAGAACGTTTCAACTATACTGAAGCAGAACTCCCACTAGAGCTAAGTGGTGATGATGTTGCTTTGGAAGTAGCGTTGCCTTTCGATTTTGTGTTCTATGGTGAGACGTATACAAGGACATTTGTTGCTTCTAATGGGTTTGTCAATTTTCTGGCTCCACAGCGCAACTTTTTCAACGGTCCAATTCCCAGTGCATCTGCGCCTAATGCAGCTATCTACCCATTCTGGGATGACTTTGTGGTCGATGATGAAGCAGCTGTCTATGCTGAGGAACGTGGAACGGCACCAAATCGCGAGTTTGTGATCCAGTGGCGCAATGTGCGGTTCTTCCTGGATACGACCCGTCGCCTTGACATCGAACTCACACTCTTCGAAGATGGTCGTGTCAGGACACAATACACGAATATTGCAGACGATGAACGTGAACAGGGTTCCTCGGCCACGATTGGCATTGAGAATGCCGACGGTACGGTTGCATTGCAATATTCAACGGCAGAAGTATCAATCATTAATGACATGGCGATCATGTTTTCGCCGCCACGATAGAATTATGACAGCGGGGCATTGAGGAGTGAGAAGAGTGAGTTCTGGTGGAATGTGGACTAACATACAGAGCGCTATGGTCTCTCATAAGGCCATAGCGTTTCTTTACACGCCGTGTGACTCTACGTTTGTGTCGTAAGCACGGTATCATGAATATATCGTAAGAGCTACCCAGATGCAACGTATGCGATGATTGATCAAAGACGTTCAGATAGACAAAAACATAATCGATGCAAGTACATTGCCATCCTGCTATGTATGATGGTGGCGTTAGTGGTTTTGGTTGATGTACAGGCCACGCAAACGCAAGCAACGTTTGTCAATGAAGTGGCATACTTTCGTTTTGATGTACCGCCTGTCCCTGAGACATTCGTATTCAGGAGCGACGATCCGGCGGTGATCCAGGAAGCGCGTGATGTACTTAATGGTAATCATTCAAGTCGCATGATTATCGGTACTATCGTGAAACAACCGCGCGACTATAATGCCCCCTGGAGCTATCACCTCGATCCTGCGTCAGTACGTTTTGCTGATAATGCTGTCGAGGTGTGTGATGCAACGATCCAGTTTGTTGAGGACCATCTCGCTGAGATATGTGGTGCGACACTCCCTGATTGTGAGTGGTGTCCCTGGAGTTCACGTGTCATTGCTGAAGTTGCTGCTGACACAACCCCTACACCCACACCAATTCCAACGGCAACACCGACCGTTGTGGTACCTCCGACCCGCACACCAATACTGACTCCCACACCTTCTCCTGAACCAGAATACCTACATTATCTTCCCTTTGTAGCACGTGGGAAGTAGACTCCAATAGTCATACCATACTTGACATAAAAATATCCACGTTCAAAATGTGAAGATTTTAGCTGCTCAAGGTTGATATTCTTTTCCACTCGTGGGAGGTCTTGATCGATATTTTTTAGACAGTGCGTGTTGCCTCGTTGTCATCCTGAGCAACTCACCCTATGTTTTGTGATATTTCCTTATTTGGTAAGTGTTAGCACGGTGGAGCGATGGAGCAGTTGAGCCACAGCCAACACCCGTAGGTATGTGGCTAACTTGTCTACCTGTCTCACTGCTTGAGTGGTGGGTTTCAAGCGGTGAGATAAAAAGGCTTTTCTCACACAACCACGGGTAGATTGATCATCCACCCGTGGTCATTACCTCCCCCCGTATTGGACAGTATGTTACGGTGTTAGACTAGCACCACCGCTTTGTTGGATTTCCTGGAGTGCGGCAGTGTGGATAGGATCGGTTACCCCCAGCACATAAATTGCAATGAGACCGATAATACCAGCAACAGTTACATAATAGATCGTAGGAATGATCGTTTTACGTAAGGTTGCCCCTTCTTGTCCCAACAAACCAACAGTTGCAGATGCTGCCACAACATTGTGGATGGCAATCATATTGCCTGCTGCAGCCCCGACTGCCTGTAAAGCCACAACCATCGTTCCCGAGATGAGCAAGCGATCGGCGACCCCATGTTGGAAGAGGGTGAACATCAGATTACTAACGGTATTACTACCGGCAATGAAGGCTCCTAATGCCCCAATGGAGGGTGCAAACAGTGGCCAGATGGCTCCCACATTGACAGAAACCCATTCCGCCATAGCCACTGGCATACTCGGTAGTTCGGCTGCATTGACCCCGGAATTGATATAGACACGTACCATCGGAATGGTAAAGATAAGGACAAATCCGGCTCCCAGAATGACTTTGCTTGAGTCAACCACCGCAGAGCGCAGTTCGCCTCCTTTCATGCGGTGCATAAAGTAGGTGATCAATACGACGAAGACCATGAGCATGCCCGGCAGGTAGAGTGGTGTTGTCGTTGCGGTTATTTCAGTCCCGAGGATAGCAGGCCAACTAATCTGTATTGTTCGTAACCAACCACCGACCGGCAAGCCTGGCAAACGTGTAATGACCAGGAAGACCGCTAATAATACATAAGGGAACCACGCCAACCAGAGCGGAATGGGCGGCTTTGATGCCAGCGTATCGAGTTTGATCTCCAGACTTCCTAACCATTCGTTTGGCCATTCGCTGGCCGGTGCAAAATCCCAGGTATCTTTAGGGACTAAAAAGCCTTTGCGAGCGGCATAGACGACAATCGCTAAACCAATCAGACCGCCAAACAGGGAAGGAAATTCTGGTCCTAAAAACACTCCTGTGAGTGTATACGGAATGGTAAAGGCAAGACCCCCGAAAATCGCGAACGGCAGAATAGATAATCCTTCTGTCCACGATTTATTACGGCCAAAGAAACGTGTCACCATCATAACCATCAGCAGCGGTATAATTGTGCCAACAATCCCATGAATAAGCGCCGATTGCGCCGTAATTATTTGCCGGTATGCCTCAAAATTTGAGCCCAGAGCAAGCAAGGTGCTATCGAGAGTTTCACTTTGCAAACCTCCCGTAACACCGACAATAATAGGTGTGCCAACTGCACCAAAAGTAACTGGCGTACTCTGGATCATCATTCCAACCACCACCGCTGCCATTGCAGGGAATCCGAGTGCCACAAGCAGCGGTCCAGCAATCGCGGCGGGTGTACCGAAGCCCGAAGCCCCCTCGATAAATGAACCAAACAACCACGCAATAATGACAATCTGAACCCTTCGATCCTGACTAATGTTCGTAAAACCATTACGAATAGCTGTCACAGCCCCAGAATACTTCAGCGTATTCAACAAGAGAATGGCACCAAAGATAATAAACAGAATATCAAAGGTGACAAATAACCCTTGGATTGTGGAAGCGGCAACCTGAGCAAAAGGCACCTGCCAGAACAAGAGAGCGATCACGACAGCAAGAACGTACACAATGGGCATGGCCAAACGCGCAGGCCAGCGCAACCCAACCATCAACACAGCAGCAACTAAAATCGGCGTCACTGCTAACAGTGCTTGTAGAGCAAGATTCATCGACACACCTCTCGGCTTTGAGTTTTTGATTTCGTGGTCGAAATGTCGTAGTACAACGTTCTTCGATTGTCCGTATAAGTGTATGTGTTTTGTACGGGGGACCTGGTAATGTGCGTATCGTAGCAGATAGGCACCGTCTTCAAGTTAAGAGTTTAAGATTGAACGTTAAGACTTCGGGACTAGACGAGCCTGTTTGTGCACTTGAACTGGCGATAATGGTGAAATTAAGGTGAAAGGCTGGCCCTGCCATCCTTGCTAGCAAGGACCCTTCTACTCCATCACACTGGCAAACGACCTGGATTGAGCGTATGTGCTGGATCAAATTGCTGCTTGATCGCTTGCATCAGGTCGACACTGATCGGTGGTTTGCCCCACACCGCTATACCTGCCTTATAGGGCAAGCCGCAAGCAAGTATGTGGCTATGCCCCCAGCGCTGTGTTAGGGTATGCTGTAGAGTGTTGAGTGCTTCTGCCCGAATTCGCAGGCGTGCATAGACAATGCCGATCTGTGTGCGAGCATTGATTGCTGCTACTGTGCCATGTTCGCGTGCTTGTGTTGTAAGATGTTCCAGCGCTTCATTGAGATCAGTCGGGTTCACGACCAGACGCAGCACCATTTCATCTTCTGATAGGTCGTGTGTTGCCGCCAGTTGAGCAAGCTGTTGCCAGAACGCGCTGTCGCCAGTAAGGTTATGAATGGATATAGTGTGATGTTGTACGGCCAGTGCGCGAATGTCATGTACGTGTCGTGTGCATGCCGCAGCAACATCCTCAACACGCATGGCCAGACCATGGGCATCATCCTGTCCCAGAGCGCGGAGGGCGCCCTGATCGAGATATTCAATAGCGGTAGGAGTCAACTGCGTCGCCGCCAGATCACGTGCCATTGCCAGGGCCTGTTCGCGACTTGCAAAAGTTGCCAGTATGGTGGTGGTCAGTGGTGGCTGCGGGAGTGTACGCACTGTGACGCTCGTGATGATGCCAAGGGTGCCGTGGCTACCGTGAAACAGCTTGACCATATCGTAGCCACTGACATTCTTCACCACCTGCCCACCACAGCGAATGCGCGTGCCATCAACCTCAATCACGGTGAGACCGACCATCAGATCGCGCAGTGTTCCATACCTCAGCCGTCGTGGGCCTTCCGCTGCCGTAGCAACCAGCCCACCTATTGTTGCCTGCTCAGGCGATGCTACTTCGAGTGGGAACATCTGTCCGTGTTCAGCCACAATGCGTTGCAACTCGTCGAGTGTCGTACCAGCGCCAACACGTATCACCAGATCGTCGGGGTCGTAGTGCTGGATGCCGGACAGCCGTCGTAGCACGATTACGACGTCGGGTGCAGCATTGAGTGTGCCGGAGCTTTGTTGTGTACCGCCACCCCAGAGTACAACCACGGCCCCGGCGTGGTGGCACGCCCGCATCACTGCAGCCACTTGCGCCTCATCTCCGGGGAAGACCACCAGGCGTGGGGTATGGCCGTGGATGACATACGGTGTAGTGGCCTCGTCACACAAAAGATGGTCACGACCAACGGCTGCTACCAATGCCTCTGCAAGGTTGCGGAGACCATTAATGCCATAGCTGCTGGCGATACGTTTGTGTCGTTGAGCAGCGCGTTCGAGCGGCAAGATATTGTCTGGGAAGATTTTGCCAGGATTCAGACGATCTTCTGGGTTGAAGACCGCATACAGTGCTGCCATGGCTTGTAGCTCATCTTCATTAAACATCTGTGCCAGAAAGTTTGCCTTCTCTGCGCCCACGCCATGTTCGCCTGTCACCGCACCGCCCTGCTCGATGCTCAGACGCAGTACTTCGGCACTGATGGCATGGGCACGTTCCACCTGGTCTGCGTTGTGTGGGTCGTAGAGCACCAGTGGATGGAGATTGCCGTCACCCGCGTGAAAGACGTTGGCAATTGGCATATCGTACTGCTTGCTCATGCGCTCGACTTGCTCCATCATGTAGGGAAGCCGGGTCCGTGGCACAGCCGTGTCAACCAGATAGTACGCTGGCGCAAAGCAACCAAAGGCAGTGAAGGCGCTCTTCCGTGCTGCCCACACGCGTTCTTGCTCCTCAGGCGTGCGTGCTGGTTGCACCTGGATCGCGCCGTGTGTATGGCAGATGACCACGATGGCGTCGAGGAGCCCATCGAGCGCTTCCACCACGCCATCAACCTCGATGATCAGTGCAGCATCGGCGGTGTCGGGCAGGTCAAAGCCATGGGTGATGTTGACCGCCTGAATCGTTGTTCGATCCATCACCTCCAGCGCGGTGGGGAGATACCCCGCCGCAATGACCGCACTCACGGTCTCACTGGCCTGTACCATGGTCGGAAAGAGCGCCAACACCACACGTTTGTCTTCCGGCAGTCGTGTGATTCGCACGAGTGCCCGGGTCGCCACACCAAAAGTTCCTTCGCTTCCCACCACAATGCCGGTGAGGTCATAACCAGCCGCGTCTTGCAGTCCGTCACTCGTCCAGATCGTACGTCCATCGTGCAGAACCAACTCAATCGCCAGGATGTGATTGCTGGTCACCCCATATTTCAGACAGCGTGGCCCTCCACTATTATTGGCGATATTGCCGCCAATGGTACACATCTGCCACGAAGCCGGATCGGGCGCATAGAAGTAGCCGTCGGGTGCCAGTCGTTGGGAGAGATCGTAGTTGATCAGGCCAGTTTGCACAAGGGCCTGTCGGTTTGGCAGGTCGATGTCGTAGATGTCGGTCATATGTGAAGTGGCGATGACCATACCACCGTCCTGATGTGGCCGGGCGCCACCAGCCAGTCCAGTGCCTGCACCACGTACCACTACCGGCAGGCCATAGTGTGCGGCAAGTTTAAGGGCCGACTCGACCTGTTCGCTGGTACGCGCAAGGACGGCTACCGTGGGTGGCATCGGGACGACCGTCGTCCAGTCTGCGCCATATTGCAAAAGATCGTCGGGATTGTCGACGATGTTGTCAGAGCCAACTGTGCGTTGAAGCTCGTCAATGAGCTGTGTTCGATCCATCGTTGGTGCTCCTTGTGTCGTGTTTGGGTATGTGACCGTCGGTACATGGGCCAGCGTAGGTGCGTGATGTACCCGCGCACCTACAGCGACGGCAAGTGTTATGCCGAGACCAGTTCGGTTGCACTTTCTTCGGGCAAGGGGTGCCATTCTTTGATAGCGTTGATGGCCGGCCCCATTGCGGCGTTCTCCACACGCTCGGTGATGACTTCGACCAGCACAGGCAGCCGTTGATCGTTCGATGTCTGCACCGCCCACGCCAACGCTTCCTGAATTTTGCCTGGCTCCGTCACCCGTCGAGCGAGGCCACCCAGCCCCTCCATCACCTTGCAGTGATCAATACCAATGTCGTTGCCGTCGTGTGTCTCATATCCCAGCTCGACCTGGTAGTTCATCTGGTAGGGCAGTTCAGCCTGGCGAATCAAACCCATGTAGCAGTTGTTGATCATCACCAGCACGAATGGCACGCGATACTGTGATGCCACAGCGACCTCTTCCATCAGAAACTGGAATGAGTAATCGCCGACGACACCTACAATCTGTTTTTCGGGCCATGCCATCTTGACGCCGATACATGCGGGAACTTCCCAGCCCAGCGGCCCGGCCTGCCCACAGACCATATAGTGGCGTGGCTTGTAGGTTGTTTGGAACTGGCCCGACCAGATCTGGTACAGACCGATGGCTGTTACGAACACAGTGTCGGGATCAAAGAATTGATTGAGTTCGCGAAAGACCCGTGGCGCCTTGATCGGCACCTCATCAAAGTCATCACGTCGTTGTAATGAGCCCTTGAGTTCCTGCACCCGCTCTGACCACGCGTGTGGTTGGCGTGCTGGTGTCATCGCCTGTGCCTGTGTCAGCAGTGCCTGGAGCGCCAGCCGTGCATCGGCAACAATGCCCAGATCTGGCTCAAACACCTTGCCAAGCTGCGTTGGTTCAATATCAATATGGATGAACTTACGGTCGCTGCGGTACACATCAACTGCTCCGGTATGCCGATCCGCGAAACGGGCACCCACGGCGAGGATGCAATCACTCTCGAGGAAGATGGCGTTTGCAAAGCGCTGTTGGGTCTGAATACCGACGATCCCGGCATACAGCGGATGATCTTCTGGGAAGGCGCCTTTACCCATCAGCGTTGGTGTTACCGGAATTTGGAGGTATTCGGCCAGTGCTGCCAGTGCTGGTGCAGCGTTGGCCAGAATGATCCCGCCACCTGCGAGAATCATCGGTCGTTCGGCAGCTATTAACATCTCAACGGCTTTACGAATACGGGCGTTGTTGGGTTCCGGGCGTGCTACCGACAGTGGTTCATCAAAGGCTGGCTCGTACTCGATTTCTTGCTTCTGCACATCAATCGGCAGATCAATCAATATCGGGCCAGGGCGTCCTTCTCGGGCGATCTGAAAGGCTTTGCGGAAGATCCAGGGCATCTGGGCGGCTTCTTTCACCTGTACGGCCCATTTCGTCACCGGCTTGGCGATCTCCACAATATCGACGGCCTGAAATGCTTCTTTGTGGAGTACTGGACTCGCCGCCTGCCCCGTGATACAGATGATCGGGATCGAGTCGGCCATAGCGGTGTACAGCCCGGTAATCATATTGGTGCCTGCTGGGCCTGAGGTGCCGATGGAAACCCCGACGTTGCCAGTGGCGCGGGCATAGCCGTCGGCGGCGTGCGTACCACCCTCTTCGTGGCGCACAATCAAATGTTCGATTGTGCCAGCCTCGCGCATGGCATCGTACAACGGCAGAATGGCGGCTCCCGGTACTCCAAAGACATGTGTTACCCCTTCGTTCTCCATGAGCTTAACAATAGCATCCATAACTTTCATGCGTGGCATAACATGCTCCCTTCTAGGCTTTTTGCATTAATGAATGGTTCGAGAGTTGTTCAACAACGGTGAGCAGTGCGGAGTGATCGAGGTCGCCGCCGCCGCCTTCGATCAGCGCGGTAAAGAGTTGGTCGACCAGCGTGGTCATCGGTAGCACCACACCATATGTCTGTGCGGTCTGGGTGATAATGCGTAAGTCCTTCTGGTGTAGTCGGGCTTTGAAGCCTGGCTCAAAGTGATGTTCAATCATGGTGGGGCCGCGCATATCCATCACGCGACTCTGTGCCAGACCACCGCCAAGCACCTTGAGAATAATCTCTGGCTGCACACCAGCCTTTGAGCCCAGCACCAGCGCTTCGGAGACGGCCTGGATCGTCAATGCGACGGCGACCTGATTGCATGCTTTGACGGTCTGGCCAGCGCCACTTGGCCCACAGTGTGTGATCGTTTTGCCCAGCGCCTCGAACACTGGCAGTGCACGCTCGAAGTCTTCGACAGAGCCGCCAACCATGATGGAAAGCGTTCCTGCAATAGCACCCTTGTCGCCACCACTTACGGGCGCGTCGAGCGTGTGTACACCACGCTGGTGGGCTTCGTCGGTGACTCGTTGGGCGACCGCCGGAGCGATGGTGCTCATATCGATGACCAGTAAACCCTCGCGAGCACCAGCCAGAATGCCGTCTTGTCCCAACATCACACTTTCGACATCGGGTGAGTCGGGTAGCATCGTGATGACGATATCGCTCTGGCTGGCCACATCGGCCACAGAAGCGCCGGCGGTTGCGCCTGCTGCGACCAGCTCGGCGATGGCTGGGCGGCTGCGGTTAAAGACGGTGAGTGCATAGCCCGCCTTGAGCAGGTTGAGGGCCATTGGCTTTCCCATAATGCCAAGGCCAATAAATCCAATATTTTGCGCCATGGAAACCTCCAGAATAGTATCGTTTTTGGGCACACACTTATCCATGCCATCAGCGAGAGCTGTAGCCAATCACACGTGTACTATTGAGATCGTTAGATTATGTTTTTAGACGAATGAGTATTGACAACAAGCACAATGATTACAATCGCAAAGACTCAACCGAAAGATTGCCACGTCGATCCTCAGGGAGCCACACAAAACTCGCCGCTGACGAATCTCTTGGTTTGTACTCAAGACCGATCATGCCGGTGTAGCCACTGTCAATAATGCTTTGCAGAATAAATGGATAGTTGAGTTCGCCCGTTCCTGGATGATGACGATCCGGCGAGTCGGCGATCTGGATGTGGCCAAAATGTGCACCATACTCGCGCATATTTGACACCACGTTCCCTTCCATCCGGTACATGTGATACACATCGTACTGAAATACAAGGTTGGGTGCGCCTACTTGCTTAAGGAATGTGAGTGTCTCAAGGGTCTTGGTGAACATGTACGGGCCATTTTCCCAGGTATTGATTGCCTCAACAAGCACAGTGATTCCGGCGGCGTGGGCCTGTTCAGCAGCCCAGTGGAGATTCTCCTGCACACGTTGGAGTTGGGCTTCGCGCGATTCTTCCGGGTTCCATTTGCCTGCCAGGGCGTTGATTTTGGTGCATCCGAGCTGTTGGGCCAGCTCAATAGCGACGGGGACATTGGCACGGAACTGTGCCTGTCGCTCGGGATCGTTGAGGAGGCCACGGTCGCCATTGGGCATGTCGCCTGCATCGAAGTTGAAGAGGGCGACCTGGAGTCCGGTGTCGCGGACACGCTGTGTGATTGCGTTGAGGTCTTCGCCCGTCGGCCACCAGAATTCAACCGCATCGAAGCCAAGTTTCGCCGCCTGATCAAATCGGTCGAGAAATGGGTATTCCTTAAGTAACATTGAAATATTGACATCGAAGTGTAGCATAGGTAAACCTCCTTGTTACGCTTACTTCTATCATTTTTGTATGTGATGGCGACGAACCGCGTGAGATATCACTATGTACCCGTCGCCGTTTGGTAACCAAGTTCCACGCTGCAGCGGTCGGCCAGAGTGCGGATGTGTGGCCCCAACTCAATGGCGCGTTCACGATCAATCCGTGTAGTGGGACCAGAAATGCTGATTGCCGCAACACATGTGCGCGTGTGATCAAAGATCGGGGCGGCAACACAACAGACGCCTGCCTCACGTTCCTCATCATCAATAGTAAAACCGATGCTGCGTGCTGCCACAATGTCCTCGCGCAGGTGCTCCGCCGATGTGATCGTTTTGGGCGTCCAGGCTTCCAGGTTGGTCGTTGCCAAGTAGCTGTCGAGCTGCTCGTTGGTGAAGCCTGAAAGCAGTGCTTTGCCGCTGCCTGTGCAGTAAAGCGGCACCTGCTGACCGACTTCGGTGAACATGCGGACGAGCAACGGGCTTGAGATTTGTTCCACATACACGCCCATGTGGCCTCGTTGCATGACGAGATTGCTTGTTTCACCAGTCATCGATGTAAGCTCCTGTAAGATTGGTTTGGCGATGCGCTCCAGTTTGAAACGCTGATTGTGCGATGCTCGTGCGGCTATTTCTAATAATTTGGGACCAGGACCGTAGTGGCGTGTCTCCTGATCCTGAGCAGCGTACCCCCGTGCGATAAGCGAACCAAGCAGCCGATGTACCGTGCCGTGGGGTAGGTCAAGTGTTTCCCGTAATTCAGTCAATGTCATATCATTTTCGGCTGTCGCCAGGAGTTCGAGAATGTCGAGAGTCCGTTCAACTGATTGAACCATAGTTCCTTCCATCAGAGTAATAATACGAATTACAGTGATGAGAAACTATACGGCGACTGCAACGCTACGTCAAGCAGTTTGATCTTAAATGTTCATATTATGGACTTAATGTTCATATTGTGGATATAATATAACAAAAAAAAGAAGGCGTGTCAAGGGGGAATTAGGAGTTAATGGTTAGGGAGGTGGAGGCTAGGGAGGGAGGGATGCGGTAGTGCGCGGGTCAGCCATGCATGTACGAGGCTGGTTTGGTGGACGAGCTCCGCCCACCTACCAATCTCTGAGCCTCTGTATCACTGTGTCTCTGCGTTAAATCGTGGTGGGGTGATGGGGCTTAACCTGAAGTTGCTCTTGGGACGCATAGTAGCTGATCTTGAACGTTCAGCCATGCTGTAAGTCGGCGGCTTCCAGTCACTGAAGTGGGTAGCAGCGGTTTGCCACCGCCATAGGTGTTGTGTGATGATAGATCGGCGGCTGGAAGCCGCCACTACCTCGTGAGAGTAACGGCAATTTGGGATTGTTATGTTACCATGGTAGAGTAGGACATCGGCGTTTTGTGTAGTATATTCATCTGCCCGTGTTTGATATGATTTGTGATATGTCTTTGGTGGATGTCTCATCTCTGTGGAATTAGTCTATTAGGAGGGCTTGATGCAACGAACGATGTGTGGTGCTATGATGGAGTAGCCTCGTGTTGGGGCTCATGGGTGTTTCACCGACAGTCGTGCATGCACAGGACCCGCCGATCCGCCCGACACTGGCCCTGGTTCCGACCGAAGTAGTGGCAACACCACACCAACAAGCGATAATGATGATGACGATGACAGCGATGAGGTAATCCGCACAGGCCGCATCACCGACACCGTCATTGATACGACGACCGACGACACAACGGAAGGCATAACAGTTCAGGTAGGCGATGAATTGGCCACTACTGACAGTTATGGCAACTACATTATTGTGGATGCTGCTCCGGGTGATTACACCATCATGTTATAACTGACGGAAGCACAAGGTATCTCAGCACAGGATATGGTGCTGGTTGAACTGGCAGCAGACGAGACGGTGGTGCAGCATTTAGCATTTCGTAGTCAGGTAGAACCAACTGCAGTACCAACGACACCTGTTCCCACAACAACAGCCGTCGTAGCGGAACTCCCCAACACCTCGTGCGCCCCCAATCAGGCACACAAGTAGGCTCCTGATCAATGTACCGACGTGACACCCCGGCTCGCATGTACCACCAGACGCGTGTCCCACGAGGCCATCAAGTGCCCATGGCTACAACCGAGAGTGTCCAACGCCCGTTCGTTGCACGACCAGCTGTGTGGTGTCACCGCAGTGGAGGTGGCGGTATGAACACGCTGTGTCAAGGCTTGAACCTGACAAGCTTACCTGCCCAGTTACCAACCTTGGTTGAAGTAGCCCGCCAGCAGCAATGCTCCTATGCAGCGTTCCTCCAATGCGTATTAACGGCAGAACTGACCGCACGGCACCAGCGAGATCAACGCCGTCGCCTGCGAGCAGCACGGTTGGAACGATTTGATTCTCGTTTTCAGCCGCGTGTCTGCGAACGGTTGATAACCGAATTAGTGAGCCTGCAGTTTCTGGAGACGGCGACCAATGTGGTGTGCTAGGACCACCGGGGGTGGAGAAAACGCATCTGGCGTGTGGATGAGGGGTCTTGCCACTATGCTGCAGAATGTCTTGCATTGTGGCAAGCGCCACGACACATTTCTCTTGCGGCTTCCAAGGGTCCAGCATCTTGATCGGGTGCGGGGTGTGGCGGCCTACCCCATAAGCACCCACCTAACCTTTCGGCAACACCGAGACGTCCCGTAGGTGCAGGGATCGCCCCTGCACCTCACCCCTGGCCGCTTCTCAAACAGGTAAGAGCGAGGTGCTGCGTGTAGCCCCGCCACACCGAGATAAACCCATCGGGGTTGTTGGGCTCAACGTACTCGCGTCGCCAATCAGTACCGCGAGCAGCAGGGTGTGAGTACTAAGAAGGCTGATGCCCTGGTGCTTACCACCGCCCAGGTCGTCACACTGAAAACCATCCATGACCTGGCCCCCCGTGGGCGACGCAATCGTTTGGTGTTGGGTTGGTCTCTCGACCTCGGGTTGCGCGTGGGTGAAGTCGTCGGGTTGACCGTCGGCGCACACGGGTTACGTCCACTCGATCAGGATGCCTATTTGTTCGAGAGCTCGGTTTCGTGGGTAAAGCAGGCGCAGAGCATCACGCCCATACACATCAGGGCGGCGGCAACCAGTCCGCTGGTGATGCTGCCGTAGTTGCGCCACATGGTTCACTTATTAAAGAACTGCTGAGACGCCCAAAGCTATTTGCGGTGACCCACAGCGCCATGATGGTACTGCGTATGGTTGGCGCTATCCCTGATGCGTGTGAAGAGGTTGAAACAACCGCAAACTCAAAGCAGACACCACAGAGAAAAAACAGTGGTAGGAACAGCCTCCCGCTACCATCGCTCCATGGGAGCACTGCCAGGCACGAGGCCGCGCTGGGCTGCCTTCGCGCCAAAGCTGGTTGTGAGCCATGCGCCCTGCACCACAAAAATCAGGTCAACCGCCGCCATTGATAAACTGCGGAGGCCCAGCATTGCAAGGACACTTGGCCTCCACAATGCGCTCCAATCCAGACGCTGCACTATACCGCTAGGTGTAGCTGCAGGTGGCAGTGCCTACCAGATCATGACGAATGAACAAATACCAGCGCCAAGCCGAATCCAGAAGATCGGTGCTGAGGCACCTGGCAATTGCACAACCTGCATTAAGGGGGCCATGCCAGACAGCGCAGCGCAGCGCATGCCCAGGATGTCTCGTAAATACCAAGTGCCCAAACACGCCGCGCATAGGGTGTTTGTACGCTTACGTAGGCTTGCGCCGCCGGCTGGTAGAGTGCTCCCGCTAGTCCAATCAAGCCATACCCAATGAGAAACACTGTAAAAGTTGAGGCGAGCGCACATAGTATGGTGCCGACGCAGAACAGCGCAAGCCCTCCACGCATGGTCGCTCGATGACCCTGGGTATGGGATAACCTGCCGCCAACCATGCTGGTAAGCGAGACAGCGACCGGAACGCTGACAAGGATATTCACTGTTTGCAGGCTAGGTCCCGGAACGCCAGAAATGGTAACAATGGATAGAGAATGCGAACGTTTCGGCTTCAGCGGCGCACAAGATGTTGCACAATACAAACCAACGAACGCACACCTCTCAAAATTCAATAGGAGGCGCTGACTGTGGCGTCCGTTGGAAGCCGTTATTAGGCCGCAACCTCCCACCGCTCAAGTTCCTCCAATGCTCCTGACCATGCTGAATGATACCCAACTAATCCCTCCTCTGCTGCTCCCAGTCTTGAACACAGAGACGCAGAGAGGCGCCGGGGAGCGCTGGAGCGTCGGAACGGACCTTCGATCAGCTCAAGTCTTCCAGAACAGGAAGGCAGTACTTAACAACTCATACCGTATCTCCACAGTAATCAGTAATGGTCCGCATCCTTAGCGTATACGTACGCATGAATCTCGCTGATACCCATATAGGATGGTATAATACCCATTCATCCGTATGCTTGGGGGGTGGGCCCTTGTGAGTAATGTCATTGTACTGACGGCTGAAACAACCGATGTTTTGCAACGCCTAACGCTGTTCGTTGCTGCTGAACAGGGGGAGCAAGCCGCCACCACGCTTGACCACCACGTGAAGCGACCGCGCTACCAACCGGGTTTTACATGTGGGCTGGAACAGGATAGCGCGTTGATTGGGTATGCCTTGCTACGACACGTGCGTTGGCGTTTCGGGGCGGCCATACTTGACGTTGGAATGATTGAAGCGCTCTATCTCGACACGACACACCATAGTCAGCATTTGTTAGAAACACTGCTCTATGAACTCTTTCGAGTGTGCTACGATAATGCGTTTGCGCTTGTTGGACTGCAGGGACACCATGCCTCATTTACGCCCTTTGGGTTTGCACCCTATCGATTTCAGGTGCTGACACAGATCGCTGTAGACGAACGGCCAGAGTTGCAAAGTACACACCGCCTCCAATCATACAGCACTGATCGCATGGACGAGTGTGCTGCACTCTACGAGGCAAACTATCGTACATCTGCACTTACAGACCTTCGTGTAGCTGCTGACTGGCGTATGTGGGGTGACACAACACCGCATATACACATATTAGAGGATGCACAGGGCCGCACGCTTGCGTATGCGGTACAACACCAAGGTATGCCTTCAAACGAATTACGCATCGTGGAGGCAGCCGCAGCAGATGTGGGGGTAGCCTCCTCACTCATTGATCATTTACAGCGATACGCCTACGCAAACAATGCAACACATATTGGATTGGCATTACCATCATATCACCCTGTGATACAGGCGATGCTGCAATGCGGTGGCACCTCTCATATTCGCACACAAACAACTCGTGACAATCTCACAAACGGCCTGGTTGACCTTGCAGGGGTGATCGATTTGCCGATGATCCTCAGTGCATTACAACCAGACCTTGAGCGTCGTCTGGCATCTTCCCACTATGCGACATGGAGCGGCAGTATACAGTTTGTGCTGGCACGCCAGCAAATCACGCTTACTATTGCAAATGGACATACAGTTGTAGAGGAGGGGCTTGCACCTGCCCAGATCTGGGTGCATATACATAGCCTGGAGACCGCAGCCCAATTGCTGCTGGGCTATCGCACGAGCGCAGATCTTCGTGCACACGGTACGTTACAATGCACCGATACAGCATTGGGATTGCTTGATATTTTATTCCCTACCATTATGTCATATGGATTGCCTGCAGATTGGCTGATAAATCAGAATAGGTGAAGTTAGGAAGATGCAGTTGCTATGCCTCCAATAACAGTTCGTGATGTGCAACGGTTGGCATTACCATCAGAAACAGTGATAGTCGCTGGGTCGGCGCATCTTTCGCATCAAGTCAGTTGGGTTGTTATGCAACGTGCCACACCACCTGCCTTTGCCAATTTACGGGGGGGTGAATTAGCGCTCGTTTCTATTCAAGCTATCCAAGCCTTAGATGAGCATTTGACTCTCACCAGATTGATCGAACGCCTCGCACGGGTGCCGATTGCGGCTATCGCTGCTGTTGGTCCCATCCCCGAATTGGCACAAATAATGGCAGAGTCAGTACGCATGCCTCTTTTACATCTGCCAGACAGCAGTAATTTACGCGATGTTGAACGTGAAATTCAGCGCCTTATTAGTGATTATGATGCTCAGATTGAACGACGTGCAGCACAATTGTCTACGCTGCTTACCCAAGCTTCTCTAGGTGGCGCAGGACTGAACGAACTTCTTGATGTGCTGGCTGAACGTACTGGTCAGGCAGTGGGATGCTATAGCACAACCGGAGAGGTGCGCGCCCTACGGGGCCGGGGACCAGCACGGGTAGCCCTTCAGACGCTGCATCCACGTGCCTCTGGTGCAATAAAGCATCTCGCACAGTCTGTATGGGTGCAACCGTTGGGAACAGCCGGAGATCGGCTAGGCTCCCTCGCTATTGCAGGAAACACACTCGATGATTGGGATCGTCTGGCAACACAGCAGGGATCCGCCGCGATTGCCCTGGAACTTGCGAAAGAGCAGGCAGTGCAAGCAGCTGAGGATCGACTCCGCGGTGACTTTGTACATGCGGTGTTGCTGGGACCACCGGCTGATAGTGAGGCACTCTTTCAACGCGCTCAAGAGCTTGGCTATAATTTGCGTCTACCGCATGTCGCATTGCTATGCTCAGTACTACCGCGTTCCTCCAATGAGACACCATCAGAGAATGTTGTGGTACAGGCAGCCAATTTGCTCAACACTAGCCTGGCGACACTTAACGTATCTGCGCCGACGATGCGCCGGGCAGATGGCACGTTGTGCTACCTGCCATTGCGTGATCAGACCACCCATACGCGCGATGTGGTGGAGAAGTTACGTATACAGATGATTGCTGAGATGCCCAATATCACCATTGCGCTGGGAAAAGAGGCCAGTAGTGTGGCAGCATGGCCACGTTCGTTGCGTGAGGCGGAACAGGCACTGCTGATCGGGCGGCAGTTGTTTGGCAACTCGCGGGTACTCGATTTTAGCGATCTGGGGGTGTATCGCCTGTTGTTGTTACTGCGAGAGTCGCCGGAGTTGTGGGATTTTTATCGCACAAACCTGGCTGGTCTGGCCGAGTACGACCAGAAACAGGGCAATGAGTTGCTCAAGACTCTCGAAGCCTTTTTTGCAAGCCTGGGAAATTTGGCACGGACTTCCGAAGTGCTCCACGTACACCGCAACACACTCCTCTATCGTCTCAAACGCATTCAGGAGATTACCGGTATGGATCTCGATAATGCCGAGGATCGACTGGCGTTGTGGCTGTCGCTCAAAGCGCATCGTGTGCTCGAATCGATGGAGCACTTTGATGGTGAGGGGTGAGCAACGCTTGCTCATCCTCACCATGAATGGTTCGGCTACGATGAAGAATCTGCTTGTTGTTCGGCGCTTTATATAGTCCGATGAGCAGAACCTATGTTATAATCCTTACAGAGATACACATATCTAAAAAGCATCTGAAAGCCATATATAGCCATGGGAGGTAACGATGTCGCAACTTTTGTTCGACGAGCTTGGCAACTTTTCGCTTCCTGCGCTTTCCGACTGTGCAGGCACATCTGCACGCATTATTCATACACTCAAGCCGATCCGTAGCGATCTGAAAGTCGCAGGGCCAGCATACACTGTAGCTGGAATGGCAGGCGATAATCTGGCTATGCACCGTGGTATGTATCATTGCCCGCCGGGACATGTACTGGTCGCTACTGTGCAGGGTGGTGATGCAACCGGGCATTGGGGCGGCCTGATGGCGATTGCTGCCAAGCATAAGGGCATTCGTGGGTTGGTCATCGATGGTTCGATCCGCGATGCGAACGAGATCGCCGATCTGCCGTTCCCGATTTTTGCGCTGGGTGTCAATCCGCGTAAAAGCATCAAATCCTACCGCGGAGAAATAAATGTCCCGATCACCTGCGCGGGAGTGCAGATCAACCCTGGTGATGTTATCGTCGGTGATGAACATGGCGTGATGGCACTATCGGCGGATGCGGTACCAGCGATCCTTGAGCGTGCCAGACAACTCCAACAGCGCGAAGAAAAGATCATCGCGCGTCTCAATCGCGGTGAATCCTTATCCGACATTCAAGGTGTCGATGTGTCGTAGGGAAGGGTAACATGGTTCTTTTTTCCAAAAACACATTTTCTCATTTTCAACGGAGCACTGTATGGCCAAGCGCAAAGTCTATGCGATTGTAAAGGGGCAGACACCAGGCCTCTATGACGAATGGTTTGGGACGGAGGGTGCGGAAACCCAAATCAAGGGCTTCCCTGGGGCGGTCTACAAAAGCTTTGCAACGCTTGTCGAAGCCCAGACGTGGTATACAGAGCGTACTGGCCAACAACCGGAGCGCTATGGGCGTTTGGCCTCGCAGCCTGTTGAGCAGGAAGCAGTGAAACTTTCTATTGATCCAGCGGCAGCGCTCAAGGCAGGTAAGACCGTCATTTTCACGGATGGTGCGTGCGAGGGCAACCCTGGACCTGGTGGTTATGGCGTGGTCCTGCTTCGTCAGGACCGTAAAGAATTATCCAATGGTTTTGCACGCACCACCAATAATCGTATGGAGTTACTGGCAGCTATCGTGGCACTCAAGCAGCTCACAGAGCGTACACCTGTTGTTTTGTACAGCGACTCGTCGTATGTTGTCAATGGGATTCAGAAGGGATGGGCACTCAAGTGGCGCAAGAATGGCTGGCAACGCACCGAGAAGGGCAACACACAGCCGGTTAAAAACGCCGACCTCTGGCAACAACTACTGGCGCTTTCAGAGCAGCACGATGTTGAGTTTGTGCGGGTCCCCGGTCACGCTGGTGTCCCCGAGAATGAACGCTGTGATCGGCTGGCAGTGGCGGCATCGCGCCGCAGTACGCTGATGGTGGATCGTGGTTTTGAAGAGGGGTAGCTTGGTGCGATTGACGAACGGGTATTTCAAAGGGTTGATCGTATGTGGCATTGTAGGGGGTGAGGTACCACTATGGTTTCTTATGATCTTTTTGCTTGCGATTACCTCAGATTGTGGGTTTGCTAGGCAATGGAATGCACTTGTGTTTGGCCCACCACATCTACCTCTACCAACGTAGTGGCGGTACCGATTTGCGTGTGTATGGGGAGTGGTCCTATAGCCCGATGAATGGTTCTGAGGTTGCTGCATTGTAGCAGCAGGGAGCGTCGGACGTGGCAAACGATCTGCAAGAAGGGGAAGCATTGTGGGTTTGCGATATGCCGAGTGAGCGTGGTGCATGGATCGATGTAGATTTATTTCAGGCCACTCCTGATGGTAAGCCACCACCCCTGAATCGATCTATCAACTATCATATTACGAAAGATATTCCAAATGAAGGCTATTATTCGCACCATCGTAACTTGGTGCGATGATACCTGAATAACACACCATGAGCTTTCACACGATTAACTACAGCATCCACTCTACCTCAATTTCGACTTTACTGTCGGTTTCTTCGTCTTTCTCTGCTGGTTTTCACGGCAACCCGGAGTAGTCGCTGAAACGCAGGGCATTCGAAATGACTTGGTGCAGTGCATTCCACCACATGGCGTAGTCCGTCGCGCATGACCATGAGTTGTGTGATAGTCTGATCTAGTTGATCGGCTTTCACTGCAAGCTGTTCGCGATCTATGTTGGGAGCATTGGGTGGTGCGACCATAGTGGCAATCTCATCGAGGGAGAAACCGACGTTACGGCCTAATGTAATCAATGCTAATCGTTCCAACACACTCGCGTCAAAGACTCTGCGTAAACCATTTCGGCCTATGGATTCAATAAGCCCTTTCTCTTCATAAAAACGCAACGTTGAGGCTGGCAGCCCGGAACGCTTTGCCACTTCACCAATGTCCAGCATGTTTTTTCCTGTGACTTTCGTACTTGACCTCAAGTCAACTTGAAGTTGTATTCTATCGCTATCGAAATAGCAATGCAACGTTGAAAGGAATTCGTATGGATGCACACTTTTGGCATCAACGCTGGGAAACCAATACGATTGCCTTCCACCAAAATAACGCTAATCCTCTGTTGGTTACCTACTTTAAAGAGCTTTCTATGGCACAAGGAAGTCGTGTGTTCGTGCCTTTGTGCGGCAAAACGCTTGATATCGCATGGCTGCTTGCTCAAGGCTGTCAGGTGACAGGGGTAGAATTGAGCGAACTGGCCGTGAAGCAATTATTTGGAGAACTTGGAACAGAACCAGAAATAACGGATATTGGGGCAGTAAAGCACTATCACGCAACAGATATCGACATCTTTGTGGGCGATATCTTTGATCTCACGCGCACGCTGCTTGGCTCCATCGATGCCGTCTTCGACCGGGCAGCCCTGGTAGCCCTACCCGAACACATGCGTATACGATATACCAAACACATCACCGACATTACAGGGAACGCACCGCAGCTCCTAATCACCTACGAATACGACCAGAGGCTGATGGAGGGTCCGCCATTTTCTATCAGTAACGAGGAGCTACATCGGCACTATCAGGATAGCTATGTCATAGCGTCCTTAACAAGTGTGGATGTAACAGGTGGGCTAAAAGGGATACGTGATGTGCAAGAACAGGTCTGGCTTTTGAAACCCTTGACAACGCAACAGGGGTAAAAAGGTTTGATGGTACTGACTATGCAAAGGCTGCGGCTGATGTACCCAAAGATTGACACGATACACACTAATTTGGTTAATGATTTACTACATTAAATTTATAAAGTCATCTCCACATACTCTTACTATTGTAGTATGTGTTCGAGAGGTCGAAGTCGTAGCTTTCCTGCTTATGCCAAGGGGTATCAGCATCATCATGTGATATTGTTGATCAACTATACAATGGCTGCCCAAATTGAGGAGCATATACAGATCAATCATCATCTGTGCTTGGTAGCTATGGTTGTCGGATTTGGGTACAACATAGTCATGTAAGCCCAAGAGCTGTTACAAACCAAATCGATATTGGTCGTCCATTTTATGTTAGGCTGTCTAGTGGCAATACTACAACAGCATATTTCACAGCAAAAGAAGCAAACCGTGTCGAGAGGATCTATCATGTCTCACAAATTAAGGTTATGGCTTAGTATCGTGATATATTTTACAATCACAGGTTGCAGTACGGATCCAACAACTTTGCAGGAGCCAACTATCACCGTAGAGGATCAAACGAACGATCTTGTGGTGACAAACATACCATCCGTGCCAGAAATTTTGCCGATTGCCGCAACATTATCCTTAGATCAAACATGGATTCTGGTAAACTATCATCTCTTTGCTGTAGGAATACATGGACAACTGACACCATTACAAGATTATGTTGAGGCATATGTGGCGAGACGAGATAATCCTCCGCTGTTGCTTGTTCGCACAAGAACAGAATCATACGAATTGGTGGATCCACTTCACTGGCGTCGCATCAAGCTGGACATACCGCAAGGATGGTTCATTCAGATTTTTTTAGCTCTCTCATCTGACCAAAACCAAGTTGCATTTACTGCCCAGCATACAAATAGTTGGCAAATACATGTGGTTGACCTACAAAGTAAGACAGAACGAGTACTGGTTGATCAATCCACACCACTTGAGCCACCCATCGATTTCATTGCTGACCCACCCTATCCAATCAAATGGCATAATGATAGTTTATATCTACACGCACAGGCGAGTGCAGACGCGCTGATCTGGCGGAGCGATCTTTCAGACATAGAACCACTATTGCACAATGTTCATCATATTGAGTCATTTGGTAATTACGGTTTGGCAGCAGATACATCAGTTTTTGCTTTTGCAAGAGATATACAGGTAAACAATGAAGTGATAAGCGAGTTGGTCATATCCGATCCACAAACAGGTGATGAGGAGTCAATTGATCAATCTGTGGGGCACGGTGTATACAATGTATATCTTTCTCCAGATGCAACCCGACTCGCTTACTCCGAAATTGTGCTACCAAACGCAACGCATTATGACGTTTGGTTGTACAGTTTGGAAACGCAGCAAATCATCAAACTCAATCGTCTCACAGGTCTCATCAGTGTAAACTGGTCACCTGACAGTAAGCGATTGATTGTAGACACACGACGTCATATCTTTTTGTATGATCAAGATGGCACACTGATTGGCCAACTAACCAAACCGGCTGATACAGATGCCTTACACGTGGTCGATGATCAATTACTTATGTTGTCACAAAAAGATCATCGTCCATTGTTACAATGGTATCCCTTCAAGGAGAACGCTAGCCCAGCACATCCAGATATTGTCCTTCCACCTCTGCAAACTACATCTGTGGAAATTGTCTATGTGCCATAATATGAAAGAGCATCGAATACCAAACTGCAACCTGACACGTCTTTCTGCGTATATAGAGTCAGTTGAAATAAGTCGCCGTAGTTGAGAACGTGAGGTCTTTTATGCAATGTCCTCTTTGTCCCCCAACACCACTCCAACGTATCCCCCTTGAAGCCAACCTTCCTGCACACACCTGTTCTGGCTGCGGCGGCATCTTTCTCGTTTCATCAGATTATTTTCAGTGGCGTGAACAACATAAAGCGCAACGCTCCACACACCTGGAATCGGTACCATCGATAGTAGTAACAGACGTTCCCAAAGCCAAACAATGTCTTTTCTGCCGACATATCATGCTGCGTTACCAGGTTGGTCATGATGTAAATATCATTTTGGATCACTGTGATAATTGTAACAGTGTCTGGTTTGATCACCACAAATGGGACGTGCTCAGAAACCATAATCTGCACAGTGATATCCATCGCATCTTCACCGAAGCATGGCAACGCCGCGTCCGTGATGCCGACCATCGCGCAATGATGGAGGCGATTTACCGAGAGAAATTTGGATCAGATGATTACACCGAGGTACAACGAGTCAAAGCATGGCTGGATGCACACCCACAACGTGAGGCATTACGTGCCTATTTAAATGCAGAGAACCCCTACCGACGATGATTTGCGTGAGGATGCATACCCTTAGGGTTCCCTCCCAATCCCCGTATATCATGCCGAAATTCTGAAATAACACCCAACCTTTCGACCTCACGATAGCCCATCTCCATCAGGCATACGGCGATTAGTAGTTCATCATTTGGGGCAACCTTTAGGGTTGCGCTTTCTGTACTATTTGGGTCAACCCTTAGGGTCTCGATCTCCCCACTGCTATCTCTGCTTCTCCTTCATCCGGTTCAGGCAATGCCTGTGTAATCGGTAACACTACAGTTATGGTAGTACCATGACTTATCATACTCTGTACCTTGATAGTGCCACCATGTTCTTGCACAATGCCGTACGAAATAGACAGCCCTAATCCAGTACCAGATGTACTACTCTTGCCAGGGACACCTTTGGTCGTAACAAAGGGATCAAAAATCTTATCCTGTATTTCTTCAGGAATACCACAGCCAGTATCCGAAACCTCTATCTCTATTGAGTCGTACTGTTCCCAGAGTGCCACCGTAAGCGTTCCACCATCAGGCTTCATAGCGTCACACGCATTGGTGATGAGATTCAACACAACCTGTGCAATCTGCCCAACATCGCATACGGTATCTGGTACTGCTTCGATCTCACGGACCAGTTTCACTTTATCCTTGCGTAGACTCGGCGTAACTAAAGTCAGTGTCTCATTGATTGTCTCGGTAATATTAGCAAGCTCACGACGAGGTCGCTCCTCACGCGCAAAAGTTAATAAGCTCCGAGTAATGCTGCTACCACGCCAACAACTCTGGATGATCACATCTAAAGATTGATTTTTTTCAGCCAGTTTCCTGACACGCTTACCAAGTTCCGCATAACCAATAATGCCACCAAGCAGATTATTAAATTCGTGAGCAATACCAGCCGAAAACGTCCCTAGCGCTGCGAGTTTTGATGATTGAATAAGCTCAGCTTGCTGCTGGTGTACTTCATCAAAAAGCTGTACGTTTTCGAGCATCATAGAAGCCTGACGCGCAAAAGACGTCAGAATACGCTGTTCATCAGCCTCAAGACCACGAAGCTGATCAAACGACAGACAGATGGTGCCCAGAACTCGATGCTCGGTTGTAAGCGGGATCGTCAACACCCCAGACCACCGCGCCGCCTGATCCCTAAGGGCTATTGGTGCTAGCCCTTGCTGTCGCTCATCGGTGAGCAGCGTAACCATTCCTGATTTTAATAATGCTGTGTAACTCTCAGGCTCATCAAATGCAGCTATGGCTGGGAGATCAAGATTGTAGGAAGCCTTTAGTTGTGGTCGGTCACGCTCATCAAATAATACCACCCACCCATATGGGGCATCAAGCAGCCCTGCAAGGCGCTCACAAATCAGCTCGAGCATCTTTTGTACATTGCGTGTCCCAATAATTGTGGTAGTTAACGAAAGCAAACGCTCAAGACGTTTGGTCAGGATTTCACGCTGTTGGGCCAGTTGTGCCAGATCAACGGTAGTTTGTTGTAGGTCCGCTTGGATACGAAATACATGTTGGGCAACAAAAAGCGGGGCAAACCCAAGGAAAAATACCCACGGGTTAATAGCCCACAATAACGCCAGAATACCACCAAGTGGCACCATCGCTATGATATACCAACGCAGTGCACTCAGTTTGCCAGACCGGATATCCGTAACAAGGTTGCGAATATCTCGATTAGCGGCAATGCTGTATTCCAATATGTAGACACACCCACTGATGAGAAAGAGACTCACCATTCCTAACCCCGTACTAAACGGCAACGCACCGGGGCTATGCAGGAGATCATAGATGGGGGTGATTATGGCAACGATAAGCAAGCGAGCACCAAGGCGTCGGAAAGCGGCCTTGGGCCATTGGCGACAGATAGCAGCGGCAACAGCGGTGCCGATAAGCACTGCTATAGGGGTAAGCGGCCATGCAGTAATCGCGACCCCGGTAATCATCAGAGTCGGGGCAGCAGACATCACCCCTTCATGGCCAAATCGCACTGCAACATAATCGGCAATACCAATGAGGAGAGCAAGAATGAGGCCCCCCATTAATGCCGTTAAAGTGATAACAGGCAGACTCAAGACCACAAAGGCAATGGCAGTGCTGAGCAAGGCTACTGACCAGATCGCTATGACAGGGCGATACGCCGACGATAGAGCTATGGACATAAAAACGGCTTTCTGAAACGTATTGCTCAACAAACCAACATCACATATACCACCAGAAATCAAGGATACTACAGTATATCAGAAGTTGGAGCATGTTCACAAGAGCATACAAGCAATTGCGTTTGGCCCGATGAGATTGTTCAAGAGCCGCTCACGACCCGCGCAAATAGCGTATTCGCTTTAGACTTGACACATCAGAAATATGTGTATATACTCCTATTATGCAAGACGACCAAATCTACAATGATAATCTTTCCTTTTCGGGCGCCGACTGTGTATGTTTTAACCTGCGTAAAACAGCACGTGCCGTTACAAACTTGTATGAGCAGATTATGCAACCGATTGGGCTGCGCGCTACCCAATTTACCTTGCTCATGGTCCTAAAGGAAATAGACGAAGCTGTCACTATTAGTCAACTGGCAGATGTGCTGGTGATGGATCGCACCACACTTACCCGCGATCTCAAACCGCTAGAGCGCATAGGTCTGCTCACAGTCACAGTCGGTGCAGACCGCCGTACGCGCTGTGTGCAACTAACTGAAGCTGGTCTACAACGCCTGGCAGAGGGCTTGCCGCTCTGGGAGAAGGCACAGCAGCAGCTTATCACTCAGGGAATTGGATTGGCACACTGGCAGAATTTGCGGCAAGGATTAGAGGTGGTCACTGACATCGCACGTCAATCATAATTTTTTACTAAATACGTGTATATACACTCAATAAACTAGTATCATCAGGAGCTTTTCATGGCAAGTATGAAACAACATCCCACCGTTGTTCGTTTTTATGAGCGCACTGAGCTTCAGGCACCATCTGACCACAAGCAATCATTCGATGCCAACAGATTGCGTCAGATGTGTCTGGATGCCGGAGCAGAGGACGTTGGTTTTGTATCGATCAACCGACCCGAAGTTGTCGACCAACGTGATGATATCCTGTTAGCACTTCCAGCCACCAAAACACTGATCAGCTTTGTCTGTCGCATGAACCGCGAACCCGTTCGTAGCCCTTTACGTTCCATTGCAAACGCTGAGTTCCACAGCGCTGGTGACCGTGTGGACGATGTCGGAAACGCACTGGTAACACAACTAGAACGGCAAGGTGTTCGCGCCTTATATCCTACCGTAGGGTTTCCGATGGAAGTACAGCACTTCCCCGGCAAGACCTGGGTTATTTCACACAAGCCGATTGCAGTCGCTGCTGGTTTAGGTCAGATGGGTATTCACCGGAATGTCATCCACCCCAAGTTTGGCAATTTTATTCTGCTTGGCACCATTCTTGTTGATGCTGAGGTAGAGGTTGAACACCACCCAATTGACTACAATCCCTGTCTGGAATGCAAGCTCTGTGTTGCTGCCTGTCCGGTTGGCGCCATCAGCCCAGAAGGAGACTTTAATTTTACAGCCTGTTTTACCCACAACTATCGTGAATTTATGGGTGGGTTTAATGACTGGGTCACTACCGTTGTGGAAAGCAAAAGTGCACAGGAGTATCGGGAGAAATTCACCGATGGCGAAACCGCCTCGATGTGGCAGAGTCTAAGCTTCAAAGCCAATTATAAAGCAGCTTATTGTATGGCGGTCTGTCCGGCGGGCGAAGATGTCATTGCACCTTTCCTGACCAATCGACCGAACTACTTGCAAGATGTGGTCAAGCCATTACAAAACAAAGTCGAAACCCTCTATGTCATACCTGGTTCGGACGCCGAAGCATATGCACAACGACGCTTCCCCCATAAACATGTCAAGCAGGTTGGTAGTGGCATCCGTGTCAATTCCATCCACAGTTTTCTCAGCAATTTATCGCTGGCATTTCAGCCCAATAAAGCCAAAGATTTGAACGCTACCTATCATTTTACTTTTACTGGTGCGGAAGAACGAAATGCCACGATAACCATTCAGAATCAAACGGTAACAGTATCGGAGGGACATCAGGGCACCGCCGATCTGCAGATCCAGGCTGATAGTCAAACCTGGGTCGGGTTCTTGCAAAAAGAGCGCAACTTACTGTGGGCGATCATACGCCGCAAAATTCGCGTGAAAGGCCCACTTAAGCTTATGGCCGCCTTCGGACGTGTGTTTGCCACGGGCTAACGCTGTCGATGCTGTCTGCAATGTACTGGCAACGTGTCGGTTTCTCTGCCTACCCAACTTCGTGCACACCCGATGGAAATGGTATAATCGACAGGCTTAGAATTGTATTGCCAACCATCAGGAGGAGCACAATGGCCCGGCTCAATCAAATTATTGCTATTGAAAAAGGTGTGAAAAGCCGATCATTTCAGGAACTCACCGAGGCGCATCATTCGCTCCAGAAGCCTACCTTAATTGCAGGCATTGCACGCACCTACCGTCCCAAAGACGAAGAAGGCGAGCAACTACCACCTGAGTGAGTCGACGAAGGTGCAGATCAAAGCCGACGATGTCATTCGCAAAACGGTTACCATGCTGACCCGTCTCCTGGATGTCACAGCGACCAAAGATTGGGGCAACTGTGTGGCCAAAGCGGATGTGGTGGTTGATGGCAATAAATTGCTGGAGCAGGTCCTGGTTTCGTATTTATTGTTTTTAGAAAAGCAACTGGTCGACTTGCATATGTTTGTACGTAAACTTCCCACTCTCGATGCGTCCGAGACATGGACATTCGATGCCTCGGCGGATTGTTGGGCCACTGAGCCAGTGCAAACGGTCAGAACGAAGAAGATTCCACGCAACCATGTCAAGGCTGAAGCGACCGACAAGCATCCAGCACAGGTCGAGGTGTACTATGAGGATGTGACAGTGGGCTATTGGCGGACGGTCAAGTTCTCTGGTGCATTGCCAGCCCAACGGATCAATGAGCTACTAGAACGTGTTGAAAAGCTCCAGCAGGCTGTCAAGTTTGCGCGCGAAGAAGCCAACAACACAGAGGCAGAAGACCAGAAGGTCGGGGAGGCTGTCTTCCAGTATTTGTTCAGTTAAGACTTGCATATCACTATAAAACCCGCTATGATAGGGGTCGTGAGCACAAGCTAAAACTGAAGCACAGACTAAACAGGTGTTGATGTCCCAGTGGAGGTTCGAGTCCTCCTTCCGCCATCTTTGGGCGGAGTAGCCCAACTGGAAGAGGCAGCATGAGCACCGCCACCAAACTCACGTTATTGCTCCAGATTTAGCATTCGCCGCCGAACGCCAAATCGAATGTCTGGAAGCGGAAATCGTCGGGTGCTGGTTCAATTCCGGCCCGCCCCGCCACACGAGGGGCGGTAGCTCAAAGGCAGAGCAGACGATGTGAAGAATGATTTCCCGACTTAAACGTGTTGGTGTGTGCAAATGGGTGGCAGAACGGGGCCGAGGGCTGTGGCTAACTCCCTCGGCTTCACCATTTACAGTTCCCTTCCAAAATCAGCATCTTCAAACAACTACAGAATCTGCGATAGGAAGAGCTTGGTACGATCATGTTGCGGATTTTCAAAGATCTGTTCAGGCGTCCCTGCCTCCACAATCTCACCCTTGTCAAAGAACAACATACGGTCGGCCACCTCACGGGCAAATGCCATTTCGTGCGTGACCACAGCCATCGTCATCCCTGACCGCGCCAACTCTTTCATAACATCGAGGACCTCTTTGATCATCTCAGGATCAAGCGCAGAGGTTGGCTCATCGAAGAGCATTACGCGAGGCTGCATCGCCAGTGCTCGTGCAATCGCCACTCGTTGCTGCTGCCCACCAGAAAGCTGCCCAGGGAACTTGTGTGCTTGCTCAGGAATACCAACACGTTCTAACAACTCCATTGCCACATCCTCCGCACGGCGCTTGGGCCATTTGCGAACCCACGTTGGTGCCAGCGTAATGTTTCGCATAACGGTCAGGTGGGGAAACAAATTAAACTGTTGAAAGACCATCCCCACTTCACTACGGATCGCCTCGATATTCCGAATATCGTTGGTCAGCTCGATACCATCAACCAGAATCTGTCCACGCTGATGGTCTTCCAGACGATTGATACACCGAATAAAGGTTGATTTGCCCGAACCGGATGGGCCAAACACCACAATGACTTCGCCCTTTTTGATCGTAGCACTCACACCTTTTAACACGTGAAAATCGCCATACCATTTATGCACGTCTTTACAGACAATAATTTCTTCCTCTGAGTAGGATTCATGGTGTCCATTTGTACTCATACGCGTCCTCGTATCTGTCATGTATACCCATATTCTATCGTTTGCCAACACCAAGTGCGGATTCAAGTTGACGACTGACATAGGTCATCGAGAAGGCAAAAACCCAGTACATCGCCGCGACAAACACAAACACCTCTGCCTGTAAGCCTAAAAATTCGTCTTGCCCGAGCACAGCACGCCCAATCCCCAACAGGTCTAGCTGACTCGCAATCGCAATTAGCGAGGTGTCCTTGAACAGACTCACAAATTGGCTCACATTCGCTGGAATCACGATCCGTAGTGCTTGCGGCATTACAATCAGACTCATGGTTAGAAAGGGGTTTAAGCCAAGCGCCCGTGCTGCTTCATACTGCCCATTCGGTACTGCTTGTAAGCCACCACGTACATTTTCAGCAATATAGGCGGCAGTAAAAAGGGTAAAGCCCACGATAGCTCGCACAATTGAGTCAATCGCCTCACCACCAGGGATAAAGAGTGGTAGCATAATCTGCGACATAAAGAGGATGGTCACTAATGGCACACCACGTATCAACTCAATGTAGCCAGTGCAGAAGAGGCTGATGGCTGGAAGTGAGCTGCGCCGTCCGACTGCCAATAACACCCCCAGTGGAAAGGAAAAAACAATACCACTAATGGACAAAATCATCGTGAGGAGCAGCCCGCCCCACTCACGGGTTTCGATCACTGGCAGCAAAACACCAAACCCTCGCAAAAAATAAACGATCAATGGCAGCGTGAGAACCCAGCCGATCACCACCCAACGACTCTGAGCAGCAAATTGGCGACCAAGAAAGAACCCACCAAAGATCAGCGCACCACATACCAGCAACCACACACGGGTTGAGCTACTGAATGGGAACAGTGTCAACAACATAAGTGCACTACCATAAGCCACTGCAACGCCACGGATAACCTGTGGCCAGATACCCCAACTCAACCCTAGCAGACTGGTAACCAACGCTACACACACCCACACCCGCCAGACCTGCTCAATGGGGAAAAGGCCGATCATAAACAATCGCAGGTTGGTGGTCACCACACCCCAGTTCGCCTGTGTAAACACCCAGGTTAGCAACTGACTCAGCACCAGATAGATCAGCGTAAGACAGATAATCGTGAGAATACTGTTGTACCACGAACTGAAGAGATTGGTACGCAGCCATTTCAATGGAGTGATCCGCTCACGTGGCCGCTCAATGAGTTCAGGAATAGTCGTCATGGCCTACCTCTCCACCAGTCGTACGCTACGGTTGTACAGATTCATCAACACCGATGTGACCAGACTAATAATCAAGTAGCTCACCATAATAAGACCAATGATCTGAACCGTTTGTCCAGTCTGGTTGAAGATCGTGCGGGCGACCGCAAACAGATCCGGATACGCAATCGCAAACGCCAAACTAGAGTTTTTGGCCAGATTAAGATACTGATTGGTAGTCGGAGGAATGATAATACGAAGGGCCTGCGGAAGAATGACCAGACGCATACTTTGTCCCGCCGATAACCCAAGTGCTCGCGATGCTTCCGATTGGCCTTTAGAGACACCCTGAATACCAGCGCGCACATTCTCAGCAATAAAAGCCCCGGTATAGGCCACGAGACCAATCAACAACGCAGCATACTCTGGCGAGAGGCGTATACCCCCGCTAAAATTAAACCCTGTCTGCTCTGGCACACTCCACACCAGCGGAAGTGGTCGAAGCAACGCAAGACCCACCACAGCACTCGTCAGAATAATCGCACACGCAATAAGAAAGCGCGGTGACTGACGTCCGGTTGCATTCTGGCGACGTTTCAGCCAGTACGACACTCCCCAGCTAATAGCAACACCAACACCAACAAACCCCAGCCAGATCGAGAAGGTCTCACCGGGAATGGGCCCCGCCATCGACACGCCACGAATACTCAAATAGGCTGGGCCAGGGAACTCAATGGCGTCTTGAACACGTGGTAAACTCAGAAAGACTGCCTGATACCAGAAAAACAACTGCACCAACAATGGCATATTCCGAAAAATAGCCACATACGTCTGCGCCAGCTTGGCAACCAGCCAATTGCTCGACAATTGAGAGATACCCACAAAAATACCAACCAGTGTTGCTAACAGAACACCGACAATAATGACATTAAGTGTATTCACTACACCAACTTGAAATGCGTTCCAGTAGGTATCTGAAGGGCTATAGGATATGGGTGTCAGACTGATTTCAAAACCAGCCGTGCGATCCATAAAACCATAACCGACAGTAGCTCCCAGACGATCCAGGCCACTTGTCACATTGGCATAGAGAAAGCCCGCCACGAGAGAAACAATCAGAATAAAGATAATTTGCCCAAAGATAGCAATAACACGCACATCACGCCAGAAGGGAGGGCGTTGTGAGGCTGATGTTGCGATGGATGCATCTTGACTCATGAATCCTCCCACCCGTCTTGCACGGGCTGTTTTGTCTATGCAACGAAGGGCGCACGATGGGTACGCCCTTGCGAGTCAAGCACTGCTGCAATTACCGAAATGGCGGTGAGTACAACAGACCTCCATCGTTCCACGGTGCATTTAATCCCCGATCCAGATTAAAGCTTGTGTCAGGTCCGAGATTACGATTGTAGATTTCACCGTAGTTGCCAACATTAGAGACGATACTCTCCACAAAATTGCCAGGCAGACCAAGCGCTGCTCCTAATTCACCCTCTTGCCCCAGCAATCGTGTAACAGTTGGATCTTCAGAATTAGCGAAAGTATCGATGTTAGTCGAGTCAATGCCAAATTCTTCGGCCTGGATGGTCGCGTAGACAACCCAGGAGATGACATCGCGCAACTGGCTATCACCCTGGGCAACGGCGGGAGCGAGTGGCTCTTTCGAGAGTATCGCTTCAAGGATGACGTGTGCATCAGGCTCGGCCAGTGCCGTACGACGTGAAACTAACTGCGAACGGTCACTGGTGACGGCATCGCAACGGCCTTCATCGTATGCCTGGTAGGTTGGATCGATTTCCTCAAACGTCAATGGCTCAAATTCAACACCTAACGCACGAAACTGGTCGGTCAGATTAAGCTCGGTCGTGGTACCACTCTGCACACAGATAGTAGCACCATTGAGACCTTCCAGATCTGTTATACCAAGATCTTGTTGAACCATAATACCCTGACCATCGTAGAAAGTCACCGGGCCAAAGTCGAGTGAGTTCGACGTATCACGGTCAAGCGTCCATGTCGTGTTGCGGAACAATACATCGATCTCACCGGACTGGACAGCGGCAAAGCGTTCCTGTGCGCTCAATGGACGATACTCAACGGCTTCAGCATCACCAAAGATCGCTGCGGCTACGGCACGACAGAAGTCGACATCAAAACCCGAGAATGTGCCATCTGCTTCCAGGTTGCTAAAACCAGGGAGGCTTCCGTTCACACCACAGATAAGATTCCCACGATCAATAATCGCTTGCAGTCGGTCCCCAGCAGCACCCTGTGCCGCTTCCTCCTCCGCTGGAGCACCGGTCTCTGCACTACCCTCAGATGCTTCTGTAGGTGCATCGGTCATGGCTTCCTCAGTCGCTTCTTCCTGCGGTTCTTCTACAATCTCCGGGGGAGCCTCTGTCGGGATCTCAAGTGCGGGTGTTTCGGCTTCTGCCGGATCTGCATCTGCTGGAGCTTCGGCTTCTTCTGCTTGCGGTCCACATCCGGCAAGTACCAGGATGAGCAGGCCAATGAATAGGGTCATCATTCGTAATCGCATGAATACACCTTCATTATCACTAACGACAGGCTCCATATGAACCAAAACATATTGGTCTGTGCCTATCGTGTCGAACCCATCAGGTCGCTATTGTTCCCCATGGAATATCATAGTCCATCAAAAGTACCACAGTAGTAGGTGTGTCTATTTGTCCCAACCGATGCCCATACTACAGGGGACAAGCACAGGTTGCCACACGTCTTTGAGGATAACAAAACGCTGCTTGGAATTGTATCGATTGTAGCATATACAGGAAAGATGTCAACGGGGGCTTGACACTCTTTTAACTCTATGCTATTGTTTTGTTCATCCGAGATGTTATATCTAATATCATATTCTTGACGACATACCTGATCGATGTAGAGCAAAGAGATTGTATGACAGCCGTTGATACCCACAAACAGCTTCGCCACATCGTGGCAGATCGCTTACGTGCTGCGATCTTGAATGGGGACCTTACAGGGGGCGAGTGGCTTCGGCAAGAGCGACTCGCTCAGGAATATGGCGTGAGCCAGATGCCTATTCGTGAGGCGATCAAGGAATTGACCGCAGAAGGACTGGTTGAGCATATACCATACCGTGGGGCACGCGTCGTCACATTTTCACCGGAGGATGTCGCCGACCTGTATGCCCATCGGAGTTTTCTGGAAGGCCGAGCGATTCGTGCCGCAGCCAGTAATATCACTCCTGAGGAAATAGCCAAACTCAAAGATCTACAACAGCAGATGAAGACACATATGGCACCAGCACATCTTAGCGAATACCGTGAGATCAATCGTCGTTTTCACCAATTCATCTTTCAAGCCAGCCGCCGTGCATATCTGCTGCGTACGCTCAATCAAATGTGGGCTGCCTTTCCAAGCATGCTGTGGAGCAATTTTAGCCACACGGCTGCGACATCGCTCCCGGCCCGCGACACCAATGACCCTGAAGAACACCATAATATTGTGGCTGCCTTGGAAAGAGGCAATGCCGATGAGGCGGAATGGCAGCTACGACATCATATCGAAGCGGCAGGGCGTGAACTTGTAACAGTTTTACAGCATCAAACAAAGGCAACTGTAGCTGAAAGCCTAAACGAAACACGATTGTAACACCGTAACGTTATCCCATAACACAACCCAGAGACATTATGGTGTCCACACACCATGAAGGCCGCTTTTTACTATATGCCATTGTTATAATGACTTTCGGAGGGAGCCATGTCAGTGCTCAGACAGATGATCTCATTGTTAGCTCTGGGAGCTATACTGCTCGTATCGTGCGGGACACCACCCGAATCAGAAACCGATACACCGGAGGCCACCGCCAATAGCAACACCGTCGCAGAGGCACCTGCTCCCGCCCCGACCACCGACCCCAGTGAGGCCGTAGCTGGTGGAACCATCGTGATTGGTACACCACAAGAACCCGCCGTACTCAATCCATTGTTGGCCTCATCATCCATTGAAGATGCGATCAGCGCGCTCGCTATCGAAGGTCTGGTCGAGGTCAACGCCGAGGGCGAATTTGCACCAGTGCTGGCGGAGGAACTCCCTCTGGTCTCCGAAGGCGGACTGGCTGTCACATACACTTTGAAGCAGGATGTCCAATTTGCGAACGGCGATCCTTTCACCTGTGCCGATGTGCAATTCACATTTGAGAGTATTATGTCCGATCTCTCGGGCGCGAGCACCATCGGCTACCAGGATATCGACTCCGTCGAATGTACAGATGAGCACACGGTCGTGGTAAATTTTGCCCAGCTCTACGCACCATATCTGCGCCTATTTTCGTATATTCTCCCACAAGCCGCTGGTGACCCTGCCCAACTTGATACCTGGGACTACAACCGGAATCCCATTGGTACCGGGCCATGGGCAGTTGAAGAATGGCGTGCTGGGGACCAGATCAGTTTTGTGCCAAACCCCTACTACCGTGAGGAAGGCAAACCGTATCTTGACGGGCTTTTTGTCAAGATTTTGCCCAGTCGTGAGGTAGGTATGCAGTTGCTCGGCACCGGCGAAGTCGATGTATTGTGGGACTTAACCGAAGCCGACTTCCCCACACTGGCCGCACTTGAAACGCAGGGCGTCGCCTATGCTGGAGCCGTTACCGGCGAAAACGAGCTATTGCTGCTCAATCTGGGCGATCCCACTGTCGATGAGCCAACCGACCCTGCCGCTAACCCGCACCCCATTTTGAGCGATGCACGTGTGCGACAGGCGATTGAATTTGGTATTGATAAACAGGCTATTGTAGAGGCCCTTTTATACAGTAATGTCCGTGTTGGTTCTAGCGTACTTCCATCAGGACCATTTGCATGTCCACAAGACCCGCGTTCCTATGATCCCGAAGCGGCGCAGGCACTCCTCGAAGAAGCAGGATGGACAACAGGTGCTGATGGTATACGGGAACGCGATGGGCAGCGATTGAGCTTGAAGATTCAGACCACCTCAGGCAATAAACTACGTGAAGATACCCAACAAGTTCTCGTAGAAATGATGCGGCAAATCGGGATTGAAATGGCAATTGAAAATGTTCCATCAGACGTACTCTTTGCCGGATGGGACGCCAATGGACTTCGTAAGCGGGGTAACTTTGACGTGTTGCTATACACTACCGGTCCCGGCATCGATCCCGACAGCCACCTGTATGACAACTACCATTCTAACCAGATTCCTACCGTTGAAAATGAGGGAGCCGGTTCAAATTACTCACGCTATATCAACGCAGACGTTGACGCTGCTCTTGCTGCTGCTGCAGCTACGACAGACGTTGAAAAGCGCCAAGAGCAATATTGCATTGTAGCAAATCAGATTAACGAAGAGCTACCCCGTATCTATCTCTACGAACGTTTGTTAATCAGTGGCTATCAGACACACTTACAGAACTTCCGTGTCTCACCTGGGCCGAACGACTTTACCACAGGTTCGGCTAACTGGTGGCTGCAAAGCCAATAGACTGGTGTAACAACTATGACGCAATATCTCATCCGTCGTCTGTTACAATCCGCACTTATGCTGACGATCATGAGTATCATCCTGTTTGCATTGATTACCTCAGTTCCAGGCGGTCTCATGACCGCCTACGAGAACAATCCCGATATCACGAAAGAGGACTATACTCGCCTGCAAGCCAAATACGGCCTTGATACCCCTGTACATATTCGTTATGTCAAATGGGTCGGTAATATGCTACGGGGCGATTGGGGCAACTCGTTTGTCTCGAATCGTCCGGTCACCCAAGAGATCGGCGAACGGCTACCCAACACACTGCTTCTGATGGGTACTGCACTCATCGTTACACTGCTGATCGCCATTCCGCTGGGCATTCTGTCAGCACTCAAACAGTACTCCCTCTTCGATCACATCGCAACGACACTAGCCTTTGCGGGCCAATCGCTGCCAGTCTTCTGGTTTGGGTTGCTGCTCATCATCTTGTTTGCGGTGGTGCTCAAAGGCCCCGATGGTCGCCCACTTCTGCCAGGTGCTGGAATGGCCACACCCGGCGAACCATTCTCACTCATCGACCGTATACGCCATCTCATCCTGCCTGTCACCATGCTTTCGGTCGTCTCAGTAGCAGGCTATATGCGTTATATGCGCTCATCAATGTTGGAAGTGATTGGGCAGGAATATGTGCGTACTGCCCGCGCTAAAGGGCTCAGGGAACGTATGGTCATTTTGCAGCATGCACTGCGAAACGCACTCATTCCACTGGTCACCTTGATCGCACTGGAAATACCATTATTGTTTGGTGGGGCCGTCTTCACCGAAACAATTTTTGCGTGGCCCGGCATGGGGCGATTGTACATTGACTCGGCATTCAAAACCGACTATCCAGTACTCATGGCCCTGCTGATGATCAACAGTGCTCTGATCATCTTTGGAAACCTACTCGCCGACATAGTCTAAGCCTATCTCGATCCACGCATCAGGATACACACATCCCATGGCACATAACACCCATGGAGATAATCTTTGCGGTGATCCACATAAGGAAAACGATGTCAGTAGCAACTACACAACGTTCAAAAACCCAGTACACCCGCTCAGAGTCGTTGGTTGCCATTACGTGGCGGCGCTTCACGCATCACCCCATGGCGCTTGCAGGCGCTATCATCCTATGTGCCATCATCATCATCATCGCAGCAGCGCCAATCACAGCGCGCTACTCACCAACCGATCAGCAACTACGCGAACGCTTCCAGGCACCCTCGCTCACCCATTGGATGGGCACCGACGAATTGGGGCGTGATATGTGGGCGTGAGTCGTGTATGGTGGGCGTATCTCCCTTACGGTCGGCCTGATGTCCATGGCGATTGCCATCGGCGTTGGCTCTTCCATCGGACTATTGGCCGGTTTCTACGGTGGCTGGGTCGACAATATCCTGATGCGTATCACCGATATGTTTCTCTCACTGCCACGGCTGTTCGTGCTGATCATTCTGACCACTTTTCTGCGTGCCTACGATGTACCCGGTCTCCCTGCCGGTTCCTTTCAATCGATTGCCATTGTCATCGGTGTGCTTTCGTGGATGGAGGTCGCTCGGCTGGTACGTGCCTCAACCCTGGAACTGCGTGAGCGCGAATTTATTCAGGCAGCACATGCACTTGGTGTCCCAAACAAGCGGATTATGGTGCGCCATATTTTGCCGAACGTCGCCTCACCAGTTATTGTCGCTGCAACACTTGGACTAGCCGGCGCCATCATCAGTGAGTCAGGGCTGTCATATCTGGGTTTTGGCGTGCAACCTCCTACTCCAACATGGGGTAACATGCTGAGAAACGCGCAAAGCCAGATGCTAACCGCTCCCTGGACAGCGATCTTTCCAGGGCTTATGATTTTTGTTGTGGTCATTGCGGTCAATTATCTTGGCGACGGATTGCGCGATGCACTCGATCCACAACACGCACGAGGAAAATAATGCGCGCGCTACTAGCTCAACACCGTTACCCAGTGGTGATACTGATGGCAATACTTTGCGGACTGACACTCAATCAAACCAACGCACAAACTGTCCTACCGCCAGTACACATGGGCGGGGAATATGCGAATACATACGACGATTTTTCAACGACGGCAACGGAACGTACACCAACACCCAAACGCATAGCACAAGCAGCGACATCAACATCAGATACAGCCATAGGCCCAACACCAACTCCTGCAACCGAAGCTGAGCGTCAGCGGAATGCAGGCCGCATCAGACCCGATCCGCTTCCATTCTGGATGGCCGGATTTGGCGCAGTAGCCATAATGGCGGTGCTATTCGTCGCCGTTCGATACACTCGTCGGCGCTAAATTTTATGTAAAAATACGGCTACCACAACACATATAACTCCATTCCTTTTCTAATATCCACCATATACAGTAGGAGGAAATCGTCATGGAGGCCCTTAACCGCTACACCAGGATTCTGTTCATTTGGGTTGTTCTGCCGTTTATGACACTACCGACAGCTACCTCCGCACAAGAACCATCATATGATTACTACGTTGCTGGCAATCCAGATGATGTGGACCGCATTACCACAGGTGGCCTTATGCTCATGGGTGGTGGACCAGATGTTGATGAGGCGTTCCGGTGGCTGATCAACAAATCAGGGGGTGGCGATATCGTCGTTATTCGCGCATCGGGTGGTGATGGCTACAACCCCTATATCTACGGGCTCGGGCAGGTCGATTCGGTGGAGACCATAGTATTTCAAAACCGCGACGCAGCGTACGACCGCACAGTGCTTGATATTATTATGGGTGCCGAAGCGCTCTTTATGGCGGGCGGTGATCAGTGGAACTATCTGCGTTATTGGAAAGATACCCCGGTTGAGCGTGCCATACAGATGCTTGCCCAGCAGGGAATACCGATAGGGGGAACTAGCGCCGGTCTGGCTGTGATGGGCGAATTTAGCTTCTCTGCAGAGAACGACACCGTGTACTCAGATGAAGCATTGGCCGATCCGTACAATCGCTATATGACATTCGAGCGGGATTTCCTTGATCTCCCGGATATGGAGTCAGCTATTACTGATAGTCATTTTAGTGAACGGGACCGCATGGGCCGTTTGATTGGATTCCTGGCTCGTTTAGTCGAAGATGGCTGGACAACAACAGCGTTTGGCATTGGGATTGACGAAGAGACAGCTGTCCTGATTGACGAAGACGGATACGCCTCGCTGCGGGGGAAAGGAGCGGCCTATTTTCTGCGGACTCCAGGGCGGCCGGAACGCTGCGAACCAGACGTCTCGCTGACCTATCAGGATATAGCGGTGTATCGTATCTCCAATTCGGGTTCGTTTGACATGGTCACGTGGCAGGGCAATGGTGGTATTTCTTATCGAATTTCTGCCGAAGATGGACAACTGGTCTCATCGAATGGGAGCATTTACTAAATATTTTTATACCTGTTCAAAGAGCTAACCTTTATTATCAGGTTGGCTCTTTTATTATTTCGACACAAGAAACGTGGTTACTATATATATTCGAATCTGGACACGTGCATCATTCTACGGTATTCTTACGCCAACAAAAAGTAAAGTAGTGATAATAAATAATGACAAACCCTTCTGAACACGAGACAACTAAACCGTCATCTATGTGGGTAGTTAACACACTTACCACCCTCCACCTGGACCCACTCGAACAAGGGTTACAGATCCTTGACGCCAAAGTTTTCGTATCAACCCACTATGGTACGAAGTTTTCGTTGGGGCAACTAAACACGTCAACTGATCCACGTGCATGGGCAGAAACCCAGGGCGTTGGCACATATACACCGCCATTGCTACCCTTCCCACTTGTGCCAACACAACCGACATTGATCTGCCGTATCGCCAATAATGCGGTGGCACATCAGCTACAACAAGGACTGCTCCTGCGTTACCCAGACACCTACGCTGTCGTGCTGGTGGAGTCAGATGATACGAACCAACAGATCACAAGAGATATATCATTGGCACAGCTAACCGAGCAAACATATGTGTACGATACATGTGTGTATATACCACCACTTGCCCCACTCGACGACTTGCGTGGAGCAGAGGGACCAATGCTGGTGGCGGCGCGCCTGTTAGGACCATATGGCTGCCCCTGGGATCGTGAGCAAACCCATCACTCGCTCCAATCGGCGTTGCTCGAAGAGGCACATGAAGTGTTGGAGGCCATCACCAATAATGATATGGACGCACTGGCTGAAGAGCTTGGCGATCTGTTATTGGCAGTTTTGATGCATAGTGAAATGGCACGGCAGTCAGGAAACTTTCAAATCGGCGACGTGTACCACCATATCGCTAGCAAACTCATCCGCCGACATCCGCATGTTTTTGGCAATACCAATGTCAACGGGACCGATGAAGTGCTGACGAATTGGGAAGCGATCAAACAGGCAGAGCGCGCACGGAAAGGACAGGCCACACGAGGGCCGCTTGATGGTATTCCCATTGGCTTACCAGCATTAGCAACCGCACAGGAGATCAGTCGCAAGGCTGCTAAAGTTGGCTTTGAGTGGCCGGAAATACAAGATGTATGGAACAAAGTATCGGAAGAGTTAGCCGAAGTCCGTGAAGCTACAGCAACCACCAACTCGCGCGGGCCAACTCACGCCCAACGTGTTCAAGAAGAGATGGGGGACCTGTTGTTTGCCACGGTGGTGCTGGCACGCTGGTTGCATGTTGATGCTGAAAGCGCACTGCGTTCCGCCAATGCCAAGTTCCGCCGACGCTTTGTGCATGTTGAGCAACATCTCGCTCAGCACGATTGGGCATCGACACCTATTGATGAATTGATACAACTGTGGAGTCAAGCCAAAACATATGACCAATAACATTTGGGTACGACCAGCCAGTCGCGACGACTCACACGATATTGCAGCCTTGTTGGGCCAACTTGGGTATCCTACAGACTCAGGAACAGTCATGGCACGTTTAGGACGGGTTGAGGCAACTGGCATGGACCAGATTCTTGTCGCTGAAGAGCAAGAGCACATTGTTGGTGTTGCGGCACTGCACATTATCCCAGCGCTCATTCACCAGCAGGGGCCTCTCGCGCAGATTACTGCTATCGTGGTGGATGAGCGGCGCCTGCGAGAGGGTATTGGTCGACAATTGCTTGAGATCGCCGAAGAACTTGCACGCAAAGCTGGTTGTTATGGTATGGAGATTAGTAGTAATGTTCAACGCACAGAAGCCCATAGGTTCTATCGAACATTAGGGTACACGCAATCAAACATGCTTTTCCGTAAAATGCTTTCATGACCATAATTATGTACCGGATACAAGATAGCTATGCCTACCAAACCACTCGACATCCAACTTAATGACATCATACAGATGCGTAAAAAGCATCCGTGTGGTGGTGATACCTGGCAAGTAGTACGTATCGGTGCTGAAATTGGTATTCGTTGTATGCAATGTAACCGTAAGGTGATATTACCACGCTCAACCTTTGAACGACGTGTTAAGCGCTTTGTTGAGCGAGCCACACCACCAGAACCACTGTCGGACGCATCACCACCATCAAAAGATTAGCTGCTCAAAATTGGCGTTGCTCCACGATTCGCGCTATCATGTAAAGTGCGACGAATATTGTACATACACACATCATAAAACACCCAAAAGTATATTGGGCAGAAGGACACACTTGTGATTCGATTTCTTTGGCAGGTTGCGGTGCTAACCCTGCTTTTATGTGCCATAGTCAGCGAAGCAGTGCCACAGGTAACCGCTCAGACTAGCGATGGTCCCATCTATACCATTGATATACAGGGGCCAGTAACATCAGTGACGATCAATTACATGCGGCGTGCACTCCAACAGGCCGAGTCATCGGATGCAACTGCACTTATTGTCAATATGAATAGTCAAGGAGGCGTTCTTCGGGCGATGCGTCCATTTGCTGGTGAACTCGCTGAAGCCGAGATTCCAGTTGTGTTGTACATTACACCAGCTGGAACCAATTCGGGTGCTGCTGGAACCTTTTTTCTCAGTGCAGCACATGTCAGTGCGCTGGCGCCAGATACATCTTTTGGAAGCGCTTATCCACTTGCCGAGGTTGATGAAACTCTCTCACAACAAACACAAGATCTGGTGCTCGACAGTGTGACCGATCAACTTCGCACATGGAACACAGCTCAGGGACGCAATACGGATTGGCTTGATCAAGCTGTACGTGATGGCGCTATCTTGACCAATGAGCAAGCCATCAAGCTTGAACCACCGGCGGTAGACGTAATCGCTGCAGATCAGGATCAGCTCTTGACACTATTAGAGGGTCGTACTGTGACCCTTTCGGATGGTTCAAGTGCCACCTTACAAACCCAGGGCCGTACTACCACACCAATCAATCTCACGTTGTGGGAAAGCTTTCGACTCGCGCTTGCCACACCAACGATTGCTTTTATATTACTGATACTCGGTGCGATTGCTATTTATATCGAATTGACTATTCCAGGTACATCCGTTTTTGTCGGCATTGGAGGGATATTACTCATTGGAGCACTAGCCGGGTTTATCGTTTTACCAATCCAGTGGTGGGCTATGTTGTTATTATTGTTAGCATTGGTACTCATTGGCGCTGAGTTTTTTGTGACAGCGCACGGTGGGTTGACTGTTGCTGGACTGGCACTCGTTGTCGTAAGCGCACTCAATCTGGTCGATCCAGCGCAGGCGCCTGGCACTGCCGTTGCTGTGTGGGCCATCATTCTGATTGTGCTATCACTTGGAGCAGTTGCAGCGCTGGGAGTATGGCTTGCCTTTCATGCCCGTAGTCGCCCAGTTGCGACCGGACAGGAAGGCTTAATTGGACAACTCGCTGAGGTGCGTCAGCGGCTTGATCCGGATGGCATGGTATTTGTCGATGGTGCGCTCTGGCGGGCAGTCAGCGAAAATGGTGTGGTTGAGAACGGTGATTGGGTCAAAGTAACATCCATGCGGAACTTGCGATTGGTTGTACAACGCATCAACGAAGATGTTGACGAAACATAGATGAAAAACAGATCAACAGATACTATCAGAAGTTGCTGAATACATAAATTTTTGCATTTTGTAAACATGAAAGGATACTTTTATGGGAGGCGGTGCTGTACTTCTTTGTTTAGCAGTGTTGGGCTTTATTGTCTTAATGGTCACACTATCAGCCATTAAGATCGTTCCTGAGTACGAGCGAGGTGTGGTCTTTCGGTTGGGTCGCTTAGTCGGTGCACGTGGTCCCGGTATCTTCTTTCTGATACCGATCTTCGAGCGCATGGTGCGGGTCGATACTCGTATTATCACGATGGACATTCCACCACAAGAAGTTATTACTCTCGACAACGTTACTATTAAAGTCAATGCGGTTTTGTATTTTATGGTCGTTGATCCAAACATGGCCGTTGTTAAAGTCATGGATTACATCCGTGCAACCATTCAGATCGCCCAAACCACATTGCGTAGTGTCGTTGGTCAAGTTGAACTTGATGAACTGTTGGCACGTCGAGAGGCGATTAACGAAAAGCTGCAAAAGATTATTGATGAGCAAACCGAGCCATGGGGTGTCAAAGTCACCATTGTCGAGGTCAAAGATGTGGAACTTCCACAAACAATGCAGCGTGCAATGGCCAAACAAGCTGAGGCTGAACGTGAGAAGCGGGCAAAAGTTATTCACGCCGAGGGCGAGAAACTCGCCTCAGTCATGCTGGCCGAAGCTGCCGATGTGATTGCCAAAGAGCCAGTGACGCTGCAACTGCGCTATCTCCAAACCCTCACAGAAATCGCCGTTGAAAAGAATAGTACGATTATATTCCCACTACCTGTGGACACACTAAAAGTGTTTATGGATGGGATGGAAAAAATGCAGAATGGGGCTGTTCATACAAACTCTCCAATACAAGCTCCATCAAGGCCACCTTCACCAGCGACAACTCAACGTCTGGATGAGTAAGTAACATGTGTTTGCTGATCATCGTCTGATAGCGTAAGCAAAAACCCTGGTTGTTTGCAAACAACCAGGGTTTCGTTCCATAATTTGCCGAACTTAGGAGACTGTATTGATGCTAATTCGCTTGGCGCGTGCAGTCTCGTTCTTAGGCACAACAATGGTTAAAATACCATCTCTTAGATTCGCCTCAATCCCCTCTGTGTTTACCGATGCCGGGAATTGTATTGCACGGCTAAAGGTGCCTGAACGCTGCTCTTGAACCAGAGGACGACCTTCCAGTTGTGTATACTCGATCTGCCCCTTCACGAACAAGACACTGTTTTCCCAGTTAATCTCCAATTGCTCCACAGTCAACCCTGGTGTTACCAAACGTGCGGTGTAGTTGCTTTCAGTTTCATACAGATCAAGTGGAAATGCCCAGTTGCCATTTTCACGTGACGGTACAAAACTCTCATTGAACAACTGATTCATGGCATCACGCAGTGTAAGCATGTCACGAGCCGGATTTAGTCGCATTAAGTTTGACATCATAACCTCCCGATGTGTCTTTACAAAAGTGGTTACAACAAAACTTTTGTATTCGCAATACATTTCATTGACTTGTGCATAAGTATAGGATGTCAATGTTAGATGACCGTTGGTGCAATATTAGATAGATACTAATCTAGTGTTAGACCAACATTAGTACAAGTTCAGCTAGCATTTTACTTATCCCATCACCTCATGGCACGCTCTGAAACAACATACACTCACCCGATCAATCAATAATTGCTATGGGATGGATATGCTATAATCACGAGTACGTATATTTTGAGGCATTGACACAATACCTATGGCATTCTCACCGTATGATGCATGCACTTCTGCAAATGCTGCGCGAGACGAGAGGCTCAAACATGTGGCATATGGCTTCACACTAGCTTATTGATAATAGAGGATTTGTATGGACATTGTAACTACGTCTGGTGATTATCTTACGTATGATACTCCCCTGCTTGTGTATAGTATGTGGCAAGATGAAGCAACTTCCGACCACATTACCACACTGTTTGAAGCAGAAGATTGGTCTGGAGAATTCAAAACAACCTTGCTTATATATCCCCGTGGTACGCTGACCACACGGCGCCTCCTCTTGATTGGTCTTGGCCAACGCGCTGAACTAACACCCGACCGCCTCTGTGAAGTTGCCGCTACAGCTGCTCAGAAAGCACAAGAACTTAAAGTTGCAAAATATAGTTTTTATGTAAAACCTGATAGCACTCTTTCGACAGTCGTATATGCACAGGCAATAGCGGAAGGCAGTATCCTTGGTCTTTATAGCTTTCTCGCACACAAAACAGATTTAACAACACTCAACCAACATGCTATTCGTACCCTCACCATCCTTGCGTCCCAGACAGATGAGCAATTAGAACGAGGTGTGCGCATCGGCGAATCCATTGCCCGTGGTGTTACACTGGCCCGTGATCTGGTGAATGGCCCAGGGAATCATATCACACCTGCTAAACTGGGTGAGACAGCGCACGAACTTGAACAGGCATTCAATCTTGATGTAACGGTCATGGGATTGGATGAACTACGTGCACAGGGATTTGGCGGAATCCTGGCAGTAGGCCAAGGATCAAGTCAACCACCACGCTTTATCGTCATGGAGCATGGCGCAACATTGAAGGATGCTCCCACAATTTGTTTGGTTGGAAAAGGCATTACATTTGATACTGGCGGTATATCGATCAAACCAGCCGAGAACATGGATGCAATGAAGAGTGATATGGGTGGTGCAGCAGCAGTTTTTGGCACCATGCGTGCAATCAGTACGCTAAAACTGCCGCTTCATGTCGTTGGTTTAGTTAGTGCTGCCGAAAATATGCCAAGCAGTACAGCCTATAAACCAGGCGATATTATTACCACCCTGAGTGGTAAAACAGTGGAAGTGCTTAATACAGATGCTGAAGGGCGCATCGTGCTTGCCGATGCTTTATTCTATGCCCAACGTTACAATCCTGACGCCATCATCGATCTCGCAACTCTCACAGGTGCTGTGGTGGTGGCATTGGGGCACCATGCCATGGGGATGATGAGTAACAGTGATGATTTGGTGCAACGGTTGACTCAAGCAGGAGATCTGACAGGTGAGCGAGTATGGCGCATGCCGTTATGGGATGAGTATAAAAAGCTCATGGACAGTGATGTGGCAGATGTCAAAAATACAGGTGGACGACCAGGAGGCGCACTTTCTGCCGCAGGATTCCTCTCACACTTTGTGGGCGATTACCCGTGGACCCATCTCGACATTGCCGGGGTTGCCATGACCGATCAACCAGTCAAAGCATATCAGCAAAAAGGCGCAACCGGAGCTGGTGTCCGCCTACTCGTCGAAGCACTGCACACCTGGACAACAACGTAGAGCCCAGTGCTTATCGTCGGGCTCTAGCTAATCAGTGAAACACAACATCCAGATTACCAGGGGGCTAGTTTGACGATGGATAAGTTCATCATTCGTTTTTGGGGTGTGCGTGGCAGTTATCCAGTACCGGGGCAACGAACCGTCCGTTATGGTGGCAATACTTCATGTATTGAGCTTCAATTGGGAACGCAGACCATTATCCTTGATGCCGGTACCGGCATTATCAATCTTGGGGCCGATCTGGTGCGCCGTACCCGTGCTGCGGGGGAAAAATCGATATCAGCGGTCATCTTATTCAGTCACATGCATCATGACCATACACAGGGCTTCCCCTTCTTCGAGCCAGCCTATATTGGCACAAATACGTTGCATATCTTCGGGCCAAAGGTGTTCGAGAATGATCTCCAACATACCTTGGCACAAGCCATGCTCCCTCCCAGTTTTCCCATCAGTCTGGATGAATTGGCATCATTGAAAAATATGCACAATCTTACGGATACAGACGTCGTGTTGATTGGACAAAACACTTCTGACATTCATATCCACAATCGTTATCGTGATAATGTAGCCCTATCGCCGGAGCATATCCACATCCACACCTACCATAGTTATGCCCACCCTAAGAATGGTGTCCATATCTATCGCGTTTCGTGGGGTGGAAAATCGATTGTCTATGCTACCGACACGGAGGGATACATCGAGACGGATCAACGGTTGATCTCATTTGCCCAAGATGCGGATGTGCTTATTCACGATTCACAATATCTGCTTGAGGACTATGCTGATCCTAACAAGCCCAAACAGGGATGGGGCCATAGTACACCAGAGATGGCATGTGCAGTAGCGCAAGCGAGTAATGTCCAACGACTCATTTTGTTTCACCATGATCCCAACTATGATGATGAAACTATTGAGGCAATGGAACGAAACGCACGGGATATCTTTCCTGAGACTCATGCTGCATATGAAGGGCTGGAACTGCACATTTAGTCGCCCATCAGATGGACGTATAGGGCAGAGCATGTAGGTTCGTCACGACTGGCAAGACGAAGAAAAATGTACTCCCCTCGCCAGGAGTGCTTTCAACACCAATCTGACCACCGTGAGCTTCAACAACTAACTTACAAAACGTAAGACCCAAACCATTTCCACCACGACGCTCACCTACCTGACCAAACTTAGTGAAGATTTTCTCCTGATCTTCAGGGGCAATGCCAACACCCTGATCGCGAATTTCAATACGGATAGCAGTGGGCTGTTGAGAACTCCGCTTTGATTTTGTACGTGAGGATTTCTTACCTTTATGAGCAGATGATGCTGAACGCTCTGCTGTCGAAAGCAGCGTTGCCTGAACAACCACTGTACTACGACGACGACCAAACTTAATCGCATTACTGAGTAAGTTTTGGAGTACCCGTGTAATCAGCGCTTCATCAGCGTAGAGATCTGGAAGCTCTGTCGATATATTTTCCTCGATCGTAATCTTACGTTCATGGGCAAGCGAATTCAACCGCTCCACTGCACGCGAAGACACTATCGACAACTGAAAGAAAGAGAGTTCCAACGGCATATGGCCACTTTCGAGTCGATTAATATCTAACAGGGTATCAACCATTGCAAGCATTTGATTAGAACTGGCCAACGCAATGTCGAGAATATTTTGTTGGGTTGGGTTGATTTTACCGGGGACATCATCTGATAGTAACTCAATCGATGCAATGACACTGGTCAGCGGGGCCCGTAAATCATGCACCATCATATGTGTCAAATCCTCACGGATACGCTCAGTTACTTTGGCCTCTGTGATATCGCGCAGAACCAGTATGACACTACCTTGGGTAACCTTACTTCCTAAAACAGGTAACACGGTCCACTCTATTGAGAATTTACTGCTGGTAGTCACACTCAACTCACCCGCAACTACTGAAAGCTGCCCATACATAACCGTGTCAATGCCACGTTTAAGAGCCTCCCACTCATCGGGATCATAACCGGCGGTCTCTTGCCATAATGTCAGAAACGCGGAGACGTTTGCAAAATTCAGCATATTGCCCGAGATACCACACAATTGCGAGAGTGCGGCGTTAGCAATGGCTATACGTGAGTCTGATCCGATCAGCAAAATACCTTCCCGTGTTGAAGCCAGAATAGAAGCCATTTGATCACGGGCACTACGCACAGCAGTAAATAATTCAATACTTTCTGCCGCCGCAGCTGCCTGGGTAGCAAACAATACCACTGTTTCCTGATCGGACGGATGTGAGGCTTGATCGGCGAAGTAGACACACAAAACCCCGAGAGTCCGGCGTGTAGCTCGTAGTGGTACCGCCAATACCGAGCGGGCACTTTCTAAGTGATCACACAACACTACCTCTGGGCGATTTGTACGCAACACGCGCTCAACAAATGGCTCAATGGCGCTCATTGGTTGTGGAATACCCACCGCAGTCTGCAGCTGGATACCATCATCATCACTTAACAAGATACTTGCCCCCACAGCCCCCGTTATTTCGACCACTCCATGGGCAGTCATACCAAATATTTCATGCGCATTGCGAAGAGAAGTATTAATGGCCATACCTAAGGCATTCAGGGCTGTCAGGCTTCGCAGATTATGTTGCAACATTTCATTGGAGCGTGTCAGTTCTTGCGCTCGCCAAGCTAAAGCCTGATCAACCTGAGCAAACTGTTCCGCATTTTCCAATGCAATCACAGCCTGATCTGCAATCGCCTCTAACAAGAACCGATCATCTTCCGTAAATGCACGTCCATTACGGCGGTTTAAGACCTCAATAACGCCTTGAATTCCCACAACACCACGTAAGGGGACCGCGAGGATGTTGCGTGTTTGAAACCCCGTTTCCCGATCAGTATCGGCATAGAAACGACTATCATGCTGCACATCATTGACAATAACAGACTGCCCCTCAATGGCCACATAACCTGCTACTCCTGTGCCACGAGGCAATCGTTGACCTAAGAGCTGAGTGCCAATACGACCATTGGTATAGGCAAAAACGAGATCATCTGTGTTCTCATCAATAAGCAGGAGTGATCCTTCTTCTGCATCAAACAACTCGCTGACCTGTTTCATGATCAACGAAGGCACATGTTTGGGATCGAGGGATGAGGTAATTGTACGCGTAATATGATTCAGAGTCGCCAGTTGGCGAGCTTGTGTCTCGCTGCGTCGATAGAGTCGTGCGTTTTCGATAGCGACCGCCACCTGAGTACCAATTGCAAATAAAGCATCTGCATCAGTAGCATCATACTGACACTCCTTATTCATACTGCTTACAATCAAAACGCCAACAAATCGATCATTTGCAAAGAGTGGGGCACCTAACCATGCTTTGCCAAGAGGAAAATTACCAAATGTAACTGGCGTAATATCGTGACGGCTACACTCAGCTTCGTAGTTATCTGCATAGAGTGGCGCACGCGTCTCAATAAGAATGCTCGTTAACCCTTGGCTTGGCATCCAGCTTATTTGTGTGTGGTCACGTTCACCATTACGCACAGCATAGGTAAGTTCCAGTAAATCAGTCGTTGGATTATACAATGCAATGTAAAAATCGTAAGCATCGATTACTCGCAACACAGCTTTGTAGATGGCATCCATCAACATGTCGAGATCAAGCGTCCCACTCACCAGGTGGCTGATTTCTGCGAATGTGTTGAGTTGTGCAACGTGCGCTTCACGATCAACTCCTGTCTTAGCCTGAAACATTGCTAAAACAGGAGCGACTTGCGTTGCCAGGAGCACGAATGTTGCCAGGTTTTCTGTGTTCCATTGCAGCCCTTCCAAGACCATCCAACCAAGTAATTTACCCTCTGCACGAAATGGCACACAACATATACGAGCATCTTCGATATAGACAAATTCGCCAGTAGCAAGCCATTCTAATTGTGATTGGTCTGGCATGAAAAGCATTGTGTTATCTGGAGCAGCGAGTACATGTGGGCCAGAAACAGCATGCCAAACTATCTGACAGTCACGAGGATGAAAGTGGGTATTAACAAATGTCAGGCACGTATGTACAACTGCATCAACATCGGTAACTTGTGCAAGTTCAAGACCTAATTGTTGATGAAGATGTATTAAATCAGATGTTGGAGGATAGATAGACCCCATAAACCGAACTCCCGCCCATTGTCAAAATACCGTTAGGTTATGATACCAGATCGCCAAAATCTTGACAATGATTGCTTTACAAAAAAGAACAAGTGTGCTAAAATATAATCATGGCTATATACCATATAAAGTATACAACGAAAAAGCCGTCTAGGTTCATTTAGAGGAGGAAATTGTAATGTTTCAACGCCTGGACGAACTACAAACAGGAAGCCTTTACATTTTAACTGGACAGGCTGGTGTTGGAAAATCACATCTGGCTTGTAGTGCACGACGCAGTGGGACACTCTGGATTTTAGATACAGAAGGTGCTGCTCAAAACCTGGCAGGGAAATCCGGTATCCATCGACGTATTCAGGTTATGCAATCGCTCTCGTTGCGGAATCTGCTAGGGGCCATGGCTGAAATTCGCAATCTGGGAAAACCAGGAGACACAGTCGTCCTTGACTCAATCTCGAAGGTTTTTCAGGCCATGCGCGCACACGCCCAACAGCGTGCTGGTGCCGAAACCGACCGCAAAACCCAGATCACGTATGATGAGCATGCATCAGTAAACCGCAATATGCAGTCTATTTATACGGAACTGACAGAATTAAAACACGCTGGGTTTCATGTGGTTCTCATCGGTCATCTCACCCGCAAATATCGCGTCGGCGACGAGGGCGGATTGCATGATGAAGGACTGCGAGTGCTCGCCGATGAGCAAATCGCCTATGAAGCCGACGCGATTGTGCTAGTGGAACGCGAAGATGATCAACGCAGAATACTACCCATTATCAAACCACCACGTCCGGCCCATCTGAAGCTACTCAAGTCGTACGATGCCACGCTGGCCACCCTGTATCCCGATCAAGTACCAACCAACAATTCCAATGCACGTAAGGTGAAAGTAAAAGACACCAAAGCAGTGAAGACAACACAGTCTGAAGAGCAACCATTCGTGACTGAGTCAGAAGAAGTGACAGCGGAAGTCTCAAATGGAACAGCGCCTTCCCGATCTGCTGGTGAGCCGCCGCGCAACTCTGACGAGGCAGAACAGCGTTTCTTTGCTCGGTACAGTGAAGTCATTGGTGGTGATACATGGAGTGCAGTAGAGCACTATCTTCAGCGGCAATTGCCGAAGCCAACGACTGTCGAAGCTTGGATCGCAGCGGCGGAAGCGGTACGGGATCAATCACGCAACACAACATCGGCAATGGCTGCATAGACGGTGTTCAGTAGTAAAGGAAGCATATATGCATAAAGGCGACAGTATTATTGTTGCCGCTGATTTGGGTATCACCCTTCAATCATTCAGTGATATTTCTGAGATTCTAGGCGCCTGTCTGGGATCACAAGGTCTCATGCTGACCGAGAATGACGTATCAAGGGCATTCTTCGATCTTCAGAGTGGGTTAGCAGGTGAGCTTTTCCAAAAGTTTGCGAACTATAGGATACGTCTTGCGCTTGTCGTACCAGACCCCCAAGCATATGGTGATAGATTCAGTGAATTGGCCTACGAACATGCAACAGATAGCCTGATTCGCATCGTTCGCTCACAAGAGGAAGCAAGCACATGGCTCCATAATTAAGAGAGGCCGTATATCGGTGTATCTCTCATCATTATGTCGATTGCTCAATTGTCTGAATACTGCTAGAGTCCATGTTGTTCACATATTCCATTCTATCTACCAAGGAGTATTGTAATGGCCGACTCTAGCGAAACATCACCATACATTATTCGTCGTGCGACGCGTGATGATGTAGTAGCAATTGTACGATTACTCGCTGATGACCTATTGGGGCAACAACGTGAGCAGTTTCATATGCCGTTGCCAGAAACCTACTATACAGCTTTTGAGGAGATTGACCAAACCCCTTGTCATGAGTTAGTTGTTACAGAAATCAATAACAAGGTTATTGGTGTTCTACAACTTTCGTTTCTCCGCTATCTGACCTTCCAGGGTGGTAAACGAGCTCAGATTGAGGGCGTACGGGTTGACCAGCGGTACCGCAGTTCTGGTGTAGGACATCGCCTGTTTGTTTGGGCAATTGAGCGTGCTCGACAAGAACAATGCCACCTCATACAACTCACCACCAACAAAAGTCGCCCCGAAGCCCTGCGATTCTATGAACGCTTGGGATTTGTTGCATCACATGAGGGTCTGAAGCTTGATCTTATTTCTGCACCCACAACATAATACTTTTAGCAGAAAAAGCAACTGTTGAGTTATGATACAACAACGTGTGATGGCGAAACATTTTCACGGTTGGTCCTGAAAAGTATCTATACTATTATTGCGAAACACCAAGTGAAGTAAAGCTTCTCAGGTGTTCCGGGTTAATGTACAAACCTTCCTAAATCACCGCTGTACTATCGGCTTCCTCCGTGGCGGTGAGGAAGGATTCATCTCTCCTTAAAAAGGAAGCTCTAGATCGAACCTCCTCGGGATCTGGAGCTTTCTTTTTTACAGGAACCTTTAGGGTTTGGTTTATACCTTTCCAATGGCCCATTCACCTCTTGCGACAGTCAAACATGGGGCGACCTTTAAGGTCTTGCGTCAAGATGGTTTGTGCTGGACAAAAGAGCTAAACCTTTAGGGTTTGTTTTGAAGCGTGGGAATGCCATTTTCTCGCACATACAACCACCACAAACAGGTAACCTTTAGGGTCTCTTAAAGTGAAGAACCTTTTACAGCCAGATACCTACCTTTTCCGTTATATGTTTGTATTCTATTCTATGATAAACGTTAGTCACATATACAATCATCAGTTGTTGATCTTCAAAAGACATGAATCTGATCTTCAAAAATCTCTGGTATCGCAAAACGCGCACCTTTCTGACGGTGTTGGGTATTGCCATTGGTGTGGCAGCCGTGGTGGCACTCTCCGCATTCGGTGAGGGTATCGCCAGCGGATTTGAGACTATGTTGTCGTCCTCAGATGCCGATCTGCAAGTCGGGCAAAAAGATGCTGTCATGTTGATTATGAGCACGGTGGACGAAGAGATTGGCGCTGAGATTGCCCAACTCCCTGGCGTTAAAACCATTGCGGGCACTGTGATTGGCTTTATTCAGATGCCTGAAGCGCCCTATTTCGTGGTAGTTGGTGAAGAGCCTCGCAGCTTTGCTATGCAACACTACCGCATCATTGCCGGTCAACCCATTACAGGCAAGCGTCAGATTCTTCTGGGGAAACTGGCCGCGAAGAATTTCAAGAAAGATGTCGGAGAAAAATTTCGTATCAACAACACCAGTTATCGTATTGTTGGAATCTACGAGACAGGTGTAAGTTTTGAAGAAGGTGGCGCGGTCATGGGCCTCCCGGATGCACAACGGGCCTTCGATAAACGCCATCAGGTTAACTACTTCAACATCCAGCTCACAGATGTACGTAGAAGCGATGAAGTGAAAGAACGCATTGAGACACGCTGGGAAGATCTGACTGCTATTCGGTCTGGGGAGGCAACGCAACAGGATGAGGCACTGGCCATGTATCGATCATTTGGTTGGTTCCTGGGTATTTTTGCCATCCTTGTTGGTGGCCTTGGGATGATGAATACGACCCTGATGAGTGTTTTAGAGCGAACACGTGAGATCGGTGTCTTACGCGCTGTTGGCTGGCGGCGGCGACGTGTCATTGGAATGATCATCGGAGAATCGTTAATCATAACACTGAGTGGTGGTCTTCTTGGCATTGTGTTAGGCTTCGGTCTTATTTCTCTCACCCGCCTCTCACCTGCGGTCGAGTCGCTGTTAAGCGGAGTTATCACCCCTGGAATGCTGATTCAGGCGCTGGTAGTTGCTTTATTGTTAGGAACAGTTGGTGGGGTTTATCCAGCGTGGCGCGCAGCTAAACTTGCTCCCATTGATGCGATGCGCCGTGATAGCGGAGGCGAGTTACAATGGGGCAAGACTACCCAGACGATCATGCGTACAGTCGGGAGTGGTTCTTTACGTAATCTTGCCCGACGTTCGACTCGTACCCTGGTAACTATCAGCGGCATCGGCATTGGTGTGGGCTTTATCGTAGCACTGATGGCAATCACTGAAGGTTTTGTCGACACTTTTACCGAATTGGCCAGCGCAGGACAGGCTGATTTACTTGCGGAACAAGCAAAAGCCTCAGATCTGGCATTCTCGGCCATTGATGAACGAACGGCTGACCGCATCAGAATCGAACCTGAAGTACGTTCCGTTTCTAAGATGGTGATGGGTGTCACCAGCGCACCTGGAATGCCCTATTTGATAATCTTTGGTCTTGACCCACATGAGGAATATATTCAACACTACCGTATCCGCGAAGGTCGTATGATCCAGCGATCTCGTGAAGTCATGGTGGGACGTTTCGCCGCTGATGGGCTTGAAAAACAGATTGGTGATACATTACGTATCGGTGGATCAAGTTACGATATTGTTGGTATTTATGAGAATGGCTCACCCTTTGAAGATACCGGCAGTGCAATTATGCTCAAGGATTCCCAGCGACTACTTCGTAAGCCGCGTCAGGTTACACTGCTGAGTATTGGCCTCCATGACCCCGCGCACGCGGAAGAAATTGCCCAGCAACTTGAGCAGAAGTTTCCCGACGTTATGGTCAGCCCTGCCGCGACATTCACGGATCGCATGCAGGATATTGCTACCACTTATGCCATTCTTAACGCCCTGATTGTCCTTACTATGATTGTTGGGGGTGTTGTCATGATGAATGCAATGTTAATGAGTGTGTTTGAACGAACCCAAGAGATTGGTGTACTGCGTGCAGTAGGGTGGAAACGCCAGCGTATTCTACGTATGATCCTGATCGAGTCGTTAGCCCTGAGCATGTTGAGTCTCGCTATGGGTATGCTCATTGGGGTTGGTTTATCATATCTGTTTATGTTAGCACCAACCTATGGAGCCTTTCTTGCCCCGATCTATTCGGCCAATCTGTTTATACAAGTTACGCTGCTTACCCTTACACTTGGCGTAATTGGCGGTACCTATCCCGCATGGCGTGCCGCCAACCTACAACCGATCGAAGCCCTACGTTATGAGTAGTCGATAGGGATTGTAGTTGAAATAGAAAACAACCTGAGGTACTATCATGATCAATACTCCTATCGTCGTTGAAACGCATAACTTAACAAAAATCTATGGTGATGGCGAGGAGGTACGGGCACTCGATAACGTCGACCTGACAATCCATAAGGGTGAATTTATCGCTATTGTTGGACCATCGGGCTCGGGAAAATCGACATTGTTACATCTCATTGGGGCTTTGGACCGGCCAAGCAGTGGTGAAGTCATTATTGATGGAATGCCCCTTTCGCAAGTGCGCGATCTTGATCACTTTCGCAGTCAGACGGTTGGGTTTGTCTTCCAGACTCATAATTTAATTCCAACCCTAACGGCCCAGGAAAATGTCGAGGTACCACTTTACGAAACCACCTCACAACGGAATGATCGGCGTGATCGTGCTCGAGAGTTGCTGACATTGGTCGGATTACGTGAACGGATGCACTTTCTACCTAACCAGATGTCGGGGGGTGAACGACAACGTGTCGCGGTGGCTCGGGCGTTAGCCAATCAGCCCACGATTATACTTGCGGACGAACCGACTGGTAATCTTGATTCGAAAACGACCGCCGATATCATGCGCCTCTTATCAGATTTAAACCGCAGCCAGGGAACCACGTTGATCGTAGTAACCCATAACCACGAGGTCGCCAGCGCTACACAACGGATTATTACGCTACGTGATGGCCACATTCAACGCGATGTAATCACCGAGACCAGCTTTGAGCGCGAACTGGTTGATTTTAAGAGTTCAGCTCTGGGACAGGCGCTCTTACGTGGAGATGAGTTACCTCAGGAGATGCGTGACATTGCACCCCAATTGCGTGAATTGCTCGAAGACATTTAATGGTCAGTAGCATGGTGTAGGTGATTTATGTGGCAGCAAAATGACAAGGCGATATAGGATTACACAAACGTCTGCTTCCTCTATCACTTTACGATTCCAAATGGAATGTTTCGATCCTCGAACCTACATACACTAATCGACCATGATTGCAACTGTAGCAGTCATATTCCAGCGCAGGCGTGCATCATGATGGGCAGGTTTAATTTGCACTGTGTAGGTGATGTCCCCTTGCTGGCTTTCACCAAATGATTTGATATAGACAACCTGACCAGGTAACTCCGTTTCAGGAAGCGCATCAAAGGTGATGACAACATCGGCTCCTTCATGGATCTGTGCTACATCAAGTTCGGATAGATCGGTCGTCTCGATGACCCAGGAGGAGAAATCGGCCAATTGAATAACAGGCACTTCTGGATTGATATACTCACCGGTTTTGATATCTATAGAAGCAATCGTTCCGGCAAAGGGCGCTCGCAATTCGGTATCGGCCAATTCGAGGCGCGCCAGATCGAGTGCAGCTCTCGCACTCTGTACTCGTGCCCGCGCAACCGCCAGCTCACTCTCAGGTGCTTCTGCCTGTAATCGCTCCAAATTGGCTTGAGCTACTTCAACCGCAGCCACTGCAGCATCAAGCGAACCAGCACGAGCTGTTCCCCGTAACTTCGCCAGATGAGCCTGGGCATTTGCCAACTGCGCCTGAGCTGCCGCTTGTTCATCTATCGTCGCACCTGCGGCTAAATCATCCACGTGTGCCAGTGTGCTGGTGACCTGCTCTTCAGCAGCCCGAATACCGTTGATTTCGGCCTGACGGGCATTGTCATATGCCACCTGTGCTTGTTGGACAGCCTGTTCGGCACTATGCAACGCTGACTCAGCCTGTACGAACGCATCATAGTACTGTTGCTTCTGGGTATCGTTTAATTTGTTTGACTTTGATCGGCCTGGGTTAGCGGGATCGGCAGTTGAAGGGGTTAATGGATCGGTGCCATACGCTTCTACATGATTCCAATGCCACATCGCAGTCGAGTAGCTAGTCTGTGCCTGTATCAGTGCTTCTGTTGCCTGTTCAAGTTGTAGTTGTGCGCTTGTTTTTGCAGCAGAGAGCTGATCACGTTGCATTGCAAGATTTGCTTCGGATTGTTCAAACTGCGCCTGGGCGGCACGACGGTCCGTTTCCTTGGCGCCTGCATTGACTCGCGACAGTTGCGCCTGAGAGTGTTCAAGTTGTGCCTGAGCAGCACGCACATCTTCCGAAGTGACGTTTCCCTCGATCTGGCGGAGTTGTGCCTGAGACTGATGCAATTGAGCCTCTGCGATGGCAATCTCCTCTGGAGTTGCTCCCGCTAGCAATCGCTCGTAACTCGCTTCTGCCTCTGCTAATGCAGCCTCCGCATTTTTTACCTGTGTTTTTTGATGGGTCGCATCAAGACGCAAGATCACCGCATCCACTGCAACGTGATCACCCTCTTGCACCAGAATATGGTCAACAACACCACTGGTTGTATAACTTAGTGCTGCATATTGAATTGGTACCACCTGTGCATCGGCAGTAAACTGTGTGATGATCTCTGCTGTCGGTGTCGGCACCTCCTCCAGTGCGATTTGCCTTGGTCGGATAAAAGCCACATATGTAACACCAATGAGAATAACCAGGATTCCAAGGCCAATACCAAGTTTCTTCATGACACACTCCCTACAATGGATAGCCGGTATGAACCAGAGTGCATTCCTTGAAAATGCTTAAGAAATCAACTAGCTATAGATCCGGTTCTGAGGTCATCCCTGTGAAATACACCCAATACAGTTGAAAAGAGGTACAGAAAAACCTCAAAATCTATGATAGTACAAAGAGAAACAGAAAAGAGAAAAGATGTAAAAACCAATCGAAAAGATCCATTCACTGCCCTATGATGCTCTTTACGAGCATACCTGCACAGAAAAATCGTTGAATATTTGTGTATTAACAATCATATACTGTTGAATCAGCATAACTTTCAAAAATATCTTTTATACTATGCTTGCGGTTAGAATATTCACCAAAGGAGGTCTATAATGCTTAGTCGATGAGACCCACTTCGTGAAGCATTATCACTACGAGATAGACTTGAGCGTCTCTTTGATGAGACTGTGAATCGGCCACGCAGTGAATGGTTACCCATGTTGCGAGATGTTCCTGCATTGGATATGTACGAAACCGATGAGGCAGTAAAAGTTGAAGTGCACATGCCTGATTTTAAAGTTGAAGTGCACATGCCTGATTTTAAAGCGGAAGAGATTGAAAGTAGCACCAGTGGCACGACCTTGGTCATTAAAGGTAAGCGGAGCACAGAAGCAGAAATTAAAGAAGAACATTATTATCGACATGAGACTCATTATGGAGCCTTCACTCCGACCGTCACGTTACCAGAGTGTGCAACTGTTGAGCAAACCGCAGCCCCGTTTGAGAACGGTATTCTCACGATCACATTCCTTAAAGCTGCCACGGCTCAACCCAAACGGATCGACATACAAGCCAAAGAGCTTGCATGCGAAAAAGGGGTGTAGACGTACAGGCGGATGGAGACCTTTAGGGTTGGTTTTAGACCTTCAGGATGCATCATTCACCTCACCACAATCATCTTTCAGGGCGGACCCTAAGGATCTCACTTTGATAGACCTTTTTGCGATAAAAAACGCTGCAATCACCTAAACCTTCAGGGTTGTTTACGCGGCTTCCTATTGCCATTTCGATACAAAATAATCGTATTGCGCAGACAACTCTTAGGGTCTAGATTCGGAGATAAACAACGTACGATTGGCTACCCAACGCAGATAATCTGACGTGTGTGCACCGGCATCCAAGCCGTTCAAACTGTACACATCATGTTCCACGATAGGGAACCACCGTAGTTTGACACACACAAAGATACGACCATGACCAGAGCTACACGCGCCAACAGGACGAAAATAGACTTCCGCAACACGTTGACCGTCAAGAGAAATCACACACTGAATCAGAACCTCATTGCTCATTTCATTGATTCTGAACAACAAACCGAGAGTAATGGTGGAATGAGGAAGAGAATCACAAGCAGAAATGGTAAAACACAACCACCAATCAACGATGGAAGGTACGGTAAGCAACCAGTCGCACCATTGGAGCGATCTGCTGATTCTTGCCGCGCATCCAGCATGCTCACGGAGATAAAACCCACTAGCCCAACTAAGGCGGGAAGAGCATATCGAGAAGTGTACTCGCCCAGGAGTAGTCGGTGAGGTAGCCAAACCATAACATGCCACCAAGAATATCATTCATAACCGCCACTGTTTTCCATCGTAAACCGTTCCTGGCCATCCTCTCTGTTCTGCCACAATCGTAAAACAAACGATGAGCGCTGGCCAGCACTCAAACACCACACCCTCTCGCACGGCGCATATCTGCGGTGGAAGCAGGCAGGGCGTCAACTGCGTGGACCCACATCAGATACCCCGCACTTGGGTCGGCGGACAGTTGAGCCATGCACGAGATTGTAGCGGGTACTAAAGCGGTCAATGCGCCATAATTGAGCCAGGATCAAGACGGCGGAGTCACTGCAACTGGTCCAGAGATGCACCTGTCACAAGCCCCAGACCATGAGCCGCATACCCCCGATCCTGAGAATGATGAGCCACCACTGGATGACCGCGTACGACGACAGTATCGCAGTGCGTTGCTGCAACCAGTACTGCTCCCCATAGGTCTCCTTCGACGTCCAGCTGCGCGGGGGCGTCACCAACGGAAACCCTAGGACCTTTAACTAGAACCAGACCACGAGCACAATGATGGGGCCATGACCACCCGTTGAGCCAGACCCGACTCCATGGCGGCAGGAATGGCGGTAAAGCGCGGCCACACGCTCCACTGATTGGCGTAGCAATCAGTGGCATAATGGGAGGACTTCCGTACCACCACCATAGCTGGTAGTGGCGAGACCCGTACCAGCAGGCGGACCACCCCGTGCCCACCTTGGAGGTAGGTTTTAGGGCGGAACGCACGTGGTCGATGGCAGTCCTAGGGTTGGTCATCAGTCGCACCCCACAACGGAAGGCACCCGGTGTGCGCGGTGTAGCCAACGGTTGGCAGATCTGCCGAAAGAACTGGGCCAGGAACGTATCCCCACCTGATAGTGGCGCATACAAATGGCCGAGGCCGTCGGGACCTGGCGCGGCACGGTGGGTCACAGCAAGCGCAGCCCCTGGACCAGTTTATCCAGCACATGCGGGCTGGCGCACTGGGTGTACACATTCATCGCAATGAGCAGCCCGCTAATGCGGACACACGACAGCCTGTGCGGGTGCTGTTCCTGCACGCCCATGGCTGATCATGCGGCTGCAATCTGCTGCCGGGGAATGATCTGGGCGATGAGGTTACACGTGACCTGCAGTGACCACGATACCTGTGGTCGTAGCTGGCGGCGGGGATAGGCCATCACCTACTTCCGCAAAAAAACGCACATCTACCGGTGTGCCCCAACCGATTGCCAGCTCCGTGCCACGTCTCCACCTTCGGCAGCTTCAGTAGCAATCCATCCGATATACATCCCATTCCAACGCCTGAAACCGCCTTAACTGAATGGTATTGACATAGACCTGGTTTTCATTGAAAAACGTTGCATTACTACGCAAAAAAGCCACCTATTGTTATAAGCAATAGGTGACAAATGTTTACACAATTATAAGTATGTTTAAGTTTATGGTACGACGTATGAGTGGTGAACCAGTGCCAATTCAGAAGATGGTTTTAGTTTTTGTTCATCAAGTGTATAGGCGATTGTCTGTGACAATGTTAATGTTTGACCTGCCTCCCACGCAGCTTGAAAACGCAGTTCAGACACATGATTGCGTGCGTTTGCAATGCGTTGATCATAACGCATACGATCTAGTAATGGTAGCGGAATAGCAAAGTTTTCGCGGAGTTTTGCTGCGGCGCCCCATAACTGTATCGCACGTTCAAGTGTGGCTTCTAGAGCAGCGATGGCAGCAAACCCTTCTACACACCACACAACATCCCAGTGGTGTCCTAGCTCTTGTCGCAGTCGTAAACTGGCGGTGAGGTATTTCTTCGCTTTGGGAGTATGCCTTTGAGAAAGTGCCACATCACCTAAATTATAGAGCACGACTGCCTACCACCGCTAATCTTTTAATTGTTGATAGATACTTAGGCTTTCTTGGAGAAACACATTTGCTCGCTCATATTTTGCTTGCTCGTGGGTTGTAATCCCAAGATTATTTAATGTTGCAGCAACTCCAGCAATGTCCCCGAGTGTTTGTTTTAATTGAAGACTCTCTTGATACAATTCTGTAGCCCAACCATATTTTTCTTGACGATTAGCTATAGCGCCCATACGACTTAGTATACGTGCAACCCCTACATGATCATTCAATATGCGATACAATCGGATGCTATCATCGTAGTAGTGTAGTGCTTGATTATAGTTGCCCTGTTCACTGGTTATTACTCCAGCACCGGAGAGTGCTTTTGCACGTAATGCCATAGGGAGTTCATCGTATGCCAGAATTGCTTCTAACCATTGCCGACCTTCACTGAGATGACCACGTAGATACCAGAACCACCAGAGTGATGCCCCCAGAGCAACTGCACTTTTGGGATCATGGGTAAGTGTCCAGTGGAGTGCTGTTTGTATGTTGTCGTGTTCACGATCAAGCCTCTGTAACCAGTTATCACGTTGTGGACCGTCCAGATTTTCCTCAGCCTCCTGTGCGAGTACTACATAATAGCTTGTATGTCGTTTTTGAGTTTCTAATACCTCATTATGTGCTTCAAGCTGCTCGCGTGCATATTCACGTAGTGTTTCCAACATACGGTATCTTTTGGGGCCAGTGGCCGCTGTCTCAACGATAATTAACGAGTTATCAACAAGACCAAACATCGATTCATGCACCTGACGTGGATCGGTACTTGGCTCGGTACCAACAGCTTCAGCCGCTTCAAGCGACCATCCCCCTGTAAATACCGCCAAGCGATTAAAAAGCAGCTGTTCTTGTGGTTGCAACAGTGTATAACTCCATTCAACAGTCTTACGCAGTGTATAATGTTGTGGTCGCACAGGGCTATTTCCGTTGGTTAAAAGCCCAAAACGGTCATCTAATTTTGCTGCAATCTGTTCGACGGAAAGCACGCGCATGCGCGCTGCCGCCAGTTGAACGGCCAGCGGTAACCCATCCAGGCGAATACAGATATCGGCCACCATCGAGGCATTTTGCGCTGTTATATGAAATGATGGATCCACCATGCGTGCTCGCGCAAGGAAGAGTTGTACGGCCTCTGTGGTCTTGATATCGTCAAATGATATGGGCTGTGTGGTATCTGGCAATGAGAGTGGTGAGAGTGACCAGACCATCTCTCCATTCATTCCCAAACATCTACGGCTTGTAATAAGCAGGTGCAACTGTAGACATTGCTGTAGTAGTGTTTCGGCAAGTGCTGTACAGGTGTCATGGACATGTTCGCAATTGTCTAGGATAAGGAGCACGTGGCGCGATTGCAAGTATTCAATAATCGAGTCGATCAGTGTAGAGTCGGGTTTCTCACGTAGCCCCAGCACAAGTGCAATAGATTGAGCAACAAATGATTGTTCTGTAACAGCGGCCACATCAATCCACCAGACACCATCTGGGAATTGCTCTACCAGGCCGGGGGCTATTTCTAATGCCAACCGTGTTTTACCACATCCGCCCGGACCGGTCAGCGTCACCAGGCGAGTTGTGTGTAAAAGTGATGGCAGCGCAGCTATTTCATGTTCTCGCCCGATAAAACTCGTAAGTGGATGTGGGAGGTTGTGTTGTGGGCGTCGTGGGGCAGGCTTGACTGGATCACATGGGTGTTGGCCATCAATAATCTGTTGATACAGTTTTTGAGTCTCTTCGTCGGGTGTAGAATCATCGAACTCGCGTTTCAAGGCTTCCTGAAGACGTTTGTGCAGTTGATGAATCTCTCGTTGTTGACCAAGTTGGGCATGTAATTTGAAAAGCTCACAGTATGACTCCTCATGGATGGGATCGCTTGCTATGCGTCGATAGAACAGATCTATAGCGTCAACCGTATGACCACGTATAAGCTGTATCTGCGCTGCTTCAGACAACAGATCATGGTACTGCATAGAGATCTGTTCACGTTCAAGGTGTACCCAGTCAGTTGAATCGTCAGGTAAGAGCTCTCCACTATACAGAGCTAATGCTGTTTGATAATCTGCGGGAATCTGTGTGTTCCGTGCAACACTCGCTGCCTGACGGAATTCCACCACATCAACCAGTAACTCCTCGGGCGAGGCAAGTGTGACAACCTCATTTTGGATCGATAAGATGTCTATACACTTATCAGATTTGAGCAGCGCGCGCGCACGATGCAGATGCTGAAAGAGTCGATTGAATTTGACATTGACATCATAGTCTTCTTCCGGCCAGAGATGTTCAACCAGTTGCTCGCGATGAAGGCTGTGCTGATCATTGAGTGCCAGCAGTGTAATCATCTGTTGGATAATACGTGAAGATTGGATCACTTGTGTGATATCTCGCTGCCCAACAGTTATCGAGAATTGGTTTAGTAGGCGAATGTAAATAGTGTATCTCTCGTCCAACATATATGCTCCCAGGCATTTGCTCTTCTGTATAATCAGCTATAAGATAATTTGATAGCTCTCGTGCAGGTCCTCCTTTATAATAAGACGATCTTATCGTGACAATTTTTCTCTGAATACGTGGTGGATTAAACCGATTATTGCATCTCATACTACGAGTATTAAAAGCTTATTGTGTATATGAACGATACATCAAGCAACTTTATCATACCATCCATGATATATTGCTAACTTATTGAAGAGCACTCAGTTTGTCTTGCTACTCATCTTGTGTCATGCTACACTAGCCTCTATGCCACGCGAACTTTTGAGCGACATTGCGGTATCTACGCGAATACCTAATATGGAGCCTATTTTCACCTATCGTGTTCCACATCATTTACATGGTGCTCTTTGTGTGGGTCAATTAGTGTGGGTGCCTCTGCGAAACCAGTTCATTCAGGGTATTGTACTTAACCTCTACACCGAAACTGATGCCCCACCGTCCTTTCGACCTGATCCTGGTGCGCCCTACGATCTTGAGACCTATACTATTCGTAATGTGGATAGTGTTGTTGATCCAGATGTTGCGTTGACCCTGGCCCAGATTCGCGTGGCACGCTGGCTGAGTGAGTATTATCGCTTTTCGTTTTATGAGGCCCTCGCACTCATGTTGCCCCCTGGTGTCTCGCAAGAAATGGAGACGGTCTGGCGTGCATCTCCATCAGGTATGACTGTTGATCTGGGTTCACTTCCTGAGCGTGAACGTTCGGTGCTCTACTTTTTGCGTCAACAAGGTGAAACACTCGAACGAGAGCTACGCAAGAGTCTTCGTGGACGTGACTCAGAATTGAGGGGCTTGTATAACTCACTGCAGGAACGTGGCTTTGTGGTGCGTGGTGTGGTGGTCAAACGACCCAAAACACGACCACGGATTGAGCGTTTTGTGCGTGTTCAGATACCCCATGACCAATTGACAGCTGCGATGCTAACCTTGGAACGTGCCCCCAGACAAAAAGCGGTCCTGGCTTTCTTACAATCGCAGTTGGAGTCTGCTGACGCTCCTGTGTCTATGGATGTTGATGCACACACTGAACTGCTTATCCCACTCTCCACCGTATATGCCGCTACAGGGGCTACCATCCAGGCAATACGTGCTCTGGAACGCAAAGATATGCTTGACATTCTGAGTCGTGAGGTACGGCGCGACCCGCTAGCAGGTGATTATGTGCCGCCTGACATACCACCACCACTCACTCGTGCACAAGAACGGATCTGGCAGCAGATTGCCCATGCGCTGGAACAGGGCAATCGAGAGCGATCTCCCGACACGTTGCCATCGGGTGACACCTCAGCGCAATTTCTCCTGCACGGTGTGACAGGCAGTGGCAAGACCGAACTCTATCTCCGTGCCATTGGGTGGGTTTTACGACATGGGCAGCAGGCGTTAGTTCTGGTACCTGAAATTGCGCTGACGGCTCAACTGGTGCGTCGTTTTGCTGCCCGTTTTCCTGGCCAGTTGGCCGTGTTGCATAGTAATTTGTCATTGGGAGAGCGCTACGATGAATGGCGGCGATTGCGGCATGGTGAGGCAATGATTGCGATTGGGTCGCGGTCAGCCGCTTTTGCACCGCTTCCGAATTTGGGATTGATTATCGTCGACGAAGAACACGAGTCATCGTATAAACATGATAGTAGCCCACGCTACCATGCACGTGATGTGGCACGTAAACTGGCGGCGTATACCGGCAGTGTCATCATTCTAGGGAGTGCGACCCCTTCTGTTGAGAGTTACCATGCGACAGAAATCGATAACCTTACGCTGCTTTCACTCACAGAACGCGTTGGTATGACTTATGATGCACGTGGATTGCCAGCCTCAAAAGCACTCCCCCTACCTCCTGTCCGTATCATTGATATGCGCCACGAACTACAGGACGGTAATCGTTCGATATTTAGCAGAGCGCTACAGGATGCTCTTCAGCAAGTGCTGGATCGACAAGAGCAGACCATCCTGTTTCTCAATCGACGTGGTGCTGCCGCATTTGTTATGTGCCGTGATTGTGGGCATGTGGTGACCTGTGCTAATTGTTCGTCGCCACTAACACCGCACTATGCCGAATTTCCCGAAGATGCCCCAACATCATCACGTGAACAGCGATCAAACAGTCGCCCAGATGATGCTTATTCGGTGCTTATCTGCCATGGATGCAACCATCAGGAAATGATGCCGCTCTATTGTCCACAATGTTTGAGTCCTCGTATCAGGTCATTTGGTATTGGCACACAACGGGTGGTTGAGGAGATTGAAAAGCTTTTCCCCGGTGTGCGTGCACTACGCTGGGATCGTGACACAGTTAGTCAGAAGGGTGCTCATACACGCATGCTGGATTATTTTCTCAACCATGAAGCTGATGTGCTGGTCGGTACCCAGATGATAGCAAAAGGTCTTGATTTACCGCTGGTTTCGCTGGTAGGTGTGGTGGCTGCCGACACAGGTTTGTACTTGCCAGACTTTCGTGCTGGTGAACGGACGTTTCAGTTGCTGACGCAGGTGGCCGGTCGCGCCGGAAGACGGGGGGACAATGCACAAGTAATCATCCAAACCTACTCTCCCGATCACTATGCATTGCGTACGGCTCAGGAGCACGATTACCATCGATTTTATACAGAGGAAATTGCCTTTCGCAAGCATACGCGATACCCACCATACAGCCGATTAATCCGGTTAATCTACACCAGTGGTAGTGATGAACAGAGTCAACGTGCGGCGATGGAATTAGTGGTAATGCTCGAAGCTCGTGCAATAGCGCTCAATCTTGATGATTGGGGAATTATTGGCCCGGCACCAGCCTTCTTTCACAAACAACGTAACCGTTATCGCTGGCATATTCTGTTGCGCGCCGTCGATCCTACAGCGTGGTTGGAAACACTCCAACTGCCACCTGGATGGGTCATCGATGTTGATCCTGTGCATGTGCTATAGTCGCTAGGTTTAGCGCCCCCAGGAAAGCCCAGAGTCTGGGTCAATCGCCATTTCAGTAGTGAGTTGGCGTGCCTCGCCAGCGCTTAGGTTTCCCCCCTCAATCGTCAGATCTACTATCCACAGATCGAAATGGGTACTTCCTGGAGCGATAGCAAGAAAGGCCAGAGCCGAGTTATCGGGCGCAAATGCTGGTGCCCGTGTGATACCCAGGGTGGTTATTTGGATGGGAGCACCACCTGTGGCCGGGATGACAGAGATGTCGGTACCGTTATTGGTGCGTGTAGTGAAAGCCAGCCAGTTACCATCTGCTGAAAAGACCGGATCGTAGCTTTGTTCTGGCACACCGGCTACACGCTCAGTTGCTCCGGTCTCGGTAACATACTGAAAAAGTGCAGGTGGTTCTTCAAACAGCGAACTATAGGCAAAAACCACTGTTCCATCCTGTGCGTAGGCTATGCGACCAATGTGTCCGGCTTCAGGTGCATAAAGTTGTGTGCGGGTGCTGCCAACTGTTGCGGGAGTGACAAACAGTGAGAGATTGTAATCCGATGCTGGTGAGCCAAATGGTGGGCCATATTGCGAGGCAAAGGCAATCTCTGTCCCATCGGGAGAAAAAGTTGGGTAGAATGCCCACAATGTATCGTAAATACGTTCAAAACTGCCTAACCCATAGTTAGAGCCATGGTTGGTCAGTTGAAGCAGCTCGCTTCCGTCTGCTGATAAGAGTACAAGGTTGCTGAAGCTTTGCTCACGTTGAATAGCCGCAATGGATGTGCCGTCTGGTGACCATGTGGGATGGGCCAGATTGCCCTGCTCAGTGAGTTGGCGTCCGGTCGTTTCTTGCCACACCCACAAATCACCTGCTTGTGCGAAGAGCAGGCGGCCAGGAAGTTGTTCACCATCAACTTCCTGTGGCGCATTGTCTGATTGTTGTCCGGGTACTGCCCCAATGGGAGCAAGATCGCTTGTGGGATCAGTGGATGACGTGGATGAGCTACACATCGCTATCATAAGTGCCACAAGCAAGAGCAAGAGCGTGTGTAGGACATAGTGTTGTTGTTTTTCCACCATAGGATCAATTACTGCTCAATGATCTGTCGATGATCTCGCGATTAGCGTTTTGGCATAGGGTGTTCTTGGTTGTCGATATGTTCGCGCGACCTGCGCTGACGCCAACGTCTTAACGAACCAAAGAAACGCCGCCATGAACGCTGTGATGGTGGTGTTTCGGTACGCAATAGATCTTCTGGCAATGTCTCGGGCATCACCGCGCGCAATGCACCGGGTATGGCTTCAAAAGACATAGGTGTATGACCAATATAATCACCATCAACCTGCACTGGCAATGGCCTGCTGGAACGAATTTCGACCTGTTGTGCACGGTGATACTCTACCTCAGAATCGAGATGGTACCGTCGTGTGATAATCGAAAGTAACCGTGAGGGTGCACCACGTAAACTTTTGCCTTTGATAACACACACATCAAGTAAGCCATCGTTGATGGTCGCACGCACGGTTAGTTTGACAAACCCACCATACAGACGGCTGTTTCCAACGACGACCATCAGGATGCGTCCGTGGATCGGCTTTCCATCCACAATAACATGGGTCCGCACTCCCTGAAAGCGCCACGCGAGTTGTATGGCACGCAGGGCGTAGGCAAACACTCCCAGCAGTCGTTTCTCCTTCGATCTGACCTCAGCTGTGACAGCTGCGTCAAACCCAACTCCAGCCATTAGCAGAAAGTACCGCTCATTGGCACGGCCTAGATCCACCTGACGGATCTGACCATGGAGAATAGCTTTAGCAGCGGCTCGTGGTTCGAGAGGTATGCCTAGCTCACGCGCCCATATATTGACTGTCCCAATAGGAAGAACTGCCAGAGCGGCCTGTGTTCCAGCTAAACCATTGATCACTTCGTTGACGGTACCATCACCACCAGCAGCGACGATGATCTCATAGCCACGATTGGCAGCGGCCTTCGCAATATGGGTGCCATGGCCAGGGGCCGTGGTTGGTTGGAGATCGACATGCCAGCCGTGCGATCGCCAGAATGCACAGGCGTCGTGGAGATTGCGTTTTAGATTGCTACGCTGTCCTGCAGCAGGATTGTAGATGACCAGTGCATGTGTTTGTGTCTCACTCACTCGTTATCATCCTCAACAGGTGCAATTTCACCAGGTAAACTTCCCTTAATCTCATCAGGTGTCTCGATCCACCCGCGACGCAGTGCATACAACACTGCCTGTGTGCGATCATTCAATGATAGTTTGCGGAGAATCGATGAAATGTGATTCTTGACGGTCTGTGTGCTAATACCAAGGGCATCAGCAATGTCTTTGTTGCTGCCACCTGTGGCAATGCGTTCTAAAACCTCAATCTCACGATCACTCAATGGTGTCAGGACCGATTCATCAAAGTCAGTGGGCGTCAGCAGATCCGTTGGAAGGCTCCGAAATTGGGCGAGCAGTCGGCTGGCAACCTTGGGTTCTTTGAAGACCACATCGTTGATGACATATTCGCCACGTGCGACCCGTCGTAATACCTCCGCGAGATCGCGAGGGTTGATGTCTTTGGAACGATAATCGGCAGCACCTGCTTTGAGGGCATTGAAAGCGTACTCATCACTCTCATGGATACTAAGCATTACGACACCAAGAGACGGATACTGGTGTCGTAGTTGGCGTGTCAATTCTACCCCATCTATACCGGGGAGATTTAAGTCAGCCAGTACCACATTGGGTTCCTGATTCGGCAATGCGTCATTCATCCACTCAAGGGCTTCTTCGCCACTTGACGCCTCAGCCACCACAGTAATATCATCAAAGGCATCGAGTGCCCAGCGGACACCCTGACGGAATAACGGATGATCATCCACAATGAGCAGCTTTACGGAAGTGTTGGGGGGCATGGTAGCGGCTCCTTTCCTTGGGCGCTCAACCAGTGTTGGTAGGCATCGGATGGGTCAACCAGATTTGGAATACCTGCAAAAGCAAGCAACTGATGCACCGTTGTTAATGGTAAACCAACTACATTTGTGTAACTTCCGGTCACAGATTGCACAAGTTGACCACCAAGTCCCTGAATACCATAGGCGCCAGCTTTGTCCAATGGTTCGCCTGTATTGACATAATCTTCAATCACCGTACGAGACAATGGTGCAATGGTTACCTCGCTGGCCACGACATCAAACCATGTCTGTTGTTGTACGCTTACGACTACGATGCCTGTATAGACGGTGTGTGTTTGACCAGACAAACGTTGTAACATAGAACAAGCATCGTCAGGTGTGGTGGGTTTGTTAAGAACTAGCCCATCTAATACAACAATTGTATCAGCCCCGATGATAACACTATCAGGGGTTTCTGTGCAAGCGATACGTACTTTATACCACGCAGTGAGGGAGGGATGATCTGTCAGAGGTACGTTTGCCTGTGGTAATGAACGTATTACCGATGCGGGTGCTGCATCCTGCCATTGCTCTTCAGCATTTGTGACCACAATACGAAAAGACGGGGTGAGATAGCGTAGCAGTTCACGGCGACGGGGAGATGCAGATGCTAACACAAGTGGTGGTGGTTGGGTTGACATAAGTATGCTACTCATTATATGTTGCGAAAATGACTTCGGGAGGCAAGTACATAGGTACTGCCTCCCATTCCAATTGCTGCTAACTGTTTCATTCTATTCTATGCGAGCAGAATGAGATAAGCTACACCTCATTGTGCAGCTCGAGGAAAATTAGTTGTGGTTGAGAGCTGGCCGTTCGGTAACTGGCTCATTAATGTAAAGATTTCCTTTGTGGATTTTAATATTAAAGCCACATTCTGGATTAGTACATACCCAAGCTTTGTAGGTAATGGATGCGCCCTCCGTTCCATAATCCGACAACGGTAATAAATTCCCCTCATTACACTTCCTACAGATAGGCCATTGTCCGTTTTCCATGGACCTGAACTCCTCTTGGCTCCACCACGCCCAGGTACAACATTACATATATACCTTTGCATGTAGGGAAACGTACCCTATGCACTGTGCGTGATCAAACTGATTACCGATACAAATATTGTATTGCAATACAATATTTGCCCATACGCCCTCTGCGTATGGTTGCTCTTATACTGCAAGGAATGTGCCACCAATATAAACTTATATATGAGAATTTTGTGTGAGTTGTTTAATGACTTCCACAATTAAGCGACGTTCTTCGATCTTGATACGTTCGTGTAGGGTTGTTTCGGTATCTTCTGGCACTATGGGTACCTCAGCGCGGGCCAGTACCGGACCAGCATCCACGATTGGCGTAACGCGGTGCACTGTGCATCCCGTTATTGGTAATTGTTGTGCTAATGCATCCTGTACCACATGAGCACCGCGCAGTGTTGGTATAACTGCTCCTGTACTGGTAGTGAAGGTATCGCTGCTATCATCTGGCAGCAGCGCAGGATGCTGATTAATAATATCTGCTGTACATCCGCTTAAAAATGTAGACGATAGCACGCGCATAAAGCCAGATAGTACAATCACATCTGGTGCGAAAGCGTTGGTCACGGTAAGTAACCGTTGCTCCCAGTCGGCGCGTATGGAAGCTCGTACTGCTGGTAAACGATCAACACTGCGGGGCAGTGGCACATAGGCCGATGGGATGTGGGAATTGAGGGCGCGCTGCAACCCGTACGCATCGGCCCGATCACTCACCACCAGGCTGATCTCAGCCTGAAATACTCCCGACTGTTGGGCCTCGATCAGTGCCTGTAAATTGGAACCACTTCCAGAAATAAAGACCACTATCGAATAGACACTCATGCAACACCACGTCCAATATCACGTCGATAATGCATACCGTCAAAGTGGATGGCTTCAATTCCACCGTATACCTGATCAAGCGCTGTGCGTAGTGTTTGTCCGCGGCCAACCACTGCCAGTACCCGTCCACCACTCGTGATGAGTTCTTCGTTGTGCTGTTGGGTGCCTGCGTGAAACACGAGTACATCCTGGGCGGTTGCTGTATCGATGCCGGTGATAACATCACCACGCCGCGGTGATGCAGGGTATCCGTGTGCGGCAAGCACCACACAGGCTGCGGCACCAGCGTACCAGCGTAATCTATCAGGTTGAAGTTGGCCTGTGGCACAGGCGTGTAATGCCAGCAGTAGATCTCCTTCTACCAACGGTAACAAAATCTGCGTTTCCGGGTCACCAAAGCGGGCGTTAAACTCCAGGATTTGGGGGCCTGCGTCGGTCAGAATAACACCTGCGTACAAAGCCCCTCGGAAAGGTGTACCTGCCTTAGCAAGGGCATCAACCACTGGCTGTATCAATTGCTCAACGATTTGTGATACGAGCACTGGAGGTGCATGTGGTGTTGGAACGAATGCGCCCATGCCACCTGTGTTGGGTCCTGCATCATCCTCAAGCAGCCGCTTATGATCCTGTGCTGGTGGAAAAGGCCATAAACGGGTGCCATCACACAGAGCAATCAGGGATACTTCAGGGCCTACCAGCCGCTCTTCAAGCAAGAGTTGGTGACCAGCACTTGATTGGGCAATCTGCTCGATAGCGGCGATGGTGGTCGCCATATCTTCGGCAACAATAACGCCTTTGCCACTGGCCAGACCATCCGCTTTGACCACCCAGGGACATCCGTGACGCTGAACGAAGTCTATCGCGTCCTGTGGAGTGCCAAACACGTGGGTCTGGGCGGTGGGTACGGCGGCCTGCTGCATAAGGTGTTTGGCAAACACTTTGCTGCTCTCGATTTGTGCGGCGGCGGCGGAAGGGCCAAAGACGGACACGGATACTTCAGCACAGGCATCGGCAAGCCCTGCCGCCAGCGGATCTTCCGGTCCGACAACGACCAGGTCGATCGCTTCGCGTTGTGCGATATCAACCAGTGCTGCTATATCCTTGATGTCGACTGCTACATTACGACCCAGTTCAGCTGTACCGGGGTTGCCTGGCGCAATCAGTAATTGGGTGAGATGGGGTGATTGAGCCAATTTCCAGGCCAGTGCGTGTTCACGACCACCTGAACCAACCAGAAGCACTTTCATGGAGAAAGCTCCCTCTTTTCCGAAGATTATAGTGATACATCATTGTGCAACGGGCATTATTATACCAGCGATTTGATACTCTCCCACATCGTGCTATAATTAGGATGTCTTTGTAAAAGAGTGGTAAATGCAGAGGTGAGTTTGTGAAAGGGACGTATCTTTTAGTATTACGATTAGATACCGACCTGCACGATCTGCCTATTGGTCGTTTGGGATCTTTCCATTTTGTACGTGGGTATTACCTATATGTTGGGAGTGCTTTTGGTGCAGGAGGTCTGGCAGCGCGGCTTGCATATCATCGCCAACGTGTGAAAGTCCACCCACACTGGCATATTGACTATGTGCGACCGTATGCTGAAATGATTGAGACATGGGCGGTATATTGTGCAGTGCGATTGGAACAATTGTGGGTGGAGTCGCTCAGTGCCTTTCCCGAGGTGACTTTCCCTGTTCGCAAATTTGGCGCAAGTGATAGTACGTGCTATAGCCACTTATTGTATACATCCCAGCGTCCAGATACTGATGTACCTACCGCCGCTCTTTTGGATTGTCTGGCAATGTGTAAAGCACCACTGCCAGACCTTACGCTAGACATTTGTACCTATGACGACAGCAAACAATAGAAATACAGAAAATCAACCAGCCCTTGATGTTGCTGCCATCTTAACAACTTTGCGTGACGAAGTGCGTGCACAACGTTTCGCACAGGGGCAGCACGAACGAACACCACTGGAACACGAATTACAGCGGAGCTTGGATGAGATTGAGCTTTCGCGCGTGGTGAGTGCTCATTGGCCGTTGCTTGGTAAAACACCGCTACAACGTGTGGTTATATTAATGAACAAAGTGGTGCGGCGCTATCTGCGTTGGTATATCAACCCGATTGTTGAGCAGCAGAACGCCTACAATAATGCAGTCGCTCGTACTGTCCAATTGCTTGCTGAGGGGTATAGCGACCTCAAGGAGCAACTACACGATCTCACTCCTGAAGACCACCCGTCTATTGATCAAAAAACCTCTGAGCAATCCCTGGGTCGATCTGCTCAAGCCCCACAAACAATAGATACCTTTCAGGCGCTCAAAGCCGAGATGCAGCAGTGTGCTGTCGCAGAGCCACCGGCACATTTGCCAGATGTGGCCATACGCCAACATGCCGCACGACTGCGTGTGCATCAGAACGTCAACGCGCACTGGCCCCTGCATGGTGTGACGTTGCCTGAACGGATTGTTGCATTTCACAACAGGATGGTGCGGCGCTACCTGCGCTGGTATATCAATCCCGTTGTCGAGCAGCAGAACACTGCCAACACAGCTTTTACAACAACATTGCTTTATCTGGTTCGTTTGGATGCGGAACGACGTGTCCAGCTTGCCCATCGACGTGCACAACGGGTATCGGAACAGCAAAGGTAAGCAACGAGGCTATGCAGACGATTACTATTGTAAGTTCGTGGTTTGGCCCTGACACAGTCGGTGGTGCAGAGACTCAGGCCCGTCAGTTGGCTCAGGCCATACAAGGCCAGGGTGCTGCAGTTGAAGTGTGGACGACGACAGGCCGTGACTCTTTTGCGCCCCTAACAGCATATTATCGTGAAGGAACCGATTCCCTCGATGGCATTCCCATCAGACGTTTTCCGCTCACACCTCCTGCCAGCGATCCCTACATCCCGTCTGTAGTGGTGCAACGTGCTCACATGTTGCCCACCCTCCCCGACTTCCCCGACCATGAACGTCGTTTACTGGCCTCGCTGGTTTCAAGTGACGCTCTCCTTGAAGCAATAGCTACCAAACCGACTGGTCGACAGTTTCTTTTTATGCCATACCCATTCCCCACCAGTTTCTGGGGTACATTGTTGGCTGGCGAACGAGCCAACCTGCTCCCCTGTTTGCACGATGAACCCTATGCGCGCTATTCGACCTATCGTTGGATGTTTCGCCATGCCCGCCGCATTCTGTTCAATAGTGCTGCTGAACGTGATCTGGCGCGGTGGCTCTACGATCTCACAGACGATCAGGTCGTGGTAGCAGGCGAGGGTATCGATCTTACGTCACGTGGTGATGGGGCGAGGTTTCGTGAACGCCATCAACTCCATGGCCCATTACTGTTGTATGTGGGGCGGCGTGACGAAAGCAAAAATATACCGCTGCTCCTGAGCTACATCCGTGAGTATTGGGCGCGGCGTGGCCCTTCGTTTACGCTGATGTTGATTGGCCGTGATGAGCTTGATCTGCCTCCTGCACTGGAAGAAGTGGTACTCGATCTGGGCTATTGTGATGCGGCTGAGAAGCACGATGCCTACGCCGCGGCAGATGTCTTTATCAACCCATCTACATATGAAAGTTTCTCGATTGTATTAATGGAAGCATGGCTGCAGGAGACAGCGGCGCTGGTCCATGCTGATTGTGCTGTGACACGTGAAGCGGCCGAAACCAGCCAGGGTGGTCTGTCATTCCACGATTTTGGGGAGTTTGCCGCAGCGCTTGATCTCTTGTTAGCGAACGTGTCGCTGCGCCAGGCATTAGGTCGTAATGGACGCACCTATGTGCTGGATACATGTCGCTGGGAAACTGTCGCACAACGAACCATCACTGCATTGCTTTCTAACATTGATGAGGTACTTGTTTGACAGATATACAACACACACCATTGATACCGATTGGTTTTAATGTACGCCTGTTCCCGAATCTCTGGCGACCTGCCCGTGAAGATATTGCGTTTGCCGGAGCCCATGGCTTTGGGAGCATGCAGTTTCCGACGTTGAATCGCGGGCTTGATGCCGACATGCTTGGCGATTCCATCGATGTGGTAGCTAAAGCTCTGCATCAGGCCAACATCGTTGCGGTGATGGAGATTGTGGTGCGTGTTGACGAAACAGGACTTACCACATCTGGGCTAACACCGCTCGATGTGTTAGAGGCCAATCTCCCTGCAATTACGACCTTTCCCTGTGCTTGCGTCCACTGGCATTTGGTGTCGGCGAAGACCGATGCTGCGATTGTACATGCTTTGGAGACACAACTTATTCCACAATTTGCTGCCGCTGTTGAACTGGCCCAAAAGCATAACGTTCGTTTTGGGTTTGAGCACAACGCCCTTGCCCCCGGTTTTTTCGCAGACCCTGAGCAATGTGTAATGTTGCTTGAGGCTGTACCAGGGCTTGGCTTTGTATGGGATTTGAATCATACTCCGCCCGACCGTCTGAGCGATCACCTGGCATTAGTGCCATACCTGACCATGCTGCATGTCTCGGATACACCCTTGCCCACCGTCAATCATCACTTGCCACTCGGGTTAGGGACGATCAATTTTGTGGACTACTTTCACGAGTTGCTCCGTCGTGGGTTTCGCGGCCCCGCTATTCTTGAGATTGGCGGACATCCCGACTCGGGTGGTTTTGGCCGTGATACGGACGAGACATTGATCGATTCGCGCATGCGCCTGGCGAAGGCCATTGCCGCGGCGAGTAGGCGCCAGACGGATGGTGATACCGCTGTTGAATAGGTGTGCAAAGGAGGTGGCACAAACAATATAGTTGCAAAAGACAAAGAGGTTGTTATTCGCCCAAACTACACGTTGAAACCACTGAGAGCAAATTACGCTACACAGCGCATTCGTTCGGTATTTCATACCACTAGTCGGTCGATACTATAGATATGATCAAGGAGGATCTGATGCGGAAAGCATCGACAGTAGTACTTGTAAGCCTCTTAAGTCTGGTGACAATTCTTGCGGGTTCTTTTGGCAATCAGCCTGCTCAGGCTGCAACAGGGCGCGAGCCCGTGATCGTTATTCCGGGCATTGGTGGATCTACATTCACGGCAACAAATCGATTTACCCTGAGCGTTGACAATGGGCGTGGTGGCACGTTTACGCGCACATACAATGAGGGCGAGAATGTATGGGTCAATATTTTCCAGGCAGCCCTGCCAGGAAGTGATGACTACTTTGATGCGATGAAACTTACTGCTGATGGTGATACGCCGGTGGCCCCCCAACTCGAACTTGATGGTGTTTTTGGTCTGGCCTATAATGATCTGGTTGATTATCTTGAAGATGAGGGTTATGAACAAAACGTCGATCTGTGGCTGTTCCCGTACGATTGGCGGCGCGATATTCGTACGACCAACTCCCAACTGGATACGCTCGTAACAGAGGCATTGACTGCAGTGAATGGTGGCAATCCCGATCCTGCTTCGTGGAGCATCACACGGGTGGATATTGTGGGTCACTCAATGGGTGGTATGGTTGGTCGGTCATATGTCTCCGATCCTGCTCGTGCAAGTCGTGTTGACCAGCTACTGACCCTTGGGTCTCCTCAACTGGGTACGACGAAATTTCTCAAGACATTGGTCTATGGTGACAATTTTGGCCCGACCTTCTTAGGGCTTGGCCTTAACCCTGATGAAGTCAAAGATGTTGTACAAAACATGAGTGGTGCTGCACAACTTCTCCCTTCGCGCGAGTACTACACATACTATGATAATAGTGACGAGCAACGTCTGCGACCATATATTGAGGATCGGGATGTAGATGGCGATGGCGTAGCACGTGGCGTCCTGTCATATGATGAGGTAGATCAGCTTTTACGCAACCTTGATAAGAATTCCATTGTTCTTGATAAGGCCGAAACCTATCATGATGCGCTGGATACCCAACGCAATGGTGGTGTGAATGGCGTCCGCTGGGATGCGTTGGTAGGATACGGTTTTGGGACTCAAGGACAAATCATTGAGTTCACTGGTACATGTTTTGTCTGGTTCGGTGTTCAGGCGTGTGACAAACGTGATGAATTACCTGTGGATGGTGATGGCACCGTGACCAGGTTCTCCGCAGCGATGGGTGATCCCGACCGTGGTAACCTGATCGATAGTGGTGCTGAACGGTGGTATGTGGAGCGAGAACACGGCGCACTGGTCCAGAAGGATCGATTCCTGGGTATTCCTACTGATGAAGGGGCAGCGTTGCGCTGGCTTGGTGATCGATTGCGTGATAGTAGTACGTCAGTTGATGTGCGTATCCCCAAAACCCGCAATCCTGATCTGGTTACACGGCAGCCATTGCGTCAGCTGACTGGTATGTGGGTGAGTGCGCTGGGGCCGGTTGCGCTTACAGTAGAGGATCAGGATGGCAACACGATGGGACGTGAGGCGGGTAGTGATTCGGCGATGGAAGATACCATTGCTGAGGCACTCTACGAACGATCACCGGGGAGTGAGTTTGCCTTCCTGAAGGGCAATAACACCTATCAGTTAAAACTGATCTCTGAGCAACAGGGCAGTGTTGATGTGAAGGTGCGTGTCTACGACAATGGCAGACTTACACAGACTGCGGTGTACATGGGTGTTCCGCTTGATGCAGATGGCAACGCGAACCTGACACTTCAACCAGCAAGTACGGCAGCTACATTAAATAGTTGGCCAATGCTCGTCGTTGATGCAGATGGCGATGGTGTGCAGGAAACTGATGTGCAACCGGATGCCATTCTCGATGCTGAGGAAAGCGCTGACATCACGGCACCTGAATTGCTCGTTGAACAGCCAGATGTACAACAGGATGGGGAAGTTGCGGTACAATGGCGTACGAATGACGACAATGCAGGTATGCTGAACGAACATGCGTTTATTGATGATGGTACAGGAATAGTGCAGCCAGTTGTAAATGGTGAAATGGTTGATTTACCTTCCGGCGATTACACACTACAAGTGATTGCTCAGGATCAGGCTGGCAATGCACAGAGTTATGAGGTCGACTTCCAGGTACCGTAGCCTGCTTAAACAAGTGCCTCTCGTGGTTTACTTCACGGGAGGTGCTATCAAACCAATCATCATGTCAAAACGTATTCTCATCTGTGCCACTCAAGTTCCTTTCACACGTGGCGGTGCAGAACTCCTGGTTGAGGGTTTGTGCGCTGCACTCCGCGAACGCGGACACAGTGTCGATGTGATCAGCTTGCCGTTTGCCTGGCAACCGCATGATCGTATTGGTCAGGCGGCGCTGGCGTGGCGGTTGCTCGATCTGACACATGTCAATGATGTCCCGGTGGATCTGGTGGTTTGTACCAAGTTTCCCTCGTATGTCGTGCAGCACCCCAACAAAGTGGTGTGGCTCGTCCATCAGCACCGTCAGGCGTACGACTGGTATGGCACGCCAATGAGTGATTTTGTAAACACACCTGAGGATCGTGCCGTCCGTGACATGCTATTACGCATGGACCGCCGCACGCTTGGTGAGGCCCGTCGTTATGCCATCTCGCGTAATGTGGCCACACGGCTTCAACGGTTTACCGGACTTGACGCGACGCCGTTGTATCCACCGAGCCGCTACGCCGATCAATTTCGTGCGGGATCTTATGGTGACTACATCCTCTCTGACGCACGATTAGATGCTGCAAAACGTCTCGATTTGCTATTGCACGCCCTCGCTCACACAATGACATCAGTCCGTTGTATCCTGATCAGCACGGGACCTGAGCGTGAGTCTCTTGAACGCCTCGCTGGCGATCTTGGTCTTGGCACGCGGGTGGAGTTCCGTGGCTTTGTCCCCGACCATGAGCTAATCGACCTATATGCCAATGCCCGTGCAGTATATTACGCACCCGTTGATGAAGATTACGGCTTTACCAGTGTACAGGCGCTCGCCGCCGCCCGTCCCGTTGTGACCACTGAGGACTCGGGTGGGGTGTTAGAGTTTGTGACGGATGCCGTCAATGGGTGTGTGGTCGCGCCACAGCCTCATGCCATTGCGACCCGTCTTGATACCCTGATCAATAATGCAGAGCTTGCGGCGCGGCTTGGTGCTGCGGGGCCATCCGCTGTCGCGGAGATTACGTGGGATCGGGTGGTGGCAGCATTGGTTGATGGGCAGTAAGGGACATTCGTGTGAATGCCCCTGTATCGCTATTTTTCTCGTTAGTGCTATGCTGCTGTGCGGTCCCGTATGAGTTTCAATGCAAGATTGGCGATCTTTTCGGTAGCCTTAGAAATTGATCCGGTACCAAATGGTGGAGTAGGATCGTACTCCAGTGCTAATTCGATGACTTGTGCAATCTCGTCATCGGCTAACTGACTGGCTAGAAAGATGACCATATTGACGCCAGCCGATACGCCGGCAGCAGTAACGATCTTGCCTTCCTGAACATATCGTTCTGCCACAAATGTTGCCCCAAAACGATCTGAAAATTGTTGTGAAGCCCAGTATGTTGTTGCTATAAGTCCTTCAAGCAGACCAGCAGCCCCTAAAATAAGTGAGCCAGTACAGACGGATGTGGTCCATGTACTTGTTTCGTGTACTGTCTTAATCCACTCCAACACCTGTTTATTTTCCAAAACGGCCATTGTACCTGGGCCGCCCGGTACAAGGAACACGTCTGGTGTAGAAATGTCAGCCATGGTTGCCGTTGGTTGTACTCCCAGGATGCCAGTATCGGTCATAACAAGGTCTGATGTTTCAGCTACCAAATGAACCTTTGTATCTGGTAGAGTAGCGAGTACATCATATGGTCCGATCATGTCCAGTGCAGTAAAGCCGGGATAGATCAAGATTGCGACAACTCTTTCTCTTGAGGTTTCTGAAGTCATGGAGGTTGTCCTTTCTGATACTTGTGTATTATTCTGTTGCGTATTGCAAGCCGTCAATGCCACCGGGAGGGTAGCAAGCGCAGTCGTGGTGAGAAAGCGCCTTCGATTCAGATACTTCGACACGATTTTTGTATCTTTCCTATTCACTTTCACTGCATTTAAGAATACTCCAGGGTACAGCTTGGTTACAGACTGATGATGGGATGAGCAGAGTTACCCATCCGTCATATGTGTGTGTTGATAGATTAACCTGTCTGTCGTGGTGGTGGCGTTGGAGTAAGCAGGATGATCTGCGAAGGGGTATGTGATCTCATGGGCATACCATGAGCACATAATAACAAAGACACAAATAAACTGAGTAACGTACCCGGAGGTAATGGATGAATGCTATTCGGAAGTTGTGGAGTTGACGAAGGGCGAGACTCGTCTACAACTGATACTGCCAGGATTTGACAAAAATACGCAGAGGTTATTGTCGTCGTGTTAGGAGTTGGTAGAATCGGTAAAAGATGACAATGAATAATGCACACCAGTGGGCCAAACAAGGCGATAAACAGAATGATGGTATGTGCCGTGATTGCGACGGTCTGGCTGTGTAGACAGCGATGACAGGCATGTCATATGCGGCGTTTATGCGTATCGACAGGCTTCCATCGCTGAAACATGTGAACTCTCTCACAAATTTGAGTACGTCGAGCATTATAGCATGGATCAGTAGCAAAAGAGAGCAACGAACAATTAATATTTGGGTCTTCGTCTTTTGCAGATATGGTATACTAGTGCTGTCTATAAATTGGTGAGTATTTTCACAAACAATACAGTATGTTGCGTGTAAACTATAGATACATACGGAAATATCTATCTCCACAATATAGGCGCACCACATTGCTCCTTCTACTGATGGTGCTGATACTTGCCGTACTCAATCCACTCATCTGCATTATTCACTGTGCGATTATGCATCGGATAACGCAACCAGCGCAGATTGAAAAAGCCAGCAGTACGCTATTCTTTTGTGATTTAACTATCCATAAATCGACTGAACCCCGTGATCCTGCTGTAACATATCTATCTACATTCTTTGTTTCTACGGGACAGGAAACATCATTACACGATTCACAGACAAATATCGCAACAATCGTATTTATCGACGTCTTACCTATTGGCAATGGACTGGTAAGTTTTTTATCACTTTTGATGATACTTCTCAGCATACGTTTTTTCTTTATTCCTTTGTTATCCTCTAAGCCACCAACCCCACCTCCACGCTTCGTGCATTAATTCTACCTTCGTTACACAGACAACACATGTTTGAGTACGTACCGATGCCATCTCATATAAGAAATAGCATTTGGTTGTATTTTGTGATCTATGTCAATACAGGAGTAGTCTTACTTATGATAAAGAGAATAGCGGTACTGTCTTTTGTAGCGGTGTTTGTCTTTGTGATAGCTGGCTGTGGTGCAACGGCCAACAACACCGAGGGTGATATCACCCTGCAATTTGCACTTCAGGCCAACGGTGAAGATATTGCATGCGCGACGGAATATACCAACATCGGTGCTGGTGATAATACGATTACCTTCACAGACGCACGTTTCTATGTCTCAAACATCCAGCTTATTACAGCGGATGGGATCGAAACACCACTGGAACTTGAGCAGGATGGCCTATGGCAGCACGAGAATGTAGCCCTCCTCGATTTTGAGGATGCTTCGGGAGGGTGTTCAACAGGGAATGAAGATACTCGCTCTATCGTGGTTGGTACCGTTCCTCCCGGTCAATACACACAGGTGAAATTCGATCTGGGCGTTCCTTTTGATCTCAATCATCTGGATACTACTGTTGCACCTTCACCCTTGAATCTGCCCGCAATGTGGTGGAGCTGGCAGGCTGGATACAAATTTGTACGTATCGATATGAGTCTGGCAGATGCGGCAACAGAAGCAGCTGGCGAAGGAATGGCAGAGGGTGAACACGGCAGTGATACGGCTATTGGTGAAGGAGCCGAAGGCCCAGGACATAGTGCAGACGAACAGTTGACAAGTTGGTTTATCCATCTTGGCAGCACCGGATGTGCATCGCCCGATAGCACTGAGCCACCAGCCGAACCTTGTATGCGACCGAACTTGTCAACTATCACGCTGGACAATTACAATCCACAGGAAAGTGTGATCATTGCTGACATTGGTTCATTACTGAAAGGAATAAACCTGAACGAAAATACACCACAACCACCTGGCTGTATGTCTGGCACAGAAGATCCTGACTGTCCCGATCTGTTCAGTAATTTTGCTCTTGATCTGGCGGAAGGTGTTTGCATCGATGATTGTGTCAACCAAGTCTTTTTCCGGATCGACTAGATACATGGAGCTAGCAATGCTGCGTATCCTTGCGATAGGTTGTCTCTTAGGTGCTGGCGTGGTACATCTGGTGATTACACCATATCATTACGCGCATGCACCTGCCCATGGCCTTTTCTTTGGTCTACTCGGCATCGTGCAGGTAGTTTGGGCTGGCGTCTTCTGGCGCTGGCCCACCTCTGCACTGAGAGTCGGTGGATTGACGCTTTCGGGTGGTGTTGTCGTCCTCTGGGTCCTGACTCAGATGGTGGCAATACCATTCGCCGATCAGCCTGAGCCTATCGATTGGTCTTTGATAGCCAGCAAAGCCCTGGAACTCGCTGGTTTTGTGACGCTGGTATTAGGCAATAGCCTGGCCTGTCAGCCGATTGTGCGTGCTGGTGGTGTGGGACTTGGCGTCGGTGTATTGATGTGGGGTGGTGGATTGGGTGGTGCTGTACTGTTCCCTCAATATGGTCATACCAGCCACGATCACACAGGACACGACCATCGCAACCACGATCATAGCGCAGAGTCGGCGTATGCCGATGTTGATCTTGCTGAAGAGACCTACGACTGGCAATTGCCAGAGGGTTTTCCCCTGCCAGCCGTGCCCGATGATAATCCCATGACCGAGGAGAAAGTAGAACTGGGTCGCTTTCTTTTTTATGATCAACGGCTATCGGCAAATCAAACCCAGTCCTGTTCAGCGTGTCACTTCCAGGAAATAGCTTTTACCGATGCAAAAGCACAGTCGGTTGGCTCGACCGGTGAGAGTCATCTACGCAATTCCCCGACCCTTACAAATGTTGCCTACAATGCGACATTGACCTGGTCCAGTCCGACATTGACCGAGCTTGAGCGTCAGCTCCTGGTGCCTGTCTTCGGTGAGTTTCCACACGAGCTAGGTGTTTCTGGTCACGAGGATGAAGTCTTACAGCGCTTTATCGACGATCCGATGTATCAGGAGCGTTTTGCACAGGCATTCCCAGATGAGGACGATCCAGTCACCTGGAGCAATCTGGTGAAAGTACTGGCCTCTTTTTCACGTGCCCTTATTTCTGGCAACGCACCATATGATCAGTATGTGTATGGCGGTGACAAGAGTGCATTATCACCATCGGCCATACGAGGGTTGAATCTGTTCTTGTCGGAGGAATTGGAGTGCCACCATTGTCATAATGGTTTTAACTTCACCAATTCGACACGTCACCGCAACACCACGTTCAAGAACACACCATTTGAAAACACCGGTCTCTACAATATTGATGGGACGGGAGCATATCCGCGTGGCAATACAGGGCTGCACGAGATAACTGGTGATCCAGAGGACATGGGACGTTTTCGCCCGCCGACATTGCGGAATATCGAGTTGACTGGGCCGTACATGCACGATGGGAGTATCGAAACGTTGGAAGACGTGATTCGTTTTTATGAGGATGGAGGGCGTAATATCACCTCTGGCCCACACGCTGGTGATGGTCGCCTGAATCCCAACAAGAGTGGCTTCGTCCCAGGGTTTGTCCTGACCGATCAGGAGCGTGCGGACATAATCGAGTTTCTGGAAAGCTTGACGGACGAGCAGTTTATCACCGATCCGCGTTTTAGTGACCCATTTGTGGTTGAGTCTGAAGCACATACCCCTGATCGGTGATGTGCGCTTTTTGAGCATTCAGGATGACAAACGACGAGATAGCGGTTTTATCAGTATCTGGTTGTTTTGTCATCCTTTCTCCTGCTATGCCTCTGCCTCCCATGCTACAATGTCTGAATGGTAACCTTTGCAACCTATCTCCATCCAGAGACAGCCCTGCTCTCAAAGCCGGGTAAAGCGATTGAGTCGGTTGGTTTTCGTGGCCCTATTTTCAAAGTGTACGTGAAGCGCTTGCCAACGCACTGTGCAATTACTTGAGTATCCCGATCCGTCAGGCTGCAGCAGACGAGTTCTTGCGGGTTCACGAAGCAACTTATCTGAACCAATTACGCCTGATGGCCGCCGGTACGCCACTGCCGCAACTGCCCAGCTTAAGGCTCGAATGTGTGGGTATGGAGCATTGTTTACCGGGGTATTGCGACAGTCTGGTGGTATGCAGACAGCTATCGATATAATGCGTGCAGGCAACCTTGATCGCGCCTACTGTTTTATTTTTGGTGGTTACCACACATATCCCGATTCGGGACACAACTACTGTGTATTGCACCCACTCGCTGCTGCCGTGCGTTATGCTCAGGGTTGTGGCTTTGCGCGGGTGCTCATTGTTGATTGGGATCATCATCATGGTGATGGCACACAGACCATTTTTGCCAGCGACCCATCGGTCTATTGCATCAGCATTCACAGCGCTGCCGACCTCTATATGGCCAGGGCAGTTGGTCTGGCGCAGGGAATGACCAGCGCTGCGGCAGCGGTTGGTCACGGCAACATCCCGTTGTTGAATGCAGCCTACAGCGACGAGTTTGGTGAGCAGATGGGTTTGGCTGGTCGTTTCTACCAGGCACACGAAAGTCTGTCAGTTGTTGAAGAAACGCTTAACCAACTGCCCTGGCACCCTGATCTGATCTGTATCTTCTCCGGCTATGATGCCCATATCGATGACTGTGGGCGTGACATCAGCAATTGGACTGATGATGACTTTCGCCGCTTAACTATGCTTGTCCTTGATCTGGCGCATCAGCTAGCCTGCCAGGTGTTCTCGGTTCACAATGGTGGCTACAATCTTCCTGTCACCATTGCGGCAGCCGTAAGCCACGTCGAGGTGTTGGCAGGGTATCAAGGTAGCTCTTGATCTGATCATGTTATGCTCCACGCTCATGCCGATCTGGCCGCTGGTCTGATTACAATCCACTTTGATGCGGTCTAGCAAAAGCTATTGTGTCACGTCTTAACCAAGATGATAAACATACAACCATCATATCTACATTGCCTGATCGCCTTGGTGTCATACGTGCATTACTCGAGCTGAATAGGGTGTTAGACAGGGTATCACATGGTTTGTTATGGAAGTTTTACAGCAGTGAATATTTGCAATTTCGTACTAGTTTCGCTATCGTGCCGCAATCAATTCGACAGCTTCTTGTCGGTTTTTCTTGTCTATGTGCGTGGTACCCTTTGTTATAGCATACTTTGTGCTGATGAGATGGCGGGAGTGGGTACGCAAAGAAAGGACCACAACGTGGCACTAGTAGCAACCCACATTTTGGACGTTTTAGACATGGTTGATATGATGACAACGAATCAGCAACATGAAAGTGTTTCTATTGAGTGTATAGCGCAGTCTTTGCATATGTCCCTCAAGGAACTGTCCCAGTATCTGGCTATTCTCACGCGGCAGGGCAAAATTGAATGGTGTAATGAGTGTGGTCAAAACACCCTGAGGCTAAGCCCAGATGGGTATGTGACCCTTCAAGACATACAAGATGCGCGACGAAAGCGTTGGGCTATTGCCCATAATGCTTAGTATGGAGGCAAGTAGCAGAGGGGCGCTTACGGGGAGATTATGCAAACGTAGCACGTGCTCATGGGGATAATTGATACAGGCACATGGCGTTGTTTTGTCGTGCTGCTACCAAAAAAGAGATAACGGAAAGTATTTCTCTTAATACAAACAGTAACCAGGTACGCGCAATGCTTGCCTGGTTTGTTTTTGCTATCTATATTTGATAGTCGTGAGGTTTCATCGCCCAGAGTATGATGATGTCATTACATCAGCATTGGTCGGAGTGGCCTGACGATTCGAAACTTTGGTCTCTCAGATATGCTGTGGCGAGTCGAAAGATGTGTAGATTCAGCGTTGTCACGCTCGAAGAACGAAACGAAATGTTTCAGTACTCTGTGGCGAGTCGAAAGATGTGTAGGCCGTGAGATGTTTGATGACAGCGGTAAGTATAACAGTTTCAGTACTCTGTGGCGAGTCGAAAGATGTGTAGAAATGTCTGATCTTCCCGTATTGGGAGATTAGGTATTGTTTCAGTACTCTGTGGCGAGTCGAAAGATGTGTAGAAAGATTACTTCGTCGCCGTCTAACGGAATGATAATGAGTTTCAGTACTCTGTGGCGAGTCGAAAGATGTGTAGATGAGCCTGGAACGTCAGAAGATCTCGCACAGTTCTGTTTCAGTACTCTGTGGCGAGTTGAAAGATGTGTAGATTTGGGGTGCTGGCATCGTTACCACGCATCACTACAGTTTCAGTACTCTGTGGCGAGTCGAAAGATGTGTAGACACTGGTCTCAGTTACAAAAATGTATATAACAGACAGTTTCAGTACTCTGTGGCGAGTCGAAAGATGTGTAGACATACTACTCCTCCAGTAAGCCATCAACGTAAGCTTGGTTTCAGTACTCTGTGGCGAGTCGAAAGATGTGTAGATGACAGTTGGACAACTCAAGCGCTTCTTGGCAGAAAAGTTTCAGTACTCTGTGGCGAGTCGAAAGATGTGTAGATTTGTTAATGTTTTAGGTGGTTACGTTACTACTAGGTTTCAGTACTCTGTGGCGAGTCGAAAGATGTGTAGATAACTATATTAGCTTCCACACTGCATATGTTCAGTGGTGTTTCAGTACTCTGTGGCGAGTCGAAAGATGTGTAGAACCTTATCTGCTTGCTAAGCAGATAAGCGCAAAACTGTTTCAGTACTCTGTGGCGAGTCGAAAGATGTGTAGACCGCGCAATCGGCTGGTCGCCTATCAGAGTGAAGGGGTTTCAGTACTCTGTGGCGAGTCGAAAGATGTGTAGAAGCGTGACATGAAACGCGAACGAATCCAAACAACTAGTTTCAGTACTCTGTGGCGAGTCGAAAGATGTGTAGATTCAAACAATAATACTAAACCTCCACTATATGTAAAGTTTCAGTACTCTGTGGCGAGTCGAAAGATGTGTAGAACCACCTGGCCACCATTCCCGCCCATCGCTTGATCTGTTTCAGTACTCTGTGGCGAGTCGAAAGATGTGTAGATCCGCCACATGGCGATCACCGCCATTGCGCTGCCTGAGTTTCAGTACTCTGTGGCGAGTCGAAAGATGTGTAGAAGAAGAAGAGCCTGCCCTGTTCCCCTACCAGGAACAGTTTCAGTACTCTGTGGCGAGTCGAAAGATGTGTAGACTGCTACGATGTCAACAGCATGTATCCGTTCGTGAGTTTCAGTACTCTGTGGCGAGTCGAAAGATGTGTAGATCAAGCTCCCTCATTGTATTCTCGATGTCCACAATATCGTTTCAGTACTCTGTGGCGATTCGAAAGATGTGTAGATTACTTCTTCCAACTGCCCATGCTCAACCGCTGAAGTTTCAGTACTCTGTGGCGAGTCGAAAGATGTGTAGACAGTGTGCGATGTCCATTTAACCTTGCGCGCGACGACGTTTCAGTACTCTGTGGCGAGTCGAAAGATGTGTAGACTTTGGTGGTGGCGCCTTTCCCTGTGTTGTAGCGCGGTTTCAGTACTCTGTGGCGAGTCGAAAGATGTGTAGACCAGTATCTCCATACCGTGACGATCGTCGCCTTCGTGAAGTTTCAGTACTCTGTGGCGAGTCGAAAGATGTGTAGATCATTTCAACGGCGGGGTTGTTTCTCTCGAAAAGGTTTCAGTACTCTGTGGCGAGTCGAAAGATGTGTAGAATAGATACGACCGAGACGAACCAAAGTATCTCACTGTTTCAGTACTCTGTGGCGAGTCGAAAGATGTGTAGATTATATCTACCCAGCGGCCCAGTGTGGATGTGGTCACGTTTCAGTACTCTGTGGCGAGTCGAAAGATGTGTAGAATTGCTGCTGAATCTGCTCCAGCGGGGCATAGGCGAGTTTCAGTACTCTGTGGCGAGTCGAAAGATGTGTAGAAATAAAGTGCTTTATGCAACACATCACCGACGTAAAAGTTTCAGTACTCTGTGGCGAGTCGAAAGATGTGTAGAAGCCTTTCGCTAGGGGTACCATATAGAACGATTTAGTTTCAGTACTCTGTGGCGAGTCGAAAGATGTGTAGATTCCCCATTCGTCGGCTATGAGAAAGCCGACGCCCAGTTTCAGTACTCTGTGGCGAGTCGAAAGATGTGTAGAGGCGCACGACACGGTCTTCACGGACAATCGAAAGCGTTTCAGTACTCTGTGGCGAGTCGAAAGATGTGTAGACAAGACGGACTCATTCAACTGGTCGGCAATCTATTACGTTTCAGTACTCTGTGGCGAGTCGAAAGATGTGTAGACCGAAAATAAGTCGGATAGTGCTGCTAGGGTTGTGCTGTTTCAGTACTCTGTGGCGAGTCGAAAGATGTGTAGAAATGTCCTGATTGTAATCAGGAAATCGTTGCGAATTGTTTCAGTACTCTGTGGCGAGTCGAAAGATGTGTAGACGCTACGGTGTTGATTATCACCCGCTCGTCCTTTCGTTTCAGTACTCTGTGGCGAGTCGAAAGATGTGTAGATACTACAGAATATAACAGGACGAATAGCATAGCACAGTTTCAGTACTCTGTGGCGAGTCGAAAGATGTGTAGAAAGTCTGCTGCTGGATCAGGGCGTTTTGCTCAATGTGTTTCAGTACTCTGTGGCGAGTCGAAAGATGTGTAGACCATCTCGTCAGCGAGTCGTTCGCCCAGGATGCTCAGTTTCAGTACTCTGTGGCGAGTCGAAAGATGTGTAGAAGCAGTTGTGTCATGTTCGTATGTCATGTCATCAGGTTTCAGTACTCTGTGGCGAGTCGAAAGATGTGTAGACGCGCCCGTTCGCCACGGATGGGAGCGGGGCAACGAGTTTCAGTACTCTGTGGCGAGTCGAAAGATGTGTAGAAACCCGTGCCAGAAGCACCAACGCCAGTACCTACGGGTTTCAGTACTCTGTGGCGAGTCGAAAGATGTGTAGATAACGAAAAAATACACCGCCCAGGCGGGTACCCCAAGTTTCAGTACTCTGTGGCGAGTCGAAAGATGTGTAGATGTGGTGTGTTCAAGCTATCAAAATACTCTTATAAGTTTCAGTACTCTGTGGCGAGTCGAAAGATGTGTAGAACAAAAGAAAGAAGCAGCTAATGTGGGCTGATGATGAGTTTCAGTACTCTGTGGCGAGTCGAAAGATGTGTAGGAGAAGTACTTTACAGGTCTGGTAGAGCTAACGAAGTTTCAGTACTCTGTGGCGAGTCGAAAGATGTGTAGAGAGGTAATGAAGTACTTGAAGGTATTATCAATGGTGTTTCAGTACTCTGTGGCGAGTCGAAAGATGTGTAGACAACGGTGATAAACTTGTTCCCGACTGGGTATCCGATGTTTCAGTACTCTGTGGCGAGTCGAAAGATGTGTAGATGCAAAATGTGCATGTCGTGACGGATATGCAAAGCGTTTCAGTACTCTGTGGCGAGTCGAAAGATGTGTAGAGCGAATCACGCTTGAAATCACGGACATCCGCGTCGAGTTTCAGTACTCTGTGGCGAGTCGAAAGATGTGTAGACAAATTTCAATAGCCCCAACGATATCAACGACTATTGTTTCAGTACTCTGTGGCGAGTCGAAAGATGTGTAGATCGAGGCTTCAAACAGCGCCAGCTTTGCCGGATCAAGTTTCAGTACTCTGTGGCGAGTCGAAAGATGTGTAGATGGCGGAAGTCTCTGATATCATTGATTATCAGAGCCTTGTTTCAGTACTCTGTGGCGAGTCGAAAGATGTGTAGACTCCTGTGGTTGTTGTGGAAAATAATTGCTGTACACGTTTCAGTACTCTGTGGCGAGTCGAAAGATGTGTAGAAGCGGGGGCACAGACTGACCCTGCGGCACTCCCGAGTTTCAGTACTCTGTGGCGAGTCGAAAGATGTGTAGACGTATTCGTCAGGTTTCGGTCGCTAAGCAGGCGAAGTTTCAGTACTCTGTGGCGAGTCGAAAGATGTGTAGATGTCTTTGTAAAGCAGATACTCAACCTGTGTAGAGGTTTCAGTACTCTGTGGCGAGTCGAAAGATGTGTAGACTACCCCCACCTTATGATTGTGGGGGATAGTGGCTCGTTTCAGTACTCTGTGGCGAGTCGAAAGATGTGTAGATACTTTAGGTAGTACCATCTCTAACCTCCACTAGAGTTTCAGTACTCTGTGGCGAGTCGAAAGATGTGTAGAGCGAATCACGCTTGAAATCACGGATATCCTTACAGGTTTCAGTACTCTGTGGCGAGTCGAAAGATGTGTAGACAATACGACCGTCAACGACCTTAAAGCATCCCGCTGCAGTTTCAGTACTCTGTGGCGAGTCGAAAGATGTGTAGATGCTCGTCTTGGTCACAGAAATAGCCTTATTAACGGTTTCAGTACTCTGTGGCGAGTCGAAAGATGTGTAGACTGATCAAATACCATATCCCGAAAATTCCAACCTATGTTTCAGTACTCTGTGGCGAGTCGAAAGATGTGTAGATGCTATCAGTATACTGTCCCTCTGTTTGTGTCCCGAGTTTCAGTACTCTGTGGCGAGTCGAAAGATGTGTAGAACACAAACGACAGACTCGGTAGAGTCTGTCGCTGAGTTTCAGTACTCTGTGGCGAGTCGAAAGATGTGTAGACTTTTGTCTCTTCCTTTAGAAGAGCGGGTTGTTCAGGTTTCAGTACTCTGTGGCGAGTCGAAAGATGTGTAGATAATAATGCCTTCCATTAGACACCTCCGCCCCCCGTGGTTTCAGTACTCTGTGGCGAGTCGAAAGATGTGTAGACCCCATTAAATGTCAGTGCAGTCCCCACCAATGACAGTTTCAGTACTCTGTGGCGAGTCGAAAGATGTGTAGAATATTTTCTTCGCACTGATCGCCTGTGCGGTTATCTGGTTTCAGTACTCTGTGGCGAGTCGAAAGATGTGTAGAAGAAGCATTCGCCGATGCTGAATTTTATGGTATGCCTCGTTTCAGTACTCTGTGGCGAGTCGAAAGATGTGTAGAGAGATATCTTATGGTGAGTAAACAACCCACCAAGAAGTTTCAGTACTCTGTGGCGAGTCGAAAGATGTGTAGAACCTACCTCCGCAGGTACGCCCTCGCTGCTGTTCTGTTTCAGTACTCTGTGGCGAGTCGAAAGATGTGTAGATGCAGTCGTTCACGCAAGCAGCAAGACAAGAAAACGGTTTCAGTACTCTGTGGCGAGTCGAAAGATGTGTAGAAATAACTTTCATATCATCTAGTATGGCGTACTGTGGTTTCAGTACTCTGTGGCGAGTCGAAAGATGTGTAGATCATGGTGTGCTCTTTGTAGAGAATGTTCAGTGTGGGTTTCAGTACTCTGTGGCGAGTCGAAAGATGTGTAGAACAACAGAAAAATCGCGCCACATCTACACAAGCTACGTTTCAGTACTCTGTGGCGAGTCGAAAGATGTGTAGATCTGCAAATCCAGGCACTCATGCCTGCGGCTCTACAGTTTCAGTACTCTGTGGCGAGTCGAAAGATGTGTAGAAAACCACGTTCTGGACAGTATCATACGAGAGTGTTGTTTCAGTACTCTGTGGCGAGTCGAAAGATGTGTAGAATCGTAATCTTCTCCTGACAGATGACTTATATGATGTTTCAGTACTCTGTGGCGAGTCGAAAGATGTGTAGATCCCGATTTTTAACGTACTTAAGGGTAGTTCCAGGTCGGGATGGGTACGTTTCGTGGCGCACAAGCCGTCCTGTGAAGCCATCCATACACTGCCATTATACCACAAACCGTGCCTTCTCGAAACTCGATTCGTGCGCCAAAACCCTGTAAAGTTGCGAGTGATTCTCTTTCTCATCTCCATCAATTATTTATTTTCTAAAGACTTTACACCTAATTATGTCCATGGCCCGTTTGGAGACTTTTAACCATCGATTTGCGAAAGCCCTGCTCAGAAACGCTGTTTTGCATGGTTTTTGCGTTACTCTGTCGCTAGCCACTGTCCAAAACTTGTGGTGAGTCTGGGTGTGGGCTGCCCGGCCTCCCATATGCAACGCGTCCTATGTACACATGGCAATCCGACACCTCTATTGTATATTAACGTTATAGTGCGCGAAATTCGGGGAGGTTGGCCTTGCAAAATTGTAGTCGTTCGGATATAGCTCGTTTTTTTAGCTAATCGGTCACTGTCATGGTTGTATATGCCTGGCGTAGCACTGCTGCAACGGCATGTGGAGGGCGTCCAAGCAGGGATCGAGCGTTGGTGTGACTGGAGCAAATCGGCCTTCGTGCATGGCGACAAAGCCACTCAGAATCATGCCAGCCCCCTCCTCTGACATGCCTGCTTGGATCAGTCGATCCCAATAGATTGCATCAGAAATGATGTGACGTTCGGTCGGCTGTCGCATTATGCTTTGCAGTTGTTCGCTCATCTTATGTAATCGTGAGTGCCTCTAGTCTGGTGAGGTCAAGTATCTCATTAATATAGCCACCATGCATCAACAGGTGAGCAGTTGCGTCGGCCAGATCGTGTCGTGTGACATAGGCTACTGGCGCATCTTCCGGTAATTCAATGGGTTGGTTGTGAAACGCGTTGGCAATCAGCATGGGTACTGGTTCGGCATAGATGTTGTTCCGCAGAATAGTATAGGGTATGTCCGACTCTTGCAGATAGGCTTCGGTGTGGGCGTGGTCCGCTACCACGTGGCAGGTAGCGGTGGCATCTGGATTACTCAAACTCGTATATAAGACATGGTCCACACCCGTTTTCTGTGCCGCATCAATAGCATTACGATGGAGCAGCACCCGGTCGGGACCAGGGTTGTCGGTAGAAATGAGTAGGAGTCGTCGGGCCTGTGCAAATGCCTCCTGTAAGCTCGCGGGATCGCGAAAATCACCAACATACACGAGGCTTTCCTTTAACCGCAGATTGTAATTTTGCGGCAGTATCAACGGTAGATCAGGATGGTTGTCCTCTCCGGGACATTCTGGATCGTATAGGCGATAAGTGAAGTGTTTTGATTGTGATCTATTTGAGTGAGGACATCCATCGTTTTGGGGTGTTGTGCTGCCGTATTGAGGGCATTTCACAGCGCATGTCAGCAGAAAAACTGCGTCAACTCGAACGAGATGGCTTAGTACAGCGGACAGCCTATCCTGAAATGCCGATCCGTGTCGAATATACGCTTACAGGGTTGGGGAAACTTTGATTCCGCCGATTCACACGCTGGCAGCCTGGGCAACCCAATATCGGAGTGAGATGCAGCGTGCGCGTGTACGCTATGATTATATGCAGATATCATCAGACATTCGTGTGCCATGATCATCTGACTGAAAAAAACCAGCAATGCAGTTTACGACGGTTTTGTAGCGAGCGATAGGGGTTGTTCATGTATGTGTGGCAGTGCCAGAACACGATCAAAGTGTGTATGGTATTGCTCGTCGCCATGCATAATCATAATGATTAGTTTTGTCGTACAGTATTGTAAAAATATGCTCCATTATCACCGCTTTGCGGGCACTATCCACATGAGCTAGTGGTTCATCGAAGATATAATGGTCGGCCTCTTTTAATCGCGTGAGTATGACCTGGACCTTTTTCTTTTCTCCTTCAGAAAGATCATCCAGTATTTCACGGTCCACTATATCCTGTAAGCCAAACGCAGCAATTAACTGAGTATAGCGTTGTGGCTGTGCTAGTGTTAGGGTATCGTATTGAACATGTTCGGCGATGGTACCAGGCATGAAAGGGTGTTCACATGGCACTGATTGCTTTAATACCCGGTTGTCGTATGATGCCATGTTGTGGTGCTAAAAGCCCACTCATCACGAGGGCTAAGGTCGATTTGCCACACCCGTTTGGAGCGACGATTAAACATTTTTCCCGAGGACGAATCTCGAGATGGATGTTGTGTAGGATCGTATGGTGCGGGTACCCGAGTGGTGCATTGGCAAGACTAAAGGTGGTATGGCTTTGAGGGTGGCAGGGTTGTGCCATGTGCTCAAACTCTGTCATGCGTTCAGCATACCCGGTCACTTTAGCTGCATTCGACCAGACCGCAATCAGATTATTCGCTGCGCCTATTAACTTCCAGAAAGCACCCATAAAGCCCATCAGAACGCCGATAGTCAATGACCTGGTCACTACGACAAACCCCGCCGCAATGAGGACGATGGCTTCGGCAAATGACAGGGTGATAGTACTTGAGGTCTGATAAATCCCCGTACGTTTCACGCGGGCGAATACCACAGTAAGATACTGAGCAAGCTGATCAGCGATCTTATGCTGCACCGTCTGAGTAAGCTGGAAAACATTGACCGTTTTATAGGCACGCACAGAAGCTGTCACTACGTGCCGGACCTGAGCTTCTTGTTCTTGCTCCTCTTGTGATTTTGTTTGATCCGGCTACGAAAAGTGGTTGATATGTAATATAGCATGGGAACAATGAACAAAAGAAAGAGGGTCAATTCCCACGAAAGATAAAGGGATACCAGCAATGCTGCGATACAGATCAGGCTATAGACGTGCATTTGTATGACCATGTCAACGGCTTCGGACGCAATCGTCGCTGGTTCATCATAGACTCGTGAAAGCATGTAGCCACTATCGTGATCAACGATGTGCTGATAGGGCCTTGTGTAATAGTACGCAACCATTTTCAAGGTCAGATGCTGTGTAATACGGTTTTTGAGCTTTTGCATGAGGATGGTCTGAAGAAAAAAGACCAACCAAATACCTGCACCGAAGAAGACAAATACGATAGAAACCACGACACATCCGGTGTGATTGCGCTCAAGTAACCCTTCATCAAATAAATATTTGATCAGCACGGGATCGACAATCGTAAATACGACATGGCCAGCAATACTGATCAGGAGCACTATCAGAAAGAATGGTTGTTGTGTCGCAACCACCCGTAAAAGCTGTTTCATAACGCATCCTGTTTCGCGATCAGGTCCAATGAAGGATAGAGTTGGGCATCAAAATTATAAAACAAGCGGCCCTTCGGCTGTTGTAAGCGGTGCATAATCATCGATCAAACGAAGCAATTCCTCACCGGGAAACACCCAGCCTTCTGGTCGTTTGACTGCAAACAGATCAAGATGAGTTTCCAGGGATTGGGCATGGAATAGGTATGCGAACTCATCCGTAAATACATACATGTCGAGCAGAAACTCGCCAATGCCACTTAGACCCACAAACTGACCAAGAGAGACCATGTATTTCACTATGTTATAATTTGCGTCTTTGACGGCCAGTTTCCGGTACCGATCGTCGTGTAAGAGTGTCGCAAAGCGAATAAGCGCACTGCCAATCCCAGCGTTGCCATAACGCCAGTACAGCGATCATAATGGGCTATCGGATCGATACCAGACTATATACGTATCTGCTGTGATAGCCTGCGAGATTTCGTACTCCATCCCCACAATGGCATAATCCACATAGACCTGGTTTTTGGTATAGTGATATAAATATAAGAGAAATAAGGCGATACCAGTTGTGCCGTGGGCAAAACTATGATAGATAAAGCCATCAGGTGCTTGCCAGTGATAGCCAACCTCTGCTGGACGTGCCTGTGTTATTAAATGCTTCCCTGCTGCACAGGTCTGCTCTAGATACATGTCGTTTTGTGTTTTGGTGTACAAGTAGAGACTGGTAAGCCCTCATCCGGTAGATCCGTAGAAGAGATCGTCGCTTGCGTAGCGTAGGGGAGACTCATAGGCTTGCTGCATGGTGTGTTCTGACTCTGCCGGGAAGCCTAATTCCGCTAATCACCATGCGATACCGCTTAACCCCACAAAGAGACCCGGCGGATAATTCTGAATATCTGTGTGATGCTGAAGGTCCCGATCGACCATGTATGTAGGTATCGCCACCTGGCGTTCATGGAGGTACAGTAAAATTCCCAGTGCACCATAGGCCAGATTGAGAGGGTTCGTGGTAAACATGCGATAATCTGCAGGCCAGAGTCGGTCGTCGTGATCAGGTGTTGCAGTATACAGGATGTAGTCGTCCTAAGGGAACACTCTAAGTAGTTGTTTGGACTGTTTTACGGTGTTGGCATGGTTGGTATTGACGATCATAGGGATGATCCATACAATACCGACGCTAATCTATGGTTTGAAACCAGGGTGTTGTGCCAATCTCTCTCATATGGGAACCACCTAAATGTTGACATACGGTTTGCCACATTATGCGTAGTATAAGAGGTTGTAGACGTATATATTATTTGGAGGATTTTGTGATTAAAGCATTACACCAACTTAATGTCACATCGGACATGGCGTACATCGCTGCGATGGCTTCGATCGTCCTGAGTATCGTCGCGTGGTTTACTCGTCGGGGGGATAATCTCGATCAGGCAGAACGCTTAGGCATCTTCATTGGATTGTGGGCACCCACGCTGGCGATCTTTGGGCGGGCACTGGAGGACCAAGAGCGTACCGTTAACCTGAAAATAGATTAACGATACGCAGATTCCATTTATCGATACCAGCGGAGGTTCAGAAACAAGCGTTTCTTGAACCTCCTTAAACTATGTTTTGCGTATTTTACGTGAGGATTCTAAAAAAATCAGATCATGAAATGTCTAAACAGCTTGGATTAGATTATGGGTCTTGTCGAGGGTGAAAGAGGATCGACCACTTATTGCAGACACACGACCACACAGAACACTTGGTACACGACGAAACCAATCTTTAACCCTCAGGAAGCTGAAGCATTTAATCTTGTTTCCCATTCAAATCGCCTCAACGTACAGAACCCTGGCAGTGTGTATCCCACCGTTAGCTCCGGCACGCTGAAAAATTACTCCTGCTCAATCTGCTTGACACGCCCCACTTGCCCATCTGTAAGGCGCACCTTGATACCATGCGGATGGCTGGTTGATTTCGTCAGAATATCCTTGACGATTCCTTCGGTGAGATTGCCGGTACGCTGATCCTGCTTGAGTACAATGGAAACTTTCATGCCTGGTCGAATGCTGCTACGGTTGCGTCCATCGGTCATAGGGTGCGTCCTCCTTAAGGTGCTTTAGTGCATTGTCAGACCATGTTAACAGATATATATTGCGTTGTTTGCGGACCCTTAGCTCCACCTTGTGTAAACTTGATATTTGGTGGGCAGACCCAGGTATCACCGACATATGTTTAACACAGATGCATTTATAGTACACACAGAGTATATGTAGGGGGTTGTTTAACAAACGTGCGAGGAGTGGCCACGCCAGCGCTACGTGAAAGCAACCTGGTCATCGTTGCCGTTCTGGCAGGATAATGAAACCTACATCTCGGAAAAACGAATACCCATAAGGAGTAGGTTTGCTGAAACAGCAATGGGATATCGATGAACTCATCGCACACTTTACCTTCGTACCCCCGGAAATTGCATGGCTCGGCGAGAATGCGGATCACAATCATCTTGGCAAAGCAACCGCATTGAAATGGTTTCAGCATGAGGGGCGCTTCCCTGAACGTAGCGCAGACATCCCCCCTGCTATCGTCGTGCACATTGCCCAGCAATTGGGATTGCCACCAGCAGCGTTATCCCGTTACGATGGGCACGGCCGGCGGGCCCGTGCCCATAAACGAGCGTTTCGCGCACTCTATGGCTTTCGCCGTGCGACCAGGACCGATCAAGTGGCCTTGCGTACGTGGCTGGTTGCGGAAGTGTTGCCACACGAACATCGCCCGCTCTATCTGGAACAACTCGTCGAGCAGCGGTTGCACCAACGCCACATTGAGCCACCGACCCAAGGACAGCTCGCACGGTTGGCCAGCGTCAGCCAGGACCTCCCCAGAGCAACGAGGAGGAGCACAGAACGGCGGTAGCCTCGGGGGCGATCCGCGCTCCACCCGCCCACCCTCTACGCGGGTGCCCCCACTCGGCCACCGCCCCGCTTGCGCGACACCCCAGCCGGAGAGGACATGCACAAAAGGCCGAGACGCCCCGCAGGACGCCCCGGCCACCGCGCTAGAGCCAGGAGGACACCGGCACCGACACGACCCACAACGCCCCACGCCGACGCACCACCGGCGGGACCACGCCAAACAAGCCCGGACAGGCCTGCGCGAAGGACACCGCCGAGGCCCACACACCAAACACACACCAGGCCACCAGACCGGACGGTGCCCGACGCGACGCGGCCACGGCCACGCCCACAGCACCACCACCCCACGCACGCGGAGCGACAGCAGACAACGCCCGACCACACCGACACTGAAACGAACCCCAACCAGCCCCACAGGGACAACAGGGAGCAGCAAAACGAGACATAACAAACCTCCGAGACGAAAGCGAGAACGAAGCACCACGGCACAGCGCCGCAGCACAATGGAGGTACACGGGCTGAGCGGCAAGGCCGAGCGTCAGCGAGCATCGTTTAGCCTTGCGCCAGCCCGTACACTGGTGCAAGCTGCGGCTGATCTATGAAATATCCATAAAATAAGTCTTATTTAGTTGATATTTCATAATATTAAATTTATAAAAGTTATTTCTATATACCATTCACTGTTGTAGTATGTGTTTGAGAGGTTGAAGTCATAGCTTTCTTTCTTATTCCAAACACCTCATCATTTCCATATTATCGTTCCAGTCTTTTCATCTCATTCACAACCGTTCGTTGGTACCGCTATGTCGGGCTGTATTCGGGAATGTCGTCGATAGTCTAGGAACTATTCTCTTTGTATGGTCGTCACTGTAGGGAGGACTCTATGAAACGATGGTCTGTTCGCCATGTCCCACAATTGTTCGCGGCTACCTTGCTTCTTATTGGTATAGTGGCCTTTACCACGGCTCCAAGAGAGACATTTGCGGGATCTAAGTATCTAGGAGTTTCTTTGTATGGGCAGGAGCAATCTAACTGGTGTTGGGCTGCTGCTAACAAAATGATTATGAATTGGCACGGAACATCAGCATCACAATGCGCTATTGTCGATAAGGTGTTTAGTGGTTGCCCCAATCAAGGAGCATACTTACATGAAGCTGCATCTGCGCTCCGTAGCTATGGATTCAATGCTGATGAATGGAACGGTTGGCTAGGGGCAAAGACAGTTGTACAAGAACTTGATGCAGGTCGTCCATTTTACGTTCATTGGAACTGGAGTAGCGGTGGTGCTCATGCAGTCGTTGTTCGAGGATATAACTCAAACTCCTCTGGGTCAGCAGCAACGGTGTACTATGCTGATCCATTACCTCTAAATAGGGGACGTTTTGCTTCTTTATCCTATGATGACTTTGTTGATAATGGAACTCACGAGTGGGTTAAGACCATCTGGGATATTCGTGATTAATGTCAACCTCAATTTTAGCCATTACTAAGGGAGAAGTACTATGATGAAGCAATTCCTGACTGTATCAGCAGCGATTATGGGAGTAGTTCTGATCGTAGCAGCCTTGCAAGGGCGGCAATCAATCACCACACCAGCTGTCGCATCTGAACCCCCTGAAATCGCTGCACAAAATGATTTACCAAATCTGATTGAGCAAATTCAGTTTACTGCCCAGGATTTTGGTTTTGCCAATGAGGAAGAAGTTACCGGGATTACGCTAGGGCAACCCTACGAACTGTACGATCTTGATTATCAAAATGCGGCTCAGTTTACGCCGGACATGCAAGCAGAGCAATTGCTTGCGCCTACTTACCGTTGGGAATTTCCAGTGCTGCTGAACGGAGAAGCGAAAGGGATGGCAACTCTTGGTCCCCAGGATGACAGTTTACGGTTTGTTGGTTTCTCTGCTGACCCTTGGTTAGCACAAAGTGTGGTGGATTTTCAAGCCAAACATGATCAAGCAGGAGAAGAGGGTACGGTGAAGTTATTCCGAGTCTTTCCAACGTATACCAATTTTGCCTTAATTCAACATAATGAGCAGACCAATGTCACACTGCTGCCCGAAGAAGAGCTTGGCACAGAAAGAGCACTCTTAAACAACATTAATGCCAGCCAAACGTATGAACTCAAAGAGGTTATTCCGCAGATTGTACAGGAATTGACAGAATTAGGTCAAATGGCACCAACTGAGGAGTAATTGTACAATGTGGTGTGCTCGAGCAGCCATGCGACTGACCACACCACCACTATGAAGTACCTTTTCACTCTAGCGGACTTCAAACTCGAATTGTTGCAAATAAACCATCAATAACACTCAGCAACAATAATTTAGACCAGGTGAGCTTAGGGCTGACCTGGTCTTTTTGCATCTATTGGACCAAACAACCCCATGCACCTGCGGTTTCATAAGGTTTGCTATGGTTTAATTGTGTTTTATCGTGTTATCGTGTAAGATATACCAACTATGAAGATGTATCGTTTTAGAGACACAGCCAAAGATCAGATCGAGCGCTCCGGCCACAGCCAGGCTGACATCGCACGGATCGCCAAATACGACTATCGTGAGATGAATAAACGCCTCTTGCGGGGTGGGAATGTGCGTCCAGCCACAGCGAATCGGATCGCCCGCGCCTATTCAGAGGTGGCACACGTGAGTCATGACCACGCGTTGCAGCTGCTCTTCGAGGAAATCACCGTTGAACGTGCCGAGCGACCTTCGCTGGCTACCAGCGAGCCCCGCTGAGAAGCAGCGTGATTTGCTGAAGAGCTAGTGACATCCGTGCTGGGATGCCGTGATATTTGGGGACAGGCGAAGAAAGTACCGGATCGACAATTGCGGCGCCGATCCGGGCGCGGTAGGCAGCACCACCGCGTTCCTCAGACGTGTGGCTTGTTTTCGTGTGAAGGAATCTGAGCACATGCAGGTTACGTGTGTGGTATACGCATGGAATGATATGCCGTGCAAGGCCATCCCCTGCCTAATGCTGAGGATGGCCTTGCGGGACGGACGTTTCGCATGCTACACGACATCATGGGACGTTGAGATGCCACAACCGCACCGTTTGGTCTCGACTTCCTGATACGAGCCACTGTCCATCATCACTGAACGCTACATCCAAGACCACATTCCGGTGGCCACGTAACCGTTGCAGAGTCTCTACCTGCGGACAAGGACTAAAAGATCGCACCTGTTGTGTTTTTGGATCAGGAATGCGACAGAGACCCTCCTGATTATGCAATCGGTCAGGGTCTAACCGTTCAAGATAAATCATGCCATCCGGTTGCCCAATTAGCGGTAACCCGGATGTAAAGGTCCCAGCATAGCTTGGTCCTGCACGGGCCAGCACATGTTGTTGGGGATGAAAGACCAGAGCCGGAACATCAAAAGCGACGATATCACCACTCCAACGACGCTGCTGTGTGGTAGTGGACCAGATCGAGGTCTCTTTTTGGGTGACAAGTAAGATATCCTCATTCGTGGGGTAGAAGTGTAGTGCGCGAGTTGGTGTATTATCCCACGGGGACCACTGAACCAAAAGATTGCCCGACGCGACATCCCAGAGCGAGATCTGATTGTCTATCGTGCCAGTAACCAGGTGTGTGCCCGCCGCATTAAACGCAACTTGCGTCACTGGCGGATACTTAACGGGGTCACTGTCTATTTCAGGGACACGAAGGGTGTGCTGCACTGTCCCGGTCGTCGCCTCTATAATGAGCACCTGTCCTTCGGCACCACTGATAGCCACCAATTGGCCATCGTGACTGAAGCGGATCGTTTCAACAATACGCCAGAAGGGGCGTCCCGGCTGCTCAAGCGACTCGACAAAGGTCTGCTGGGTCAGGTGATAGGCGGCACGTTGGGTGAGGGTTTGGTGATGCTGAACACCCCAAAGGATGATGGTACCCAGATGATCGCCCGAAACCAGGTATTGTCCATCAGGACTGAGCGCCAGCGCACGCACCTCACTCCCATGCGCTGTAGTACGGGTAGATGGTGCTTCTTCGGTCAAAGGGTGCCAGAGCAGCAACTCGCCTGTATGGGTTCCCGCCACCACCAGCTCGTGTGGGTCGCGCACCGCCACCGCAGTGATCGGCACCTCCTCAGTATGGGTTGCGACCAGTGCGCGGGTGGGCCAGACCCACCAAAGCGTCAGACCTAACACCACCA